>NZ_JBNHFQ010000001.1:0-709875 GCF_059090425.1 Arthrobacter sp. B055-34
CACCACGGAGGCGGTGCCCCACGACAATAATTCAACCAATAAAATAATTGGTATCAACAAACTTGGCACACTATTGAGTTCTCAAACAACAGGAGCAAACGAATACTCTTTGAAACTAGGATTCTTGTCGAATTCTTTTGTGTTTCGCATTTCTTCGCTGCGATGTTCATAAATTTATTTCATTCGATATCTCTTGTCAAATCGGTGTTTTCCGCGATTTTACATTCGATAAAGAATGCACCCGCAACAATTTTCGGCACCCCCGGCTTTTGCATCAAGTGCGTGCCGGAATTGCTTCCGATTTGTCTTGGGATTTTGTCCTCCTGCTCGCTTTGTCTTTTTCAACTCAGCGGCGGCGACTCAGAAAACAATACACAAGGTTTCGGACTCCTGCAAATCCGACTGAATTACCCGCTCCAAACCACAACGGACCCGTCCCCTGCCCGCCGCCTTGTCGGCAGCTGCAGGGACCGGGCCCGCGTTGTTGGCTCTGCCGGAATTGTTCCCGACGCGCAGCCTTTGGCTATGCAGGTACTTCGACCATTGCCAGGGTGCGCTTGCCCCTGCGCATCAGCAGGTACTTGCCGTGCAGCAGCTTCGTAGCGTCGATGACTGCATCCGGATCCGTGATTTTTTCGTTGTTCACGTACGCGCCGCCTTCGGCTACGGTGCGACGCGCGCCGGAATTGCTCGGCACAAGGCCGGAGGCAACGAGCAAACCGATGATGTTCAGGGAGCCGCGCTCCACAGTGGCGCTGGGCAGCTGCGAAGTGGCCGAAACCAACGTGGCTTCGTCCAGCGCTTCCAGTTCTCCCTGCCCGAACAACGCCGCCGAAGCAGCGATCACCTTGTCGGTTGCTTCCTCGCCATGCACCAGCGAGGTCACATCGTAGGCCAGCACGCGCTGGGCCTCGCGGGTATGGGCGCGTTCGGCTACTGCCTTTTCGAGCTCTTCGATTTCCGTTCTGCTCCGGAAGGTAAAGACCTTCAGCCGCTCGACAACGTCGGCATCTGCCGTGTTCAGCCAGAACTGGTACATCGCGTACGGGCTGCACATCGCGGCGTCGAGCCAGATGGCGTTGCCTTCGCTCTTGCCGAACTTCGTTCCATCCGAGTTGGTGATCAGCGGAGTGCCGATGGCGTGAACGGACTTGCCCTCGACCTTGCGGATCAGCTCGGTACCGCTGGTCAGATTGCCCCACTGGTCCGACCCGCCGGTCTGCAGCACACAGCCGTACTGGCGGAACAGTTCCAGGTAATCCATGCCCTGCAGGATCTGGTAGCTGAATTCCGCGTAACTGATCCCTTCCTCGGAGTTCAGCCGGGAAGCGACGATGTCTTTTTTGATCATGGTGCCGACGCGGAAGTGCTTGCCGATCTCGCGCAGGAAGTCCAGCGCGCTCATCGGCGCCGTCCAGTCCAGGTTGTTCACCATCCGGGCCGCGTTCTCGCCCTCGAAGCTGAGGAACCGCTGCACCTGGCCCTGCAGGTAGCCGACCCATTCGGCAACGGTTTCCTTGGTGTTCATCGTCCGCTCTGCGGTGGGGCGCGGATCCCCCACCAGACCGGTGGAACCGCCGACCAGACCGAGGGGCTTGTGGCCGGCCAGCTGCAGGCGGCGCATGGTCAACAGCTGGACGAGGTTGCCCAGATGCAGGCTTGGCGCCGTTGGGTCGAAGCCGCAGTAATACGTGATCGGTTCACCGGCCAGCAGCTTTTCCAGCTCCGCCTCATCGGTGGAGACGTGGACCAATCCGCGCCACTTCAGTTCCTGCCATACATTGGCGAAACTGGGGTCATTGCTTTGGGAACTCAGAAACGTATTAGTTGACACGGACTCTAAAATATCAGCCTTCGATGCCCGGTGGGATATCGCCCTCCGCCAGAAGACGCAGACGCTGGGTGGGACGCGTCATTGCGACGTACAGATCGCCCACCTTGCCACTGACACCGTCAAGCAGTTCCGCCGGTTCCAGCAGGACAACGCCGTCGAATTCCAGCCCCTTGGCTTCCTTCGGTCCAATGACCGTGATGTCCTGGTCCAACCCGCCGGCTCCCGCGCCCACGCGGCTGCCATAGACAGCCTCCAACACCTTGCGTGCTTCTTCCACGCGATGATCCGCGGCGATGACCGCCAACAGGCCGCCATCGAGGGCGTCGAGCTCCTCAGGCATGACCTCGCGCAGTCTGCCGAGGAGTCCGCCGTCGTCCACCTTGTCAATGATCGGATCCCAGATACCGTCCCGGACAGCCTTGGGCGCCGAGACCACAAGTCCGGCCGCATTGGCCATGCGCACCGCAGCTTCCGCAATTTGCGACGGCGTGCGGTAGTTCACCGTCAGCTCTTCCAGCCGCCAGCGGTCCTGGGCAAAGGGCTCAAGGACCTGCTGCCACGAGTGCGCGCCGGCAGCGGAGCTGGTCTGGGCGATGTCGCCCACAACCGTGAAGGACTTCAGCGGGCAGCGGCGCATCAACAGCCGCCACTGCATGGCCGACAGTTCCTGCGCTTCATCGACCACGATGTGGCCGAAGGCCCAAGTCCGGTCCGATGCCGCCCGTTCTGCCGCAGTGAAGCGCGTCTCCTGGATCTGGTTGTGGGCCGCCAAGTCCTCGGCGCTGACGAGACCGTCGATCCCGCTGGCCTTCAACGCCTCGTCCAGGTTCACGAGGGACTGCTCTGCATTCGCGACGTCGCGCGCACGCTGATGCTCCCGCTGGGACTTGTCCCGGGCGCTGGAAACATCCATCGGGCCGAGGAGTTCTGCCGCCTCGTCGAGGAGCGGCACGTCGGCCTCGGTCCATGGCGCAGACGGATCACGCAAGAGCAGTGCCCGTTCCGCGTCGCTCAGCTGGGGCGTAGCGCCTTCCAGATGCGCGGGCTTGCTCAGCAGTTCGCCGATCAGCTGCTCCGGCGTCAGCGGCATCCAGCACAGGTTCAGCGCCACGCGCACGTCACGGGAAGTACGGACATCTTCCGTCAGGTAACTGCGGTCCGCATTGTTGCCCGGCCCGGAGGACTCTTCCAGCGCCTGGGTCAACTGCTCGGTCAGTTCGCGCAGCAGGATCTTCACGAACGTCGTGCGCGCCTCGTTGTGCGGCTTGCCGGTGGACCGTGCCCTGTCCCGGGCGCGGATCACCTGCTTCGGAGTCAGCGTCAGGTTGGTGCCCTCGACATTGAGCTTGCGCGGGCCTGCCGGGATGCGCTGCCGGTTAGCCACCGCGCGCGCCACCACCTTGGCCATGGACGCGCGGCCCTTGAGCTCGGCGACGGCCTGGTTGGTTTCCGGCACGGCGTTAATGCCCGGCATCAGCTTGCCCAGAGTGGACATCACCACACCGGTCTCGCCGAGCGACGGCAGGACACGTTCGATGTACTTCATGAAGGAGTTCGACGGCCCGACCAGCAGGACGCCGGCGGACTTCAGCCGCTCCCGGTGCATATACAGCAGGTACGCCGCGCGGTGCAGGGCAACGGCGGTCTTGCCCGTCCCCGGCCCGCCCTGAACCACCAGCACGCCCGGCATGGGGCTGCGGATGATCCGGTCCTGCTCGGCCTGGATGGTGCCGACGATGTCCGACATCTGGCCGGTGCGTTTCGAGTTCAGCGCTGCCAGCAGGGCGCCTTCTCCTTGCAGGTTGCCCGAATCGAGCATCGACGCGTCCAGCACGTCGTCCTCGACGGCTTTAACGTCGCGGCCCTTCAGGATCAGGTGGCGCCGCCGTCGTACGCCTTGGCGTTCGAAAGCCGTGGCCTGGTAGAAGACTCCGGCCTCCGGCGCCCGCCAGTCCACCATGAGCCGCTGCAGATCAGCCGTGCTCAGGCCGATGCGGCCGATGTAGCGGGATTCCCCGCTGTCCAGATCCAGGCGGCCGAAGACCAGGCGGTCATCGACGGCGTTGAGCTGGGCGAGCCGGTCCTCGTACATGGTGGCGAAGGCGTCACGTTCAGAAATATTCTGCATCGTGCCCACGGCACCGCCGCTGCGGACCCGGTCCAGCTGCTGCTGCTTTTCGGCGCGCAACTCATCCAGACGCTGGTACAAACCCGCGACATAGTCCCGCTCGTGTTCAAGTTCCGCGTGTGCCGAAACCGCTTCCTGCATTATGTGTTCCTCCCGCAAAGGCAGAGCGTCAATCTTACAGTGCCCGGCACGAAAATACATGAACGCGCACGTCAGGGCCCAGCGCGGCGACTGTACCGGAGGCGATCCGGAGAAGATCCGGACGTAATTACTCGCGGACCAGCGACCGGATCCGGTGGCCTGCCAGCGCCGCACGTCCGCGCAGGCCGGTCAGTTCCAGTACGACGCCGAAACCGGACACCTGCACTCCGGCCCTTTCGAACAGCCGGCAGGCCGCACCGAGCGTGCCGCCGGTGGCCAGCACGTCGTCCAGAATGAGCACGCGCATGCCGGGCTTGAGATCGTCGGCATGCAGTTCCAGCGTCGCCGTGCCGTATTCGAGGGTGTAGTCCTCCGAGTAAACCTTGCGCGGCAGTTTGCCCTTCTTCCGGACCGTCACCACGCCTTTGCCCGACGCGTATGCTCCGGCGGCCGCCAGCAGGAAGCCGCGCGCTTCGATGCCGGCCACCGCATCGAACTGCCCTTCGAAGGGGTCGATGAGGGCGTGCACAATAGTGCGCAGTGCGGGACCGTCCGCGAAAACGGGCGTCAGGTCCCGGAAGACAATGCCTGGTTTCGGGTAGTCGGAGACGGTTGCCGAAAGCCGGCTGATGACTGACTCAGCGGACTCAGTAGCTCGTTCACTCACCCCACTACCCTACCGGCCACTGGCCTGCAGGAATGACGGCATGACGGGAAAACCTGCGGTGTGCGGAGACCTGCCGGCACCGTGGCTCAGGATTTGCCGGCGTGACAATTAGCCAGCCGAGCGGCGGCGGGGTTTGGCCGCGCGGTAGGGCGAGACTGTTTTCTCCCCCTCCAGCCAGAACCGCCAGGGGTAGCTATCGGTCCCGCCTTCACCGCTGACGCCCACCCGGGGCCCGCTGCGCACATGGGCCGCCGGAGCGGGCGTGGCCGGCAGCCGGACCTCGAGTTCGCCGGGGACGAAGGCCCGCCCGTTATCCGCCAGCGTCAGCCCCAAAGCCTGCGCAAGACGGCCGGGTCCGCGGGCCAACTCGGTATCGTTTTTCGCCGACGTACGACGGCGGTACGCCAGTTCGCGTCCGAGGGTCACGTCGCCGGCGCGGATCAGGACACCGGTGGCTATTCCGGCATGGCCGCAGACGATGTTGACGCAGTGGTGCATCCCGTAGGTGAAGTAGACGTAGATGTGGCCGGCCGGGCCGAACATGGCCTTGTTGCGGTTGGTCTGGCCGCGGAAGGCATGCGATCCCGGGTCGCTTTCGCCAAGGTAGGCCTCCACCTCGGTGATCCGTACACCCACGGCGCCCTCTGCCGTCGTCCGCAGCAGTTGCGCGCCGAGCAGTCCCGGGGCCACCTCATCGGCTGGACGTGCGAGCCATTTCAGCAGTGCTCCCGGGATAGCGGGGACAGTCTCCACTACGATCCGGCGCTGCCGGCCATCCGGCGGTAAAAGTGCGTCAAGGCTTCCCGGTGGTGCGCGGAAGGGTGGACCTCGGCCCCGGCGAGGTACAGGTCCAGTGCGTCGAGCCGCTCGTGCCACAACGCCATGAGTTCGGCGGCGCGGGCCTTCGAGCGCAGCCCGTGGTGGAGCTTCAGGAGCGTCTTGCCGTCGGAGTTCTCCAGCAGCCAGTGCACCGAGCTTTGCTCCACTTCCGGACTGCGCCAGCTGTACTCCAGCCCCTGCTCGTTCACCAAGTAGGTCACGTCACCGCGCATGGTGAATTTCTCGAAGTCCAGCCGGACGTCTCCGCCGACCTGCAGCTGCAGCGTCCCTGGTGCGAGCCACTTTCCGAACATGTCCGGCTCCGTCAGGGCCTGCCAGATGGTTGCCCGGTCCGCGCCCAGCAGCCGGTCAAAGTGGACGCAGTCGTGGCCGGAGTCCTTGCCGAGGGTGCCCATGGTGTGGGACAGCGAGTACTCGCGGGAGTAGGCTTCGCGCAGCTTGGCCCAGCGGTCCGGCTGCGGCTGCGGCTTACGTCCGGCCGCGACATCCTCGAACGCGTCCAGGATGGTCTCCCAGCCCGCGGCGCCTTCGGTCAGGAACGCCCGGCTCTCGGACCGCGCCCGCAGCTGCACCAGTGTGCCGCCGTTGCTGTTGAGCATCCGCCACTCGAGCACGGACTCGTTGTCCAGCTCGTCTTCCCAGGTGATCTGCAGGCTCAGCGGTGCGTTCAGCTGCAGCACAGTGCCGGTGACGGTGCCGCCGACCTCCAGTTCATAGGGCTGGCCCAATTCCCAGCCGGTGATCAGGTTCCCCAGCCACTTGGCCACGTGTTCCGGCTCGGCCAGCAGGCTCCATAGGTAGCTGTGCGGATAGTCGAGCTGGCGGTCAAAAGCCAGCACATAGTCGGACGCGATCCGTTCGATCCGTCCGGACGGAACTACTTTCTCATCCTGCGGGCTCAGCGTCGTCATCGTCACTTCCTCGGCTCGGCGCTCCGGCTGCATCTCTGTTTCACAAACTACCCCAAAGACCGAAGTTACCGGTCGGTAACTTGGCTTTTCAGGGGAGACTCGGAGGGCATAGCAAGAGTGCAGAAGGGCAGAGAACGACGGCGGATCCGTACCTGCTCGCTGCAGGTGCGGATCCGCCGTGGTTAGCTGGTTTTTCGCCGTGGTCAGGCGCCCGCGGCGTACGCGCGCACCGGCTCCAGCTGCACCTTCAGCGCCTCCAGCTGGCTGGCCACGGCCGAGGGGGCGGTGCCGCCCTGGGAGCTGCGGCTGTTCAGCGAGCCTTCCACGCTCAGGACCTCGCGCACCTGCGGGGTCAGGTGCGCCGAGATGCCGGCGTAGTCCTCATCGCTGAGGTCCCACAGCTCGACGCCGCGGCTTTCGGCCAGCTTCACGGCCGCCCCGGAGAGTTCGTGCGCCTCGCGGAACGGCACGCCCTGGCGGACCAGCCACTCGGCGATGTCCGTGGCGAGGGCAAAGCCCTGCGGAGCCAGCGACTCGAGCCGCTCGGTGTTGAACTTCAGCGTGGCGATCATGCCGGAGACTGCCGGGAGCAGCAGTTCCAGGGTGTCCGCCGCGTCGAACACGGGTTCCTTGTCTTCCTGCAGGTCCCGGTTGTAGGCCAGCGGCAGACCCTTGAGCGTGGCCAGCAGCCCGGTCAGGTTCCCGATCAGGCGTCCGGCCTTGCCGCGGGCCAGTTCGGCCACATCCGGGTTCTTCTTCTGCGGCATGATGGAGGATCCGGTGGAGTAGGAGTCATCCAGCGTGACGAAGGAAAATTCCTTGGTCGCCCAGAAAATGACTTCCTCCGAGATCCTGGACAGATCCACGCCGATCATGGCGGACACCCAGGCGAACTCGGCGAAGGCGTCGCGGGAGGCGGTGCCGTCGATGGAGTTCCAGGCCGCGGAGTCGAAGCCCAGGTCGGCCGCGACGGCGTTCGGGTCCAGACCCAGCGAGGACCCGGCGAGGGCGCCGGAGCCGTAAGGCGAAACAGCAGCGCGCTTGTCCCAGTCGGCCAGCCGCTGCACATCGCGCAGCAGCGCCCAGGCATGGGCCAGCAGATGGTGGCTCAGCAGCACCGGCTGCGCGTGCTGCAGGTGCGTGCGGCCCGGCATGGCCACACCGTCGTGCGCCTCGGCCTGCCCGATCAGGGCGTCCACCGTGGCAAGGACGCCGCCGGCGATAATGCGGGCGTGGTCGCGCAGGTACATCCGGCCCAGCGTGGCAATCTGGTCGTTGCGGGACCGGCCGGCGCGGAGCTTGCCGCCGAGCTGCGTGCCGGCCCGCTCGATCAGGCCACGCTCCAGCGAGCCGTGCACATCCTCGTCCGATTCGGCGGCGACGTAGGCACCGGAGCGGACATCGGCGTCGAGCTCATCGAGGGCGGCCAGCATGCCGGCCAGTTCGCCGTCGTCAAGCAGACCGGCCTTGTGCAGCACCCGGGCGTGGGCGCGCGAGCCGTTGATGTCGTAGAGCGCCAGCCGCCAGTCGAAGTGCGTGGACTTGCTCAGTGCTGCCAGCGCATCCGCGGGGCCGCCGGCAAAGCGTCCGCCCCAGAGTGCGCCTTCATTTGTTCCGTGTGCCATTCTTAGTTGCCTTCCGCTGCGCGCTGGTCGCGTCCGGACGCGACCTTGGAGGAGAGACCGAAGATCTCGATGAAGCCCCGGGCCATGGACTGGTCGAACGTATCGCCGGTGTCGTAGGTGGCCAGGTTGAAGTCGTACAGGGCGGTGTCCGAGCGGCGTCCGGTCACGGTGGCGCGGCCGCCGTGCAGTTCCAGCCGGATTTCGCCGCTGACGTGCTGTTGTGTGTCGTCGATGAACGCATCCAGGGATCGCTTCAGCGGCGAGAACCACTGGCCGTCGTAGACCAGTTCGGTCCAGCGCTGGCCCACGGTCTTCTTGAAGCGGGCCTGCTCACGCTCGATGGTGACGTTTTCGAGTTCCTTGTGCGCCGCGATCAGTGCCATGGCGCCGGGGGCCTCGTAGATTTCTCGGGACTTGATGCCCACCAGGCGATCTTCAACGATGTCGATCCGGCCCACGCCCTGGGCGCCGGCGCGGTGGTTCAGCTGTTCGATGGCCTGCAGCGGCGTTACGGCATGTCCGTCGATGGCCACCGGGATGCCTGCCTTGAACGTAATGACCACCTCATCGGCCACCGGCGGGAATTCCGGCGAGGCGGTGTAGTCGTACACGTCCTTGGTGGGCGCGTTCCAGATGTCCTCGAGGAAGCCTGTCTCCACAGCCCGGCCCCAGACATTCTGGTCAATGGAGAACGGGTTCTTCTTGGTAGTGGCGATCGGCAGGTTCTTGGCTTCCGCATAGGCAATGGCCTTGTCGCGCGTCAGCGCCAGGTCGCGGACCGGGGCGATGCACTTGAGCTCCGGGCCCAGGGTCTGGATGCCCACTTCGAAGCGGACCTGGTCATTGCCCTTGCCCGTGCAGCCGTGGGAAACGGTGGTGGCGCCGAACTTCTGGGCCGCCGCCACGAGGTGCTTGACGATCACCGGGCGGGAGACTGCTGAGACCAGCGGGTAGGCGTCCATGTACAGGGCGTTCGCCTTCAGCGCCGGCATGCAGTATTCGGTGGCGAACTCGTCCCGGGCATCGGCCACGTAGGCCTCGACGGCACCGCAGTCAAGGGCCCGCTGCCGGATGGTTTCCAGCGACTCGCCGCCCTGCCCCACATCCACCGCGACGGCGATTACTTCGGCCCCGGTTGCCTCGGCGATCCAGCCGATGGCAACGGAGGTGTCGAGGCCACCGGAGTAGGCCAGAACAATGCGGTCAGTCACTTGGGGTGTGCTCCTATTGGTTTGCAGGGTTGGTAGGTTTTCAGATCTGGCTGTTGCGGGCGGGTTCGTCCGCGAACTGCAGGAAGCGGGCGGCCAGGTCGGCGCCCCCGTTGGGGTCCCTGGTCACCAGCAGGACGGTGTCGTCGCCGGCGATGGTGCCCAGCACCGAGGGCATGACGGAGTGGTCGATGGCCAGGGCCAGGAAGTTGGCGGCTCCGGGCGGTGTCCGCAAGACCACCAGGTTGCCGGAGGCCTCGGCGGTGACCAGCAGGTCCGCGCACAGCTTGGCCAGGCGGGCATCCAGGATCTCCTGGGTAATGCCGGCCTGCGGGGCGCGTTCTCCGCCCTCGGACCTGACGGCGTAAACCAGCGCGCCGTCCTGGCTGCGCACGCGCACGGCACCGAGCTCCACCAGGTCGCGGGACAGGGTTGCCTGCGTCACCTGGACGCCTTCGGCGCCGAGCAGTGCCGCGAGCTCCGCCTGCGAACGCACGGACTGCCCGGTCAGGATCGCTGTGATGCGGGCCTGGCGGGCGGTCTTGGTGGTGGGCATGCTGGTCACGGCCTGTTGTTCCTTCTCCGCCTTCAAGAAATCTTCTGCAGCGGTGCCAGACCGGCCTTGTCCATCAGCCAGACCATCAGGGCCTTCTGCGCGTGCAGCCGGTTCTCTGCCTCATCCCACACCACGGACTGGTCGCCGTCGATCACGTCCGCCGCGATCTCGTAGCCGCGGTAGGCCGGCAGGCAGTGCAGCACGATGGCGTCCGGCGCTGCCAGCTTCATCGCGGCTGCGTCCACGGCGTAGTCCCTGAACAGTTCCAGCCGCTGGGCCTTTTCCTCTTCCTGGCCCATGCTGACCCAGGTGTCGGTGGCGACGACGTCGGTCCCTGCCAGTGCCTCGGCCGCATCGGAGGTAATGAGCACCGAGCCGCCGGTTTCCGCGGCGCGCGCCTCGGCTTCGGCGACGACGTCGGCAGCGGGCAGGTAGCCAACGGGTCCGCCGACGCGCACATGCATGCCCGCCGTGACGCCGGCCAGCAGGTAGGAGTTGGCCATGTTGTTGGCCGCATCCCCCAGGTAGGTCATGGTCAGGCCGGCGAGTTCGCCCTTGTGCTCCCTGATGGTGAGCAGGTCCGCCAGCAGCTGGCACGGGTGGTAGTCGTCGGAGAGCGAGTTGATCACCGGCACCCGTGAGATGGCGGCCATTTCCTCAAGTCCGGAGTGGGCGTAGGTCCGCCAGACCACGGTCGAGACCATGCGCTCGAGGACCTTGACGGTGTCCGAAATGGACTCCTTGTGGCCCATCTGGGATTCGCCCGGATTGATGATCAGCGGCACGCCGCCCAGGTCCGCCACACCGGTGGCGAAGGACAGCCGGGTCCGGGTGGAGGTCTTGTCGAAGATTACTGCCACGGTCTTGCGCCCGGCGCCGTCCGCGGCATACGGCTGATACAGGTACGGCGACTCCTTCATCTGCGCCGCCAGGTCCAGCACCGAGAGCTGTTCGGCCGGGCTCAGGTCGGTGTCTTTGAGGAAGTGGCGGATCATGGCGTGTCCTTCGGGGCATCGGCGTTGGGCGCGGCGGGATTGGCCGCGGCAGTGGTTTCGGCGGCAGCGGTTTCAGCTGCGGCCGCCAAGATGGCGGGCAGCGCCTGGACAAAGGTCTCGGCCTGCGTGCCGGTGAGGATCAGTGGCGGAGCGAGGCGAAGCGTGCGCGGACCGGGGTTGTTGATGATGAATCCGGCCTCCAGCGCGGCACGGACGGCCGGGGCGGCAATCTCCTCGGCCAGGTCGAAGCCGATCAGCAGGCCTTCGCCGCGGACCTCGGTGACGCCGTCGATACCGGCCAACGCGGCACGAAGCTGCGCGCCGACGTCGTTCGCATGCTGCAGCAGTTGCCGGGCCTCGATCGAGTGCAGCGTGGCCAGTGCGGCGGCAGTCGCCACGGGGTTGCCGCCGAACGTAGTACCGTGCTGTCCGGCGGCAAGCAGGGTGGAAACCGGCTCGCCGAACGTCACCATGGCGCCGATGGGGAACCCGCCGCCCAGGCCCTTGGCCAGGGTGATGGCGTCCGGCAGGATGTCCTCCCCGCCGGCCACGCTGCCCTGGTAGGCGAACCAGTTGCCGGTGCGTCCCACGCCGGTCTGGACTTCGTCCAGGATCAGCAGCGCGCCGGCCTCGCGGGTGATTTCGCGGGCGGCCTTAAGGTAACCCGGCGGAAGCGGCCGTACACCCACTTCGCCCTGGATCGGCTCAAGAACGACGGCGGCAACCGTCCCGTCGACCGCGGCCCGCAGCGCGTCCACATCGCCGAAGGGGATGTGCTCCACGCCGCCGGGCAGGGGCTCGAACGGTTCCCGGTAGGCCTGCTTGGCCGTCAGTGCCAGCGCGCCCATGGTCCGGCCGTGGAAGGCACCGTCCAGGGCGATGATCCTGTTCCGCGTGGCGGTGGAGTTGCGGCGGGCCAGCTTGAAGGCCGCCTCGTTGGCCTCGGTGCCGGAATTGGCGAAGAAGACCTTGGAACCGGCCGTGGCCTGCGTCAGCTCCAGCAGCTTTTCGGCCAGCGCGATCTGCGTCGGGCTGGTGAAGAAGTTGGAAATATGGCCCAGCGTGGACAGCTGGCTGGAGATGATGCTGGTGACGAACGGGTCCGCGTGGCCCAGGGCGTTTACGGCGATGCCGCCGAGCAGATCCAGGTATTCCTTGCCGTCGGCGTCCCAGACGGTGCAGCCGTTGCCGCGGACCAGCACGCGCTGCGGCGTGCCGAACACGCCCATCAGGGACTGGTTGTAGCGGGCCAGCAGTTCCTGGTTGTGCAGCCCGTCGAGGCTGGCCAGCTCCGACGCCGATCCGGCAGCCGGCTGTGGTGTTGCCTGTTGTATTGCCTCGCTCATTTCTCGTCTCCGTCCGGAACAACCTGGGTGCCGATGCCGGCAGCGGTAAATATTTCAAGCAGGATCGAGTGCGCCATCCGGCCGTCGACCACCGCGGCGCGCTCCACTCCCCCGTCGACTGCCTTGAGGCAGGCTTCCATCTTGGGGATCATGCCGGACTCGAGCTTGGGCAGCAGGTCCTGCAGCTCGGAGGCGGTCAGCGAGGATATCAGCGAGGACTTGTCCGGCCAGTTGGCGTACAGCCCCTCGACGTCGGTCAGGATTACCAGGCGCGAGGCATGCAGCGCATCGGCCACGGCAGCCGCGGCTGTGTCCGCGTTGACGTTCAGCACCTGGTTGGTGCCTTCGCCGTCGTTGTTGATCTCCGGGGCCACGGTGGAGATCACCGGGATCCGGCCGGCCTCGAGCAGATCCAGGATGGCGGAAGGATTCACACCGACTACTTCGCCGACGAGGCCCAGATCCACTTCTTCGCCGTCCACGACCGTGCCGGTGCGCACGGCCTGCAGCAGCCCGCCGTCTTCCCCCGAAAGCCCGACGGCGTACGGGCCGTGCGAGTTGATCAGGCCGACCAGTTCCCGGCCCACCTGGCCGGTGAGCACCATCCGGACCACGTCCATGGCCTCCGGCGTAGTCACGCGCAGGCCGCCCTTGAACTCGGATTCAATGCCGAGCTTGGAGAGCATGGCGTTGATCTGCGGGCCGCCGCCGTGCACCACCACTGGCTTGATGCCCACGTGGTGCAGGAAGACGATGTCCTCGGCGAAAGCCCGGCGCAGCTCGTCGTTGACCATGGCGTTGCCGCCATACTTGATGACCATGGTGGTCCCGGCGAAGCGCTGGATCCATGGCAGCGCTTCAATCAGCGTGCCCGCCTTGTCCTGGGCTACAAGCATCGTGTTCATCGGTTCCTCAGCTCGAGTACGCGGAGTTCTCGTGCACGTAGTCGTGCGTGAGGTCGTTGGTCCAGATGGTGGCGGACTCGTTGCCGGCGTTCAGGTCGATCATCACGATGACTTCGCGGGCTTCCAGATCCACCAGGTCTCGGGAGTCCCCCACGCCGCCGTTGCGGCAGACCTGCACGCCGTTCATGGTGACGTTCAGCTGGTCCGGCTCAAAGACTGCGTCGGTGGTGCCGACGGCGGAGAGCACCCGGCCCCAGTTGGGGTCCTTGCCGAAGATGGCGGTCTTGAAGAGGTTGGACCGGGCCACCGCACGGCTGACAACCTCCGCATCCCGTTCGGAGGCGGCGTTGATGGTGGTGACGGCGATGTCGTGGCTGGCGCCCTCGGCGTCGGTGATCAGCTGGCGGGCCAGGTCCGCGCACACGGTGGTCAGTCCGGCACTGAATTGAGCCAGGTCCGGCACCGCCCCGGACGCACCGGAGGCCAGCAGGACCACGGTGTCATTGGTGGACATGCAGCCGTCCGAATCCGTCCGGTCGAAGGTCAGCCGGGTGGCCTCGCGCAGCGCCATGTCCAGGGCAGGGGCTTCGACATAGGCGTCGGTGGTGATGACCACCAGCATGGTGGCCAGGCCGGGGGCCAGCATGCCGGCGCCCTTGGCCATGCCGCCGATCACGTAGCCCGAGCCGTCGAACCGCGACTGTTTGGCCACGCTGTCGGTGGTCATGATCGCGGTGGCGGCGTCAGCGCCGCCGTCGTTGTTCAGGGCCGCCGCGGCCGCCTCGACGCCGGGGAGCAGCTTGTCCATGGGCAGCTGTTCGCCGATCAGCCCGGTGGAGCACACCACCACATCGGAAGCGGAAATTCCGAGCAGCGCGGCGGTTTTCTCTGCGGTGCTGTGGGTGTTCTGGAAACCCTCGGGGCCGGTGCACGCGTTGGCCCCGCCGGAGTTCAGGATCACGGCGTCCGCGCGGCCGTCGCTGATCGCCTGCCGGGACCAGTGGACGGGGGCGGCGGCCACGCGGTTGGACGTGAAAACCGCGGCGGCCGATTTGGCGGGACCGTCGTTGACCACCAGGGCCACGTCCGGATTGCCGGAGGCCTTCAGCCCGGCGGTCACGCCTGCGGCGCGGAAACCTTGTGCAGCGGTGACGCTCACGGTGCTACTCCCTGGTGGGTCAGGCCCGCGGTCTCCTCAAGACCGAGGGCGATGTTCATGGACTGGACGGCGCCGCCGGCGGTGCCCTTGGTCAGGTTGTCGATGGCGCAGCTGACGATCACGCGGCCGGCATGCTCATCGAAGGCGAGCTGCATGGCTACGTGGTTGGAGCCCTGGACCGACTTGGTGTGCGGCCACTGGCCCTCCGGAAGCAGATGCACAAAAGCCTCGTCCGCGTAGGCCTCGGCCCAGGCGCGGCGCAGCGTCGCGGCGTCGGTCCCCGGCTTCACCCTGGCCGTGGCCGTAGCCAGGATGCCGCGGCTCATCGGCGCGAGCGTGGGAGTGAAGGAAACCCGGACGTTTTCGCCGGCGGCAGCGGAAAGCCCCTGTTCGATTTCGGGCGTGTGCCGGTGGCCGCCGCCGACGCCGTACGGACTCATGCCGCCCATGACCTCGGAGCCAAGCAGATTGACCTTCACGGATTTACCCGCACCGGAAGTCCCCGACGCGGCAACGATGACCACGTCCTGGGTCTCCAGCAGGCCCGCGCTGAAGCCCGGCGTCAGGGCGAGCAGCGAGCTGGTGGGATAGCAGCCCGGAACGGCGATCCGCTTGGCCTCGCGCAGGCGTTCGCGGTGGCCCGGCAGCTCGGGCAGGCCGTAGGGCCAGGTGCCGGCATGGACCGTGCCGTAGAACTTTTCCCACACGAGCGGGTCTTCCAGCCGGTGGTCCGCTCCGGCGTCGATCACCAGGGTCTCTTCCGGCAGCTTGGCCGCGATCTCCGCACTGGCGCCGTGCGGCAGGGCCAGGAAGACGACGTCGTGCCCGGCCAGGTTTTCTACGGTGGTTTCCGTCAGCTCACGCTCGGCCAGGGTGTGCAGATGCGGCTGGAGCGCGCCCAATCGCGAGCCGGCATTGCTGTGCGCCGTAATGGCCCCGATGGAGACCTCGGGATGGCTGGCCAGCAGGCGGAGCACTTCTCCGCCGGCGTAGCCACTGGCACCGGAAACAGCTACCGAAAAAGTCATAAGGTCACTATACAGGAAAACTTATTCACGGGGGGTAATAATTATGCACGATACGATGAAGCCAGCGCCTGCAGCGGAGACTGCGGGTGCACGAAAACGCCAGTCTAGCTGCCGCCGCACGCGCGTGCGCGGTTGATTACAGGAGGACCACACGCCATGGCCCAAGCAATAGTTGCCGAAGCGCCCGGAGGACCCGAGGTTATGCAGCTGCAGGAGGTCCGGATTCCCACCCCGGGCCCGGGCCAGCTGCTGGTCAAGGTTGCGGCCGCGGGCGTGAACTTCATCGACACCTATCAGCGCAGCGGCGTGTACAAGGTCCGGTTCCCCTTCACCCCGGGCAGCGAGATCGCCGGAACCGTCGAAGCCTGCGGGGAGGGCATCACGGGTTTTGCCGCCGGCGACCGAGTGGCCACCTCCGAGGCAAGCGCCGGTTACGCACAATATGCACTCGTCGACGCGGACGGCGCCCTGCCTGTCCCGGACGGGGTCAGCGATGAGACGGCCGCGGCCATTCCGCTCCAGGGCATGACGGCACACTATCTGGTCAATTCGAGCTTCAAGGTCCAGTCCGGCCAGACCGTGCTGACGCACGCTGGTGCGGGCGGCATGGGCCTGGTCCTGACCCAGTTGCTCAAGGGCAAGGGTGCCCGGGTCATCACCACGGTCTCCAGCGATGAAAAGGAAAAGCTGGCACGGGAAGCAGGAGCGGACGAAGTGCTGCGCTACGACGGCTTCGCGGAGCAGGTGCGCGAGCTGACCGATGGCACCGGTGTGGACGTGGTGTACGACGGCGTGGGCAAGGATACGTTCGAAGGCTCGCTCGCCAGCCTGCGGACCCGCGGCACGTTGGTGCTCTTCGGGGGCGCGTCCGGGCAGGTTCCGCCGTTCGACCTGCAGCGGCTGAACGCTGCCGGCTCGCTGTTCGTGACCCGGCCCAAGCTGGCCGACCACCTGCTCACCGCGGAAGAACGCCGCTGGCGCTCGGAGGAGCTTTTCGCCGCGGTCCTGGACGGTTCGCTCAAGATCAGGGTGGGCGCGAGCTACCCGCTGGCCGAGGCGGGACAGGCGCACGCCGACCTCGAGTCCCGCCGCACCACGGGCAAGCTCCTGCTGATCCCGTAACCTTCGCCACTTTCGGTCCGGAACCGACCGGTAGGCCACCTCTTGTTCACCTTCATTGGCGATGCTGTTCAGGTGATTGTGCATGAACCCCAGCTGCCCGGTGCCGGCAGCACTCCCCCGCCCCGGACCCTGATGGACATCCTGACGGCGAGCGCGGAGGCCTATCCGGACGCTTCGGCACTGGACGATGGGCAGCAGACCCTGAGCTACGCCGAACTGCTGGAGGCCGTCCGCCGGCAAGCGAAGCTGCTGCATGAGGCCGGGCTCGGGGCGGGCGACAAGGTGGGCATCCGGATTCCATCCGGCACGCGCGAACTGTATGTCAGCATTCTCGCGACCCTCTACATCGGCGCGGCCTACGTTCCGGTAGACGCGGATGACCCCGATGAACGCGCCCGGCTGGTTTTCGGCGAGGCCAAAGTGGCCGGCATCCTGAAAGCCGACGGCGAAATCGTGACATCGCCGGAGCGGCCGGCACCGTTCCCGAATCCCCGGCCGGCCGAACTGACGGACGATGCCTGGGTGATCTTTACCTCCGGCTCCACGGGCACACCGAAGGGCGTGGCCGTCACCCACCGGTCCGCCGCCGCGTTTGTGGACGCCGAGGCCCGGATCTTCCTGCCGGCGGAGCCGCTGGGTCCTCAGGACCGGGTGCTGGCCGGGCTCTCGGTGGCCTTCGATGCCTCCTGCGAGGAAATGTGGCTCGCCTGGCGCCATGGCTCCTGCCTGGTGCCGGCGCCGCGTTCCCTGGTCCGCAGCGGCATGGATCTGGGTCCCTGGCTGCTCAGCCGCGGGATTACGGCGGTTTCCACGGTGCCGACGCTGGCCGCGCTGTGGCCAGCCGAGGCGCTGGAAAATGTCCGCCTGCTCATCTTCGGCGGCGAAGCCTGTCCGCCGGAGCTGGCCCGCCGGCTGGCTGTGGAGGACCGCGAAGTCTGGAACACCTATGGCCCCACGGAGGCAACCGTGGTGGCCTGCGCCGCGCCGCTGAGTGGAAACGCACCCGTGCGGATCGGCCTGCCGCTGCACGGCTGGGACCTGGCCGTGGTGGATTCCGACGGCGTTCCGGTCGCCGAGGGCGGCACGGGCGAACTGATCATCGGCGGCGTGGGCCTGGCCCGCTACCTCGATCCGGCCAAGGACGCGGAGAAGTACGCGCCGATGCCGTCCCTCGGGTGGGAGCGTGCCTACCGCAGCGGCGATCTGGTCACCTATGATCCGGCCGGCCTGCTCTTTGTCGGCCGGGCGGATGAGCAGGTCAAGCTCGGCGGCCGGCGGATTGAACTGGGCGAAGTGGACAGCGCCCTGCAGGCCCTGCCCGGCGTCTCCGGCGCCGCCGCCGCGGTGAAGACCACTGCTGCGGGCAACCAGATACTGGTCGGCTATCTGGCTGCGCCCGATGATTACGACGTCGACAGCGCCCGCGGGCTGTTGGCCGGCCAGTTGCCGGCTCCGTTGATCCCGCTGCTGGCTGTCGTCGACACCCTGCCCACCAAGACCAGCGGCAAGGTGGACCGCAACGCCCTGCCCTGGCCGCTGCCGCGCTCCGAGCCGGCCGACGGCGCAGGCGAGCTCCAGCTGGAGGCGGATGCCGCCTGGATCGCGGAGCAGTGGAACTCGGTGCTCGGCCTGCCGGTCGCCTCGCTGGATGCGGACTTCTTCACCAGCGGCGGGGGTTCGCTGGCTGCAGCCCAGCTCGTGTCGGCCCTGCGGGTCCGGTACCCAACCATTGCCGTGTCGGAGATCTACGCCCACCCCCGCATCGGAGCCCTCATCGAGGCCGCGCGCCAGTCGGTTCCGGACGGAGTGCAGGCCGAGCCGAAGGAACGGCAGGTCCGGCGCACCCAGCGCAAGAGCCAGATCTTCCAGACTTTGATGGGCATCCCGCTGATTGTCCTGGTCGGCATGCGCTGGCTGACGTACCTGATGATCCTCAACAACTCGCTGTCCCTCCTGGGCGTGCTGACCGCGGCGCCGACCTTGTCCTGGTGGTGGGTCATTGCCACCTGGGCGGTCTTCGTCAGCCCGCCGGGACGGATGGCCATTTGCGTGCTCGCCGCCCGGCTGCTGCTGCGGGGGCTCCGGCCCGGCACCTACCCGCGCTCGGGCCGGGTACATCTGCGGTTGTGGCTGGCCGAACAGATCGCGGACATGGCATCGGCCGTCTCCCTCGCCAGTGCCCCGTTCGTCCCGTACTACGCACGGGCCCTCGGCGCCGACGTCGGCCGGGACGTCGATCTGCACTCGGTACCGCCGGTGACCGGCCTGCTCACGCTGGGCCGCGGAGCGTCCGTTGAACCCGAGGTAGACCTCTCCGGCTGGTGGCTCGACGGCGACAGGGTCCATATCGGTGCCATCAGCGTGGGGGCCGGGGCCACCATCGGCGCGCGCAGTACGCTCATGCCCGGCACCAGCATCGGCGCCGGCGCCACGGTGGAGCCCGGCTCCGCTGTCACCGGCAAGGTCAAGGCCGGCCTGAATTTCTCCGGCTCGCCTGCCGAGCGCACCGGCAAGTCAAAGCACGCCTGGCCGGAACCGCCGGCAAAATCGAGCCCGTTGTGGAGCATTTTCTACCCGGTGGCTTCCTCGGCCCTGGCGCTGATCCCGTTTGCCGCAGCGGCGGCCGCGGTCGCCGTCGTGATTTTCCTGGTGCCCGGCAACACCAGCTTGTCGGCAGCTTTTGTACCGTTGCTTGCCGCCGTGCCGGCGGCGGCCTTGGTCTGGTTCCTGACCAACCTGGTGTTGGTCCTCGTCACGGTCCGCCTGCTGGGGCTCGGCGTGAAGGAGGGCTACCACCGGGTGCGCAGCCGGGTGGGCTGGCAGGTCTGGGCCACCGAACGCGTGCTGGACATGGCCCGCGACATCCTCTTCCCCATCTACGCGAGCCTGTTTACCCCCGTCTGGCTGCGCCTGCTGGGTGCCAAGGTCGGGCGCAACGTGGAGGCTTCCACCGTGCTGCTGGTACCCAAAATGACCACCATCGGCGAGGGCGCTTTCCTGGCGGACGACACGATGGTTGCCTCCTATGAACTTGGCGGCGGGTGGATGAAAATCGCCCCGGCCAAGATCGGCAAGCGTTCCTTCCTCGGCAACTCGGGCATGACAGCGGCCGGACGGCGTGTGCCGAAGAACTCGCTGGTTGCCGTCCTGTCCGCAACGCCGTCGAAAGCCAAGGCCGGGTCGTCCTGGCTGGGCAGCCCGCCGGTACGCCTGCGCCGTACTTCCATCGACGCGGATTCCAGCCGCACCTTCGCCCCGCCAGCGAGGCTGAAGCTTGCGCGCACACTCTGGGAACTGTGCCGTTTTGTTCCGGTGGCCGTCACCGTGGCGCTGGCCCTGGTGGTTCTCGCGGTCTTTGACTGGCTGGCCGGAACCTACGGCTACCTCGTGGCCGCCCTCGCCGGCGGCCTGGTCCTCATGCTGGCCGGAGCCGCCGCGGCCGGCTGCTCGGTACTCGCCAAGTGGCTCCTGGTCGGGCGGATCAAGCCCGGCGAGCATCCGCTGTGGAGCTCGTTCATCTGGCGGAACGAAGTGGTGGACACCTTTGTGGAACTGGTCAGCGCGCCCTGGTTCGGCCGCGCCGCTGCCGGCACCCCGGCACTGGTCTGGTGGCTGCGGGCGCTGGGCGCGAAGATCGGCCACGGTGTCTGGTGCGAGAGCTACTGGCTGCCCGAGGCGGACTTGGTAAGCCTCGGCGATGGCTCCACAGTCAACCGCGGCTGCGTGGTCCAGACCCACCTGTTCCATGACCGGATCATGAGCATTGATACGGTGGAACTCGCAGCCGGCGCCACGATGGGTCCGCACGGAGTCATCCTGCCGGCCGCTTCCCTTGCCGACGGCGCCACCGTTGGCCCGGCTTCCCTGGTGATGCGGGGAGAGACCGTGCCCGCGGCGAGCTACTGGATGGGCAATCCCGTACGACCTTGGACGTTTACCGCCTCATGACCTGCCTATCATCAAGCCCCGCCAACGGCTCAGCCGATGGTCCGGCTGCTGCATTGCCAGCAGCGGTGTCTACGCTGCTGCCGGACCCCTATGTACCCGGCCGCGGTACCGGCGACCTGCTCGTCATGCACTACGACCTGGACCTGGAGTGCAAGCTAGCGTCCAACCGGCTGGCCGGACGCGCCGTGCTCACCGGCCGCACGCTCAGGGCCACCAGTCGCCTGGAACTTGACCTGACCGGGCTGCAGGCCGGCCGTGTCCAGGTCAACGGGCAACGCCCCAGGAAAACGTCGCAGCGCAACGGCAAACTGGTTCTGTCGCTGAAGGAACCGCTGCCGGCAGACACCGGACTGGTGCTGGATATCCGATACGAAGGCACTCCCGCGCCGATCAACGGCGACTGGGGCGAAGTGGGGTGGGAGGAACTGACCGACGGCGTGTTGGTCGCCGGGCAGCCCGACGGCGCCTCGTCGTGGTTCCCCTGCAACGACCACCCCAGCCAGAAAGCCACCTTCCGCATCAGCACCACCACGGACGCCGGTTACCGTGCCGTGGCCAACGGCGAACTGGTAAGCCACCATAAAAAGGCCTCCCGGGAAACCTGGGTCTATGAGATGAACGAACCCATGGCAACCTACCTGGCCACGCTCCAGATAGGCCGCTACGTCCTGCAGGATCTTGTGCCTCCCGGGTCAGCCGGTCCGGAAGGCGATGCCGCCGTGGCCCAGCAGGTCGCAGCACCTGCGCCGCTGCTCACGGACGCCGTCGCGGCCCTGTCCCGGCAGGAAGACATGATGGCGGTCTTCGTCCGGTCTTTCGGCCCGTACCCCTTTGCGCGCTACACCGTGGTGGTGGCCGAGGACGAACTGGAAATCCCGCTGGAGGCCCAGTCGCTGTCCATCATCGGCCGCAACCATCTGGACAACGGGTGGGAGGCGCAGCGCTTGATCGCGCATGAGCTCTCGCACCAATGGTTCGGCAATTCGCTGACTGCTGCGAGCTGGAAAGATATATGGCTGCATGAAGGCTTCGCCTGCTATTCCGAGTGGATCTGGTCCGAGGCCTCCGGCTCCCTGCCTGCCGCCGGCCGCGCCAAAGCCGCCTGGCAAATGCTAGCCGCCCTGGAACAGGACATCACAGTGGGCGATCCCGGTCCGCAGCTGATGTTCGATGACCGGGTCTACAAGCGCGGTGCCCTGGCCCTGCACGCCTTGCGGACCGAACTCGGCGACGAGCCGTTTTTCCGCATTCTGCGCCGCTGGTGCGCCGACTACCGGCACAGCTCCGTCTCAACAAGCCAGTTCATCGGGCTTGCTGACGCGGAAGCAGGACGGCCGGACTTTTCCGCCGCCACACTCCTGGAGCCGTGGCTGTTCAGCGCGGGACTGCCAGTGTTTCCCGGAAAATAACACCCGGATCGGCCGAACCGCCGATGGCCAGGGCCGCGGTCAGCGTTGGCGGGACGGCTGTTCCATCGGCCATGGCCGGCGTGAGCTGAAGGTCCACGAGTTGCACACCCGGCCGTTCCCCGGCAGAACCGGGCCAGATGGTCAGCAGTGCGCTGCCTTCCGCATCCGCCACCCCTACCTCATCGGGGGCAAGGCGCAGGCCGTGGCCGGTGGATTTCAGCACGGCTTCTTTCCGTGTCCAGAGCTGCGCGCGGAGCCGCCGGCGGTCAACGGCCCGGGCCAGCAGGGCACGTTCGTCGAGGGTGAGCATCACGGCGTCGATGTTGTCGTCCTCGCCGAAGGCCGCCGATCCGGTGTCTTCCAGGTCCACGCCCAGGAGCACCGGCCGGAAGGACAGCGCGGCCAGCAGCCAGTCCCCGCTGCGGCTGTAGCTGACCCGGACGGGCGCCGGATTACCGTCCAGCAGCAGGTACGGCTGGCCATGGCTGCCATCGTTGCCGCGCAGGCAGTCGCGGCAGTCGAACGCCAACTGCACGCGTTCGGTCCCGACGTCGAGCTCATCCGCCGCCAGGCGCCGCACCGCGTCACGCGACAGGTTGCGGATGGCACCCCGGCGGAAGCCGCGGCTGGACATGCCGGAACCGGAATCGGCCAGGCGGACCAGCCGCAGGATGACCTCACCCCTCATACACTTACCTCCAAGACCGCCAACGACGGCGGGGCCTACCAAGGCGCGCCCCGCCGTCGTTGTTCAGTTCGCTTTTTGCTTAACGCTGGACGGCGCCGAACCGTTCGGCGGCCAGAGCCACCGCGGCGGCCCGGGCCTCCGAGGCTTCATCGGCCGTCAGCGTGCGGTCATCGGCGCGGAAGCGCAGCCCGAAGGCCAGGGACTTCTTGCCGTCTTCAATGCCTGTGCCGGCGTACACGTCGAAGAGCGCGATGTCCTCCAGCAGTTCGCCGGCGCCCTCGCGCAGGGTCTCCCGCACCGCCTCGGCGGCCGTATCCGCATCCACCACCAGCGCCACATCCTGCGTGGCCACCGGGTAGGTGGAAAGGTGCTTGGCGACAATGACGTCCGGGGCGGCCTCGAAGAGCACGTCCGCGTTCAGCTCCAGCGCGGCCGTGCGTTCCGGCAGGTCCTGCGCGGCGAGCAGCTTGGGGTGCAGTTCACCCGCGTAGCCCACGCTCTGGCCGTTGCGCAGCGAGATCCTCGCCGTACGGCCCGGGTGGAAGGCCTGGTGCGAACCTTGCTCCACCACCAGTTCCACGCCGAGCACGTCGCCCACCAGTCGCGCAGCATCCAGCGCGTCTGCCCAGTCCCAGGGGCGCGGGGTGTGGTTGGCGCCGGCGGGCGAATCGTGGCCCATGAAGACGGCCGCAAGGTGCAGCGGCTGCTCCGGAATCCCCGAGTACAGCCCGTCCAGCACGTCTTCCGACGGGCGTACGCCCAGCGGCGGGATCTCCGCCGAGCCGAGGCGGCCGTTGGGCAGGAAGACCAGCCCGGCCTCGTACAGGGCCAGGTCGCGGAAGCCGCGGGAGTGGTTCCGGCGCGCCGTTTCCAGCAGCCCCGGCAGCACGGAGGTCCGCAGGTAGCCATGCTCATCGCTGAGCGGGTTGGCCAGCTTGAGCGCGCTGCGTTCCTCGCCGTCCGCCGCGGCACCGAAGGTGTCATTGGCAGCCTTGGTGACAAACGGGTAGGAAAGCACCTCGGTCAAGCCCGCGTCCGCGAGCGCCTGCATGACGCGGCGGCGCTGCTGCTGTACGCGGGTCAGGCCGCGCCCGGGAGGCGCCACCGGCAGGGTCGCCGGGATCTGGTCGTAGCCGACCAGACGGGCGATCTCTTCAGCCAGGTCTTCCTTGATCTCCAGGTCCTGGCGCCAACTCGGCGCCGTCACCTTGTACCCGCCGTCGTACTTTTCAACGTCCGCGCCCAAGTCCGTGAGCGCCACGGTGATCTGCTCCTCGGTGAAGTCGATGCCGATCCGTTCGGCGGCAAAGCCCGCCGGCAAATCAATAACGACGGCGGCCGGTTCCTGCCCGGCGTCGGTCACCGTGGTGTCCGCGGTACCACCGGCCAGCTCGGTCAGCAGGTCCACGGCGCGCTGCGCGGCCTCATCGGCAACCTGCCAGTCCACGCCCCGCTCGAAGCGCTTGGACGCCTCGGAGGGGAGCTTGTGGCGGCGGCGGGAGCGGGAGATGCTGACCTCTTCGAAGTGGGCCGCTTCGATGAGCACGTTGACCGTGCTGTCCGATACCTCGGTGGCCGCTCCGCCCATCACGCCGGCGATGCCGATGGCGCCGGACGCGTCTGTGATCAGCAGGTCCTCGGGATCCAGCTTGCGCACCTTGTCGTCGAGCGTCCGCAGCGTCTCCCCCGCGTTGGCGCGGCGCACCACAATATCGCCCTGGAGCCGGTCCAGATCGTAGAAGTGCAGCGGCTGGCCCAGCTCGAGCATGACGTAGTTGGAAATGTCCACCACGAGCGAGATGGAACGGATGCCGGCCAGGCGCAGGCGCGAAGCCATCCAGGTCGGCGTCGGCCGGGTGGGGTCCACGCCGCGCACCGTGCGGGCGACAAACCTGTCGCAGCCGGGCTTGCCGTAAATGGGCGCCTGGTCTTCCAGCCGCACCGGGTAGCCGGGGCCGCTGGAAGGATCGACGACGACGGCGGCGGCCGGGTCCTTGAACTCGGTACCCGTAGCATGGGCGAATTCGCGGGCCACACCACGGATGGAGAAGCAGTAGCTGCGGTCCGGGGTCACGTTGATCTCGGCGGCCTCGTCGTAGAGGCTGAGCACCTCGAGGGCGTCCGCCCCGATTTCGGGATCCAGGCCCAGGGTGCCGAGCACCAGGATGCCGTCATGGTCATCGCCGATGCCGAGCTCGCGCACGGACGCGATCATGCCGGCGGAAACGTGGCCGTAGGTCTTGCGCGGGGTGATCCTGAAGTCACCGGGCAGCACGGCGCCGGGCAGGGTGACGACAACCTTGTCCCCCGGCTCGAAGTTGTGCGCGCCGCAGACAACGCCCTGCACGCCGGACGGGTCAATGCCGTCTCCGGTCAGGGTCTGCTCCTGGCCCTCCGGCACCACGCGGACCTGGCACCAGTTGATGGTCTTGCCATTGGACTGCGGTTCCTTTTCGGCCGAGAGCACCTGCCCGACGACCACCGGGCCCTTCAGTTCGTCGAGCGGACGGTGGACGTCCTCCTCTTCGAGACCGACCTTGACCAGCTCGGCCATGACATCTTCAGCGGTTGCTTCCGCCGGTACCTGGGCATACTCGCGCAACCAGGAAAGTGGGATACGCATTACTTAGATCTCCATCCCGAAGTGTTCGCTGAACCGTACATCGCCTTCAATCATGTCGTGCATGTCGCCCACCTCGTTGCGGAACATCAGCGTGCGTTCGATGCCCATACCGAAGGCGAAGCCCGAATAGACCTCCGGATCGATTCCGGCGGCGCGCAGCACGTTGGGGTGCACCATGCCGCAGCCGCCCCACTCGATCCACTGCGGGCCGCCCTTGGCACCCGGATGCCAGATGTCCAGCTCCGCGGAAGGCTCGGTGAAGGGGAAGAAGTTCGGGCGCAGCCGGATGCTGGCGTCGGCGCCGAACATCTGCCGGGCGAAATGCTCCAGCGTCCCGCGCAGGTCAGCCATGCTCAGGCCCTTGTCGATGGCCAGGCCTTCGAACTGGTGGAACACGGGTGTATGGGTGGCGTCCAGTTCGTCGGTCCGGAACACCTTGCCCGGGCACAGCACGTAAATCGGCACCTCGCGCTCCAACATGGAGCGGACCTGGACCGGAGAGGTATGCGTGCGCATCAGCAGGTGGGCTTCCGGCGGCTCCACGAAGAAGGTGTCCTGCATTTCCCGTGCGGGGTGGTCCGGCTTGAAGTTCAGCGCGTCGAAATTGAACCACTCGGACTCCACCTCGGGACCTTCGGCGATTTCCCAGCCCATCCCGACGAAGATGTCGCTCACGCGTTCCTGCAGGATGGACAACGGGTGCCTGGCACCAGCACGACGACGGCGCGGGGCGGCCGTAACGTCCACGGCCTCATCCACGAGGATCTGTGCATCCCGCTCCGCTTCGAGCTCCTCGGTGCGGGTAGCCAGCGCCTTGTTCAGCCGTCCTCGCGCCGGGCCCACAAGCTTGCCGGCCGCAGCCTTCTCTTCCTTGGCGAGCTTGCCGATCTCGCGGTTGGCCAGGCTCAGCGGCGACTTCTCACCGGTGTGGGCGATGCGGGCAGCCTTCAACTCTTCAAGGTTGGCGGCAGCGGCAATCGCGGCCAGCGCCTGCTCGACGGCGGCGCCAATGGCAGCCTCGTCCAGCGGATGCGGCACAGCGGCGGCCTGCGGGGTCTCAGTCCCCAATGTGGTTTCAGACATGTATGTTCTTACCTATTGATTCTGTATGCAGGTGTGTCTTCGGCTCATGAACAGGTGCCTCGAATACGCTATTGCAGCGCTTCAGGTGCCCGGCACTTCGGTCATGTCTCAGCACAAACAGTCTAGTGGACAGTGCCCACACCTCCGACATCGAGGGAGCGCATGCCAGTTGCCAGCTATGAGCAGACGCGCCCTTCGGGAGGCGCTGCACGTGCAGAACCTATGATGTTGACATGACCCCCGGTGAGCGCCTGCGCCGCTACCTGAACCTGATCAACCTCTCCACCCTGGTGGGGCTCGCCGTCGCCAAGGCCGCGGATTGTTCCCTTCAGCATGGCCCCCGCGGCCTGCTTGTTGCGCAGGGTTACACCTGGCCGGCGCCGAAAGCAGCGGCCTTCACGCTGGGAAACGTAGTGCTGCTCCGCCCGACGGCCGCGCATCTGGCGGCCAATCCGGTCCTGATAGGCCACGAGGCACGCCACAGCACCCAGTACGCGTGCTGCCTGGGACTGCCCTTCCTGCCGCTGTACGGCGCGGCCGCGCTCTGGTCGCTGCTGCGGACTGGCGATCCGGCCTCGCGCAATATCTTC
Organism: Arthrobacter sp. B055-34; assembly: GCF_059090425.1. Classification (NCBI taxonomy): domain Bacteria; kingdom Bacillati; phylum Actinomycetota; class Actinomycetes; order Micrococcales; family Micrococcaceae; genus Arthrobacter; species Arthrobacter sp. B055-34. The sequence goes on from NZ_JBNHFQ010000001.1 coordinate 26,807, forward strand.
GAACGGTGGGCAGGCCTGCGTGAAGGCGGTTATTCCGAGCGGCCACTACGGCGCCGACGCACGAGGGACTAGGACGGATCCGGGCAGCCCTTGCAGAAAACCTCGAACGTGTGTTCGAATTGCTTTATGCGTTGGGACGGGCAAGCTTTGGATTCTGTTGATGATTTGGCATTGCCGGGCCTTGCCAAGATGGCAGGCCTGGTGCGCTCCACGCAAACCCCCGAGTTCAGCGGGGTCACTTTCCACGAAATTGTCTGCAAGTCCGCACTCAGCAAAGTTCCCGCGCAGTCGGCCATGCCGTTCGAATGGACCATCAATCCCACCCGCGGCTGCCTGCACCAATGCACCTACTGCTTTGCGCGCAAGACCCATGAGTACTTGGATCTGGATGCCGGGCGGGACTTTGACACCCAGATCATCGTCAAGACAAACATCGTGGAAGTGCTTCGCCGCGAGCTGGCCCGGCCATCGTGGAAACGGCAACCAGTTGCGCTGGGAACAAACTCGGATCCCTACATGCGTGCCGAGGGCCGCTACAAACTCATGCCCGGCATTATCGAAGCCCTTGCCGAGTCCGGAACGCCGTTCTCCGTCCTCACCAAGGGGCCCTTGCTCAAGCGGGACCTGCCGCTCCTGGCCAAGGCCGCCGAAAGCGTGGACATCGGAATCGGCGTGTCTCTTGCTTTTGCGGATACACGGCTTCAGCAGCAGGTCGAGCCAGGGACACCCACGCCCAAGGCCCGGCTGGACCTCATCAAGGCTGTTGCGGACGCAGGCTTTAATTGCAATGTCATGGCCATGCCAATCCTGCCGTGGCTAACCGACGGGGACGAGCATCTGGACCGCTTGTTCTCCCAGCTGGCTGCCGCTGGAGCGTCGGGCGTCACAGCGGGCGCCCTGCACCTGCGCCCAGGTGCGCGAGAGTGGTACCTGCAGTGGCTGGGTAGGGAATACCCGCAGCTTGTAGGCAGGTACCACGGACTTTACAACGGCGGCACCTACGCGTCCAAGGACTACCGCCAGTGGCTGGCAGGACGGGTGGCAAAGCTCAAAACCCGCTACGCACTATCCGGCGGCGCCGCCCATCTGCGCGTCCGCACGGCCGCCCCGGCAGCCGAGGAGCAGGCTCCGGCCGCTGGAGCGACAACGCCGGAGGCGTCGCCTGCCCTGCAGCCCACGCTTTTCTGACCGTCGGGCACCCTGCCGGCAAGTCGTCGAGGCAAATTTGTGGTGGCTCAGTCAGCGGCCGTCTCCATCCTCTAGCGGGCCGGGAGCCTGTAACCCCACTGGGTGTCCGGTACGGCCTTGCGTATGCGAGCTTCGCCTTCGGCCCGCTTCTGCCCTCTCAACCATGTCGGCAGCACGGCGGCGGGCAGCCAGAACCATACTGTGATCCCTGCCACCAGCAGGGCGGCGAGCAGCAGTCCGTAAACGACCGTCAGCACTGCGGCGTCGATCTCGAGTACGGTCCGGTAAGCGGTCAGGAGCATGAGGAAGATTCCGACGAAGAAGCCTGCGAACGTCGGATAGCTGGTTGTCATGTGGATCCGCGTCCACCAATTGCGCCAGACTCCGGAATGTGCCAGCAGCCCGAGGAGAACTACCAGCAGCCGAACAGGAAAATGCCTACCCAGACACTGGCCCCCATGTTCCTCCGGCTCCTCCGTTCAGTTCACCGTACCCATTCGTTCAGGATCGAGCGATGTCCGCCTGATCAACCGACTCCAGGACAGCCATGATGATCGGAAGATCGGCTGGAATCCAAGGCAGGGCATTGAGTTCCGCGTGCCGCAAGGGCACCCACCGCAGCTCGTCATGGTCCTCAAGCGGGCGAGGTTCGCCGTCGAGAATTCGCGCGTTCCAGACCCGCATCGCGGCAGCATCGTTGAGCTGCCAGCCCTGTTCCAGCGGACCTAGGACCTCCGTACCGAGCTCGACGTCGACACCTAACTCTTCGCGGATTTCACGCAGTAGTGCATCTTCGCAGCTCTCTCCCGGCTCCACCTTGCCTCCCGGAAATTCCCACAGGCCGGCCAAGGATTCCGGTGCCGTTCTCCGGGCGACCAGGAGCTCGGAAGGCTTCGAAAGAGAGTCCAGAATCGCGGCTCCGACGATCTGTTTTAGAGGCTGTTCCACGGAACCGAGTCTACCGACTGTACGACGACTCCCCGGAGACGGCCAAGCCGCCTCGGTTAGAGTGGAAATGGACAACGACGTCGGCGCGTTGCGTTCCCACCATCTGCCGGCAGAAGCCTTGCGCCTATACCTCCGCCTGCTGGCTGCCTGACTTCGACCGAGAGCTTCTGCATTCATGACTTCCAAATCCGTCCGACCCGTCAGACAACCCGGTGACAGCACCCATGTTGTCTGGGCGATCATTGCCCTGGCCGCGGGCGGATTTGGTATTGGAACAACGGAATTCGCCATCATGGGTCTGCTGCAGGACGTGGCTGAAGGTCTGCAAATCAGCATTCCCCAGAGCGGCCAGCTGATCTCGGCCTACGCCCTGGGCGTGGTCGTGGGCGCGCCCATCCTGGCCGCACTCGGTGCCAGAGTTCCGCACAAATACATGGTTCTGGGACTCATGGGGTTGTTCACCATCGGCAACCTCTCGTCGGTGGTGGCGGCGGATTACACAACCATGCTCCTGACCCGCTTCCTTTCCGGTCTCCCCCACGGCGCCTACTTCGGCGTCGCTGCCGTCATCGCGGCCTCCCTTGTTGCCCCGGCCAAGCGCGCCCAGGCCGTGGCCGCCGTCATGCTGGGGCTTTCTGTGGCTAACGTGGTCGGAGTTCCGCTGGTCACTTGGCTTGGCCAGCAATACGGCTGGCGGCTCATGTTCGTGGCCGTGGGCATCATGGGCGTCATTACCTTGGTCCTCCTCCAGCGATTCGTCCCATTCACTCCTACTCATGCCGAAGCGAGCATCCGCAAGGAGCTCAGCGCACTCAAACGCATCCAGGTCTGGCTGGCTTTGCTCATCGGCATCGTCGGCTTCGGCGGTTTTTTCGCGGTGTATTCGTATATCAGCCCAACCATGACGGAGGTCACGGGCGTACCCGAATCGGCGCTGCCGCTGATCGTGGGACTGTACGGCCTCGGCATGGTCGCCGGAAACCTTATCGGCGGCCGGCTTGCCGACCGCTCGGTTATGGGCAGCATCTACATAGTCATGACGGCGATCATTATCGTGCTGGTGCTGTTCTGGGCCGCTGCCGGCATCCCCTGGCTGGCGATCCCGCTCGTCTTCCTGCTTGGCGCCGCAGGCTCCAGTCTGATCCCGGGGCTGCAGACCCGCCTGATGGATGCTTCACCTGATGCACAGACACTGGCTGCCTCACTGAACCATTCGGCCCTCAACATGGCGAACGCACTGGGTGCCTTCCTCGGCGGGGCCGTCATCGCCGCCGGCTGGGGATTCAAAGCACCGGCCCTCGTCGGCGCCGGGTTGGCGTTTCTCGGACTGGCGGTTGCCGCTATTTCCGGCCTCCTTGATCGCCGGGGTCAGGCCCCTGTTGCTTCCGAAGCCGCTGATGCTCTCTCCGCCCGGAAGATATCCGGCTCCAAGTAGATCACGCGGGCAATCGGCACAGCCTCACGGATCCGCTGCTCCGCGGCATCGATCTGTTCGGCGATCTCGCGGCCTGATTCGCTGTGTGCGATAGTGACCTTCGCAGCCACCAGCAACTCCTCGGGGCCCAAGTGCATCGTCTTCAGGTGAATGATTCTGGTCTCGTTGTCGGCGCCGATTGCCTCTTCAATCAGCCTGATGTGTTCCTTGGTCGCAGACTCCCCTAGAAGCAGCGACTTTGTTTCGATCGCCAGGACGACAGCGATTACCACTAGGAGCAGGCCGATCATTGCCGTGCCAACAGCGTCCCAGACCCCGTCGCCGGTCAGCAGAGTCAGACTGACGCCAAAGAGTGCGAAGACCAGCCCCAGCAATGCCCCTATGTCCTCGAGCAGGATGACCGGAAGCTCCGGCGACTTGGCGTTGCGGACGAACTGGACCCAACTCTTCTTTCCACGGACGTGGTTCGACTCGACGATGGCGGTGCGGAGGGAAAACGATTCCGCGATGATCGCACCGATCAGGACAGCGAGCGGAACCCACCACCAGACGCCTTCAATAGGATGCGGGTCCTGCCACTTGTGGTATGCCTCGTACAGCGCAAAGAGCCCTCCGACGCTGAAGAGTACGATCGAGACAATGAAAGCGTAAATGTAACGGTCCCGGCCGTATCCGAACGGATGCTGCGGGCTGGCCTGCCGGGCGGCACGTTTACCGCCGACGAGGAGCAGTACCTGGTTCCCCGAGTCGGCCACGGAGTGTATCGCCTCTGCCAGCATCGAGGATGAAGCGGTGAGGACATAGGCCACGAATTTCAGAACCGCGATGGTCAGGTTCGCCGTCAAAGCCGCAATAATCGCCTTGGTACCTCCGCCGGCTGCCATGGCTACTCCGTTTCTAGACGCTGGGTTTCTAGATTCTCAGTTTCCTCAAAGCTATACCGATCCCGCTGCGCCCGGGCCGAGGCATACAAACAAACTGTCGCTGCGGTTCCAACATTGAGACTTTCGGCTTCCCCGTAAATCGGTACGGCGACACGCCATTGCGCCGCATCCAGTTCAGCGGTCGATAGCCCCTTTGCCTCATTGCCAAAGAACCATGCGGTCGCTTCCTCGAGGCGCGGCATCTTCAATTCTGCACCCACGACGTCGACATCACCTCCGCCCTTGAGCCGGCGCCCGGCGCTTTGGTCCTGCAGCCGATCGAGATCTACGTTTCCGTACCCATCGGCAGCCAGCAGAGCAAGGCCGTGCTTGCGGAGCTCATCGGTGAGCGGGATGAAATCCTGACCCGTGACGATGGGCAGGTGGAAGAGCGATCCGGCGGTCGAGCGGACAGCTTTCGGATTGTAGATGTCAACGCTTCCCTCAGTGAGGATCACCGCATCGGCCCCGGCGGAATCGGCCGCGCGGAGAACCGTCCCTGCGTTGCCAGGATCCTGGACACGGCACATGACTGCCAGCAGCTTCGGGCCTGCCGCCAATACGTCCCTCAGGGGCCGGTCCAGGAAATTGCAGACGGCGACGATGCCCTGCGGGCTGACTGTATCTGCCATGGCAGATACAACTTCCTCGGTGGCGTACCTCAGAGGGACCCCGGCTGCGAGATCGGCCAATTCGGGCAACCGTTCGAGACACGGTTCGGTCGCGAATACTTCAACTACGACGCCCCTTCCACCGGGGACGGCAGCGGCACGGTGCGCAGCCAATGCTTCGCGGACTGCCTGCGGACCTTCGGCCAGGAACTGCCTGCGCTTTAAACGCACTGAGCGCCCGGCAAGCTTGGCTACGTCTTTGACCCGATCTGCTCGGGGGTTCGACATAACGGCTTGCGGGCGCCCAGTAGTGCTCATAAAGCGACTATAGCGTCACCGCAGATGCTGCTTGAAACGGCAGTCTTACTCGGCGATCTTCTGGCGTGCCTCGCCACCTGCAGGCTCGTAGCCGGCAGCCTTGGCGGACGCAACAGAGTCAAACCAGTACTGCGCAGCAGTCTGCTCGTACCAGGTGGAGCCCGGAACGTGGTACTTGTTGGACTCAGCGTTGCCCTTGATGGTGAATCCCTCGGGGGCGGGCTGACCGTCAACCACAAGAACAGCACCGGCGGGAGCTTCGGTGTTCTCAGCGGCAGCAGCTTCGCTCTTTTCGGCCTTTGCAGGGGCCGTCTCGGCCTTCTTCGCAGCCTTGGCAGCTTCGGCCTTCTTCACGGCCGGCTTTGCCTCAGCAACTGCAGGAGCGGAGGTGTCAGCGGGGAGGGAATTCTTGGCGATCTGAACCAGGGCAGCGAATGCGTTGGCATCCGAAACAGCCAGCTCGGCAAGCATGCGACGGTCAACCTGGACCTCGGCGGCCTTCAGGCCCTGGATAAGGCGGTTGTAGGTCAGGCCGTTGGCGCGGGAGGCAGCGTTGATGCGCTGGATCCAGAGACGGCGGAAGTCACCCTTGCGCTTGCGACGGTCGCCATAGCTGTACACGAACGAGTGCAGCAGCTGTTCCTTGGCCTTGCGGTAGAGACGGGACCGCTGTCCGCGGTATCCCTTTGCGCGTTCCAGGATTACCCGGCGCTTCTTATGGGCATTAACCGCCCGCTTCACACGTGCCACGTGCGTACTCCTTAAGTGTTGATACCCAGAAGCCGGAGTTGTTGTTCCTCAGGCTTGGGAGCTAGTTGAAAAGATGTGGCGGACCGGATGATCCCACCGTGAATCAGAAGGAAGAGCTAGATGCCCAGCATCTTCTTGATGTTCTTCACATCAGCCGGAGCCACGATCTTGTCGCTGGCCAAACGGCGCGTGAGAGTGGAAGCCTTGTGCTCCAGGTAGTGACGGCGGTTAGCCTGCTGCCGCTTGAGCTTGCCCGTACCGGTGAGCTTGAAGCGCTTCTTGGCGCCACTGTGGGTCTTCTGCTTCGGCATAGCTGCCGTTCTCCTTACGTCTTCCTCCGGCCATACGGCCATCGGTTCATGCGGTACCCGATTCGGGTACCGGCGGTGTACATGTCTGCCGGACACCGGATGCAAGCTGCAACCGGTACCAGATGAAACCCGGCGTGGTTCAGCTCTTGGAGCTGCTCCGGCCGGAAGGCTTGGGTGCTGCAGGTTTGGCAGGCGCCTTGGCCGCGGCAGGTTTCGGCTTGGCCATGGGCTTTGGCATCGGAGCCGGAGCCTTAGCTGCGGGCTTCGGTGCCGGAGCTTCCGGCTGAGCCGGCGCAACCTTCGCTGCCGGAGCTTCCGCCTCGGCCGGCGGAACCTTCGCTGCCGGAGCTTCCGCCTCGGCCGGCGGAACCTTCGCTGCCGGAGCTTCCGCCTGAGCCGGCGCAGCCTTCGCTGCCGGAGCTTCAGTCTTAGGCGCCGGAGTCTCAGCCTTAGCCGGGGCAGCCTTCGGTTCCGGAGCCTCGACCTCGAGAGCCTGCGCCTCTTCCTTGGGCGCCTCCTGCACGGGTGCAGCTTCTGCCGTCGCCTCAGAAGGAGTCGGCTCTGCGGCGGCCTTGGTCAGCTCTTCGGGCAACAGATCGCCCAAGCTCTGGGTCATCGGAGCCTGATCCGAGGAAACGTCTACGCGCTCCTTCTTGGCTTCGTTGGCTGCCTTTGCTTCGGCTTTCTGGGCTGCCCGACGCGCTTCTGCCTTGGCCTCAGCCTTGTTCTTAAGCGGGCCGATAACCATCACCATGTTGCGGCCGTCAATGCGAGGGCTGGATTCGACCACGCCGACCTCGGCGACATCATCAGCGAACTTCTGGAGCAGGCGAATGCCCATCTCCGGGCGCTGCTGCTCACGGCCACGGAACTGGATCATGGCCTTGACCTTGTCCCCGGCACCGAGGAAACGCATAGCGTGACCACGCTTGGTTTCGTAGTCGTGCTTGTCAATCTTCAGTCGGAAACGGATCTCCTTGAGTACCGTATTCGTCTGGTTCTTGCGCGCTTCACGGGCCTTGACTGCAGCTTCGTACTTATACTTGCCAAAATCCATGAGCTTGCACACCGGAGGCTTGGCCTGCGGTGCGACCTCAACAAGATCCAGATCCGACTCGGAGGCCAGCCGCAGGGCGTCCTCAATACGGACAATACCGACTTGTTCTCCAGCCGGTCCTACCAACCGCACCTCAGGGACGCGGATCCGATCATTGATTCGTGGCTCGCTAATGTGTTGCTCCTGTTGTTCTGGTAACGAGTACCGCCTGCAATAAAAGAAGGCCTCCCATTGCACGCGCAATCGAAGGCCTCGAACGTCGGCTGGGAAACGACACCGTACGACGGGCGCTTCCTGTTCATCCTCGCTGTCCGACAAGACTGCGACAATCAACATGCCGACCAGGAACCCGGCAGCTCTGGAATATCCATGCCAACAGGTGGGAGAGGTCTCCGCTTGCATATTGATTCGGGCTGCTTCCGCCGGCCTGTAATGCCGTGTGCTTTTGGGCACGAAAATAACTTGAATCAATCGGTCTGTGACAAGCTTACCAGTATGAGCACGCCAGATAACAATCCTGCCCCAGAAACAGACCACCGCCACAGTTTCGAATCCGCCGCGGGTTCCGAGCCCGGAGCCAGCACTCAGGAGCAGGAAGTCCTGACCCAGATGCGCGACATCGCCGAAGTTCCGGCGGTAGAGGTCATCACCACCGCCGCTGTCCATCTTATGAGCGCCGCGGCCGTCAAATGCGGCTTGGCCGCCGGCGACGATGCCGAAGAGCTCAAAGATCTGGACGAGGCGCGGAAACTGATTACGGCCTTGGCAGGCTTCGTGACCGCTGCCGCACCGGAAATTGGCAGTCAGCATGCCGGTCCGTTGCGGGATGGACTGCGTTCCCTTCAGCTGGCATTCCGGGAAGCATCGACGATTCAGGACGAACCAGGCAAGGGCCCGGGCGAAAAGTACACCGGTCCGGTCAGCTAAGTCTGTCTCGTCTATATCAAGTTCGACGCCGGAGTCTCGCTCCGGCGTCAAACTTTTATTATCGGGTGAAGCTGATCTCCAGGGAGTCCACCCGCTCCATAAAGTCCGGGTCGCCCCCCAGCCTCCGCTGCAAACGTGCCGCCAAGGCCTGCAGTTCCGCCCGCCCAAGGCCCTCACGAACCTTGAGCACGAGCCGCAACTCAGGACCGACTCCGCCACCGGCAATAATCTTGCCGGTGGCGGTTTTTGCCCCGATTCCTCCACCGGGCGCCAGACCGACACTGCTGATATCGGACTCCACCGCGACTGCCTGCGAAACGATCCCCGTCAACCATTCGTCTTCGTAGGACGGCACCCATTCCTGCTGTTTGGCCAGCGCCCACATGGCCGGCCGACGAACGACGAAAGTAAGTTCAGCACCAGGATCAACAACAAGCAGTTCCGCCTTCTCGGCGACCGCGGAAAGTGCGGCACGTGCGGCGTAGACAGCCACAGGCCGCGCCTCCGAATGCCAGGCTTCCAGGGCGGCGATGGAGGTAAACACGGGTAGCGCGCGTCGACCATCCGGAGCCTGCACCGTCACGAGCGCCATGTCCGCCTGTTTATCCGCAGACAGTCCGTGGACACCGGCTTCTTCCTCTGCCAACTGCGCGACAATCGGTACAAAGACACGCGCCGTCGCCAGAGCGCGGACAATATCCGCTTCGCCACCGCTGCCGTCGATGAGCGCGGACAATGCTTCAGTGTAAGCAGCGTCGGCAGTGCCGTCGTCCTGGCCGAAATTATGCAGCGGATTGCCCTGGCCGCTCAGGTCCCGTCCTTCCCAGGACCGTCCAGCGGAGTCGGTGCTTCCGCCGGCGCCTGCCAGCGCCGCCGCTATGTGTCCGGGAAGCTCTCGCTTTTCCACTTCGGTCAGCGACGGCCGGCGGTATCCAGAGCCTGCGGCAAGGTAAAGGCACCAGCGTAGAGTGCTTTACCCACAATCGCGCCTTCAACACCGTGCGGCACTAGAGCACGCAGGGCGACAAGATCATCGAGACTTGAAATTCCGCCGGAGGCAACGACCGGCTTTTCCGTTCGCGCGGCTACTTCCTGCAGCAGTTCGATGTTCGGGCCCTTGAGGGTACCGTCTTTGGTCACGTCGGTAACAACATAGCGTGCGCAGCCGGCATCCTCCAGACGAGCCAGCACCTCCCACAGATCGCCGCCCTCCTTGGTCCACCCGCGCGCTGCCAACGTCGTGCCGCGTACATCAAGCCCGACGGCGATGGCGTCGCCGAATCGGTCGATCGCCCGGGCGGTCCATTCAGGATTCTCCAGCGCAGCTGTGCCGAGATTCACGCGAGCTGCGCCGAGTTCCAGCGCTCGCTCCAAGGAGGCGTCATCCCGGATGCCTCCCGAAAGCTCAACCTTGATGGACAGTTCCTTGACGACGCGCTGGAGTAATTCGGAGTTCGAACCGCGGCCGAAAGCGGCGTCCAGATCTACCAGGTGGACCCACTCAGCGCCGTCGTTCTGCCAAGCCATCGCAGCGTCCAATGGATCGCCGTAGCTGGTTTCGCTGCCGGCCTCGCCCTGAACGAGGCGGACGGCCTGGCCATCGGCAACGTCCACTGCGGGTAACAGTTCCAGAATCGGGGCGTTGTCTGTAGTCATTCGGTATATCTGCTTTCTGGGTTAGTTGGACAGTTCTACTCGGACGGGCCGAGTGTGAGCAGGTAAGCGGCTAGCAGTGACATTCCAGCTAAGACCCAGAAGCTAATGACAATAGCCTTCGGAGCTTTCTGGCTGCGGAAGGATATGGCGCCGCCGATAAGCAGTCCGGCGACACCCATGAGCATGATGCTCCACATGTCTAGCCCAGCGTCCGGAGCCAGTTGCGCAGCAGCTCAGCTCCGGCATCGCCTGACTTTTCCGGGTGGAACTGCGTGGCGCAAAGAGGGCCGTTTTCGACAGCGGAGATGAACCTTCCTCCGTGTTCGGACCAGGTCACCTGCGGCGGGGTCATGGCCGGCTGGGACACATCGAAGTCCCAGCGCTGCACTCCATAGGAGTGGACGAAATAGAAGCGCTCATCCTCGATGCCTGCAAATAGGCGGCTGCCTTCTGGGGGCTCAACGGTGTTCCACCCCATGTGCGGTACAACATCGGCAGCAAGACGCTCCACCGTTCCAGGCCACTCCCCCATACCCGGGGTACTGACGCCGTGTTCAACACCCTCCTCGAACAACACCTGGAGACCGACGCAGATGCCCAGAACCGGCCTCCCTCCGGCAACGCGGCGCCCAATCCAGCGCAACGCATCCACCTTCTTCAGCTGCTCCATGACAGCGGCGAAAGCGCCGACGCCGGGAACCAGCAGGCCATCCGCATTGAGAACATCCTCGGAGGCATGACTCAGCGTTACTTCCGCGCCGACATGCTCAAGCGCGCGCACGGCGGACCGGACGTTGCCGGATCCATAGTCGAGGACGGTGATTTTTGGGGCTGATTTCACAAGGCCCCCTTCGTGGAGGGAATACCTTCTACCCGCGGGTCAGGTTCGATAGCAGCACGCAACGCCCGCGCAAAAGCCTTGAACTGCGCCTCAACAATGTGGTGCGGGTCCCTGCCGCCCATGACCCGCATATGCAGGCAAATCTGTGCATGCAGGGTGACGGCCTCGAAGACGTGGCGCGTCAGCGAACCCGTGAAGTGACCGCCAATCAGGTGGTACTCCTGGCCGGCAGGTTCCCCGTCGTGCACCAGATAAGGGCGTCCGGAAATGTCTACCACTGCGTTGGCAATGGCTTCATCCAGCGGAACCGTGGCCTCGCCGAACCGCCTGATTCCTGCCTTGTTGCCGAGGGCGCTCTTAACGACCTCCCCCAGAGTGATTGCGACGTCTTCAACGGTGTGGTGGACGTCGATATGGGTATCGCCGGATGCCTTTACCGTCAGATCTATCAGCGAGTGCTTAGCCAGCGCCGTGAGCATGTGGTCATAGAACGGCACGGTCGTGCTGATATCGGATTGGCCCGTGCCATCGAGGTTCAGTTCCACCAGGACGGAGGATTCACTTGTAGTGCGTTCAAGGCGCGCTGTGCGTCCGGTGGCAATGTCCACGGTCATTGGAGTCCTTTGAAGAAAATCGATTTTGGCTGTCCACGAAGACGTGCGCTCTTATATCAGTCTAGGAGAAATCGCTCAGACAAGCTCGCGCAGGCGGTTCAGGAACGCAGTGGTCTCCGCCTCAGTGCCGGCAGTAACCCGAAGATGGCCCGGAATCCCCACGTCACGGATGAGCACCCCGGCATCGAGCAAACCCTGCCACACTGCGTGCGGATTGGCTACTCCCCCGAAGAATACGAAATTCGAATCCGAGGGCGCGGGACGCAGACCCATATCCGTGAGTTCGGCCACGATCCTGTCACGCTGGCCCTTGATGTCTTCAACGTTGGCCAACAGCGCATCCGCATGGTCTAGGGCTGCAACGGCAGTTGCCTGGGTGATGGCGGACAGGTGGTACGGCAGGCGGACCAAGCGCAAGGCATCCGTCACTTCGGGTGCAGCGGCCAGATAGCCGACACGGGCCCCTGCTAAAGCGAACGCCTTACTCATGGTTCGCGAAACGATCAGACGCTCCCTGCCCTGAAGCAATTCCAAAGCGCTGGGGGTGCCGGTGTGAGCAAACTCGGCATATGCCTCGTCCACAATCACCATGGTGTTGTATTCGGCCCCCGCCTCGTACGCAGCTTCTACAACATCCAGGCCCAGAGCTGTCCCGGTGGGGTTGTTGGGGGAACAAAGAATGACGATACTTGCGGCTGATTCCCTGACTGCCCGCGCGGCTGCCTCGGCCGTCAAACTGAAGTCGGCGGAGCGAGCGCCGGTTACATATTCAGTGTCTGTGCCGCTTGCCAGCAACGGATACATCGAATATGTAGGGGGGAAGCTGAGTAAGCGTCGGCCCGGACCGCCAAAAGCCTGCAGAATCTGCTGGAGGACTTCGTTCGAACCGTTGGCGGCCCAAACGTTTTCTTCCGTTAGCCCATGGCCCAGATACCGAGCCAACGATTGACGCAGCTGTGTAAATTCGCGGTCCGGGTAACGGTTCAGCCCCGTGGCTGCCGCATCGACGGCGGCCGCAATGGCCTTGTGAACACTATCGGGAAGTGGATGAGTGTTCTCGTTAACATTCAGCAGCACCGGCACATGTAGCTGGGGTGCGCCATATGGTTCTAACCCTCTGAGGTTTTCCCTGAGAGGCAGGCGATTCAGTCGTTCTAGCTGGTCACTCACCGATCAAGCTTATGCTCCGGCCGGCCCGGGGCAGGAATCGGGCCAGCCGGAGGGTCTCATATTACGGCCGCTGGCCGATGCCGCTGACGGGAACATGGAGTTGCTGTCCGGCTTGCACGATGGATCCCGGAAGGTTGTTCAATTGGGAAATCTCGGCAATCACATCATGCGGATTCCGCTCAGGAGCAACGGCACTGGCGACTTCCCACAAGGTCTGCCCGGAGCCGACCGTGACAGTAATCGTCTCGCCAGCTCCTAGGCCATCGCTGGTGGAGGCCATTGCGGGAGCAGTAAAGAAGCCAATCAGCGTCAATAGAGCAGCAGCCGACAGGATGAGCGGAAGGCCGATCAACAGCAGACGGCCACGACGTGTGAGCTGGAGTGGTTGAGCGTGGCGCGGTACGGCAGGCGACTGCGGTGCGAGCTGTGCAGACATGTTGACACCTTTCCCGATCTTCGAACGCTGACGTCCGAGATCTTCCTATTCGAATTTACGTTCGAATCCTTCTTCCACAGTTTTAGCACTTATGATCGAACATTGTCGAGACTCACTAGAACAAATGTTTGAAAGTTCCTCGTGACTCCCCTAGCGTTAAACCAAAGGTGGCCGTACATGCAGTGCATCAGCTGCCACTGACAAAATAAGATTCCGGTTCGAATTCAGGCACGGCACTGCTGAATCGGACTGGAGAGAGAAACCGGAGTCCGGGCCATGTCGAAGAACGTTTCCAAAGCAGCTGCCACAGCAGACAGCAAACAGACAAAGCCGACTCGGGCTGCAGGGCAGTCCAAGGGCCTGACTGCGCGCCAAAAGAAAATCCTTGAAACCATCCAGGGATCCGTAAGTGCTAATGGCTATCCGCCATCGATGAGGGAAATCGGTGACACCGTCGGACTGGCGAGCCTGTCCAGCGTGACCCACCAACTGATCCAACTCGAAAAGATGGGATACATCCGTCGTGACCCCAAACGTCCCCGCGCCATGGAGGTACTGACTCCGCTCACGGTGGAGGACGGCGCTGTCCAGATGGCCGGGATGGAACAAGCGGACAATGTCCGAAGTATCAACGGTTCCAACGTTTCAGATCTCGGCAGTGCGTCGGATACCGCCATGGTTCCTCTCGTCGGTCGCATCGCCGCCGGCGGCCCCATCCTGGCGGATCAGGTCGTCGAGGACGTTATGCCCCTTCCGAGACAGTTGGTTGGCCATGGCGAGCTGTTCATGCTCAGGGTCTCCGGCGATTCCATGATCGACGCAGCCATCTGTGATGGCGATTGGGTTGTTGTGCGACGGCAGCAAAGCGCCAACAACGGAGATATTGTTGCAGCCCTGCTCAACGACGAGGCAACTGTGAAGACATTCCGGCAGCGGGACGGCCACACATGGTTGCTGCCACAAAATACCCAATACGAACCAATCCTCGGCGACCACGCAACCGTCATGGGCAAAGTGGTTTCAGTGATGCGCACTTTGTAGTCGGATACATTTCGCCGAGGCGGTCTCGCCGCGCCGGCATGCCAGGACTTTCCCACTGGATGCGGCGCCGCGCCCTTACGATTCTTGCGCTGATGTCCATCTCTTCGGCCGGGCCGGAGCATAAGGGCCGGGGTCTTCTGCGATTACTGTGGGCGCCCGTCATCGCACTCCCATGGCCTTCCCGGGTAGGGGTGCGATGGCAGGGCCACCCGTGAAGCTTGGGAGCTCCCGGCTATGATCCAGTATGCCGTTCGGAGTCTGTAGTCTCGCAGTAACATCATCGGCCTCATATGGCGGGAAGCGGATCAGCCCGGCTGACGGGCTGAGAGCCGTTCCAAGATCTGCAACGCTACGCTCCGGTCCTTAGTCGACCAGAATGGTGGCAAAGCAGACCGGAGGAAACTGCCATAACGGGCGTTTGCCAAGCGGGAATCCAGCACTGCGACCATGCCACGATCGCCCGCGGCGCGAATAAGGCGCCCGGCTCCCTGAGCCAGGCGGACTGCGGCGTGGGTAGCGGAGACTGCCATAAAACCGTTGCCGCCGCCTTGCGCCACCGAGCGGGTCCTCGCTGTCATGAGAGGGTCATCCGGACGTGGAAACGGAATCCGATCAATAACGACCAACCTGCAGGCGTCTCCGGGTACGTCCACACCCTGCCAAAGTGTCATCGTCCCGAACAAGCAGGTATCCGGCTCCGCCGCAAACTGTTTGACCAAGGCAGCGATCGATGACTCACCCTGGCACAGGATTTCGTTACTGATCCGCCGTCGCATTTCGGCTGCCGCTTCCTCGGCCGCCCGCCGGGAAGAGAACAGACACAATGCCCCGCCTCCTGAGGCCTTCAGCAGTGCCTCCAGCTCGTCCAGTTGTTCCGCGCTGGTTCCGCGTTCAGGCTTCGGCAAGTGCGAAGCCACATACAGCACTCCCTGCTTCGGATAGTCGAACGGACTTCCAACGTCTGCGCTCGAGTATGCAGGTGCACCGGCCCCCATCAGTCCCAGCGATCCGGCCACCGCATCGAAAGCGTTTCCGATGGCCAACGTCGCCGATGTCAAAACCACTGTGTGGCCGTCAAATAAACCTTCGCGCAGCCTTGAAGCCACGGACAGGGGTGCCACGTTGACCGTTGCGGGCTGCGTATCGTCTTCTGACCCGTAATCGGTTCCGGACGCGAAATTGCTAGGCCTGGTAATCCACACGACTTCCCGAGCCTGGGCCGCCGAGAGAATCCGGTCGCATACCTCTAGCACGACCGTCAGCCTGGAGCGGGCCAGCTGCCGCCCACCGTCCACAGTGTTCGATGTGTCCGATTTGGAGTCGGAAAGTGCGACCCGGCAGGCCTCACGCAACTGCGTCAGAGCCATCTCATGATCGTCACGGAGCCCGGAGGCCATCAGGCCCGTGGCAGTGGCCGCCAAGGCTGCTTCGAGACTCTTCGCTGCGCTGTTGATCGACTCGACGCTGGCCGCAGTATGCTTGCGGGCCATGGACGCCGCTGTATGCACCATCGCCACTGAGAGTTGCCCGGCGACCGCGCTGGTGACGCGGTCCTGCAGTTCATGTGCTTCGTCGATGACTACGACGTCGTATTCCGGGAGTACCGACAGGCCTTCAAAGGCATTGATAGCCAGAAGGGCATGGTTGGTGATCACCACGTCCGCTTCACCGGCCCTCGTGCGGGCTTGCTCGCTGAAACACTCTGCCGCCATCGGGCACTTCTGCGCTCCGAGGCACTCCATAGAACTCACCGAAACCTGACGCCAGGCACGATCGCTGACGCCGGGCACGATCTCATCCCGATCGCCGGTGTCAGTCTCGTCCGCCCATTCCCGCAGCCGTACCACTTCTTTTCCCAGCCCGTAGGCCGGGCCAGCGGTTGCCGGGGCAGGATGCGGTACAGCATCCTCGCCAAGAGCGAAGAGAGCGTCGGGAGCATCTTCCTCGGGGAAGCCACCGGCAAGTTTGTGCCGGCAGAGGTAGTTGTTGCGACCCTTCAGGAGGGCTACATCCACCGGGCGTGGCAGCTCGTCCGAGATAGCCTCGAGCAGCCGCGGCAGGTCGCGTTTGACGATCTGTGACTGCAAGGCCAGCGTCGCGGTGGAAACAACCGCAGGCTTGTCGCTCTCAAGGGCATGGACGATCAGGGGAATGAGATACGCCAATGATTTGCCGGTGCCCGTACCCGCTTGAACAAGCAGATGTTCTTCGTTACTGAACGCCTCAGCAACGCGGTCAGCCATCTCATGCTGCCCGGCGCGGTTCTGCCCGCCCATGGCACGCACCGCAACGTCAAGCAGACGCAACGCTTCCTTCTCGGTCAACGATGCCTCAACCACGATAGAGGAAGGGTCCGAGCTCTGCAGCCAGCCCTTCGCGGACCTTCACTTCCAGCTTCGTTCCGTTTTCGACATGTTCGACGGAGAGAATCTCCGCATCCGGGCTGTGTAGCCGGCTCACGACTTCGCCACGGTCATACGGAATCAACAATTCAAGCTTGACCGTTGGACGTGGAATTCCGTCGTTGATGGCCTCGAGCAGTTCTGGAATTCCTTGACCTGTGCGCGCCGAAACCACCACGTGCCGCGGTTCACGCTGGCGAAGACGCTCGACGACAAACGGGTCGGCTGCGTCCGCCTTGTTCAGGACTACGATTTCCGGGAGCTTTCGCGCGTCGACTTCAGTAAGTACCTCCCGGACGGCGGCAATCTGCCCTTCGGGATCCGGATGGGAAGCGTCGACAACGTGGAGGATGAGATCCGCATCCGCTGCCTCTTCCAAGGTCGAGCGGAATGCCTCAACCAGTTGGGTAGGCAGCGAGCGGACGAAGCCAACCGTGTCGGCCAAGGTATAGCCAAGACCATCCGCGGTTTCTGCCTTCCGCACGGTGGGATCGAGCGTGGCGAAAAGCGCGTTTTCCACCAGGACGCCCGCATTGGTCAGACGGTTCAGCAGCGACGACTTGCCCGCATTGGTGTAGCCGACTATGGCAACGGACGGAACAGCATTGCGTTTTCGATTGGCCCGCTTCGTATCTCGGGCCGGTTTCATCCCTGCGATTTCCCGACGCAGCTTCGCCATACGGGTACGAATCCGGCGGCGGTCCAGCTCGATCTTTGTTTCACCGGGACCGCGAGAACCGATACCGCCGCCGGCGGCACCGACCCGGCCACCGGCCTGCCGGGACATTGATTCGCCCCAGCCGCGCAATCTCGGAAGCAGGTATTCGAGCTGGGCCAGTTCCACCTGCGCTTTGCCTTCGCGGCTCTTGGCATGCTGGGCGAAGATATCAAGGATCAGTGCCGTACGGTCGATCACCTTGACCTTGACGATGTCTTCCAGGCCGCGACGCTGAGATGGAGAAAGTTCGCCGTCAACAATGACGGTATCCGCGCCAGTGCTCATCACGATGTCCCGCAGTTCCTGCGCCTTGCCAGATCCAAGGTACGTGCCGGGGTCCGGCTTGAGCCGCCGCTGCACTATACCGTCAAGCACCTCGGAACCGGCGGTCTCTGCCAGCGCCGCAAGCTCACGCAACGAATTATCGGCGTCGTCGGCGGTACCTTCGGTCCAGAGACCGGCAAGGACCACTCGTTCGAGCCGCAGCTGCCGGTATTCGACCTCGGTAACGTCTTCGAGTTCAGTAGAAAGACCTGCAACACGGCGCAAGGCACGCCGTTCGGCCAAGTCCTGTTGCTCGCCGTCGAATTCCGAGTGTTCCTCGTCCAACGTCGAGATGGCCTGTGCCCTGCCTCTGACACCGCCGGACTTCGTCCGTGCCGCAGAATCCTTGGCCAGAATCCGGTCGATGACCGCCTGGATTTCCTCCGGGCTCAACTCCGGTTCCGGCGAGGGCTGGCTGTTGCTAGTGGTGGACATGCTCTCCTTTGAAAAGTCTGTAGTTCTATCGTAGACCTCAGCGGCCTCGGGCACCGAGGGGCCAGGCGGTCTATGTTGATGAGGGGTCAAGAAATCCTCCTGACAACGGGCAGCGCTCGGCCGCCGGCAATTAATCTGGTGGGAGCCGCCGCCTTTGGCTTCGGCTAATGAAGTAGGGAAAACTGCGGCACACACCGCCACAGGTTCAAGGAGAAGGAACTGGCTTACGTTTCCGGATGGACTGTGCGCCATCTTCCCTCGGAGCTGGGCTCAACGGCAGAGAAGATTCGGTGCGGGCCAGGGCTGCCGCAACGGCACAATCACTTATTCCACATGCAGCTACCATACCAGCACTTCGGCCTGCCTTAGGACTGCCTAGATACACATTCCTCTCCCGGCGCACTACTCTGGCGGATTATGGCCACAGATCATTACTTCAGTGCGGAGCCCGAAAAACCCGAGATTCGCAAGCCTCTGACCGTGGTGTTGGACGGACAGTCCCGCCGGCTAACGACGTCCAACGGCATTTTCAGTCCGGACAGCATCGATAAAGGGACGGCGGTTCTCCTGGCCGACGTGCCCGCACCGCCTGCCGGCGGGAACCTTCTGGATATTGGCTGCGGCTGGGGACCGATCGCTCTCACTCTTGCCTTGAAGTCGCCCGGGGCAGCGGTGACCGCCGTCGATGTCAATACCCGCTGCATCGCCTTGACCAACGACAACGCCCGCGCCCTCGGATTGGCGAACGTCCGCGCTTGCCTGCCTGAAGAAGTGGACCCTGAACTGCGCTTTGATGCGATCTGGTCCAATCCGCCGATCCGGATCGGTAAGAGCGAGCTACACTCGCTGCTCATGCTGTGGCTGCCGCGGCTGGCGCCCGGCGGAAACGCCTGGTTGGTGGTGCAGAAGAATCTCGGGGCCGATTCGCTTCAGCGCTGGTTGGCCGCCGAGCTTCCCGGGGAGTTTTCGGTACGCCGCGAAAGCACGGCGAAGGCCTTCAGAATCCTGCGGGTCACCCGGGCTGCCTGAAGCTAGGCGATGGTCCCGCTGGCCACCAGAACCGCCGGCCCGCTGAGCCGTACATGTTCCTTGCCGTCGATGCCGGGCAGGAAGCTGACATGTACCGTGCCGCCAGGTACCTGCACCTGCCATTCGTTCGGTGCTCCTGCGCCAGCCCAATGCCTGATGGCCACGGCCGAGGCGCAGGCCCCGGTTCCGCATGATTGTGTTTCGCCGACGCCGCGCTCGTGTACCCGCATGGTGATGTGTCCGGCGCCGTCGTGAACCAGTGGCTCGGCCGGAACAACGAATTCGACATTGGTGCCGTTGGCGGGCAGCGGATCGACTTCGGGTGATTCGAACAGCTTGGTGGCCGCCAGCTCGTCGAGTTCAGCCAATGCAACTACGGTATGCGGATTTCCCATGCTGATGCTCAGCGCCGGCCGCGGCACCTCCAATCCCTCCGCATTGACCAGGGAATCCATGGCTTTGGCGACGGCCTGGTCGGGAAAGATGAATTCCCAGGGCCCCATATCCACTGCATAGCCGTCTGTGGAGCGGGTAATGACCTTGAGTCCGGCGCGCGTGCCGATGGTCAGGGACTGGCCCTCGCTCAATGTGACAAGGCCCTGCTCAATCAGGAAGTGCACGAACACACGGACGCCGTTGCCGCACATTTCCGAGAGGGAGCCGTCCCCGTTGCGGTAGTCCATGAACCATTCGGCTTCGGGCGCGGTCGCGAGCAGGTCGCGGCCCTCGGCCAGATGCCTGGAGCGCACAGCGCGGATCAGGCCGTCAGCGCCGATGCCCTGGTGTCGGTCGCAGAGGACAGCCACTGCTTCCGGACTGATCTCTTGTGTCCCATCGGGATCGGCGATCAGGACAAAGTCATTGCCGGTGCCATGACCTTTCGAGAATGCGGTCCCGGAGAGAGAAGTCAGAATTGCTGCACTGGAAGAATCGGTCACTGTCCCAGCTTAGCGACCTCAGCCACCGCCTTGTCCACGAGGAGCTCGTCCTTCCATGGCAGCCACTGGATGCGTGGGTCGGCACGGAACCAGGTCAGTTGGCGGCGGGCGAACTTGCGCGTGGCCACAATCGTTTCCTCAACCGCCCCTTCGATGGAAAGCTGCCCATCGAGGACCTGCAGGAACTGTGAGTAACCTAACGCGCGCGGGGCCGTCTTCCCGTACCGTAACCCGTGCCCTTCCAGCCTACGGACCTCGTCCAACAGGCCCTGCTCGACCATCCGATGGACGCGCAGCGCCAAGTGTTCCTTGAGCTCGTCCCGCTCTACCTCCAAACCAATCTGTACGGTCGGTTGCCAGTATCGGCGGTCAGGCATGTATGAGCTGAAGGGCCGTCCGGTCAGAGCATGGACTTCAAGGGCGCGCACTACCCGTCGCGCATCCCCGAGACGGGCCGCCGAGATCGGATCGACAGCTGCCAGCCGTTCCCGCATGGCCTGCAGGCCTTGCACGTCCAACTGTGCTTCGAGTTGCCCGCGCAGCCCGGGATCGGTTCCGGGGAAATCGATGACATCCAGGGCCGCCCTGACATACAGTCCGGATCCCCCGACGAGAATGGCCCGCCGGGCTCTGCCATGTATGTCGGCGATTGCCGCACGGGCCTGCTGCTGGAACGCCGAGACGCTGGCTTCCTGGTGGACATCAAGAATGTCGAGCAGGTGGTGGGGTATGCCCTGGCGTTCGGCCAAGGTGATCTTCGCCGTGCCGATATCCATGCCGCGGTAGAACTGCATGGCATCGGCGTTGATGATTTCGGCGTCAAGCCGATGCGCCAGCGCGACAGCCAGATCCGATTTCCCCGACCCGGTCGGTCCGACGACCGCGATGACCGGCGGCGCCGCCGTGGACCCGTTGCCCATATGCGTCGCCGGGTTAGTTGCTGCGGACAGGCAGTACCGGCATCCCCAGGGACACGGCGGCCTTGGCCCCGCTGGCGGCCCCTGCCGAAGGCACACCACAGGAATCAGCCTGGGAGCGGTCCCAAGCATCTCCCGCACGGGAGCGGCGTAGCGAGTAATCCGCGGCGCCGTCCGGATCGGCAACGAGATGGAACGGTGCAGCCTCCGTAATGGCCACAGTTACCAGGTCCCCGGGGCGCGGTGGCTCTGCGCCTGCCGGCACCGAGAAGTGGACCAGCCGCTGGTCGCGGGACCGGCCCGACAGCCGATGGGTCTCGCTGGCTTTGCGTCCCTGCTGAGCGGTGACCATGACTTCGACCCGGCGTCCTACCTGCTTGGCGTTCTCCTCCGCGGAGATCCTGTCCTGCAAGGCCGTGAGGCGCACATAGCGTTCCTGGACCACTGATTTGGGAAGTTGGTCGGGCAGCTCCGCAGCCGGTGTCCCCGGACGCTTCGAGTATTGGAACGTGAATGCGGTCGCAAAGCGGGACTTCTCCACCACGTCCAGCGTTGCCTGGAAGTCTTCCTCGGTTTCCCCGGGGAATCCGACGATGATGTCAGTTGAAATAGCTGCGTGCGGAATACGGTCCCGGACTTTGTCCAGGATGCCCAGGAACTTGGTTGACCGGTAGGAACGGCGCATGTCCTTAAGCACTTTGTCCGAACCGGATTGCAACGGCATGTGCAGCTGGGGCATGACATTGGGCGTTTCCGCCATCGCCTCGATGACGTCGTCGGTAAACGCGGCAGGATGCGGACTCGTGAACCGCACCCGCTCGAGACCTTTGATATCACCGCAAGCGCGCAGCAGCTTAGCGAACGCACCGCGGTCGCCGAATTCGACGCCGTAGGAGTTCACGTTCTGCCCCAGCAGCGTGACTTCGATGGCGCCGTCGTCGACCAGTGCCTGGATTTCGGACAGGATGTCCCCGGGTCTGCGGTCCCGCTCTTTGCCTCGAAGCGAGGGAACGATGCAGAACGTGCAGGTGTTGTTGCAACCCACTGAAATGGAGACCCAGCCCGAGTAGACCGCATCCCGCTTGGTCGGCAGCGTGGAGGGGAAAACGTCCAGGGATTCGAGGATCTCCAGCTGTGCCTCGTTATTGTGCCGCGCCCGTTCCAGCAGCGTCGGCAGCGAGCCCACGTTATGCGTGCCGAAAACCACATCAACCCACGGCGCCTTCTTGAGGATCGTCTCCCGGTCCTTCTGCGCCAAACATCCGCCGACGGCGATCTGCATGCCGGGGTTCTGCTCCTTGACAGGAGCCAACTGGCCGAGGTTTCCGTACAGCTTGTTGTCCGCGTTTTCGCGTACAGCGCAGGTATTGAAAACAACGACGTCGGCCTGGCCGCCTTGCGCTTCAACCAGACCTGCATTCTCCAACAGGCCAGACAGGCGTTCGGAGTCATGCACGTTCATTTGGCAGCCAAAGGTCCGTACCTGATAGGTACGCTGGATGCCTTCGGACAGGATCGATTCGGGGGCAGGGATGGTCACGCTCACCTCTTAAGGGTAAGACCTGCGCAGCAGGTCGCCACAATCGGCGCCGGAGGAGCCAAGGCAAACGGCCGGTATGTCAGTCCCAGGGCTCCTGCGGAGCATCAAGTTCCTCGTTCACGACGCGATACGCCATCGATGGCGGATAGCCCTTCCTGGCAAGCATCGCCACCAGACGCCGAACGTGCTTGTCCCTAACGAGGCGGTCGCCCAGATTCCAGTCAGGTCGGATTTTCCGGCGGATCAGCTCTCTGGCGCTGTCCAGCTCGTCCTGGGGCGTCAGCTGGTCGAGCGCTTCTTCCGCTATCTCTCCGTCGATGCCTTTGTCCGACAACTCCCGCTTGAGTGCCGCACGGGCCAGCGCCCGTGTCTGGGAACGGCTGCGCACCCACATTCGGGCGAACTCAGCGTCATCAATGAGCTGCACCTCTTCGAACCTGTCCAGCACGGCAGTCGCGACGTCAGCGGGCACGTCGCGCTCGGCCAGCTTCTCCGCCAGTTGCTTCCTGCTGCGGGGAGCCATCGTAAGCTGGCGCAGAACTATTGAGCGCGCCACCTCATGCGGGTCCGCTTCGGAAGTCTGAACCGCAGGGCTGCCGGGAGTCGGCCCAGCAGCCCTGCCTCGTTTGCCGGTCACGGCAGGCTAGAAGCCGTCGACGGCCTTGAGCTTGGGCTCCCCGCCTTCGCCCTCGTCCGGCACAACCCCGATGCCCAGCTTCTCCCTGATCCGGCGTTCGATCTCGTCTGCCAGGTCCGGGTTGTCTACCAGGAACCTACGCGCATTTTCTTTACCCTGGCCCAGCTGGTCACCGTCGTAGGTAAACCAGGCTCCGGACTTCCTAACCAGGGAATGCTCAACACCCATATCGATCAGGCCGCCCTCGCGGGAGATGCCGATGCCGTACAGTATGTCGAATTCCGCTTGCTTGAAGGGCGGTGCCATCTTGTTCTTGACGATCTTGGCCCGCGTGCGGTTACCAACGGGGTTGGAGCCTTCTTTCAACGTCTCGATCCGCCGAACGTCTATACGCACCGAGGCGTAGAACTTCAGGGCCTTACCACCGGTTGTCGTCTCCGGGCTGCCGAAGAAGACGCCGATCTTTTCGCGCAGCTGGTTAATGAAGATCGCGGTCGTCTTGCTCTGATGCAACCGGCCGGCGATCTTACGCAGAGCCTGGCTCATCAGCCGTGCCTGGAGCCCGACGTGGGTGTCGCCCATTTCGCCTTCAATTTCGGCACGCGGAACGAGCGCCGCAACCGAGTCGATGACGACGATGTCCAACGACCCCGAGCCAATGAGCATGTCCATGATTTCCAACGCCTGCTCGCCGGTATCCGGTTGTGACACGAGCAAAGCGTCGGTATCCACGCCAAGCTTTTTGGCATATTCGGGATCCAGGGCATGTTCCGCATCGATGAACGCGGCGATGCCGCCCTTGCGCTGCGCATTGGCAACAGCGTGCAGTGCCAATGTGGTCTTACCGGAAGACTCCGGACCATAGATTTCCACCACGCGTCCCCGCGGCAGTCCGCCGATGCCCAAGGCGACGTCCAGTGCAATGGAACTGGTGGAAATGGTTTCGATCGGTGCCCGAGTGTCATCGCCGAGGCGCATGATCGAACCCTTGCCAAACTGCTTATCAATTTGTGCAAGCGCTGCTTCCAAAGCCTTCTCGCGGTCAGCTGGTGCGGCCATTCTTCACCTCGGTATCTTGGGGCCCGGCAGGGCCATGTTCATTGCTCACTCTGACCGTAGCTTTCCGCACTGACAGAATCTGATCAGGGATGTCATTTGTGGATAATCCGCGCATCCGGCGCGGATTCCAGCCTCTGTGTAGGAGCATATCCGTTCAAAAGCGCTGGTTCGAACACATCTGCGAATTCTCCTAGGCGTGTCGGAATTAGCGGGAGGGTTTAATGTCGCGGCCCAGACGCCGTTCGACCGGCACATCCTGCATCTCGCACACAGCCAGCCAGACTGACTTTGGCGATATGCCCGCTTCGAGAGCAGCGGCGGCGGTCCTCCCGCCGAGGCTTGTCAGGACCAAATCCGAAGCAAGGACGCGCGAATAGCCCGGCCCGAATTCATCATCCATTAGTCGCCAAAAGTCACTTATGCGCACCTTTCCATCCTCTCACGGCGGCGGCTGCGACGGGAGTTCCACCGCCTCACTACAATGGCTTCATGACCCGACAGGATCCCGCACCGGACGAGACTGGCTTCGACGTCGCAATCGACGCCCTGGAACAACAGCTCAGTCTTCTGTGGCGCCGCGCCCGAGCCAACTCCCATCGCGTGGCACGCCAGGTGCATCCGGACATGGAGCCGGCCGCGTACGGCCTGCTGATGCTGCTGCAGCGGGAAGACTCGATGCGCCTGACCGAGCTGGCAGCCAGCATCGGGGTGGGTAAGCCTTCCGTCAGCCGTCAAGTCGCACTGCTTGAGCAGCTCGGTTTGGTCCAGAAGGAAACGGATCCGTTGGACGCCCGCGCCCAGGCGATTACGCTGACCGAAGCCGGACGGGAGAAGTTGCATTCAGCCCAGACCGCCAGGAAGGCAGCCTTCCATGACCGGCTGGGCGACTGGAGCGTGGATGATCTGACGTCCCTTGCCCAGTTGCTTGACCGCCTCAACGAGTCCTACGCCCATGAACAGCCGGTGGCGCACGACCAACCCTGATTTCAGGCTGCGGGCGCCGCGCCGCGACACAACAATGAGCGCAGCAAAGAACGGGCCGGTTACCTGATCCCAGGTAACCGGCCCGTTTATTGGCTTGTTAGGACCGCGCGGAGGCGAGCCCGCGGCTCAGGCCGTCCGGCAGTTCGTCCGGAATGTCGGCGACAAACTCGCGGGAAAGTTCCTGCGGCACGGTATCCGGTATGACGACCCCTTCTGCATCGGCGACACGATCACTGACTTCGCGGAGCATCAGGGAAAGCGGAACATCAAGTGCCGAGCAGATGGACGAGAGAAGCTCTGAAGATGCTTCCTTCTGGCCACGCTCCACTTCGCTAAGGTAACCGAGGGAAACACGGGCGCTGTGTGAAACTTCGCGCAGGGTGCGGCCCTGCCGCTGCCGGACGTCGCGCAAGACGTCACCGATCTCGTGGCGTAGCACTACCATTTTGCGCTCCTTCTGCTCCCGGTGGGATTCTTCCGTCAGACCCACATCACGCCAACGGACGACGCCGTTTACGGACACGGGTTGCTTGACCATCTGTATCGCCTTACTCCCTCAATGCTTGGCGGCTGCTGCCGCTTGTCTCCAGCTTAGGCCAACTACCGTAACAGTGCTGACACCTTTGATAACTACTGGGCCAATTATTTTGTTCCCGTGACATGAAAGGTGCGGGATAGGTCACCTTTGACCACGCGCCGCCGTGGTCCGCTGGATGGCCCCCAGCAACTGTTCCAAGGCGGCTTCTTCCGCCTGGGCACGGATTTCCGCCCGCCCGCCGCTGAAGGTAAAGGCGACGGCGTCCGAACCGTCGGCGTCGGCAGTTCCAATGAACACGGTGCCTACCGGCTGGCCTCCGTGCGGTTCCGGACCCGCCACACCGGTGGTCGAAACAGTAATGTCGGCGCCAAGGACCCGCCGGGCTCCTTCAGCCATTTGCCTGGCCACATCGGCGTGGACCGCACCCTCTGTGGCCAGCAGGTCCTGATCAACACCGAGCACGCCGGACTTCACCTCGCTCTGGTAGGACACGATGCCGCCCTGCAAGGCAGCCGAGGCGCCTGGAACGGTAGCCAGCGCAGAAGCGATCATTCCGGCGGTCAGGGATTCGGCCGTGCCGATTCTCACGCCGTCCGCCACCGCTGCCAGGACAATTTGCTGCGCCAGCGTATGCTCGTTCACTTTCCGGCCTCCCGCCGAGCCCCGGACCGCAGCCGGACGGCTTTGAGAACATAGTCGACGCCGGTCACCACCGTGACCAGCACCGCCACCAACATGACAATAAAGGCGATCCAGACCGCCCACTCCCCCAGCCAGGTTCCCAGCGGCAGCAGATACAGGAAGATGGCAAGGGTCTGGAGCACGGTCTTCAGCTTGCCGCCGCGCGACGCCGGCATGACGCCGTACTTGATCACCACGAACCGCAGCAAAGTGATGCCGAGTTCGCGCACCAGGATGACCACGGTGATCCACCAAGGCAACTCGCCGAGGACCGACAGGAGGATCAGGGCGGACCCGATCAGCAGCTTGTCGGCGATCGGATCGGCAATCTTGCCGAAGTTGGTGATCAGCCCCCTGCTGCGCGCCAGGTCGCCATCCAGTTTGTCCGTGTAGATAGCAACGGCGAAAACGACGACGGCGAGCCACCGGAACAGCCCATGCTCGGCGTTGTCCGCGAGCAGAAGCCAGATGAAGACCGGCACCAGGAGGATGCGCAGCGTCGTCAGGACGTTGGCGATGTTGAGCGTGGGCACCGGATGGGCAGGTGAATCAGTCACGACGCTAAGGTTACCTGTCTATCTGCCGGTCAGGCTCCAGGCATCTTCCGATCCCTGGTCGTCATCGTCGTCGTAATACTCCGTGGCCTGGGCCCTGGCGTCCAGATCTGCCTGGACAAGATCCTCGGGCCCGTCCTGGTCGAAGTTGTGGTTGGCATTGGCGTTGTCGGCGAGAGCATCCGTCATCGGATCCGCGCCCGGTGCGGCGGCTGCCGGAACATCGTCGCCGCGGATCGCAGCCAGCGTCACGGCGAGGTCGTCCGGCTTCACCAGCACGTCGCGGGCCTTCGAGCCTTCGGACGGTCCCACCACGCCGCGGGACTCGAGCAGGTCCATTAATCGCCCGGCCTTGGCGAAACCGACCCGGAGCTTACGCTGGAGCATCGAGGTGGAGCCGAACTGCGTGGTCACGACCAGCTCGGTGGCCTGCAGCAGCACCTCCAGGTCATCCCCGATATCGTCGTCGATCTGCTTCTTGGGCGCCTCGACGGCGACATCCTCGCGGTACACCGCCTGCAGCTGGCTCTTGACGTGTTCGACAACCTTGTGGATCTCGGTCTCGCTGACCCAGGCGCCCTGGACGCGCATGGGCTTGTTTGCTCCCATCGGCAGGAAGAGCGCGTCGCCCTGGCCAATCAGCTTTTCGGCGCCCGGCTGGTCCAGCACCACGCGGGAGTCGGTGACCGACGACGTGGCAAACGCCATGCGGGAGGGCACGTTGGCCTTGATCAGGCCGGTCACGACGTCGACCGAAGGGCGCTGCGTGGCGAGCACCAAGTGGATGCCAGCAGCGCGGGCCAGCTGGGTGATCCGGACGATGGAATCTTCCACGTCACGCGGGGCGACCATCATCAGGTCCGCAAGCTCGTCGACGATCACCAGCAGGTACGGGTACGGCTTGACGATCCGCTTGGAGCCTTCCGGCGGGATCACCTTGCCGTTGCGCACGGCCTTGTTGAAGTCGTCGATGTGTTTGTAGCCGAAATTGGCCAGGTCGTCGTAGCGGGTGTCCATTTCGCGGACCACCCACTGCAGCGCTTCGGCGGCCTTCTTCGGGTTGGTGATGATGGGCGTGATCAGGTGCGGGACGCCTTCGTAGGCGGTCAGTTCCACGCGCTTCGGATCCACCATGACCATGCGGACCTCGTCCGGCGTCGAGCGCATCAGGATCGAGGTGACCATGGAGTTCACGAACGCGGATTTACCGGCGCCGGTCGCGCCAGCCACGAGCAGGTGGGGCATTTTCGCCAGGTTGGCCACCACATAGCCGCCCTCGACGTCCTTGCCCACGCCCATGACCATCGGATGGTCCGTCTTACGCGCGTTGTTGGACCGCAGCACGTCACCGAGCGACACCGTCTCACGGTCCGTGTTCGGGATTTCGATGCCGATGGCGGACTTGCCCGGGATGGGGCTCAGGATCCGGACGTCCGAGCTGGCCACCGCGTAGGAGATGTTCTTGGACAGCGCCGTCACGCGCTCCACCTTGGTGCCCGGCGAGAGTGCGATTTCGTACCGGGTCACGGTCGGGCCGCGGGAGAACCCGGTCACACGGGCCTCCACCTTGAACTGGTCCAGCGTCTGGGTCAGCGCGGCAACGACCGAGTCGTTCGCCTCGGAGCGTTCCTTGGACGGCGGTCCCGCCGGCAGGTAATCCGAGGGCGGCAGCGTGTACGCCACATCGCCCGAAAGCTGAAGCTGCTCGGTCCGCTGCGGGATGGGGGTCGCCGGCGGCTGCGGCTGGACCGGGTTGGCCGGGACTGCCGCCACGCTAACAGTCGAGGCAGGGGGCACAACGGGGAGGGCCTCGGTGGCACCCTCCGGCATGAGGCCCTGATCGCGCTTGAGCTTCTCGGCGGCAAGCTCGGACTGGGTGGGACGGCGCACGCCCGGCGGCACCTTAGGGGCGGCTGTTCCCAGCGCTGCAGCACTCGGAGCGTCTTCGTCTTCGATGACGGGAGTCTCGAAGGCCTCGTCGCCGTAGTAGCCCTCGTCATGCTCTTCCTCTTCGGGTGCATCCTTGTCCCGACCGAACCTACGCTTCCGGGGCTTCTTGGCCTTCGGCTCGCTCCGGTCCGATTCATAGAGGTAGCTCTGGTCATGGCCGTTGGCCGTGACCTCGTTGAGGTCCTGGCCCATGAGGCCTTCGTAAAGGGCGCGAAGCCGGGCCGGGATATGCCGGAACGGCGTGGCGGTAACGATGAGCAGGCTGACGAAGGCCAGCAAAGAGTAGACCGCAACCGCGAGCCACATGTTGATGGTGGCGAGCGGCGAAGAGATGAGGAAACCGACCATGCCGCCGGCCGCCCACAGCGCATCCAGTCCGTCGGCGAGGCCGGGCTCGCCGCCGATGACGTGTGCCAGGGCTGATCCGGACAGCGTCATCAGAGTCAGCCCGATGGCGATCCGGTTGTTTCCGCGGGCATCCTCCGGGGAGCGCATCAGGCGCACGGTGAAGATCAGCAGGAAAACGGGCAGCAGCAATGCCATCCAGCCGAACGTCCCGCCGGCCACGGCGTGGACGACGTCGGCGAAACCGCCGGTTAGGGCCCACCATTCAACCGCCGCGATGACCACGGCCAGCAGGAGCATGAAGAAACCGGTACCGTCGCGGCGCAGTTCCTTGTCCGGGTGCACATCCGGACCGAGTTTGCGGATGCCCGCCGCGACGATGTGCGCGGTACCCATCCAAGCGCCGCGGACCATCCTCAACGGCAGCGGAAGGTGGTCCTCCGGCTGTACATTGAGAGCTTTGGTTTTGGCCGCGCCGCGTCCCGCAGTAGAGCGCGAAGCACTGCCTGAGTTCTTACCGCGCGACTGCTGGGTGCCTTTTTTGGCAGGAGAAGTACGAGTCGCCATATCGGATACGTTACCCGCAAAGGCCAGGCAACTGGGGGATTTGCCATCCAGCGCGAGCAGGTGTCAGCCGAATCACGGGCGCGCCGGGCGCACCGACTGCAGCATTGGCGGCGTGCCCCGGTGCTGCAGAAAGCAGATCAGGCCTCGAGCACGACCGGCACGATCATGGGCCGCCGACGATGCCGCTTGTTGACCCACGTACCCACGACCCTGCGGACCACCTGCTGCAGCTGGTAGGTGGTGTGCTCCTTCGTCCCGATCACGGCCTCCTCCAGAGCGGAAGTGATTTGGGGCTTGATGTTGTCAAAGACCGCGTCGTCCTCGGCGAAACCGCGCGCATGGATTTCCGGACCGGAGACAATCTTGCCGGTACTGCGGTTGACCACGGTGATCACCGAAATGAAGCCTTCTTCGCCCAGGATCCGGCGGTCCTTCAGGTCCGAGTCGGTTATTTCGCCGATGCTGGAGCCGTCCACATAGACGAAGCCGCATTCGACCTGGCCCACGATGCGCGCCTTGCCGTCGACGAGGTCTACCACGCTGCCGTCATCGGCCAGCAGGACATTCTCGTCGGCCACGCCGGTCTGCCGCGCCAGGTTGCCGTTGGCGATCAGGTGGCGCGTTTCGCCGTGGACCGGCATCGCGTTCTTAGGCTTGAGGATGTTGTAGCAATACAGCAGCTCACCGGCAGCGGCATGGCCGGAGACATGAACCTTGGCGGTGCCCTTGTGGATTACCTCGGCACCCAGCTTGAGCAGGCCGTTGATGATCCGGAAGACGGCGTTTTCGTTGCCCGGGATCAACGACGACGCGAGGATCACGGTGTCGCCCTTGCCCACCTGGATCCGGTGGTCCCCGTTGGCCATCCGCGAGAGGGCAGCCATCGGCTCCCCCTGGGAGCCTGTGGACATGAGCACGATGCGGTCATCCGGGAAGTCTTCGACGTTTTTCAGGTCGACAATGATGCCCGGCGGTACGTTGAGGTAGCCCAGCTTCTCGGCGATGGCCATGTTGCGGACCATGGACCGGCCGACAAAAGCAACGTGGCGGCCGTGGGCGGCGGCGGCATCGAGCACCTGCTGGACACGGTGGATGTGCGAAGAGAACGACGCGACGATGATCCGCTTCTGGACCTGCCCGAAGAGCCGTTCCAGCACCGGTCCGATTTCCTTTTCCGCGGTAGTGAACCCGGGGATGTCGGCGTTGGTCGAATCCGACATAAACAGGTCCACGCCTTCTTCGCCAAGCCGGGCGAAGGCACGCAGGTCCGTCAGGCGCCCGTCCAGCGGCAACTGGTCCATCTTGAAGTCGCCGGTGTGCAGCACATTACCCGCGGCCGTTCGGATGAAGACGGCCAACGCGTCCGGAATGGAGTGGTTGACGGCCACGAATTCGCACTCGAACGGCCCGAACTGCTCGATCTGGCCTTCGGAAACGATCAGCGTGTAGGGCTTGATACGGTGCTCGGTCAGCTTTGCCTCGACCAGTGCCAGCGTCAGCTGGGAACCGATCAGCGGAATGTCCTGGCGCATGCGCAGCAGGTACGGAACCGCGCCGATGTGATCCTCATGCCCGTGGGTCAGGACCACACCAACAATGTCGTCCAGCCGGTCTTCGATATATGAGAAGTCCGGCAGGATCAGATCCACGCCGGGCTGGTGTTCTTCGGGGAAGAGGACACCGCAATCCACAATCAGCAGCTTCGAGTTGATCTCGAACACCGCCATGTTCCGGCCGATCTCGCCCAGGCCCCCCAGCGGTACTACCCGCAGGGTACCCTCGGCGAGTTTTGGCGGGGTACGTAGCTCTGTAATTGTGGACTCGCTCATACTTGGATCAGACCTCCAGGTTCCAGCCGGCCTCTTCGAGGTCTGCGCGGATCAGTGCGATCTCGGCGTCGGACGGCTCAACCAGAGGCAAGCGGACCACCGAGTTGGGCAGTACCGACTGCCACTTAAGAATGAGTTTGGATGCGACCGCCCCTTGGATGTGGGTCATGACGGCCCGCTGGACCGGATCCAGCTCAAAGTGCAGCCGGCGCGCCGTCGCCAGATCACCGGCATGCATGGCATCGACCAGGGCGCGGTATTGCGCCGTCGCAACGTGGGCGCTGACCGACACGAGGCCGACGGCACCGGCGGCCATCAGCGGCAACGTCAGCGAGTCATCGCCGGAGTACACATCCAGATCGGTGTTCGCCAGGACGCGCGTGGTCTCCTGGTAGTCCGCCTTGGCATCCTTCAGCGCGACGATGCGCGGATGTTCGGCCAGCCGGTACAGGGTCTCGGTCTCGATCCGGATGCCGGCGCGGCCGGGGATGTCGTAGACCATCACGGGCAGATCGACCGCGTCCGCGATGGCTTCGATGTGCGCCTGGACACCGGCCTGGCTGGGCTTGTTGTAGTACGGCGCGGTGACCAGGAGTCCGTCCACGCCCAGTTTCGCCGCTTCCTGGGACAGACGGATGGAGTGCCGTGTGTCGTTGGTGGTGGAGCCGGCGATGACCTTTGCACGTCCGCCTACTGCGTCGACCACTGCCCGGAACATGCCAAGGTTTTCCTCGTCGAGCAGAGTGGAGGTCTCCCCCGTGGTCCCAGTGACCACCAGTCCGTCGCAGCCGTCCTCGACGAGCTTCAGGGCCAGCTTTCCAGCGACCTCATAATCCACGTCGCCCTTCTCATTGAAGGGGGTAACCATGGCAGTCACTAAAGATCCGAAGGTGTACTCACGGGAAGAAGACTCAGACATAGACAAAACGTTACCGCGTGGACCTCGGTTTGCCGCAACGGCCCCGGGGAGTTTCGTATCACGGCAGCGCTTACACCTTGCGGCGCTACGATTGTTACGCCGCAAGCCCCAATACAGAGGGCTGTGAGAATATCGGAATATGGCATCCACACACAGCGGTTCCGCCGGGCAGCGGCTGGCCGGAATCGACGCTGCCCGGGGCCTGGCCCTGCTGGGCATGATGGCCACCCATATCTTTCCGTTGTGGACCGCCGGTGCCAACCCCGAGCACAGTTTCAGCGGCCTGGTGCTCTCCGGCCGGTCCTCGGCCCTCTTCGCGGTCCTGGCTGGTGTCGGGCTTGGCCTGTTGACCGGCGGCAGCCGCCCGCACAGCGGCCGGTCGCTGCTGGCCGACCGGTCCGGAATCGCGGTGCGCGCGGCCATTATCGCCGTCGTTGGTTTGATGCTTGGCATGCTGAACGTCAGCATTGCGGTCATCCTCGTCCACTATGCGGTGCTGTTCCTTTGTGCCCTGCCGTTCCTGCAGCTGAGCCTGCCCGTGCTGGCAGCGTGGGCCGGCGGCTGGCTCCTGCTCTCCCCCGTGGCTGCCTATCTGCTGCGCCCGTGGCTGGAAAACACGCTCGGCTTGGAGAGCCTGGGGCACAATCCGATGATTCTCGACGTCTTTGTCCCATCCACGTTCCTGGCCGACATCTTCGTCACCGGGTACTACCCCGTACTGCAGTGGCTCGGCTACATCCTGGTTGGACTTGTCATCGGCCGGCTGGATATCCGCCGCGCCGCGGTCCAGCTGTGGCTGCTTTCCGGCGGCCTGGCGGCAGCGGCGCTGGCCAAGGCCGGCTCGTGGCTCATCATGGACGGCCTGGGCGGCTACCGCCAGTTGGCTTCCACCGAGGCTGCGGAACGCGCGGATTTCGCCCTGATCTACCAGGTGAACCTCAGTTGGGTGGACACGGACGATTCGTGGTGGTGGCTGGGAATCTCCGGCCCGCATTCCGGCACAACCTTCGATCTGCTGCATACCTCCGGTACGGCAGCGGTGGTGCTTGCCATCTGCCTGCTGCTGACCACGAAGAAACCGAATCTGCTGCTGCCGCTCTCGGGCGCCGGTGCCATGACGCTGACCCTGTACACGGTGCATGTCTGGGTCATGAGCCTCATCCCGAAGAATGCGGTCTGGCCCGGGGACAACGAGATTTACTGGGTGCAGGTCATCGTGGCGCTCTCCGTGGGCACGACGCTGCACGTGCTGGACCGGCGCGGACCGTTCGAATTCATCACGTCCACCACCTCGAGGGCAACCCGCGACGCTATCCGCGGCGGCCACCGCCAATACAGCTGACACGCGCAACTTCGGCTACGTATCCAACTTACGACGGCGGCAGCACCTGGGCTGTTTCGGCCGCCAGCAACTGGTACAGATCATGGTCCTGCCACCGGCCGGCGATCCTGAGATACGACGGCGCAGTGCCGTACCGGGCGAAGCCGTTACGCTCCAGGACCCGCTTCGAAGCAGCATTGTGGGGCAAGATCTCGGCTTGGACACGGTGCAGCCCCAGGTCCTCAAAGGCGGTGAGCGCAAGGGATCGGACCGCCGCGGTGGCCAGTCCCCGGCCGTTATGCCCAGCATCCACCCAGTAACCCATGCTGCATGACTGGAGCGCTCCCCGGACAATGCTGTTGAGCGTGATGCGGCCCGCAACCTCGCCCGCCCCGTTCAGGATGACGTGCGGCAAGCACATACCCTGGCGGTGCTCCTGGAGAATGCCGCGGATAACTCCGCGTTGTCCGTCAGCGGTGAAATACTCATCGGCCCGTACCGGCGCCCAAGGTGCAAGGAACTTCCTGTTGGCGCTCAACAGGTCCGCGAGCACCGCGGCATCCTGCAAGGTGATGAGGCGGGTGGGCCGGTCCATGCGGGAACGCGGTTTCAGCTGCGGCTGAGCTCGATGGCCTTGCGCATGGCTTCGCGGGCGCGCTTGCGGTCCCGGGCGGCGTCGTAGGCGCAGGAGAGCCGGAACCAGCTGCGCCAGTCCTCCGGCGTGGCCTCGGCCTCAAGCTTGTACTTTTCGAACTCGGCATCCGCTGCCTCGCGGACGATGCGTCCCCCCGGGGTGCGCGGCAGGTTATCCACCGGCAGCCCGCCCTCAGCCTCAAGAATCCTGGCCAGTTTGGACATGCGCGAGCCGAAGAGGATTTCGCGGATGAGGGCCCAGGCACCCACCGCCGGCAGCACCAGCAGGGCGGCACCGAGGGCAATCGCCACCGGCTGCGGGTCCTGCAGGAGCAGCCAGGCGCGGTGCACAGTCAGCGCCATGTACGCGAGCAGCAGGAAGATGATGGCCGAGACCCAGATCTTCTCGCCGTGGCGCGAATACCAAGAAGCGGAGCCGGTTCCCGGGGTTGCGGAGTCAGTCATTGAGGTCAAGGTATCCGTCCAAGCCGTAGGTCAATCCCGGATGGGCCGCCACGGCGCGCACGCCCAGCAGGACTCCGGGCATAAAGGAGGCACGGTCAAACGAATCGTGCCGGATGGTCAGCTGTTCCCCGGGGCCGCCGAGCAGCACTTCCTGGTGCGCCACCAGGCCGCGCAGCCGCACGCTGTGCACCCGCACCCCGTCAACGTCCGCGCCGCGGGCGCCGTCAAGGGATTTGGTGGTGGCGTCGGGGCTGGCGAAAACGCCGGCCTCTTCGCGCGATGCGGCGACCAGTTGCGCGGTGCGTACCGCGGTGCCGGAGGGCGCGTCGACCTTGTCGGGATGGTGCAGTTCGATGATCTCCACCGATTCGAAGTATCTGGCGGCCTTGGCGGCGAACGCGGAGGCCAGCACCGAGCCCAGCGCGAAGTTCGGCGCGATCAGCACACCGGTTCCCGGGTGCGCTTCCAGCAGTGCCGACAGGTTACGGCGTTTCTGTTCGTCCCAGCCGGTAGTTCCGACCACCGCGTGCATGCCGTGTTCGACGGCGAAACGTACGTTGGCTTCGGTGCTGTCCGGCGTGGTCAGATCCACAACGATCTGTGCGCCGGTGCCGACGAGTGAATCCAGGCTGTCCCCGCGCCCCAGTGCCGCCACAAGTTTGAGGTCTTCGGCGGCGTCAACGGCCTTGACCGCCTCCGCGCCCATTCGTCCGCCGGCACCGAGCACGGCCACCGCAAGTTGTTCAGTCATGGTTTCCAGCGTATCGCTACTGGCCGATGCCTACCCATTCGGTGCGTCCGTCGGCGAAATGCTGTTCCTTCCAGACCGGTACCCGCTCCTTGACGGTGTCCACCAGTTCCGATGCCGCGGCGAACGCTTCGGCACGGTGGGCGGAGGCGACGGCGGCCACCAGCGCCGGGTCCCCGATCTGCAGCGATCCAATCCGGTGCGCAACCCAGATGCGCACGCCGTCGTACTTCGCGGCAATGTCGGCGGCGACCTCGGCAATCACCCGGCCCGCGCTGGGGTGTGCGGAGTAGCCCAATGCGGACACCGCTTCCCCGCCGTCGTGGTTGCGGACTACGCCGCTGAAAGTCACGACGGCGCCGCATTCGGGTGACTCCGCTGCGGCCATCGCCTGTGCAGCGTCCAAAGGGGAATCGGCGACCCCTGCGTACAGCACTTCGCTAGTGCCCATGATGCCCTCCGGTTTTGTGGCTTGTGGTGTGGGTGGAGCTCTCCGCGGCGGCCAGGTGTCCGGCACGTTCGTGTCCGGCATCGCGGCGGCCTTCCAGCTGCGTGCAGATGTGCTCGATCAACGGCTGCAGTACCGCGAGCCCGTCGCGGACGCCGCCCGGCGAGCCCGGAAGATTGATGATGAAGGTCCCGCCTGCCACTCCGGCCACCCCGCGGCTCAGTGCGGCCAGTGGCGTGTGCGGCCGGCCCGCCTCGCGGATTGCTTCCATGATTCCGGGGACTTCCTTGTCCAAGAGCGCAGCGGTGATCTCCGGTGTGCGGTCGTCGCGGGTCAGGCCGGTGCCGCCGCTGGTAATGATGATCCGGACGCCCTCGGCCAGCAGGTCCGCCAGCGCAGCTTTGACCTCGGGGCCGTCCGGGACCACGCGCACGGGCAGCGGCTCGAAGCCTTCGGCGGCCAGCCACTCGGTGATGATCGGCCCGCTGCGGTCCTCATACGTCCCGGCTGCCGCACGGGTGGAGGCGACAACGACGCCGGCGGTACGCCGCGTGCCCGCGCCTCCGATGGTGCTAGCGGTGCCGTTGGTGCTAGCGGTGCTGTTGCTGGGTTCAGTGCTCACAGCGTCCAGTCCCCGCTCTTGCCGCCGGATTTGGCCAGCACCTTGATGTCCCCGATCACGGCGTGCTTGTCCACGGCCTTGATCATGTCGTACAGGCTCAGCGCCGCCACCGAGGCCGCGGTGAGCGCTTCCATCTCGACGCCGGTTACTCCGCGGGTGCGCACGGTCGCCTCGATCCGCACCTCGCTGGTGCCGGGGAAGAAGTCCACTGTGACTTTGCTGATGGGCAGCGGGTGGCACAGCGGAATCAGCGACGGCGTCTGCTTCGCGGCCATGATGCCGGCCACGCGGCTGACTGCCAGGGCGTCGCCTTTGGGAAGGTCGCCGGACGCCAGCAGGGCGACAACGTCGGCCCGCGTAGCCAGCACTGCCTGGGCGGTGGCTTCACGGGTGGTTTCGGCCTTGGCGCTGACGTCCACCATGTGCGCCGTGCCGTCCTCGCGGACATGGGTCAACCGGTCCTGCTCGCTCATAACAGCCATACTTCCACGTTCCGCCCGGCCGGGACCTCCGTTACGCCGATGGGAAAATGCACCAGCGCGTTGGACGCTGCCAGGGCGTGAAGCAGATGCGAGCCGGGACCGCCGATCAAGGTGACGGAGCCGCCGTCGTAATGGCCGCGCCGGATCTGGTGCTTGGCCGCCGGCGACTGGGCAGCCTCGGCCAGCGGCACGTGCAGGACGGTGCGCGGCTCCGGATCGCCCAGCACCTCGGTGAGCGCCGGACGGAGGAAAGTCTCGAAGGACACCATCGAACTGACCGGGTTGCCCGGAAAGCCCAGGTAAGCCACGCCGGCCACCGTGCCGATGGCTTGGGGTCCGCCGGGCTGCATCGCCACCGGGCCGAACTCCACCTGGTCGCGGGCGAGGGCCTGCTTGACGACCTCGAAGGCGCCCTTGCTGATGCCGCCGGAGGTCAGCAGCAGGTCCGGCTGGTGGCGCTCCAGGTCCTCGTGCAGCCGAGCCAGGAAGTCCTCCGGGGAATCGGCCAGGATCCGGCTGCCGGCCACGTCCGCGCCGGCCTCGGCGAGCCCGGCTGCCAGCAAGGTGGTGTTGGCATCGAAAATCTGTCCGGGACCCAGGGTGCCGCCGGGTGCGATGACCTCGTCGCCGGTGCTCAGCAGCAGCACGCGCAGCCGCGGCCGCACCGCAACCTCCGCGATGCCGAGCGCCGCCAGCAGTCCCAGCTGGGCCGGCTTGAGCCGCGTGCCGGCGGCGAGGGCAAGCGTGCCAGCGGCAATGTCGCTGCCCTCGGCGCGCACGAACTGGCCGGCCGGAACGCTGGCCGGCAGCCGCACCATCAGCCCCGGGGCGGGCGTGCGGAAACCATCCGGGTCCGCCTGTTCAATGGGGACGACGGCGTCCGCTCCGGCCGGCAGCATGGCCCCGGTCATGATCGGCGCCGCGAAGCCTGCGGCCAGCGGCGGAGCCGGGTAACCTGCGGCGATGGTTTCGGCCACCGCGAACTCCGGCCGGCCGCCGGCTGCCGCGCTGTCCACCGCGTAGCCGTCCATCTGCGAGTTGGCGAAGGGCGGCAAGCTGACCGGGGCGGTAACGTCCCGGGCCAGGATCCGGTGGCGGGCCTCCAACAGACCGACCGTGTCATCCGGCCGGCCGTTGCGTTGCACGGCGGCGCGGACCAGTTCGGTGACCGCCTTGCGGTGCTCAGCTACTGTAGCGGCCACGCCGGACTCCCTTCTCTTCAGGAGCCATCCTAAGCGACGGTCACGCTCACGGTGTGCCAGCCGGTGGCTCCATCGGGCACCACCGGGGCACTCTCGCCGGTCTGGACCATGCCCGCGGCATCGATGGCACGGACCTGGAGCCGGTGGCGGCCTGCCGGCGCGTTCCACCGGTACCGGTACTGCCGCCAGGTGTCCGCGGAGATGGGGTCGCCCAGTTCGGCCTCCTGCCAGGCGCCGTCGTCGATCCGCAGCTGCACGGCACTGATGCCGGTGTGCTGGGACCAGGCCACACCGCCGATGTCCACCTCGCCGGGCTCGAGCCGTCCGCCATTGCGTGGCGTATCGATCCGCGAGCTCATTTTCACCGGTCCCCGCGCGCTCCAGCCCCGGGTGGTCCAGTACGCGGTCTCGTTCTCGAAACGGGTAAGTTTCAGTTCGGTGACCCACTTGGTGGCGGAGACGTAGCCGAAGAGCCCGGGCACCACCAGCCGCACCGGGAAGCCGTGTTCGAGCGGCAGCGGTTCGCCGTTCATGCCGATGGCCAGCAGGGCGTCCCGCTCGTCGGTCAGCACTTCCAGCGGTGTTGAAGCGGTCCAGCCGTCGACGCTGCGCGAGAGCACCATGTCCGCCCCGGCCTGCGGGCGTGCCCCGGCCAGCAGCTCCCGGACCGGCCAGCCCAGCCATTTCGCATTGCCGATCAGGTCGCCGCCCACGGGGTTGGAGACGCAGCACAGCGTGATGTACCGCTCCGTCAGATCCTGGCCCGCCAGCTCATCGAAGTCCAGCTCCACTTCCTCGTCGACCATGCCGGTCACCTTCAGCCGCCACTGGTCCACCTTGACCACGGGCACCGCGAGGGCAGTGTCGATCCGGTAGAAGTCCGGATTGGGCGTCACGAGCGGCGTGATGCCTGCTACCGGCAGCGTCGCGCCTGCTGGGATCGGTTCCGCAGGATCTGCCGGGGCGGGAAGCCGGAAGGCCTGGCGGAGGCGTGCTGCGCTCTGCTGGGCGCTGCGGATGCTCGAAGCGACGACGGCGGTCAGGGCCGCCGCTGCCGCGGTACCTCCCAGCCACAACAGGAAGGTGCGGCGGGCCGGGTCCTGCCCCGGACCGGCCGGCCGCGACTGAGCGGCGGCGGCTTGGACGCAGCGCCGGACCAGGACCTGCAGTATTACTAGGGCCACGATGCCGGCGACCACCGGGGCGGCCAACGCCAGCTGCTCCGCCTGCGGGCTGGCCAGCACGGCCGCCGCGCCCGCCGCCGCAAAGGCGAGGATGACAACGCTGCCGGCGAATCGCCGTCGTACTTCGAGGACTCCGGCCAGGCCGCCGAGGGCCGCGATGACCAGCGCCATGGCCACGAAGAACGCGGCCTTGTCCGCCGTCCCGAAGACCGCGATCGCCGCGTCCTTCACCACCGGCGGCAGCACGTCGATGACGGCCGATCCAACCGCGGTCAGCGGCGAGACGGAAGGGCTCAGGAACGCCGCGGCCAGTTCGCCGGCCGCGGTTCCCAGCAGTGCAGCAGCGGCCCCGGCGGCCGCCGCCCATCGGTTCGGCGCAGAGCTGTGTGGCGAGGAACTGTACGGCGCGGATTCGATCGGTGCCGCTTCGTTGGTCGCCGGTTGGTTCGGTGCCCCTCGGTTGGGTGTCCCTGGATTCGGTGCCATCGGGCCTCCAGCGTCGCGGGTTTCTCCGGCGGTTGCGGCGACCGAACGGGTCAGGCGCTCTTGGCCGGATAAATGCTGACCTCCGCCGCCTTCACGGCGAAGAACATGCTGCGGCCCGGGTAGATATCCAATTCGGCCGCGGCAGCAGCCGTGACCTCCGCGGCGAGCTGACCGGCCCGTACCTTTAAGTGTCCGGCGGCCGGCTCCAGATCGTCAACGGTCACCGCCAGCACATTGCGCGGGCTGCCGTGCGGCCGCTCGGCAAAGACGGATACGGCAGCGGGGCGGAAGGCGGCCACCGCAGACTCCCCCGGTTCCAGCGGCTGGACTGCAGTCCCCGCCACCGGCGATCCTGCGGGAATACCGGCCTGGCCCTCGCCCGCGAGCAGACCATCCGCGGCCGCCGTGCCGCCGATGACGTTCAGGCCGGCCAGTTCCGCGGTGAAGGCGCTGCGCGGATGCGCGATGAGATGCTTCGGCGTGCCCTGTTCCACCACGCGGCCGTGTTCCAGGACCAGGACGCGGTCCGCCAGCAGCAGGGCATCGAGAATATCGTGGGTTACGATGACGGCGCGGCGGCCAGCGAGCACCCGCCGGAGCATGCGCCGGATCACCGGAGCCACGGTGGCATCCAGCGCCGCGAGCGGTTCGTCCAGCAGCAGCAGGTCCGGTTCCGCCGCCAACGCACGGGCGATCGCCACACGCTGGGCCTGTCCGCCGGACAGCTCGGCCGGGCGGCGCGCGGCCAGATGCGTGGCTTCGGCCTCTGCCAGCCACTCCAGGGCACGTTTCCGGGCAGCGCGCTTCGGGACTCCCTGGCTCCGCGGGCCGAAGGCGGCGTTCTCGAGTGCACTCAGCTGGGGGAACAACAGCGCATCCTGGGACAGTAACGCCACCGACCGCCGGTGCGGTGGCAGGATAGTGCCCGATCCGAACAAGACGCGCCCGTCCAGCACCGCCTCGCCGTGGTCCGGGCGGACCAGCCCCGCGATGATGGCCAGCACGCTGGACTTGCCGGCCCCGTTCGCCCCCATCAGGGCGACGGTCTCACCGTCGTTCACCTTGAAGCTGACGTCCAGCTGCCGCTCAGCCAAGGCGGCCTGCAGGGTAAAACTCACTGCCGGACCCCGTTCCGGCGGCCGGTGCGGCCGTAGGTCAGCGCCACAATGACGACGGCGGCCGCGACCAGCAGCATCGAAAGGGCCACGGCGGCGTCCGGATCCGTCTCGCGCTGGAGGTAGATTTCCAGCGGCAGGGTCCGGGTCACGCCGGTCAGGCTGCCGGCAAAGGTCAAGGTGGCACCGAACTCGCCCAGCGCCCGGGCGAAGCACAACACGGTGCCAGACGCCAGCGCGGGCAGCAGCAGGGGCAGCGTCACCCGGCGCAGCACTGTCGCTGGACGGGCGCCCAGGGTGGCGGCGGCCCGCTCGTAGTGGTTGCCCGCGCTGCGCAGCGACGCTTCAACGCTGAGCACCAGGAACGGCAGCGCAACGAAGCTCTGCGCGAGGACAACGGCCGTGGTGGAGAAGGCGATCTGAATCCCCCAGAGCTCCAAGGTGCTGCCCAGCAGGCCCTGGCGGCCGAAGGTATAGAGCAGGGCCATACCACCGACGACGGGCGGCAGTACCAGCGGCAGCAGGACCAGCGCCCGAAGCAGCTTGCGGCCCGGGAAACTGGAGCGGGCCAGCACCAGTGCCAGCGGCGTGCCCAGCAGCAGGCACACCAGGGTGCTGGCGGAGGCGGTGCGCAGGCTCAGGCCCAAGGCCGCCAGTGCGCCGTCGCTCGTTATCAACGGCCAGAAACCGGCCCAGTCCACGCGCAGCGCCATCGCCAGCAACGGCAGCAGC
This sequence comes from Arthrobacter sp. B055-34, assembly GCF_059090425.1. Lineage (NCBI taxonomy): Bacteria > Bacillati > Actinomycetota > Actinomycetes > Micrococcales > Micrococcaceae > Arthrobacter > Arthrobacter sp. B055-34. The sequence continues at coordinate 68,837 of NZ_JBNHFQ010000001.1, forward strand.
ACCAGCACGGTGCCGGCCGCGGCGAAGAAGAAGACCGCGGCCGGCAGCCCCGTAGTCCCCTGCCGGCCGGACTGCCGCCCCGCCAGGGGCGGCGGCGCGCCGAGGCCGGCTGTTCCGTCCCGTTCGGGGCGTGTGCTGGCTGGACCGATGGTCATGGCCTGCCAAACCCCGCGTCGGTGAGCACACGCTGCCCTGGTTCACCGGTCACATACTCCACGAACTCCCGGGCGAGTTTCTCCCGCCCGGTTCCGGCGGCGCCGGCAGTAACCGCGATCGGGTAGGTCACCGCGGCGTTCGCGGCATGCGGCACGGGGATGGTCCGGACCTTGTCCCCGGCGCGCACGGCGTCGGTCCGGTACACAAAGCCGGCATCCGCCTCGCCCGAGGTCAATTTCCCGAGGACCGCCGTCACCGAATTTTCCTCGCTGACCGGTGCAAGTCTCACGTCGGCGGCCTCGGCCAGTTTCCGGGCCGCGGCACCGCACGGCACCTGCGGGGCGCACAGCACCAGCTTTACGTCCGGCCGTTCCAGGTCCGCCAGCGTTTCGATGCCCGCGGGGTTGGCGGATGGAACCACGAGGGCCGGCGTGTTGGTGGCCAGTTCCTGCACGGCGCCGGCCACTCCCCCGGCCTCCTCCACGCGCGCGAGGGTGGCTGCGTCGGCCGAGGCAAAGACATCGGCCGGCGCACCCTCGATGATCTGGGTGGCGAGATCGGCCGATCCGGCAAAGTTCAGACGCACGGTGCTGCCCGGGACCTCGGCCTCGAAGGATTCCGCCAGCGCAGTGAACGGTGCGGCCAGCGATGCGGCCGCATAGACCGTAATGGTGCTCTCCCCCGCGTCTCCTTGACCGGATGCGCCGCCCGGACCGGTGCCGCAGGCAGCAAGTCCCATGGTTCCCGCCAGCGCCAGCAATGCTGCGACCAGCCGCCCGGGCTTTGCAGTCGTTCGGCTGGCCCGCTGTACCGTCAATCTCACGGCCGGCCCTTCACTGGCTGGGCGGCCGGCGTTTGCACGATCACGTTGGTTGCCTTCACCACGGCGGTGGCCACCGAGCCGGGTTCCAGCCCCAGCTCGCGGACGGCCTCGGCACTCATCAGCGATACGACGCGGTGCGGGCCGCACTGCAGCTCCACCTGCGCCATCACCGTGTCCATCACCACGGAGGTCACCAGCCCCACAAAGCGGTTTCGGGCCGAGCTGCCGGCCGCGGCTTGGTCCGGTGGCAGGGCGGCCTGTTCTTTGGCCAGGGCGGCCAGCTCCGTCCCTGCGACCACGGTCCGCCCGGAGGCGTCGCGCTGCCCAGTCAGCGTGCCGGCCTCGATCCATCGTCGGACGGTGTCGTCACTGACTCCGAGGAAGCGCGCAGCCTCTGCTACTCGTATTTGCGTCACGAGCCTAAGCATAGTTCCGCATCTGCGGGTTGAACAGGCCAACGCCCGGCACCCGTTGTCCACATGGGGAGACGGGGCTCGGCAAGGCAGCCCGCGCTAACGTACCCTCGATACATGAGCGTTAATTTGGGGATGCCGCAGGTAGCGGCCGGCACCCGCGGCACCGCTGCCTTGCCCGCGCGCCCGGTGGACGCCGGCCCCGGGCTGATTGATCGTTTCGGCCGCTCCGCGACGGACCTACGCATCTCCCTGACGGACAAATGCAATCTGCGCTGCACTTACTGCATGCCGGCCGAGGGCCTCGACTGGCTGAACAAGGAGCAGGTCCTCACGGACACTGAAATCGTCCGGCTGGTGGACATCGCCGTCGACCACCTGGGTGTGCGCGAATTGCGCCTGACCGGCGGCGAGCCCCTCGTGCGCGCCGGACTGGCGGACATCATCGCCGGCATCCGGAACAACCATCCGGATCTGCCGGTGTCGCTGACCACCAACGGCCTCGGACTGGACAAGAAGGCCCAGGCCCTCAAAGACGCCGGCCTGACGCGCATCAACGTTTCGATGGATTCCCTGCATCCGGAAACCTTCGCCCAGCTCACCCGCCGGCCTTTCCTGGACCGGGTGCTCAAGGGGATCCAAGAAGCGGACCGGGTGGGCCTCGGCCTGATCAAGATCAATGCGGTACTGATGCGCGGCACTAACGACCAGGAAGCCCCCGGCCTGCTGGAGTGGGCCGTCAGCCACGGCTACGAACTGCGCTTCATTGAGCAAATGCCACTCGACGCGGACCACGGCTGGACCCGGAAAAACATGATTTCGGCCGCGGAGATCCGTGCCCTGCTGGAACAAGAGTTCGTCCTCACTGCGGATCCGCGGCGGCGCGACGGTGCCCCGGCGGAACGGTGGGAAGTGCGACGGCGCTCTGCCCCCGGCGTCGTAGTTGGCACTGTAGGCATCATCGCCTCGGTCACCGAGCCTTTCTGCGCGGACTGCCGCCGGACCCGGATCACGGCCGAAGGCAAGGTCCTTTCCTGCCTGTTCTCGCATGAGGAAATCGACCTGCGCGACCTGCTCCGCAGCGGTGCCGGAGACGAAGCCGTCGCCGAGCGGTGGCGCGAAGCGATGTGGGCCAAACCACGGGCGCACGGAATGGACCATACCGGGCTGGGCGCCGAAGACTTCGTCCAGCCCGAGCGAAGCATGAGCGCGATCGGCGGTTGATTTGTTGTTGTTGATCAGATACTTCGGCGCGGCCCAGGCCGCGGCCGGCGTCGAAGAGGAAAAGGTTGTCCTGCCCGAAGGCAGCACTCTAGCCGACGTTTTGGACGTGCTGATCCGGGAGCACCCGCACCCAGGCACACAGTCCAAGGGTGCACCAGCGCTGGAGTCGGTGATCGCACGCAGCAGTTTCCTGCGCAACGAGATCGCCTGCAAGGACCGTTCGGCAGTCCTTGCAGATCAGGACATCATCGACATCCTCCCGCCCTTCGCCGGCGGCTAACCTCGCGCTTCGAAGAGCCAGTCCGTCCGGGCTGTCCGCTGGCGGACAGCTTCACCCACGAAGGGCCCCGTTTCCGGTAACCGGAAACGGGGCCCTTCATCGTTGCTGACGGCGCTGCTGAGGCTATCGACCCTCGCCCTGCGGCACCTGTCGCTCGCGGTGGTGCGAGGATCCGACAACGTCGCCGGCCTTCCACTCGCCCCAGCCCGGCTGGTCCCGCATGAATGCCTCGATCTCCTCCTTGTTTGCCTTGAGCTCCGGATCATGCTTGAGGTAGTGCCGGGTCTCGCGCACAATCAGGCCGGAGAGAATGAGCAGCCCGAGGAGGTTGGGCAGGGCCATCAGGCCATTCATCACATCGGAGAAGTTCCAGACCACGGCCAGTGGGACCGTGCTTCCGATAAAGACGACAATGGAGAACACGACACGGTAGGGGGTCACCCCGCGGCGTCCGAACAGCCGCTCAACGTTGCGTTCGCCGTAGTACGCCCAACCAAGAATCGTCGAGAAAGCAAACAGAATCAGACCGACGGTGACAATCCAGTGGCCCCACTCGCCCGGAAGTCCGTGAGTGAAAGCTTCGCCGGTCATGACCGCTGCCTGGTCGCCGCCCAGTTCCCAGACACCGGTGGTGATAATGACCAGGCCGGTGCAGCTGACCACGATGATCGTGTCGATGAAGGTCTGGGTCATGGAGACCAGTCCTTGGCGCACTGGATGGGTGGTCTGTGCGGCAGCTGCCGCGATGGCGGCGGAACCGAGGCCTGATTCATTGGAGAAAATTCCTCGTGCCACGCCCATCTGCACCACCAGGATGATCGCCGAACCGGTGAAGCCGCCGACAGCCGCCGTGCCAGTGAAGGCATCGGTGAAGATCAGGGCAAAGGCCGCGGGTAGACCTTCAATATTGGCAATCAGGATATAGATGGCGCCAAGTACGTAGAACACGATCATGATCGGGACCAGCCCTGCCGTCACGCGGCCAATGGACTTGATGCCTCCCACGAGCACCAAAAGAGTCAGCACCGCGAGAATAGCGCCCGTGATCCACAGCGGAAGATTCCAGCTGTTCTCAACATTTGAAGCGATGGCGTTGCCTTGGGTCATGTTGCCGATGCCGAAGGAGGCCAGGAATGCGAAGATGGCGAAGGCGAGGGCCAGAATCTTACCGAAACGGTTTTTAATTCCGCGCTCCAGGTAGTACTGCGGTCCGCCGGACTTTTCTCCGGCGTCGTCCGTCGTGCGGAAACGGACGCCCAGGAACGCCTCCGAGTACTTTGACGCCATCCCCACCATGGCCGTCACCCACATCCAGAACAGCGCGCCGGGGCCACCGATACCAATAGCTGTGGCGACGCCTACAATGTTGCCCGTGCCCACGGTGGCAGCAAGTGCAGTAGTCAGTGCTTGGAACTGCGAAATATCACCCTCGGCCCCTGCATCCCTTCGCGTGAACAGTCCGAGCCGCAGCGCAACGCCCAGTTTCAGGAACTGAAGTCCCCCCAAACGGATAGTCAGGTAAAGACCGGTGCCCAGCAGCAGCGGTATAAGCAGAAATGGACCCCAGACAACCGAACTAACGGCCGATAGAAACTCCGTTAAGTCTTCCAAAACATTCTCCAATTGCGGTGCGGTAGATACATGTGACTGCAGTCACCCACAGCCGAAATCAGTCTAGTCCCCCAGTGGAGTCCATTCATATTTCCTGCCCGCGACAAGCCCGCTAACACGGCGGGACGTGTGTCATTTAACGCGGAATAGCCCGCGGACTCGTCCCGCAGGCGCCCAAAAAACAGCGGCCGGGTGCCCGGATTCTTTCCCGGACACCCGGCCGCCGGGTGGAAATTTGCGGAACCTCAGAGACCAAAGTCCGCGGGTGAATCAAACGGACCGACGACGGTTACTGTGCGCGGGGCGGCGGCCAGTTCGGCGGCCAGCGCCTGCACTTCCTCCGGCGTGACAGCGCGGATCCTCGCCAGCGTCTCGTCCGCGTCCAGGAACTCTCCAGAGACGAGTTCCGCCCGTCCAAGCCGCGACATCCGCGACCCGCTATCTTCCAGCGCCAGGACGATGCCGCCGGACAACTGCCCGACTGCCTTGCGCAGTTCTTCGGCCGTAATTCCGTCCGAGGCCAGCTTGTCCAGCTCGGCACCCAGCAGTTCGATAACCTGCTTGGTCTTCGCCGGAGAGCAGCCCGCGTACATACCGAAGTAGCCGGCATCCGCGTAGGACCCCGCGAAGGAGTACGTGGCGTAGACAAGCCCGCGCTTTTCCCTGACTTCCTGGAACAGCCGCGACGACATGCCGCCACCAAGGACGGCGTTGAGGACGCTCATCACGAACCGGCGCTCGTCGGTGGCGACTATGGATTGGCAGCCCATGACGATGTTGGCCTGCTCGACCGGACGCCGGTGGACGTGGATGCCAGCTACGGAGGTGATCTCCGTGCGCTCGGCGGAGCGGCGCTGTACCGGTGCGGCTCCAGGTTCGAGTACCCAGCCAGCGCCTTCCAGAGCCTGCAGAACCAGCCGGCAGACGTCGTCGTGCTCCAATCCTCCCGCTGCGGTCACAACCAACTCATCCGGGCGGTAGTACCGCTGGTAGTGGTCCCAGACAGCGGTGCGGGGCACGGCCATGATTGCCTCGGGAGTACCGCCGATGGGCCGGCCAAGGGGGTGGCCGGCCAAGACCGCCTCGACGAACTTCTCGTGGCAGACGTCCGAGGGATCGTCATTGTCCATCGCCAGTTCTTCGAGGATGACGTCGCGTTCCTGCTCCAGCTCGCTGTTGTCGAGCACCGCGGAGGTGATCATGTCCGCGATGACGTCGATGGCCATCGGCAGATCCGTGTCGAGCACGCGGGCGTAGTAGCAGGTGTTTTCCTTCGCCGTCGCGGCATTGGATTCCCCGCCGACCTCGTCAAAAGCCGACGCGATGTCGAGCGCCGTGCGCCGCTTCGTTCCCTTGAAGAGCAGGTGCTCCAGGAAGTGCGTCGAGCCGTGCTGGCCCTCCGCCTCGTCCCGGGAGCCGACGCCGACCCAGAAGCCGATAGTCGCCGAACGCTGCCCGGGCATCGCTTCCGTCAGCACTCGGACGCCGCCGGGGAGCACGGAACGCCGCACCACGGAGCCGCCAGGATCACCGTGGATCAACGTGGGATCGGCCCCGCCGAGATCGGTCGCGTCCGTATGGCCTTCAGTGGCGGATAAGGGCAAATGGATTCCTCGGGACATAGCGGAACTCCCCGCCGCAGAGCGTGACTCTGAAGCGGGGAGTTCGTTGCCAAATGCTTCAGGCATTTACTCTGCGGAACCTTCCACCGGCTCCAGGACGTCCTCGCCGGAAGCCTCGTCGCCGGCCGCCTCTTCGGCAACAACCGGAGACAGCGAGAGCTTTCCGCGGTCGTCGATCTTGGTGATCTCGACCTGGACCTTCTGGCCCACGGAGACAACGTCGTCGACATTGTCCACCCGCTTGCCGCCGGACAGCTTGCGCAGCTCGGAAATGTGCAGCAGGCCGTCCTTGCCCGGTGTCAGGGACACGAAGGCGCCGAACGTGGTGGTCTTGACGACCGTGCCCAGGTAACGCTCGCCGACCTCGGGAACCTGCGGGTTCGCGATGGCGTTGATGGCGGAGCGGGCTGCCTCGGCGGAGCCGCCGTCGGTGGCGCCGATCAGCACGGTACCGTCATCTTCGATGGAGATGTCGGCGCCGGTGTCCTCCTGGATCTGGTTGATCATCTTGCCCTTCGGGCCAATGACCTCGCCGATCTTGTCCACGGGGATCTTGACCGAGATGATCCGCGGCGCGAACTCGGAAAGCTCGTCCGGGGTATCGATCGCGGCCTCAAGTACGCCCAGGATGTGCAGGCGCGCTTCGCGGGCCTGCTTCAGCGCGGCGGCCAGAACCGAGGCGGGGATGCCGTCCAGCTTGGTGTCGAGCTGGATCGCGGTGACGAATTCGGCAGTACCGGCAACCTTGAAGTCCATGTCGCCGTAGGCATCTTCGGCACCGAGGATGTCGGTCAGCGCCGCGTAGCGGGTTTCCCCGTCGACCTGGTCGGAAACCAGACCCATGGCAATGCCGGCAACCGGAGCCTTCAGCGGCACACCGGCGTTGAGCAGGGACAGCGTCGAGGCGCAGACCGAGCCCATCGAGGTGGAGCCGTTGGAGCTGAGAGCTTCGGAGACCTGGCGGATGGCGTACGGGAATTCTTCACGCGAGGGCAGCACCGGAACCAGGGCGCGCTCGGCGAGGGCACCGTGGCCGATTTCGCGGCGCTTCGGCGAACCGACACGGCCGGTCTCACCGGTGGAGTAGGGCGGGAAGTTGTAGTTGTGCATGTAGCGCTTGCGCGTTACCGGCGACAGCGAATCGATCTGCTGCTCCATCTTGAGCATGTTCAGCGTGGTGACACCCATGATCTGGGTTTCGCCGCGCTCGAAGATGGCTGAACCGTGGACGCGGGGCAGAACCTCTACCTCGGCGGTCAGCGTGCGGATGTCCGTCAGGCCACGGCCGTCGATGCGGACCTGGTCCTTCAGGATGCGCTGGCGGACGACCTGCTTGGTGACGGAGTTGAAGGCAGCCGAAACTTCCTTCTCGCGCCCGGCGAACTGGGCTTCCTCGGAGCCGCCGAACTGCGCCAGGATCTCGGCCTTGAAGTCGTCCGCAGCATCGTTGCGGGTCTGCTTGTCGGCGATCGAGAAGATCTCGGTCAGCTTGGTGGCAGCAGCGGCTTCCACTGCGACGAACACATCGTCCTCGTAGTCCTTGAAGACCGGGAACTCGACGGTCGGCTTGGCAGCGGCCGCGGCCAGCTGGGCCTGGGCGTCGCACAGGGACTTGATGAACGGCTTGGCCGCTTCCAGACCATCAGCAACAACCTCTTCGGTCGGGGCGGGGGCGCCCTCTTCCTTGATCAGCTGCCAGGCGTTGTCCGTAGCTTCGGCCTCCACCATCATGATGGCGACGTCGTCACCGGCGACACGGCCGGCAACAACCATGCTGAAGACGGCCTTCTCCAGTTCGGTGTGCTTCGGGAACGCCACCCATTGGCCTTCGATCAGCGCCACGCGCACGCCGCCGATAGGGCCGGAGAACGGCAGGCCCGAGAGCTGGGTGGACATGGAGGATGCGTTGATCGCGACGACGTCGTACAGCACGTCCGGGTTGATTGCCAGGACGGTGACAACGATCTGCACCTCGTTGCGCAGACCCTTTACAAAGGCCGGGCGCAGCGGGCGGTCCATCAGGCGGCAGGCCAGGATGGCTTCTGTGGACGGTCGGCCTTCGCGGCGGAAGAACGATCCGGGGATGCGGCCCGCGGCGTACATGCGCTCTTCGACATCCACCGTCAGGGGGAAGAAGTCAAAGCCCTCGCGCGGGGACTTGCCGGCGGTGGTGGCGGACAGCAGTGCGGTGTCTTCGTCGATGTAGACCATCGCCGAGCCTGCGGCCTGCTGCGCAACGCGGCCGGTTTCAAACCGGATAACGCGCTTGCCGAAACGGCCATTGTCAATGACCGCTTCCGAGAACTGAATTTCGGGACCCTCCAAGAGAGTCACCTCCGTTTCTGTGGTGTCGGAGGTAACCAGCATCGGCCCAGACTTGCCTGCTCCCCGCGGTGGGAAGCGCCTGCGGCTGGCCATGGGGCCTGTCAACACCCGGTCTTCGATCGAGACCCCCGGGCGGCTGTGCATTGCTGCACCGGCCACTCCCGGAAATCACTACCGAGGACCGCGAATGCTTACGACGCCGGTCACTCCTGTTTTGTAATTATGGTTGCCCACCTGCCGGATCCCGGCCGGTGGGTTTGCGCCAAGCAAAGCGAAGGCGGCTCTTTCCTATGCCTTCAGCAGTTCAGAAAGAGCCGCCTTCACAGCAGACTAGCGGCGCAGGCCGAGACGCTCAATGAGCGCACGGTAGCGCGTGATGTCGGTGTCGCGCAGGTAAGCCAGCATGCGGCGACGACGACCAACCAGGGCCATCAGGCCGCGGCGGGTGTGGTGGTCATGCTTGTGCATCTTCAGGTGTTCCGTCAGGTCCGAGATGCGGCGGGACAGAACTGCAATCTGTACCTCGGGTGAACCCGTGTCGCCCTCGTGGGTGGCGTATTCCTTGATGATTTCCTGCTTGATAGCGGCGTCTAATGCCACAATAACTCCTAGAAGTTGTGCCGTGAGGCCCGTTTCAGCACTTCGCTGCCGGGGTCTCCGCGCCCGGCCGGGATTGCCGGAACGAGCATAGAGAAATCCAGCCGCCACGGACCGCAGCCGAATTCAGCCCTCAGTTTACCTGTCCGGGCATTAGTCTGTCGAAAGCAGGGCCCGGGACTGGTCGACGTCGATCTCCATTTGGGCGATCAAAGCCTCCGGTCCCGTGTAGGCGACCATGCCGCGCAGCCGGTGGACGAACTCCACCACTACCTGCTGGCCGTAGAGGTCGAAGTCCCCGTTCGCTTCCTTCGGGCGGTCGATGACGTGGGCCTCGACGCGGCGGCTGGCGCCCTCGAAGGTCGGGTTCGAACCCACCGAGATGGCGGCCGGCCAGCGCCGACCGGAAGCGTCGATCAACCAGCCGGCGTAGACGCCGTCGGCGGGGATCAGCCCGCTGGCATCGGGAGAAAGATTAGCGGTCGGGAAACCCAGTTCGCGGCCGCGGGCATCCCCGTGGACCACCTCGCCGCGTACCCGGTGCAGCCGGCCCATCACCTGGGCCGCCGTCATCACATCGCCCTCGGCCAGTGCTTCCCGGACCCAGGAGGAGGAACAGCGCCTGCCCCTGAGGTGGGACTCCGGCGCGTCCGGCTGGTCCGAGCCGTATTCTTCGATCACGTCGACGGCGAAGCCGAACTGCTCACCGAGTTCCTGCATGGTGTTCAGGTCACCGGAATTGCCCTTGCCGAACCGGACATCGTGGCCAATAACGACGGCGGACGCCCCCAGCGCTTCAACGAAAACTTTGCGGACAAACTCCTCCGGCGTGTCCGCTGCCAGTTCGAGCGTGTAGGTCATCATGAGCAGGCCGTCGATACCGGTCTCTTCGAGCGCCTCGATGCGGTCCTCCAGCCCCATAATCTGCTGGGGCGCTGCCTCCGGACGGTGGATCTGTGCAGGATGGGGGTCGAATGAGATGGCGACGGCGTTGGCGCTGTGGCGTGCGGCAGTCTCCACGAGCTTGGCCAGCACCTGCTGGTGGCCGCGGTGCACGCCGTCGAAATTGCCCAGCGTTACCACTGATGGACCAAAACCGGAAGGTACTTCGGCCAGGTCTTTCCAGTAGTGCACAGCAGGCTCCTCGCATCGTTAGCTATTCATGAGCTGTTCAGTCTCGGCGCACCGGTAAAAATCCAGCGGCGCCGTTGTCCATTATGGACGATCGCGGCGGTATTACCGCATTCGTTCCTGCCCGGGCCGGTGCCGCCAAAGCCACCAGAGTCCGAGCAGCGGCAGAACCAGCGGGATGTAGCCATAGCCTTGCCCGAAGCCGGACCACACGGTGTCCTCCGGCAGCAGGGCCGGATCCAGCAGGCTCAGCAGACCCACGGCAACAACTCCGAGCAGTTCAATACTGATGGCAGCGACGGAGATCCAGTACCAGCGCAGGCCCTTCTTGGCCAAAGCGACCGTGGCCAAGATATAGACCAAGGCGGCAAAGGCCGAGAGCAGGTAGGCAACCGGTGCCTCGCTGAATTTCGTGGCGATCTGATAGGAGGCGCGGGCCGTGGCCGAGATGGCGAAGACACCGTATACGGCCACAATCAGCCGACCCGGTCCGCTTGAACGGGAGCCGGTTTCCACCGGTTCTGCCGGGGTTTCCTGAGGGGAAGTCATGCTGTTCTCCGCTTTCATACTGCCAAGGCTCCGTCCCAAATCTGCTCCATCCGCACGAGCATCACAAAAATGGTCAGGCCCACCGCACCCAGGATCAGGTTGCTCCAGCGGGTTCGCTCCAGAATGGACCACCAGAAGGCCGCGACCGGGACCAGCAGGGCGGTAATCCAGTACCCCCAGAACTCCCAGACCTCTCCCGCGACTGCCTCTCCCCCGGCCTGCCGCACGATGGCGGCGATGCCGTACACCAGCAGGAAGAGTTCGACGGCGGCTACCGACAGGATCGTGATGTCATTGGGCGGCTGTTTGATCACCGCAGCGACAATGCAAATCAGTGCGGCGAGAAGGCAAACGACTGCTCCGGTAATGAAAAACCCGTCGACGACCACTAACGCTTACCCTCATCATTCCCGGCGGCGAACACCAGCAGGGGCTTGGCTGTTTCGCCTTTGTTCTCCAGTAGTGCAATCAAAGTTCCATCCGGGGCGAACGCTGCCACAGGAGCAGCACCCTGCCCAGCGGAGATCCGGCGTCCATGGGACAGATCGGCTGCTTCGGCGTCGCTCAATTCCCGCGCCGGGAACAGCGCGCGCGCCGCGTCATCCAACTCGAGCATCTGCAATTCCTCTGCCAGTTTCTCCAGCGTTGACGCGGCCTCAATCGTGTACGGCCCGACCTGCGTCCGGCGAAGGGCCGTCAGGTGTCCGCCCACTCCCAGCGCATTTCCGAGGTCCCGTGCGAGGGCTCGGATGTAGGTTCCGGAAGAGCATTCCACGGTCACGTCCACGTCCAGCAGTTTGCCGCCGCGTTCGCGCCGGATCTGGTGGATATCGAAGCGGCTGACAGTCACTGGCCGGGCAGCCAGTTTCACTTCATTGCCCGCTCTGACCCGTGCGTAGGACCGCTCCCCGTTGACCTTGATGGCGGAAACGCTGCTGGGAACCTGCTGGATTTCGCCCGTAAGTTTGGCGACGGCAGCGTGGATCTCCTGCTCAGTGACCGCCGCGGCGATGGTTTCGTTGAGGACTTCGCCCTCGGCGTCGTCCGTGACCGTGGACTGGCCCAGCCGGATGGTGGCCGTGTAAGTCTTGGACGTACCCACGATGTAAGTCAGGAGCCGGGTGGCCCGGTTGACCCCCACCACCAGCACGCCGGTGGCCATCGGGTCCAAGGTACCGGCGTGGCCAACTTTTCGGGTCCCCGCCAGGCGCCGCATGCGGCCCACCACGTCATGGCTGGTCCACCCCTGCGGCTTGTCCACGATTATTAGTCCTGAACGGACCGGCCCGGAATTCACGCCTTTCAGTATATGGGGTTGGCTGCCCGGTCCAGCCACGCCGGCGGCGGCCCCGGGAACCTCAGTACTCCGTTTTGGCATCGAGTTGTTCCCAGCTGCGGAAGGGTTCTTGCGAGGTCGGCACCACAATCTGCTTCACCGGCATGAGATCAAGATCTCCCCGGCCCTGGATGTAGTCGTAGAAGGCGGCGTCGTCAAAGCCGGCCCGGGCTGCATCGTGGCGGTCGGCGGCAAAATACACGCGGTCCAGCCGGGACCAGAGCGCAGCGGAAAGGCACAGCGGACACGGTTCGCAACTGCTGTAGAGGGAGCAACCGGTGAGATTGAAGGTTCCGAGTTCGCTGCAGGCATGGCGAATGGCCACGACTTCCGCGTGCGCCGTCGGATCGTTGTTGGCGGTCACACGGTTACTGCCCTCGAAGATCCTTCCGTCAGGGGCCACCACAATTGCGCCGAAGGGGCCGCCTTCGGCATCGACGTTGCGCACGGCCAGGGCTACTGTCCGGGCCAGATATTCGGCTACGCGATCGGCATCGTTTTCCATGGTTTCCTTTAATCCTTTGATCGTTGACAGCGGGATGACGCAGGACTACCTTGACCCTACTGCTATCAGGGAAGCAGCCGTTGGGGAGCACCGAGGGCCGCCGGTGCTGTTGCCTCATAGGCATTAACACCTTCATCCAACAGGCCCCATCCGTGCCTGCCGGGCACGCCTGCCGGTCATGCACAGGAGCAATAGCTGTGAAAAGCACCAAGCTATACATCGCCTTGCCCATCGCCCTTGGAATGGTTCTGACCTCCGGGATCGCCCCAGGTAACGCGGCGCACGGTGATGATCCCCGTCCGCGCGACGTTGAAACGCTCACCGTGGATCCCCCGCTGTTCTCTCCGTTGAGCCTGGCGACCGGCAGGCACAACACCGAGGTCTACGTCACACAAAACTTCGCGGGCAACCTCGACCGCATCACGGAGGACGGGGACTTGCGCAATGTTTATAAAACGGCACAGAAGGGAACGGAAGTCGGCGCGGTATCGCGCTACCGTCACACCTTGTATTTCATGGAGGGTACCGGTGCCGGCGAACACGATCCTGCACCGAACGTCCAAGTGATCAAGTCCCGGTCCCATAACGGCAGGATCCATGACATCGCCGATGTTGCCAAGCATGAGGCCAAGCATAATCCGGACGGGAATGTAACCTATGGCTTCCGCCACGTCGACAGCAAGAGCTGCCTCGACCAGATCAAGATGCCCATGGACCGGCCCGACAAGTACAAAGGCGGCGTGGATTCGCACGCCTATGCCACGGCGGTGAACCGGCGAAGCATCTTTGTGGCCGACGCCGGTGCCAACGCGATCTTCCGGATCAACAAAGAGTCCGAACGGGTAAGGACCGTCGCGGTACTTCCCGCGACCAGGGTCAAAATCACCGAGGAGCTGGCCCGGGAGAAGAAACTGCCAAACTGCGTTATCGGGGAACGGCTGTATCTTGAGCCGGTACCTACCGACGTCGAAATCGGCGACGACGGTTGGCTGTACGTCAGCACGCTGCCCGGCGGGTCCGAAGACACCAGCTGGGGAGAGCTCGGCGCCGTCTACAAGGTCCATCCGAGGACGGGAAAGACTATCGAAATAGCGGACGGATTCGCCGGCGCCACCGGGCTGGCATTGAGCAGGCGCGGGGATATTTACGTGGCCGAAATGTTCGGCGACAAGATCTCCGTCGTCAAGGAGGGCAGTGACACAGTGCGTACCTTCCTCAAGACCAAAGTCCCTGGAGCGGTGGAGATCGAGGGCCGGACCCTTTACGCCACCATGAACGCTGCACCGCAGATGCCTGCGGCCGGACAGGTGATCAAGGTCCGTCTCCGGTAACAGCAGGGCGTCACGCCGGGTGCAGCCACCATCGGACTGCCGGGACACCCAGAAGGCGGCAGACGTAAGGTCTGCCGCCTTCTGCACTGCGGACCGGCGTAGGTTACTTGGCTGCCTCGTCCGGTTCGTCGGTAAAGCCCTCTTCGTCGTCGTCCTCTTCGTCCTTGCGGTAAGGATCGGACTCGCCGGCGAAAACTGCGCCTTCTGCCAGGGCCGCAACCTCGGCATCGCGGGCCTTGGCGGCCCGCAGCAGTTCCTCCAGATGACTGGCGTTAACCGGGATCTCGTCCGGGACGAACTCCAGGGTCGGGGTCAGCCGTACCGTGATGTTCTTGCCCACCTCGGAGCGCAGGACCCCCTTCGCGGACTCCAGCGCCTTGCGAGTGTCCGCCTGCTGGGTCTCGTCGCCGAAAACCGTGTAGTAAAGCGTGGCGTGCTGCAAGTCGTTGGTGACGCGGGCGTCCGTAATGGTGACAAAACCGAGCCGCGGGTCCTTGACCCTGCGCTCCAGCGCTTGTGCAACCACAACTTTAATCCGGTCTGCCAGTTTTGCGGCGCGTGCTGGATCGGCCATAGCCCCTCCTCATGGTGTGTTGGTGAAAGTGCAGGCGCCCGGCGGTCGTGACCGCCAGGCGCCTGCATCGGAGATTCCTTAGGCGCGCGGCTTCTCGCGCATCTCGAAGGTCTCGATCATGTCGCCTTCCTTCAGGTCGTTGAACGACCCTAGGCCGATACCGCACTCGAAGCCCTCGCGGACCTCGGTGGCGTCATCCTTGAACCGCTTCAGCGAGTCAACGCTGAGGTTGTCCCCGATGACCTTGCCATCGCGGCTGACACGGGCCTTGGTATTACGCCGGATGATGCCGGAGCGGACGATGGAACCTGCAATGTTTCCGTGCTTGGAAGAACGGAAGATCTCGCGGATTTCCGCCGTTCCAAGCTGGAACTCTTCGTATTCCGGCTTGAGCATGCCCTTGAGGGCCAGCTCGATATCGTCGATGGCCGAGTAGATGACCGAGTAGAAGCGCATGTCCACGCCCTCGCGGTCAGCCAGTTCAGCCACGCGCTCGGCGGGCTTGACGTTGAACCCGATGATGATCGCGTTGTCGACCGTCGCCAGGTTGACGTCGTTCTGCGTGATCGCACCGACACCGCGGTGGATGACGCGCAGCTGAACATCTTCGCCAACGTCGATCTTGAGCAGCGAGTCTTCCAGAGCTTCAACCGCACCGGAAACGTCACCCTTGAGGATGAGGTTGAGGGTATCAACCTTGCCCTCGGCAACAGCCTTGTCGAAGTCTTCCAGGCTGATGCGCTTGCGGCGCTTGGCCAGGGCGGCGTTGCGGTCCGCAGCCTCACGCTTCTCAGCGATCTGGCGGGCGGTCCGCTCGTCGTCGGTAACCAGGAAGGTGTCGCCGGCTCGCGGCACGGTCGACAGACCCAGTACCTGGACCGGACGGGACGGCTCCGCGGCTTCGACCGTGTCGCCGTTCTCGTTGAACATGGCGCGGACGCGGCCGTGGGCAATACCGGCAACGATCGTGTCGCCGACATGCAGCGTACCGGACTGGACCAGCACGGTTGCCACCGCACCACGGCCCTTGTCCAGGTTCGCTTCGATGGCGATACCGCGGGCGTCCTTGTTCGGATTGGCACGCAGGTCCAGCGCGGCGTCTGCAGTCAGCAGCACGGCCGAGAGCAGATCGTCGATGTTCAGGTTCTGACGCGCAGAGACGTCCACGAACATCGTGTCGCCGCCGTACTCTTCCGGAACCAGACCGTACTCGGTCAGCTGGCCGCGGATCTTATCCGGGTTAGCGCCTTCCTTGTCGATCTTGTTCACGGCTACCACGATCGGCACATTGGCCGCCTGGGCGTGGTTGAGCGCCTCGATGGTCTGCGGCATGACGCCGTCATCGGCTGCGACAACCAGGATGGCGATGTCGGTGACCTTCGCACCACGGGCACGCATGGCGGTGAACGCCTCGTGGCCCGGAGTATCGATAAAGGTGATCCGACGGTCGCGTCCATCGTGCTCGACGCCGATCTGGTATGCACCAATGTGCTGGGTAATGCCGCCGTGCTCGCCTTCGACAACCTTGGTGTTGCGGATGGCGTCGAGCAGTCGGGTCTTACCGTGGTCAACGTGGCCCATGACCGTGACAACGGCCGCACGCTTCTCCAGCTCTTCATCGCCCTCAGCCTCAAGTTCGGCTTCGAGGTCGATGTCGAAGGAGTCCAGCAGCTCGCGCTCTTCGTCCTCGGGGGAAACAACCTGGATCTTGTAGCCCAGTTCCTCACCCAGCAGTTCGAAGGTTTCCTCGTCCAGCGACTGAGTGGCCGTGGCCATTTCGCCGAGGTGGAACAGCACGGTGACCAGTGCGGCCGGGTTTGCCTCGATCTTGTCGGCAAAGTCCGTGATCGAAGAACCACGGCGCAGGCGCACAACAGTCTTCCCGTCGCCGCGGGGTACGCTCACGCCACCCAGCGACGGAGCACTCATCTGCTCCAGTTCCTGACGCTTGGCGCGCTTGGACTTGCGCTGCTTGCCGCGGCCGGCGCCTCCCTTACCGAAGGCGCCCTGGGTGCCACCACGTCCGCGGCCACCCTTGCCAAAGCCACCGCCGGCGGGCGCACCGCCACCGGGACCACCTGTACCTGGACGGCCGGGAGCACCCGGACGGCCCGGAGCACCGCCGCGGCCGGCAGGTGCCGGACGCTCGGTACGGTTCGGCATCATGCCCGGAGTCGGACGTGCGCCGCCGGGACCGCCGCCCGGACGGGGCGCACCCGGACGGGGAGCGCCGGGACGCGGGGCACCCGGACGGGGAGCACCCGGACGCGGAGCACCGGGGCGGGGACCGCCCTGGCCTGCAGCCGGACGCGGTCCGCCCTGTCCTGCTGCCGCCGGACGGGGAGCCCCGTCACGACCGCCGCGGGGCATGCCCTGGGACGTTGCAAAAGGATTGTTTCCCGGACGCGGTGCACGCTCGCCATCACGCTCGCGGTCGCCACGGGCGCCGCGGGGCATGCCCTGCGAGGTTGCAAACGGGTTGTTGCCGGGGCGGGGGGCGCCACCTGCACGAGTGCCGCCCGGACGCGGAGCAGCGGCGCCGGGCTTGGCCGGTGCTGCTGCGCCTGGCTTCGCCGGTGCCGGAGTATCGGCCTTGGCAGCCGGAGCCGCCGGTGCTGCAGGCGCGGCCGGAGCCGGAGCCTGGGGAGCCGGGGCTGCAGGAGCCGGAGCCTGGGCGGCCGGCGCAGCAGGCGTTTCGGGCGCACTGGGTGCGGCCGGCTGTGCGGCAGCTGGCTTCACTTCGGTTTTGGGCCCGGGCGTCGGAGCAGCCGCCGGCTTCGGTGCAGCCTTGGCTGCCGGAGCGGGGGAAGCGTTCTTTGCCGGAGCGGCGGGGTAGGCGTCGCGAAGTTTCTTCACGACGGGAGCCTCAATCGTGGATGAGGCGGACCGGACGAATTCGCCCAGTTCCTGCAGTTTTGCTACTGCATCTTTCGAGGTAATACCGAGCTCTTTCGCGAGCTCGTGTACGCGGACCTTGGCCACATTTCTCCTGTCTCGGTCCGCACCGAGCCAGGCACGAACCGTCTATTTCTTGCTGCGGCCTTCCGTGCCGTGCAGAACGCACATCGCACTCAGACCGTGGGCAGCGCACAACAGATAAGTCATCGTTGGGCACTCATCACTTGGCACTCATCGGGTTTCCATCAGTTTTCTGACCCGCTTTCAGGTTGGACGGTTGGTGTGATCCGGTCGCGTTTTCCGCGGCCGAATCAAGTGCTTGGAAGTAACCTTCCACGGCACGGCTATCAACTTTACCCCTAAAGGCCCTGTTGAAGGCACGCCGCTTCACAGCCATTGCCAGGCATTCGGGTTGGGGATGCAGCCAAGCACCCCGCCCGGGCAGGCGGCGAAATTGATCTACGACGACGGTGCTCGCACCATCTGCTGTGACCAAACGCAGCAAACCGGCCTGGTCATCCCGACGGCGGCAGCCCACGCAGGTGCGCTGCGGCGAAGCCACAACGGTGTCCTGCTGGCGGGAATCATGCCCACCGGGCTGGAAGTCGGAAGACCGGACCATGTTTATTCTAGCGCTTTCCCTAGCCAGTCTACGAACTGGAGCTGCGGCCGCAGTTCCGGAGGCTACTGCTGGACCGCCACGGCATCGGACACAATGTCGATCCGCCAGCCGGTGAGCTTGGCAGCCAAACGGGCATTCTGGCCTTCTTTGCCGATGGCCAGGGACAGCTGATAGTCCGGCACGACCACGCGGGCGGAACGCAGGTCCGGGTCCGTGATGGTGACTGAAGACACACGCGAGGGAGACAGGGCATTGCCGATGAACGTCGCCGGGTCCTCGCTGAAATCCACGATGTCGATCTTCTCATCGTGCAGTTCGGTCATGACGGCGCGCACGCGGGAACCCATCTCGCCGATGCAGGCGCCCTTGGCGTTGAGGCCGGGAATGTTGGCCTTCACTGCGATCTTGGTGCGGTGGCCCGCCTCGCGCGCCAGCGCCACGATCTCGACGCTGTTGTCCGCGATCTCCGGGACTTCCAGTTCGAAGAGTTTGCGGACCAGGCCCGGATGCGAGCGGGAAAGCGTAATCGAGGGACCCTTCATGCCACGGTGCACATCCACTACGTAGGCACGCAGGCGCGCACCATGCGGGTACTTCTCCCCCGGCACCTGTTCAGGCGGTGGCAGCAGTGCCTCGACGGTGCCGAGGTCAACCTGGACCATGTTGGGATTGTGGCCCTGCTGGATCAGCCCGGAGACGAGCTCGCCTTCCTTGCCGCGGAAAATGCCGAGCACGTTGTCGTCCTCGGCGTCCCGCAGGCGCTGCAGGATGATCTGGCGCGCGGTGGAAGCCGCAATGCGGCCGAACCCGCTCGGGGTGTCGTCGAACTCGCCGACAACGGTGCCGTCCTCGTCCATTTCGGCGGCCCAGATGGTCACATGCCCGCTCTTGCGGTCCAGCTCGGCGCGGGCTTTATCGATCGAGCCCGGCGTCTTGTGGTAAGCCACCAGCAGCGCCTGCTCAATCGTGGGAATGAGCAGGTCCAGGGGGATTTCGCGTTCACGTTCCAGGAACCGCAGGGCGCTCATGTCGATATCCATGTCAGGCCTCCTCATCTTCTAGTTCGCCGCGCATTTCCGCTGCGGCCAGGTCTTCATCCAAGTGCGTGAATTCTATTTCCACCTTGCCGCTGCGGATGTTCGCAAAGGCCAGTTGGACGGGTTCCCCGTGCTTGGGCTTCATGCCCTTCTTCACGGGGATGTCGGGCCGTATCGTGACGGATTCGTCCCCGACTTCCAGCAGTCGCCCGGTGACGTTGTCGCCGTCGAGAACTTTCACCGACACCTTGCGGCCGAGATTGCGGCGCCAGTGCCGCGGCTCGGTCAGCGGCCGGCTCACGCCGGGGGAAGAAACTTCAAGATCATAGGGGGCGCCCTCATCATGCGGGTCTTCGTCCAGCGCCGCGGACAGGCTCTGCGAGACCTCCGCAATCTTGTCCAGGCTCACGCCGCCCTGCTGGTCCTCGGGCAGATCCACGATCACGTGTACGGTGCGCTGGGTTCCGGCGATGCGCACTTCGATGTCTTCCAAGTACAGGTCGCTGGCAGCCACGGTGGGGGCCAATAGCTCCTTCAGCCGCGCCGCTTCCAATTGGGTCTGGGCGCCGGATGGTTTCCCCGACTGGAACACGCCGGTGTGATCGGGTCGATCCGCCATAGCTGCCTCCCGCTAGATGTTGTTGTAGCTACTAGACTAGCGACTTTCTCAAGCCCTCGTGACACGCTGATGAGCCACGCGCCGCACCGTGTGGTGCGTCCGTGCCTGCTGCCATGACATTATCAACTGTTGTGGGAACAACGTCAGGACGGCCGGCCAAGGGCACGGCCGGCACCAAGGCCGGCGGCAGAGCCGGCCGCTTTTTCCGGCGCACCTTACTGCTTTTGCTTGCCGCCGCACTGGTCGTCAGCATCGGCACCGTCGTCACCAGCCTGGAGACCGTCCCTCCCCCGCTGAGCACCACCGAACAGGCGCGCCTGGACGCCGAGCAGCGGCTTCTGGCGGTAGCCGGAGATCTTCGTCACCTCGCTTCGGTTGAGGGTAATTCAAACAACGACGACGGCGGCTCGGCACCGCTGCTGGCCGCCGCTTCCGCGCTGGAACAGCAGGCCGGCCTGTTCCCGCTGCAGACCTCCTGGCCGTCGGGAGCAGCCGCCCCGGAGCCCGGTCTTGGGAACGGTCCCGGCATCCTCGATGCAGCGGCACCCAGCCCCACAACCACCAAGCGGGCCTCGCGCGAAGCCGGGGCGCCGACGCTCAACGGCACGCTTCAACGGCTGGCCTCGACCTCCCGTTTCCTGCTCTCCGCGTCCTTGGACGTGGACCCCGGCCTTGCGCGCCTGCTGGCCTCCGTCGGCGCGTCGGCCTTCAGCCAGGCATCCTTGCTGCACAAGGCTTATCCGGACACCGAACAACCGGTGCCCTGGAAATCCGCCGTGGTGGACCCGCCGACAGAATGCGGCCGGCCTGACGCGGAAGACCAGGAATCCCAGTCATCGGCTCCCGGGGGCGGACTGCCGGCGGAAGCACAGGCCGTATCCGCCGTCGTTGTTAGTGAATACAAGCTGGCGTTCCTGTACCAGACCGCGCTGCCCCGGATCACGGGTGCACACCGTGAAGCCGCGGCGGAAAACTATGCAGCGCATCGGGACCTGATGGAGCGATGGGAGGAGCTGGCCGCAGACGCCTGCGTGGACCTGCCGCTGCGCGGGCCGGCCTATGCACTTCCCGAGGACTTCCTCGACGAGCCGTGGCAGGGGCTCGGCGATGCGGAACGCGAAGCGGCGCTGGCGCTGGGCGATCTGGTGGCCCTCGGCGACGGCGCACTGCGGGCGGCCGCAGCCTCGGACCTGCCGGGAGCAGCGGAGCGGATCGCGGCCATGACCGGAGAACCGCCACTCACCCCCGGCCTCGACCTTCGGGCAAGCGGCAGCCCAGTCTCCCCTTCCGGAACGTCCGGAACTGCCGGTGCGGCATCGTCGGCGCCGGCGTTGAAAGCCGGCCCGCAATGATCCCGATGGAGCTCCCGGCCGACCTGCGGCTCAACGCGCTGCAGTTGCCCGGCGGCTCCAGCTGGCTCCAGCAGTTCAACAACCTGTGCGCTGCCATGTTAGAAAGCTGGCAGTTGGAGGCAGACCCAGCCGGCGGCGGCCCCTGGTTCGGCCAGCTGGCGGCAGTGGTGCCGGTGCGCACCTCATCCGGCACACCCGCGGTGCTGAAGCTCGCGGTTCCCCACGATGAAGCGCTGCTCGAGTCCGCTGCGCTGCGGATCTGGGACGGCCGCGGTGCCGTGGCCCTGCTGCGTAGCGAGGATGACCCTTTTGTGCAGTTGCTAGAGCGGCTGGACGGCGACCGGTCCCTGCTCGATGTCCCGCTGGACGAGACTGCGGCAGTGTGGGGACCATTGGTGCGGCAGCTGCACCGGTCCCCCGAAGCGGCAGAGAGCTGGCCGCCCTTTGAGACCGTAGCGGCGATGGCCGAGCAGTGGTCGGATTCGCTGCCTGCGGACTGGTCTGCGCTCGGGGAGCCCTTTGACCGCTGGCTGCTCGAATGCGCGCTGGAGGTCTGCCAGGTCCGGGGCACGGTGGGGCGCCGCGAAGCCCGTGATGTTCTGGTCCACACGGACCTGCATTATGGGAACGTGCTGGCCCGGACGCATCCTGCAGGCAGTTTTGCGGCCATCGATCCGAAGCCCATGCTGGGCGAGGCGGAATTCGAGGTGGCGCCGATGCTCTGGAACCGTATTCCGGACCTGCATGCCACGGATCCGGAAGCCCACCTGGTCCGGCGCTGTGAGGAACTCTGTGCCGCGGCGGGATTGGAGACGGAGACCGCGCGGCAGTGGAGTATCGTCCGCGAGGTGGCCAACGCACTGGACTGTCTGCAGCACGGCAACAGCGGCCACGCGCAACGGTCCCTCTGGGTTGCCTCCACGCTCGCCGGACGAACCCTCCCCGGGCTTCCGCCGGCACATGAACTGCAACTGCCGTAAGCGGAGCGGCATCGTGGCATGCCCGGCGGCCTAAGCTGCCGGGTTACCCAGGAAATTCTCCTGCACCACGTCGTAGCCCAGCTTGATGATCAGGGCCGCGACCACGAGCAGGAAGACCACGCGGATGAATTTGCTGCCCTGGGTTACCGCCATCCGGGCGCCCAGGTAGCCGCCGGCCATGTTTGCCAGGCCGAGAATCAGGCCGAGTCCCCACAGCAGGGCGCCGCTGGGCAGGAAGAATAGCAGGGCGCCGAAGTTGGTGGCCATGTTCACGATCTTGGCCTTCGCACTGGCGGCCAGGAAGTTGTACCCGAGCATGGCCACCATCGCGATGATCAGGAACGAGCCCGTTCCGGGGCCGATCAGCCCGTCGTAAAACCCGATGACCATTCCGATGCCTGCGGCGGTGCCGAAATGCCGCACCCCGGTGTAGCGCAGTTTGGTGAGGGTGCCCGCCGTCGGACGCAGGGCAGTGAAAATTGCGACGGCGATGAGCGCCGCTACGATGATCGGCTTGAACACTTCCGAGGGCAGCACCGTGGCAACGATGGCGCCGCCGAAACTGCCCGCCAGCGCGACGCCGGCCATGGGCAGCGCGGTCTTCAGGTCGGGGTGCGCGCGCCGGTAATACGTGATGGCGCTCGTGGTGGTCCCGAAGATCGAGCCCATCTTGTTGGTCGCCAACGCCTGCACAGGGCTGATGCCGGGCACCAGCAGCAGCGCCGGCAACTGGATCAGGCCGCCGCCACCGACCACTGCATCAACCCAGCCTGCGGCGAAACCGGCCACCACCACAAGGATGATGGTGGCCAGTTCCAGTTCCTCCAGTCCGGAGATCACTTCCCGGCGAGAGCGGCCACCTGTGCGACGGCCTCCTCCAGGGGTATGTTCTGCGCTTCCCCGGTGGCGCGGTCCTTGACCTCGACGACACCGTCGGCCAGGCCACGGCCGACCACGAGGATGGTCGGCACCCCGATGAGCTCCGCGTCGCCGAACTTCACGCCGGGGGAAACCTTGGGCCGGTCATCGTAGATGACTTCCAGTCCGGCGGCCGCAAGCTCTTCGGAGAGCTTGTTCGCGGCGTCGAAAATTTCCTGTCCGCGGCCGGTTGCCACGACGTGCACGTCAGCCGGGGCAACGTTGCGGGGCCAGATCAGTCCCTTGTCGTCATGGTTGGATTCGGCCAGGGCAGCTACGGCCCGGGTGACACCGACGCCGTACGAACCCATGGTGACGGTGGCCAGCTTGCCGTTCTTGTCCAGCACCTGCAGCCCCAGCGCCTCGGCGTACTTGCGGCCCAGCTGGAAGATATGGCCCATCTCGATGCCGCGGGCAGCCTCGAGCGGACCGGAGCCGTCGGGCGCTTCGTCTCCGGCGCGCACGTCGACGCTCTCGATGACGCCGTCCCAGGTGAAGTCCCGACCGGCCACCAGCCCGAAGACATGCTTGCCGTCGACGTTGGCACCCGTGATCCAGCTGGTCCCGGAAACCACTCGCGGGTCAACCAGGTAGAGCAGTCCGGTCTTGCCTTCGGTGCCGAGCACTGCAGCATTCAGGCTCTCGCCCGGGCCGATGTAGCCCCGGACCAGTCCCGGGTGCTTCTTGAGGTCGTTCTCGTTGGCGGCCTCGATGCCGATTTCCCCGCCGATCGGCAGGAAGCCGCCGATGTTGGCTTCGACCCTCTTGAGGTCCACAGCGCGGTCGCCCGGCACGCCGAGGACCACGACCTGGCGCTCCCCGGTCGGCAGGGTGACGGCCAGGACCACGTTTTTCAGCGTGCCGGCAGCCGTCCATTCGCCCTCCGGACGCGGTGCCAGCTCGTTGGCTGCGGCCACGAGGGTGTCGATGGTCGGGGTGTCCGGGGTGTCCTTGACCTCCGCCTCGGGCAGGTTGGTGAAGTCGATCTCCGCCGGAACCACGGTGGTGACCGCTTCGACATTGGCCGCGTAGCCGCCGGCCGAGCGGACGAAGGTGTCTTCGCCGACCTCGGTCGGATGCAGGAATTCCTCGCTCTTGGACCCGCCCATGGCGCCCGCCGTGGCCTTCACGGGCACTACTTCGAGTCCCAGCCGCTCGAAAATACGCAAGTAGGCGCCGCGGTGGGCCTGGTAGCTGTCCTCGAGTCCGGCGTCGTCAATATCGAAGGAATACGAATCCTTCATGATGAACTCCCGGCCGCGCAGCAGCCCTGCACGGGGACGGGCTTCGTCGCGGTACTTGGTCTGGATCTGGTACAGGCAGACAGGCAGATCCTTGTACGAGGAGTACAGATCCTTGACCAGCAGCGTGAACATTTCCTCGTGCGTGGGAGCCAGCAGGTAGTCCGCGCCCTTGCGGTCCTGAAGGCGGAAGAGCCCCTCGCCGTACTCGGTCCAGCGGTTGGTGGCCTCGTACGGTTCGCGCGGCAGCAGCGCCGGGAAATGGACTTCCTGGGCACCGATGGCGGACATCTCCTCGCGGATGATGGTTTCCACCTTGGCCAGGACCTTCAGCCCCAGCGGCAGCCAGGAGTAGATGCCCGGAGCCGCGCGGCGGATATACCCGGCGCGCACCAGCAACCGGTGGCTGGCCACCTCGGCGTCGACGGGATCTTCGCGCAGTGTGCGCAGGAACAGGGTGGAGAGTCGCAGGACCACGCTTGGTTTCCGTTTCTAAAGTTCGTTGTGTCGCAACAGCAGATCAGTAACTAATCCTACGGTCGCCGGACGGTTCGGGTGAATTTGGGGCAGAGTGTCGCCGGCAGCGCATCCTGTTGGACGGCAACTTCTTAGAAGAGCACGGTGGCGAAGGTGCCGACCTGCTCAAAGCCCACACGCTGGTAGGCGGAGACGGCGCGCTGGTTGTAGTCGTTGACGTACAGGCTCGCTACCGGGGCGAACTTGCGCGAAAGTTCGACGACGGCGGCCATGTACGCTGCCGCAAGTCCCTTGCCGCGGTAGGCCGGGTTCATCCAGACACCCTGGATCTGCACCGCATCGGCCGAGACGTTGCCCAGCTCGGCCTTGAAAACCACTTCACCGCCGGGCTCGCGGTAGACCAGGGAATGCCCCTTGTCGATCAGGCTCCGCACGCGCTGGCGGTAGTGGTGTCCGCCGGCAGCCATGGGGGAATAGCCGACTTCCTCTTCGAACATGGCCACGCAGGCCGGCAGCAGCACGTCCAGGTCCGCCCCCGTGGAGAAGCGGACCGCGGGATTCGCCGCCACCGCGGGCTTACCGCGCAGTTCCATCAGCGGCTGGTTGGGCCGTACGTCGAAAGGACGGGTGGAATTGTGCTGGAAGGAACTCCAGATGCCCAGCACGGCTTCCGCCGGGCCGAAGATGGACGAGGTCCGGCGGTTGCTGGAGGCTAGAAACTGGCCGAGGTTGGCACCCTGTTCGGCGCTGAGCGCAGTGGGCACCAGATTGACCCCGCTCCAGCATGCACCGGCCAAAGCGCCGTCGGCGAAGTAGCCGAGGATTTCGGCGCCCGAGGGGGTGGGCGCAGCCGATTTTGTGGATTCCAGATGCGCGGCGAGGAACACGTTGGACACCGGATCCTGTTTCACCAGCTCCCAGAGCCGAGGCGTGTCCCCTTCGTCGAGGACCCGGATTTCGGCATGCCCCTGCGCGACCGCGGCTTCGCAGCCGGAATCCGTGCGCAGCCGGTTAGCTGACGTTAACCACGGGGCTACCCTTGACAGCATTTTCGCCATCGGTCTCCCCCATTTCCTCCGCAATTCTCATTGCTTCTTCGATGAGTGTCTCAACAATCTGGTCCTCGGGCACAGTTTTGATGACTTCGCCCTTCACAAAGATCTGGCCCTTGCCGTTGCCGGAGGCTACGCCCAGGTCCGCCTCGCGGGCTTCACCAGGTCCGTTGACAACGCAGCCCATAACAGCCACGCGCAGCGGAACTTCCATGCCTTCCAGCCCGGCGGTGACCTGGTCAGCGAGCGTGTAGACATCCACCTGGGCGCGGCCGCAGGACGGGCAGGACACGATTTCCAGCTTGCGCGGACGCAGGTTCAATGACTGCAGGATCTGGTTGCCAACCTTGATCTCCTCTACCGGCGGTGCCGAGAGAGAAACACGGATGGTGTCGCCGATGCCCTTGGACAGCAGGGCACCGAAAGCGGTGGCGGACTTGATGGTGCCTTGGAAAGCCGGACCGGCCTCGGTAACGCCCAGGTGCAGCGGCCAGTCGCCCCGCTCCGCCAGCAGTTCGTAGGCACGGACCATCACTACCGGATCATTGTGCTTGACGGAGATCTTGAAGTCGTGGAAGTCATGCTCTTCGAACAGCGAGGCTTCCCAGACGGCGGACTCCACCAGGGCCTCCGGGGTGGCCTTGCCGTACTTTTGCATCAGGCGCGGATCCAGCGAGCCGGCGTTGACGCCGATCCGGATGGAGACTCCGGCATCCTTGGCCGCCTTGGCGATCTCTTTGACCTGGTCGTCGAATTTACGGATGTTGCCCGGGTTCACCCGCACCGCCGCACAGCCGGCGTCGATCGCAGCGTAAACATACTTCGGCTGGAAGTGGATGTCCGCAATGACCGGGATCTGCGACTTCTTCGCGATGATGGGCAGCGCCTCGGCGTCATCGGCGCTGGGGCACGCCACCCGGACGATATCGCAGCCGGAAGCCGTCAGCTCGGCGATCTGCTGCAAGGTGGCATTGATGTCCGTGGTCGGCGTGGTGGTCATGGACTGGACGCTGACCGGCGAGTCCGATCCAACGCCAACCGAGCCGACCTTGATCTGGCGCGTTTTACGGCGCGGCGCCAGGACAGGCAGCGGTGCGTTTGGCATTCCAAGGTTGACCGAGGTCAAAACATCCTCCAGGGGGCAGTGTTCAGAACAGCTTTCATTATCCTCCGGCAACCCGGATCTTGCGAAGATACCGGCCAGCTGTGGGAAAGATCATGCGTAGTCGGCGAAAGCTCCGGTCACGGGCTTCCACTCAGTTACCCGCAGGCCGGAAACAAAGTTCTGCACGTTGAACGGGTCCTGCTTCAGTTCCTCCAGCAGGGCGGCTTCGCTCCCGGCGGTGAACAGCAGCAGCGCGCCGGTGCCGTCGGCGTACGGACCCGAAGCCAGCAAACGGCCTTCGTTGACGAACCCCTTCAGCCATTCGCGGTGGGCGGCACGATGCGTGTCGCGGCCCTCTTCGGTATCGGCGGCGTAAACATACTCGACGGCAAAAACACTCATGCCGACACCTTACCTGCCCTCGGGGCCGGGTTAATCATTGGTAGGACACGAACCAAGGGGCCGGTTTGACGTCGCCGTAGGTCCGCTCCGGGGAGAACATCGGGGTGTCCTCATCGTAGAAGTTCTTCCAGCCCATCCACACGTCGTCGGGCAGGTCCTGCCGCAGCGTGCGCCAGGTCTCCAGCTTCTGTCCCGGCCCGCCATGGCCGTCGGCGTGGATGACGACGGCTAGCTCGTCATGCCCGGTCTCAAGCTGCTCCCGGTTGGAGATCATCCGCAACTGGAACTGGTGCAGGATCAGTACCTTCTGCGGCAGATTGTTCTCCCGCGTCAGCGCGGCCAACCAGTCGCTGAGCTGGTTGATCTCCGCTGCGGTGACCGAGCCGATCTGCTCCATGTGCCGCTCGCCGTCCCGCAACCGCCATTCCGGGTCCAGGGCCAGGCCGACATGCGGTTCCTTGAGCAGTTCCTCGTATGCCTTGGCCTGGGTGAGGAAGTCGGTTCGGCCGGGCTGCAGGTCCAGCACCACGTACACGCCGGCCTCGCCTGCGGCGTCTACCCAGGTCCGCAGCAGGTCGATGTCCGTGGCGGAGGAATAATCGCCGTCCTCGCCGGCGGATCCGGTGGCGACCGTGGCAATGATCTCGAACGCCGGAATTACCGGCTCGTCGCTCAGGCCCTTGTACTCGCCGGCCAGCTTCTTGGCCCGGTCGATGGCGGCGTCCACATCCTGTTCGCCGAGGGCACCCAGCGCGGGACCGGACGGGTGGCCGTAGAGCGCGACCATCCGCCGCGTCGGGAAGGCCAGCATGCCTCCGCCGGGCAGTTCCGCTGCCGTTAGGGCGGTTTCGGTCCGGGCCGCGAACTGTGCCGTATTGCCGAAGTCCCCGCCGATCGCGAGAATGTTGTGCTCCGGTTCGGCGCGCAGGAAGTCTACGGTTTCGGGGTTGGCCCGGGGGTCGGCCGCGGCATCGACGTGGGTGCGCACACCGGCGGCCTGAAGCACGGCCACGGTGGCAGGGAGTTCTTTCCTGGCGTCTTCGCCAAGCAGCACCGAGAACGGTGAGGCTTCTTCCGGCCCAGCAACCTCGTCCATTGGCTGGCCCGGACCAAGAATCTCGACGCCGCCCAGTACGCTTTCCCACTCCGCCGCGCCGGAGCCTGCCGCGGATCCGGAGGCTGCGGCGGTTCCGGGGGGTCCCGGCGACCCGGATGGCGCGGCAGACGCCTCAGGAGCCGCGGATTCGGCAGCTCCAGCCGGCGCACCGAAAGTCTTGACCTGGCGGACACCAAGCCGCTCCAGCTCGGCCTCGAGCCCGTCCACCGCCAGCAGCAGCGGCACTCCGGCAGAACTGGCCTCGGCGGCGGCAGCTTCGATGGCGGCGACATCCCCTTCCGGGGCCACCACAGCCACCGGGCTGGACTGGAATAGGGTTTGGCTGGCGTCAAGCGCCGCCTCGGCGTCGTTCCCGGTGATGACAGCAGGCTCCGCGGCGGCAGTGTTGACGTAGACCCGGTTTTCGTCCCGGTCGGACCCGCTTTCCGCTGCGGTCCCGGACGCGCCGGGCCTGCCGTTCTGTCCGGCCGTGCACCCGCTCAGCACCAGCGCCGCGGCCAGTGCCGACGCGGCCAGTGCCCGGGGCCAGCCGGACTTGCCGCTGCCGTGCTTGGACATGCCACCTCCATACGTCGATTCTGCTGCCAGTGTATCCAGCGGCTCCGCCGTCGTTGTGGAGGTTCTGATGCAGGCGGTTCGGGCCTGCGCTGCTACCCGAAGATGTTGACCGGTTTGACGATGTCGGCGTAGATCAGCAGGGCGCCCATGCCCATCATCAGGATGGCCACCACGTAGGTCAGCGGCAGCAATTTGGCAATGTCCACAGGGCCCGGATCCGGCCTGCGGAACAGCTTGGCGAAGCCGCGCCGAACTGCTTCCCACAGCGCCCCGGCGACGTGTCCGCCGTCGAGCGGCAAAAGCGGGATCAGGTTGAACACGAACAGGGCGAGATTCACCGAACCGACCAAACCGATCAGCGACGCCGCCCGTGCCTCGAAGGGAATTTCTTCCATGGCGCTGATCTCGCCGGCAATCCGGCCCACGCCCACCACGCTCATCGGCCCGTTGGGATCGCGCGGGGCATCGCTGAAGGCGGCCTCGGCAACGTCGGCCAACCGCTGCGGCAGATTAAGCACGACGCCGGCAATCGCCTGCAGGTTCTCCCCCACCGCGGGCGGCACGGCCGTGACCGGCTGCGGCACCAGTTCCTGGGTCGAACCCATGCCCACGAAGCCGACCTCTTCCATTACCGGGTCGCCGTTGGCATCGAGCACCAGCTCGTTGGACTCGTCGAAGACCGGACGTTCCGAGAGCACGGGCGTGATGGTGGTGCTGATGCTCTGCCCGTCGCGCTCAAGCGTGATGGGCGTGGCCTCGCCGGCGGCGTCCCGGATCCAGCGGGTGAGTTCGTACCAGTCGGTTACCGGCTTGCCGTCGAAGGAGGTGACGGTATCGCCGGGCAGGATTCCCGCGGCCGTTGCCGGTGCCTGCGGGTCCGACGGCAGGCAGTCGGTCTGCCCGGTTTCGGCCTGCTGCGCGGCGCTGACAACGCACTTGTTGACCTCGCTGATGGTGGTGCTGGGCTGCGCCGAGCCGAAGCCCACCATCACGATCCCGAGCAGGACCACGCCGATCACCAGGTTCACGAACGGGCCGCCGAGCATGATGATCATGCGCTTGTAGACCGGGAGCTTGTAGAACACGCGGTTATCATCGCCCGGTTGCAGCCGTTCCGCCTCGGCCTGCCGGGCATCGTTGGCCAGCTGCTGGAACATACCGGTGCTGGACTGGCGCACTGATGCCGCCGCGCCGGACGCCGCCGCTCCCGCCTTGACCTTCGCCGGCGGGTACATACCGATCATGGAGACATAGCCGCCGAGCGGAATCGCCTTGACGCCGTACTCGGTTTCGCCCTTTTTCTTCGACCAGAGGGTCTTCCCGAAGCCCACCATGTACTGGGTGACCCGGACCTTGAACAGTTTGGCCGGCAGCAGGTGGCCCACTTCGTGCAGCGCGATGGAGAGCGCAATGCCCACCGCGACGAAGAGGACTCCGAGAATAAAGAGAAGTACGGTCACATCATTCCTAAACGTTTGCGGGCCTCGGTTCGTGCCCACGTTTCTGCCGCCAGCACGGACTCCACGGTCAGTTCGGCGGAGCCGGCGTGGTCGGCTACTACTGCGGCGACGGTATCCACGATATCCACAAAACCGATCCGGCCGTCGTGGAAGGCATCCACCGCTTCCTCGTTGGCGGCGTTGTAGACGGCCATGAAGGTGCTGCCCTGGGCGGCGGCCTGCTTGGCCAGCCGGACCGCGGGAAACACCTCGTCGTCCAGCGGCTCAAAGGTCCACGTCACCGCGCTGGACCAGTCGCACGGCCTCGCCGCCCCTGGAACCCGCTCCGGCCAGCCGAGTCCCAGCGCGATGGGCAGGCGCATATCCGGTGGCGACGCCTGGGCGATTGTCGAGCCATCCGCGAACTGGACCATGGAGTGGACCACGGACTGCGGGTGCACCACCACATCGATCTTCTCCAGCGGCACGTCGAAGAGCAGGTGCGCCTCGATGACTTCGAGCGCCTTGTTGACCATGGTGGCCGAATTCGTCGTCACCATCCGGCCCATGTCCCAAGTCGGATGCGCCAGCGCCTGCTGCGGGGTCACGGCGCGCAGTTCGGCGCGGGTCCTGCCGCGGAACGGTCCTCCGGACGCGGTGACGATCAGCCGGTCCACCTCGGCCGCCGAGCCGGAGCGCAGCGCCTGGGCCAGTGCGGAATGCTCCGAGTCCACCGGAACCAGCTGGCCTGGTTTCGCCGCGCGCTTGACCAGCTCGCCGCCGGCGATGAGGGACTCCTTGTTCGCCAGCGCCAGCAGATGGCCGGCTTCCAGCGCAGCCAGGGTCGGCACCAGGCCGATCGAACCGGTAATGCCATTGAGTACGACGTCGGCATTCGGCCAGGCGGCGATCCTCGCCGACGCGTCGTGGCCGGCAAAGAGTTCGGGCTCGTAGCCGCTGATGCCCGTGTCTGCGGCCGCTGCCTTGATCGCCGTTGCCAGGTCCTCCCGCGTACCGTTGGCAATCCCTACGGCTTCCGCCCGGGTGTGGACGGCCTGCCGGGCAACCACTTCCAGATTGCCGCCGCCGGCCGCTATGGCCGTCACCCCGAA
Source organism: Arthrobacter sp. B055-34 (assembly GCF_059090425.1). Classification (NCBI taxonomy): domain Bacteria; kingdom Bacillati; phylum Actinomycetota; class Actinomycetes; order Micrococcales; family Micrococcaceae; genus Arthrobacter; species Arthrobacter sp. B055-34. The sequence continues at coordinate 100,243 of NZ_JBNHFQ010000001.1, forward strand.
ACGCTCCGCGGCGCCGTCGATCACGTCGATGCCCTGGGTTCCGATGGAACCGGTGGACCCCAGCAGCACTACTTTCCGTGGTCGGCCGGCTGCCTCTGGGTCGCTAAGAAAATCCATGTCTTCCAGTATCCCGCACCCGACCGCGGCCGGACGCACCCGAAGAAGAGGCAGCGCCCGGTGCGAGGGCATCGCACCGGGCGCTGGGACGGCTCAGGAAGCTGCAGCAATCCTCCGCAACTAGGCGAAGGCGGCTACTGCTTCCTTGACCGGAACATCTCCGGAGATCAGGTTGAGCAGCTGGCGCTCACCGGCGCCCGTGCGCAGCAGTTCCGCCAGCACTGTGGCAACGTCGGCGCGCGGCACCGGACCGCGCTCCTCGACCAGATCCAGGCGGACGAGACCGCTGCCGGCGTCGTCGGTCAGTTGGCCGGGGCGAACGATGGTCCACTTCAGGTCGCGAGTTTTGAGGTCCTCTTCCGCTGCCAGCTTGGCCCGCAGGTAGGCAACGAAGACCTCGTCCATGCACTCCGGGGTAGCGCCGTCGCGAACCAGGTCATTGCCCATCGAGGAAATCTGGATGAAGCGTTCGACGCCGGCGGCCTCGGCGGCATCCGCCAGCAGCACCGCGGCACCCAGGTCCACAGTTTCCTTCCGCTCGACCCCGCTGCCCGGCCCGGCTCCGGCCGCGAAGACCGCCGCATCGGCGCCCTTCAGGATTTTCGCGACCTCGTCCACCGAGGCGCTCTCCAGATCCACCACCTCGGGGATGGCACCGTCCACCATCAGATCGGCGCTCTGCTCCGGTTTGCGGATCAGCCCCACCACCTCATGCTGGTCCGCGGCCAGGATCCTGGTCAGTTCGCGTGCGATTTTTCCATGTCCACCTGCAATAACTATGCGCATGACCGGTGCAACCACACTTCGCTGCAGGCTATTCCAACCCGGCGCTCGTCCTCGTTTCCCGTCATCCTGCCAGCCCGGCCCGGCGCAGCGTCTGCTCTGCGTGCTTGATCAGCGGGCCGTCCACCATCCTGCCGCGGAAACGGAACACACCCGGTTCCGTCCGGGCCGCCTCCAGCAGCGCCGCGGCATCGGCGACGGCCGCCTCGGATGGCAGGTACGCGGCGCGGATGACCGGTATCTGGCTCGGATGGATCACGGCCTTGGCGCCGAATCCGCAGGCCACAGCGTCGTCGGCCTCGGCAGCCAGGCCGTCCAGATCCGGAATGTCCACGTAGACCGAATCGATGGCCGTCTTGCCGTAGGCACCGGCCGCCAGCAGGACCTGCGAGCGCGCCTGCCGGGCGACGTCCCGGTACGGTCCGGCGGGGTTCCGGCTGGAGGTCCCGCCGAGCGAGGCCAGCAGGTCTTCCGCGCCCCACATCAGCGCGACGACGTTCCCGGTGCGCGCGATGTCCGGGGCGGCGAGGATGCCCAGCGCCGTCTCGCACAGCGCCACGACGTCGTACCCGCCCAGCCCGGCAATGGCGTCTGCGTTCTCGGATTTGGCCAGCATGATGGTGGTGTAGCCGGTACGTTGCAGTGCCGCCATGTCCAGGGCATGGTCTTCGGTTGCGAGCGGGTTGACGCGCACGATGGTCCGCTCCGGATCCAGCGGGTGGTCGATGACGGCTTGCCGGGCCCGTGCCCGGTCCCCCGGCGCCACGGCATCTTCCAGGTCCAGGATGACCGCATCCGCCCGGTCCGCCGCCTTGGCATAACGCTCGGCCCGGTCCGCGGGACAGAACAGGATGGCCGGGCCCATGGTAAACATCAGCCGAGCTCCTGGTTCCGGAAGCGGTTCCTGGCCTCCGGCTCGGTCTGGCTCTGCCGGTGCCCTTCTTCGGTCCACATCAGGCAGCTGCGGACCGCCGTGGCGACAATGTCCTCGTGCTGGTTCCGGCCGGTATGGCTCATGGTGACAATCCCCTGGCCGCGCCGCGAGGCCGAGAGCCGTTTGTCCGTCACGGTCGTCTCCGTGTATAACGTGTCGCCGTGGAAGAGCGGATGCGGAAAGTTGATGTCCGTCAGTCCCAGCTGGGCCACAATGGTGCCCTGCGTGAGCTGGGTAACGGATTGGCCCACCACAGTGGCGAGCGTAAACATGGAGTTCACCAGCCGCTGCCCGAACGGCTGCGACGCGGACCAGTCGGCGTCCAGGTGCAGAGCCTGGCTGTTCATGGTCATCGTAGTGAACAGAACGTTGTCCGCTTCGGTAATGGTCCGGCCCGGCCTGTGCGCGTAGACGGTGCCGGGCTGGAGCTCGTCGTAATAGAGGCCGCGCTGCGTGATGGTGGTCCGCAGATCCTCGCCGCTTCCGGTGCTCATACGTCGTCGACCTCGTGCTCCTCGATGTTCAGGTCCGCACCGGTGGCGGCCACGACATCGTCCACGCCGACGCCGGGCGCTACTTCACGCAGCACCAGTCCGTCTTCGGTTACATCGATGACGGCCAGGTCGGTGATGATCCGGTCCACGCAGCCCTTGCCGGTCAGCGGGAGCGAGCAGCTCTTGAGGATCTTCGGGTTGCCCTTCCGGTCCATGTGCTCCATCATCACGATCAGCCGCTTGGCGCCGAAGACCAGGTCCATGGCCCCGCCCATGCCCTTGACCATCTTGCCCGGCACCATCCAGTTGGCCAGGTCCCCGTTTTCGGCGACTTCCATGGCCCCGAGCACCGCCACGTCCACGTGTCCGCCGCGGACCATGCCGAAGGAGGTCGCCGAGTCGAAGATCGCCGCACCCCGGTTGAGCGTGACCGTTTCCTTGCCGGCGTTGATCAGATCCGGGTCAAGGTTCTCCTCGGTGGGATAGGGCCCGACGCCGAGAATGCCGTTCTCGGAATGCAGCACCACCTCCACGCCGTCGGGAATGTAATTGGGGATGAGGGTAGGCATCCCGATGCCTAGGTTCACGTACTGGCCGTTGCGCAGCTCCTTGGCTACCCGGGCGGCGAGTTCGGTGCGCGTCAGTGCCATCGTCAGTTCCCCTTCCCCGCGCCGGCCTCGGTGACCGTACGCTTCTCGATCCGTTTCTCCACGTCACCGGCCACCACCACGCGCTGGACGAAGATGCCCGGCGTGTGGATATGCTGCGGATCCAGCTCGCCCGGTTCCACCAGTTCCTCCACCTCGGCGATGGTGACTTTGCCTGCCATCGCCGCCAGCGGATTGAAGTTCATTGCGGTCACGTGGAAGACCAGGTTGCCCAGCCGGTCGCCTTTCCACGCATGCACCAGCCCGAAGTCCGGCCGCAGCGACTCTTCGAGCACGTAGTCCGCGCCGCCGAAGCTGCGCACCTCCTTAGGTGCCGAAGCAATCGCAACGTTCCCCTCGGCGTCGTACTTTTGCGGCAGTCCCCCCTCGCTGACCTGTGTGCCGACGCCCGCCGTCGTATAGAATGCCGGGATGCCGGCACCGCCGGCGCGCAGTTTCTCGGCCAGCGTGCCCTGCGGGGTCAGCTCCACCTCGAGTTCGCCGGCGAGGTATTGCCGCGCGAACTCCTTGTTCTCGCCCACATAGGAGCTGATGGTGCGGCGGATCCTGCCGTCCGCCAGCAGCACGCCGAGGCCCCAGTCGTCCACGCCGCAGTTGTTGCTGATGGTTTCCAGGTCCTTGGTGCCGCGGTCGTGGAGGGCCTGGATCAGGGTCACCGGGATGCCGCACAGGCCGAAACCTCCCACGGCCAGCGAGGCCCCGTCCTGGATATCGGCCACGGCTTCCGCCGCGCTGCCTACAACCTTGTTAATCACGTTGTCCCTAGCCTTCCGTCGATCGTGGCTGGTGCGCGGTCAGAGCCCCAGTTCGCGGGCGATGAGCATCAGCTGCACCTCGGTGGTCCCTTCGCCGATTTCAAGAATCTTCGAGTCCCGGTAATGCCGTGCCACCCGGGATTCGTTGATGAACCCGAACCCGCCGAAGATCTGCGTGGCGTCGCGGGCGTTGTCCATGGCCGCTTCGCCTGCCACCATCTTTGCAATAGCGGAGTGGGTTTTGAAGGGCTTGCCGGCAAGCATCCGCGCCGCGGCGTCGTAGTAGGCCAGCCGGGCGGTGTGGGCGCGGGCCTTCATGCGGGCGATCTTGAACTGGATCGCCTGGAAGGAACCGATATTGGTCCCGAAGGCCTGGCGGTCCTTGGCGTACCGCACCGATTCGTCCACGCAGCCCTGGGCCGCGCCGGTGGCGAGCGCGGCGATCGCGATGCGGCCCTCATCCAGGATCTGCAGGAAGTTGGCGTAGCCCCGCCCGCGCTCCCCCAGGAGGTTGGCTTCGGGCACGTGCACGTCCTTCAACGTGAGCGGATGCGTGTCCGACGCATTCCAGCCGACCTTGTTGTAGGCCTTCTCCGCGGTAAAGCCGGGCGTGTCCGTAGGCACCAGGATGGTGGAGATTTCCTTCTTGGTGGTTCCGTCCTGCCGCTCCGAGGTGCCCGTGACCGCCGTAACGGTGACCAGCTTGGTGATGTCCGTGCCGGAGTTGGTGATGAACTCCTTGTTCCCGTTGATGACCCATTGGTTGCCCTGGTCCCCTGCCGCCAGCTGGGCCCGGGTCTTGGTGCCGCCCGCGTCCGATCCGGCCTCGGGTTCTGTCAGGCCGAAGCCGGCGAGCGCCTGGCCGCTGGCGAGCATGGGAAGCCACGCAGCCTTCTGCTCCTCGGTGCCGAAGCGATAGATCGGCATGGCGCCCAGCGAGACGCCGGCCTCCAGCGTGATGGCCACCGACTGGTCCACCCGGCCCAGCTCCTCCAAGGCCAGCGCCAGCGCGAAGTAGTCCCCGCCCATGCCGCCGTATTCTTCAGGGAAGGGCAGCCCGAAAAGGCCCATCTCGCCCATCTGTTTGACCACCTCGTAGGGGAAGGTGTGGTCTTCGTCGTGTTTGGCAGACACCGGGGCCACTACTTGGTCGGCGAAGTCCCGGACGGTGTCCACCAGGTCCTGGTGGTCCTCGCTGAGGGAAAAATCAGGCATGCTCGGCTTCCTTCTGTTCCGTTGCTTCCGTCCCGCCGGCAGGATCTGCTGCGGCGACGACGGCGACAATCTGGCCGGCTTTGACCAGATCGCCGGGTTTGAGATGGACACTTACTTCTCCGGCCACGGCCGCGGTGAGCTGGTGCTCCATTTTCATGGCTTCCACGGTCAGCACGGTCTGCCCGGCCTCGACGTGGTCCCCGTTGCTCACGGCGACGGCGGTCACGGTGCCCGGCATCGGCGAGCGCACCTCGGGTGACAGCTCGCCCTCCTCGCGGTGGATCGGCTCCAGCGCCTCGGCCAGGCGGCGCTTCCGGTCCCGTACCGTCAACGCGGCACTGAAGCCGGCGTCGGCGAGCCAGATCGTCCCGGTGCCGGGATCGACAGCGTGGCGGAAGGGCTTGCGCACCCCATTGACGACGGCGGCGCCCGCCTCATGCTCAAGGCTCACCGTAAAGCTGCCGCCGGCTACTTCCGCGCGGAAGCTTGCCAGGCTGCCCGGGCTCCCGGAATCCAGCCGGGTCAGCGCAACCTCGCGCGGTTCCCCGTGGGGCATGGCAAAATTGACCACGGTGGGCACGGCGCCGCCCACCCGCCAGCCATCGCCGGCGGCCCACGGGGAACCAGCCCGCAGGGAGCCAGACTGCGGGGAACCAGCCCTCAGGGACTCCGGCGACCCGGTTTCCTGGGCGCCCCGTCTGCCCTCCAGCCAGGCCACCCCGGCAACCGCGAGTTCGCCGTCGCTGATCCGGCGGAACGCCAGGTGCGGCAGTTTCCGTTCGATCAGCGTGGTGTCCAGGCGGCCGGCGCGCACGTCGTCGTCGTTCAGGAGCAGCCGCAGGTACTCGACGTTGTTGGGCACGCCCAGCACCACGGTCTCCCCCAGCGCCCGGTCCAGCCGGTCCAGCGCCTCCTCCCGGTCCTCGCCCCAGGCAATGACCTTGGCGAGCATCGGGTCGTAGCTGCTGGAAATTTCGAGCCCGGGCAGCAGCGAACTGTCCACCCGGACGCCGTCGCCGGATGCTTCGTGCAGCGCCAGCACCGTACCCGCGGAGGGCAGGAAGTCCTGTTCCGGATTCTCCGCATACACGCGCGCTTCCACCGCATGTCCGATGAGAACGACGTCGGACTGGGCTATCGTCAACTGCCCGCCTGCTGCGATGCGCAGCTGCCATTCGACCAGATCCAGCCCGGTGACCAGTTCCGTCACCGGGTGCTCCACCTGCAGCCGGGTGTTCATCTCCATAAAGTAGAACTCGTCCGGCGCCTCGTCGGAGACCAGGAATTCGACCGTGCCGGCCCCGCTGTAGTCCACACTGCGGGCGGCGTTGCAGGCGGCCTCGCCGATCCGGGCGCGGGTGGCCTCGTCCAGCAGCGGCGAGGGGGCTTCCTCGATCACCTTCTGGTGCCGGCGCTGGAGGGAACACTCGCGTTCGCCCAGGTGGATGATGTTGCCGTGGTTGTCGGCCAGAACCTGCACCTCAATATGGCGCGGGCTGCGGATCAGCTTCTCCAGGAACAACGTGTCGTCCCCAAAGGCGGACGCAGCCACACGGCGGGCGGTGGCCAGGGTCGCCGGCAGCTGGTCCGGGCGGTCGACAACGTGCATGCCCTTGCCGCCGCCTCCGGCCGAGGGCTTGATCAGCAGCGGGTAGCCCACGCCGTCGGCCGCATTGACCAGCTGCTCATCGCTCAGCCCGGGTTCGGCCAGGCCGGGTACCACCGGCACTTGGTAGCCGGCCACGTGGTTCTTGGACCGGATCTTGTCGCCCATGACGCCGATGGCCTTCACATTCGGCCCGATGAAGGTGATGCCGGCGGCCTCCAGCGCCTCGGCAAAGGCGAGGCTTTCGCTCAGGAAGCCGTAGCCGGGGTGGACGGCCTCGGCACCGGTTTGGCGGCAGGCGGAGATGATGGCCTCGATTTTCAGGTAGCTGGCCGTCGGCGCCGGCGGGCCGATCCTGACCGCAAGGTCGGCTTCGCGCACGTGCCGGGCATCGGCGTCGGCGTCGGAATAGACGGCGACCGTTCTGATGCCCAGCCGGCGGCAGGTGCGGATCACCCGGCAGGCTATTTCCCCGCGGTTGGCGATCAGTACCGTAGTGAAGAGCTGTTCGGGCATGGCGCTCACATTCTGAACAGGCCGAAGGACGTCTCCGGCAGCGGCTGGCGGGCACAGACATCCAGCGCGAGGCCAAGGACCCGGCGTGTGTCCGCCGGGTCGATGATCCCGTCATCCCAGAGCCTGGCGGTGGAATAGTACGGGTTGCCCTGCGCCTCGTACTGCTCGCGGATGGGCGCCTTGAAGGCTTCCTCCTCCGCGGCCGGCCATTCGCCGCCCGCGGCTTCGATCTGGTCGCGCTTGACCGTGGAGAGTACCGACGAGGCCTGGTTGCCGCCCATCACCGAGATCCGGCTGGCCGGCCACATCCAGAGGAAGCGCGGCGAGTAGGCGCGCCCGCACATGGAGTAGTTGCCCGCGCCGAACGAGCCGCCGATGATGACGGTCAGTTTGGGCACGCGGGCGGTGGCGACGGCGGTGACCATCTTGGCACCGTGTTTGGCGATGCCGCCTGCCTCGTAATCGCGGCCGACCATGAACCCGGAGAGGTTCTGCAGGAAAACCAGCGGGATGCCGCGCTGGTCGCAGAGCTCGATGAAGTGGGCCCCCTTGAGGGCGGACTCGCTGAACAGCACGCCGTTATTGGCCACGATCCCGACCTGATGCCCGAGGATCCGGGCGAAGCCGGTGACCAGCGTGGCCCCGTACTCCCGCTTGAACTCGTGGAACAGGCTCCCGTCAACCACCCGGGCGATTACCTCCCGGACGTCGTAAGAGGCGTTCACATCCGTGGGGACCGTCCCGTAGAGCTCCGTGGGATCGGCCGACGGCGGTTCGGCGGCTGCCACGTTCCAGGCCGGCTCGACTACGGGCAGGGTGGAAACGATGTCGCGGACGATTTCCAGGGCGTGCTGGTCCGTTTCGGCCAGGTGGTCCGTTACGCCGGAGACCTTGGCATGGACGTCCCCGCCGCCGAGGTCCTCGGCACTGACCACTTCGCCGATGGCTGCCTTCACCAGTGGCGGACCACCCAGGAAGATGGTGCCCTGGTTGCGTACGATGACGGTTTCGTCGCTCATCGCCGGCACGTAGGCCCCGCCGGCCGTGCAGGAACCCAGGACGGCCGCGATCTGCGGAATCTTGCGCGCCGAGAGATTAGCCTGGTTGTAGAAGATCCGGCCGAAATGCTCCCGGTCCGGAAAGACCTCGTCCTGTTTGGGCAGGAAGGCTCCGCCGGAATCCACCAGGTAGATGCACGGCAGGTTGTTTTCCAGCGCCACTTCCTGGGCCCGCAGGTGCTTCTTCACCGTCATCGGGTAATAGGTTCCGCCCTTGACCGTGGCGTCATTGGAGATCACCAGGACATGGCGTCCGTGCACGAGCCCGATCCCGGTGGTGATCCCGGCGCCGGGCGAATCGCCGTCGTACATTCCGTCCGCGGCCAGCGGTGAGAGCTCCAGGAAGGGGCTGCCCTCGTCCAGCAGTGCATCGACGCGCTCGCGCGGCAGCAGTTTGCCGCGGTCCACGTGGCGCCGCCGGGATTTTTCCGGACCGCCAAGCGCCGCCGTCGCGAGCTTGCCGCGCAGTTCCTCAACCAGTGCGCATTGCGCGGATTCGTTCTCCAGGTAGCCCGGGCTGGTAGTGTCCACCCGGGAAGGCAGTGTCTCCATCGACATCTTTCTTCGCGCGGTAGGTGCCGTTTTCCAGTCCCGCTGCTGTTCAGCAAGCTGGCCAACGAACACGCTTTTGGTTAGTCTGTACTAACTGAAATTCAGGTTAGTTCGCGTTAACCGGATTGTCCAGCATTCATCCGAACAGGAGGGACGTACGTGTCCCCTAGCTCAGCCACCGGAACCGGCTCACCAGCGGGCCCAGGGCCTGTGGCCAGTGCCGACACGGGCAGGGTCACCGGCCGGAGCCTGGCGAAGGCCTCGCGCCGCGCGGCCCTGCTGAGCGCCGCCGCGAAACTCTTCGCGGAGCGCGGCTTCAACGGCGTCTCGATCGAGGACCTCGGCTCCGCCGCGGGTGTCAGCGGTCCCGCCGTCTACCGGCACTTCAGCAGCAAGCATGCCGTGCTGTCCGCCCTGCTGACCGGGGTGAGCCAGGACCTGCTCGATGGCGGAAAGGCCGTGGTTGAAAATTCCCCCGGTCCCGAAGAGGCCCTGCGCGGACTGATCGAATTCCAGGTGGACTTTGCTCTGCGCAATCCGGACGTCATCCGTGTCCACGACCGCGACCTGGACAGCCTGCCGCCGGAGGATTCACAGACCGTGCGGGCCCTCCAGCGGGCCTACGTCGAAGTCTGGGTTGCTGTCCTTTCCCGGTTGCTTCCCGAGCACGAGCCCGCCCGCTTGCGGGTGCGTGCCCATGCCGCCTTCGGCCTGATCAACTCCACGCCGCACACCACCCACCGGGGCAAAGCGGTACGCGACAAGGCGTGGCGGCGCAATCTGCTGGAAACAATGGCATGGGCGGCACTGAAAGCCGAGTAGGCTTCAATAAAGACCCCTAGCCGAAAGGTTCGCCATGATTGAGCTTCGCCCCGTGGAACCTGCCGACCTCGACAAGTTCTTCGAGTACCAGCAGGATCCCGACTCCAACCGTATGGCTGCTTTCACCGCCAAAAATCCCTCCGACCGTGGAGTTTTCAACCACCACTGGCAGAACATCCTCAACGACGAGGCCATCACTGTCCGCACCGTCACCGCCGACGGCGAAGTGGTTGGCAGCGTCATGGCCTACCCCTCCGACGGCTACCCGGAACTGACGTTCTGGACCGCGAAGTCGCACTGGGGGCACGGCATCACCACGGCAGCGGTGGAGAAGTTCCTCGGCGAATTCACCGCCCGCCCCATCCGCGCACGGGCCGTCAAAGACAACCTGGGCTCCATCAAGGTCCTGGAGAAGGCCGGCTTCAAGGCCATCGGCGAGGCCCAGGGCTTTGCCAATGCCCGGGCCGCCGTGGTCACCGAAGAAATCCTGGAACTGGTCTAGCCCCCTCACACCATCGTCAGGACCATCCCCGGCTCGGCCAGGATGGTCCCGACGTCGGCCAGGAACGTCGCCCCCTGCTGTCCGTCCACGAGGCGGTGGTCAAAGGACAGGCTGAGCGTGACAACCTGGCGCAGGGCAATGCCGCCCTGGTATTCCCAAGGTTGCCTGCGGACCGCGCCCATGGCCAGGATCGCTGCCTCCCCCGGATTGATGATGGGGGTGCCGGCGTCGATGCCGAAGACACCGATGTTCGTGATCGAAATGGTTCCGCCGGACAAGTCTGCCGGGACTGTCTTCCCCGATCTTGCCGCGCCCGTCAGCTCCCCCAGTGCCTGTGCGAGTTGACGCAGGTCCATTGTGTGGGCGTCCTTGATGTTGGGCACGATCAGTCCGCGTTCGGTCGCGGCGGCGATGCCCAGATTCACATAGTTCTGCCGGATGATCTCCTGGTTGTCGTCGTCCCAGCGCCAGTTCAGCGAGGGATTACGCTCCAGCGCGATACACACAGCCTTGGCCAGGACGGTCAACGGCGTGACCTTGATGTCCCTGAAGGCGCGGCTCTCCCGCAGTTTGGCCAGCAGCTCCATCGTCGGCGTGACATCCACGGTCAGGAACGACGTGGCATGCGGGGCAGTAAACGCACTGGCCACCATGGCGGCGGCGGTATGTTTCCGCACGCCCTTGATCGGAATGCGGCTTTCGCGCTCCGCGGCACCCGCCAGCCATCCGCCCGCACGCGCCGCGGCGGCTGCAGCCAGCTGCTCCTTACCTCGTTCGCCGGCCTCCGCAGTAGCGCCGGCGTGGAAACGCTCGACGTCGGCCCGCTTGATCAACCCCTGCTCACCCGTTCCGGTTACCTTAGCGAGATCAATACCCAGATCCCGGGCCAGCTTGCGGACCGGAGGAGTGGACCGCGGCCGCTCCTGCACGGATTCCGCCCCCTCCCCGGCAGGCCTGGCGGTCGCTGCAACAACGGATTCGCGTGCCCGAGGCGTGCTGGCCGCCGTAACCGCTCCCCCTGCGTCCACGGCACCAGCACGACGGCGGCGCCTGGGCGCGCCTGCTGCTTCGGCCCGTGCGCCGTACCCCACCAGATTCGCCTCGCGGCCACCCGCCGTGGCGGTTGTCGACCCGTCCGACGATTGGCGACCGGTGCCGTTCTCGGACGGGTCGCCGGAGCCGGCCACTTCGAAGGAGACAATCGGTTCTCCCACGTTGACCGTACTGCCCGGCGCTTCATGCAGGGCGGTGATAACGCCGGCAAACGGGGACGGCAATTCCACGACGGCCTTGGCGGTTTCTACTTCGCCCAGGATCTGGTTCAGCTCCACCCTGTCGCCCTCGGCAACGTGCCAGCTGACGATTTCCGACTCCGTGAGACCTTCGCCCAGATCCGGCAGCTTAAAGACCTTGATTCCCATCAATTCCCCTCCAGCCCGCTGAGCGAATTCGTCCGGCCCAGGACGCGGTCCACGCCGTCCAGAATCCGGTCCAGATCGGGAAGATGGTGGTGTTCCATCTTTGCCGGCGGGTAGGGAATATCGAATCCGGTGACACGGACGGGTGCGTGTTCCAGATGGTAGAAGCACCGTTCGGTGATGCTCGCCGCCACCTCCGCACCGAGCCCTCCGGTCATGGCCGCTTCATGGGTGATGACCAGGCGGCCGGTCTTGCGGACCGAGCTCTCCAGCGTGGCGAAGTCCAGCGGGGAAAGCGAGCGCAGGTCGATGACTTCCACCGAGATACCTTCTTCCCGCGCGGCCAGGGCAGCGTCCTTGGCAACCTGCACCAGGGCGCCGTACGCCACCAGGGTCACGTCTTCGCCGGGGATCTCCACGCGAGCCTGCTCGAGGGAGAAGGATTCCAGGTCAACCTCTTCGTCCACCTCCCCCTTGACGTGGTACCGCCGCTTGGGTTCGAAGAAGAGCACCGGGTCATCGCAGGCTATGGCCTGCTGGATCATCGCGAATGCATCCTGCGGGTTGGATACCGAGATCACCCGCAGACCGGAGGTGTGCATGAAATAAGCCTCCGGCGATTCCGAATGATGCTCCGCCGCTCCGATTCCGCCGCCGAACGGAACCCGGATAGTCAGAGGCATCTTGACCCTCCCCTGGGTGCGGTAGTGCAGTTTGGCTACCTGGCTCACTATCTGGTTGAACGCCGGATAGATGAACCCGTCAAACTGTATTTCGCACACCGGCCGGTATCCGCGGTACGCCATACCCACGGCTGTACCCAGAATGGCGGATTCCGCCAGCGGGGCATCGATGACCCGGTGGGCACCGAAGTCTTTCTGCAGTTCATCGGTAATGCGGAAGACACCGCCCAGCTTGCCGATGTCTTCGCCGATCAGCACGACCTTGGAATCGTGTTCCATCGCCTTGCGCAGGCCGGTATTGATAGCCCGGCCAAAAGTCATGGTGCTCATCGTGTGCCTCCCCCTGCCGCCTCGAACGAGGCAAGATAGCGGGAATAGTGCTCCCGTTGGCGCTCCAGCACCGGGTGCGGTGTGGTGTAGACGTTGTTGAAGACGTCCAGTTCGCCGGGCTCGGGCAGGGTCACGCAGCCGTGCCGCAGTAGCCCGGCGACCTCGTCCGCCTTGGCGTTCACCCGGTCGGTGAAGTCACCGGCCAACAGCCCTTCGGCGTCCAGCAGTCTGGCCAGCCGGTCGATTGGATCGCGGCCCTTCCAGTCTTCAAGTTCGTTCGGGTCCCGGTATCTGGTGGGATCGTCCGCCGTCGTATGCGGACCCATGCGGTAGGTGACCGCCTCGATAAAGCTCGGCCCGCCGCCGCTGCGCGCCCGCTCCAGCGCCTCGCGCGTCACGGCCATGCAGCCGAGGACATCGTTGCCGTCCACACGCACGCTCGGAATACCGAAGCCGGGGGCACGGTCCGCGATGTCCCGCTGCGCCTGGAGGGTGACCGGTTCCGAAATGGCCCACTGGTTGTTCTGGCAAAAGAAGACCACCGGCGCCTGGAAGCTGGCCGCGAAGACCATGGCCTCGTTGACGTCGCCCTGGCTGGTGGCCCCGTCGCCGAAATACGCTACGGCCACGGAGTCTGCGCCGTCGAACTTGGTGGCCATGGCGTAGCCGGTTGCGTGCAGGGTCTGGGCCCCAATAATTACCTGCGGCGTGGCCATGTTGATCTCATACGGGTCCCAGCCGGAGGGTGCGTTCCCGCGCCAGACTCTGATCATGTCCGTGTAGTCGACCCCGCGGCAATAGGCCACGCCATTCTCGCGGTAGCTGGAAAAGACGAAATCGTCCTGGCGGAGCGCGCGCCCCGATCCGATCTGCGCCGCCTCCTGTCCCAGCAACGGGGGCCAGAGCGCCAGTTCACCCTGTCGCTGCAGGGCGGTCGCCTCCTGATCTACCCGGCGCACCACCACCATGTCTTCGTACAGCCCCTGGAGGCGGGCCCCGTCGATATCCGCTACCCATTCATCGTAAGGACCGGCAGCCCGGGTTCCCTCCGGTGTCAGCAGCTGGACGAGATTTTCCCCGGATACTGACCTCATGCCATGTAAGGACACTTGATGCACGCAACCTTTTCTCGTTGTGTCGGTCCCGCGGATCTTGTGGATCCGGCGGCACCTTTGCAGACCTTCCGGCGCCTTTGCCGGCAGGTAGTTGTGACGATACTCACAGAATGCAGCAAGCGCAATATCCCCACTCAAAACTGGGCATTATGCTCTGTCGCAGCGGTTTTGACCGTGCTAACGTTGCGCATTATGCAGCCTCTGGATGGCACCGACACACGATTGCTGATGGCCTTGGCGCAGGACCCGCGGCGTACCGTCGTGGCCCTGGCCCAAGAGCTGGGCCTGTCGCGCAATACGGTCCAGGCTCGCATGAGCCAGCTGGAGAAAAAATCTGTTTTCCTCTCCTTCGACCGCCGCATCAGTCCGGCTGCCCTCGGCTACCCGCTTGCTGCCTTCATCCACATCCATGTCCAGCAGCCCAAGCTGGAGCAGATCACTAACGAGCTGGCCCTGATTCCCGAGGTACTGGAGGCTTTCGGCATCACCGGACAGGCCGACATCCTGGCCCGGGTAGTCTCCACCGGCGCCGAAGACCTGTTCCGGATCAACGGGAAGGTCCTCGCCATCGACGGCGTGGAGCGCACGGACACTTCGCTGGCCATGCATGAGCTGGTGCCGTTCCGCATCGGGCCGCTGCTGCAGCGCACCGGTGAAAGGCAGCGCACCGGTGGACCGGACGCGGACTGACGTAGAGAGAAAGGCCAAGATGCCATGCGAGTCGGTGTTCCCCGTGAAGTAAAGAACAACGAGTTCCGGGTCGCCATTACTCCATCCGGTGTGCACGAGCTAACGCTGGCCGGCCATGACGTGCTCGTAGAAACCGGGGCAGGCAACGGCTCCTCCATCATGGACGAGGATTATGCCGCCGCCGGCGCCACTGTGCTCGGCTCGGCGGACGAGACGTGGGCGCGGGCCGAGATGGTGCTGAAGGTCAAGGAACCGGTGGCGGAGGAATACCACCGGCTGCGCGAGGACCTGACCCTCTTCACCTACCTCCATCTGGCCGCCGATGCGGCGCTGACCAAGGAATTGTGCGACCGCGGCGTGACGGCAGTGGCCTACGAAACGGTACAACTACCGGACCGCTCGCTGCCGCTGCTGGCGCCGATGTCCGAGGTGGCAGGCCGGCTCGCACCGCAGGTCGGGGCCTACACACTGATGAAGTCCCAAAGCGGGCGCGGGATCCTGCTCGGCGGCATCCCCGGCACGCACGCGGCCAACGTCGTCGTTATCGGTGCCGGCGTGGCGGGCTCCAACGCGGTTTCCATCGCCGTCGGAATGCGGGCGAATGTCACGGTGCTGGACACGAACGTCCGCCGGCTGCAGGAACTCGACGACCTCTACCAGGGCAGGGTCAATACCATCGTCAGCAATGCCTTGGAACTCGACGCCGCAGTCAGCGACGCGGACTTGGTCATCGGCGCGGTGCTGGTGCCGGGGGCCAAAGCGCCCAAGCTGGTCAGCAACGAACTGGTCAGCCGGATGCGGTCGGGGGCGGTGCTGGTGGACATCTCCATCGACCAGGGCGGCTGTTTCGAGGACTCCCGTCCCACCACCCACGCGTATCCCACCTATCCGGTCCACGACACGATGTTCTACTGTGTGGCCAACATGCCCGGGGCGGTGCCGCGCACCTCTACCTACGCGCTGACCAATGCCACCCTGCCCTATGTGAAAGCGATAACGCAGGACGGGTTGGACGCGGCCGCCCGCAGATTGCCGGAGCTGTTGCCCGGCATCAACACCCGGGACGGCCGCATTGTCTCCGAGCCGGTACGGCTGGCCCACCCGCAGCTGGCCTGACCCCGGCTACGCCACGGCGTATTTGGCCGGCAACCGTCCGGACTCCACCAGCCACCGGACAGTGTCCCGGATCGTTTCGTCAAAGGGCCGGGCGTGCACATCGAACTCGTCGCTGGCTGCCGACGTATCGAACTCCGTGCCGCGGCGGAGGATGTCGATACTCTCCGCATAGGCCGGCAGCGTCCACCGTCCGGGCAGCCGGCGCTGGAGCAGTCCCATGGGCTGCAGCATCGCCAACATCATCGAGGCCGGTACCGTCACGAACGGATACCTGCGCCCCGTCACCCGCTCGAGCGCGCCGAAGATCATCTTGCCGTCCACGAAGTGGCCGGGAACCACATAGCGCCGCGGTTCGCGGCTCTTGTTGACGACGGCGGCAACCAGCGCCGCGACGTCGCGCACGTCTGTGTAGTGGGTACGGCCGGAGGGCCAGGTTGGCAGCCGTCCGGCCGTCACCCAGCGGAAGCGATGGATCGGTGCCGCCCTTCCGGACCAGAACGGCATAGGTGGAAATGTGCACCACCGGTGAAAGCTGGGCCCGGACAGCCTCGCCCAGGACGTTCTCCGCCGCCTCTACATTGGTCCGCTGGATCTCGGCGGACCGCCGCGGATCCAGCGAATAGATGGCTGCCGCATGAACGACGGCGTCACATCCGTTAACGGCGTCCCTCACCGCCTGTGGATCCAACACATCGCCCACGACGACGTCCTGCTGGGCGGCAGCAACGACGTCGGCGCCAAAGGGTGCCAGCGAGGCCTGCGTTTTGTCCTGGTCACGCACCAGCAGCCGCACAGTATGCCCCGTCTGAACCAACGCCGACACAATATGGCAGCCGACGAAACCCGTGCCACCGGTCACCAGGACTCTCATGCCCCAAGCATGGACCCCTTGCACACGCCTGCATAGACGCCGTCGGACTTGGAAATTCCCCGCGCGCCCAAAGACGTATCTGGAAACCGCCTGGAAAGCACGAAGCGGGCCCGGAAATGTCCGGGCCCGCCGTGTTGCCGTATGGCTGTATCTGCCGTACAGCAGTGCTGCCGTCCGGCTAGTGGTCGACTGCCTTTTCGGCGCCGACGCCGGTCAGTGAACGGACTTCCATTTCCGCCTGCTTGGCCGGATCCTCGACGCGCTTGTCGAGGACCGTGCCCAGCCAGCCGAGGAAGAACGCCAGCGGGATCGAGATGATGCCCGGGTTCTTCAGCGGGAACCAGGCGAAGTCCGCACCCGGGATCATCGAGGTCTCCGTGCCGGAAACCACCGGGGAGAACGCGATCAGGAACAGCGCAGCGGCCAGACCGCCGTACATGGACCAGATGGCGCCTTGGGTGGAGAACTTCTTCCAGAACAGCGAGTAGATGATGGTCGGCAGGTTCGCCGAAGCCGCCACCGCGAAGGCCAGCGCCACCAGGAAGGCGATGTTCTGGCCCTGGGCGCCGATGCCACCCAGAATGGAGAGGACACCGATGACCACCACGGTGCGGCGGGCAACCTTCACCTCGCCGTCGGCGTCCACCTGGCCCTTGCGGACCACGTTGGCGTAGATATCGTGCGCAAAGGAGGCCGCGGCTGTGATGGTCAGGCCGGCCACCACGGCCAGGATGGTCGCGAACGCCACGGCGGAGATCAGTCCCAGCAGCAGCGGGCCGCCGAGCTCGAACGCCAGCAGCGGTGCAGCGGAGTTTACGCCGCCGGGAGCGGCCTCGATGACATCCGGTCCGATCAGCGCGCCGGCACCGTAGCCGAGCACCAGGGTGAACAGGTAGAAGGCGCCGATCAGCCAGATTGCCCAGACCACGGACTTGCGGGCCTCCTTGGCGGTCGGAACGGTGTAGAAGCGCATCAGCACGTGCGGCAGCCCAGCGGTGCCGAGGACCAGTGCCAGGGCCAGCGAGATGAAGTCGAACTTGGAGGTTTCGCTGGCACCGTACTGCATTCCCGGATTCAGGATGTCAGTGGTTCCGGCCGTCGCGGCGGCATCGCCGAGCAGAGCCGAGAGGTTGAAGCCGTACATCGCCAGCACCCAGATAGTCATCACGAACGCACCGGCGATCAGCAGGCAGGCCTTGATGATCTGCACCCAGGTGGTGCCCTTCATGCCGCCCACCAGTACGTACAGGATCATCAGCGCACCGACCACCACGATGACGATGGACTGGCCGAGCCTGTCGTCGATGCCCAGCAGCAGCGAGACGAGTCCGCCCGCGCCGGCCATCTGTGCCAGCAGGTAGAAGAAGCAGACCGCCAGCGTCGTCGTTGCCGCGGCGATGCGGACCGGACGCTGCTTCAGCCGGAAGGAGAGCACGTCCGCCATGGTGAACTTGCCCGTGTTGCGCAGCAGTTCCGCTACCAGGAGCAGGGCTACCAGCCAGGCGACCAGGAAACCGATGGAGTACATGAAGCCGTCATAGCCGTTGATGGCGATCGCCCCGCAGATCCCTAGGAAGGAGGCAGCGGAGAGGTAGTCGCCGGCAATCGCGGTGCCGTTCTGTCCGCCGGTGAAGGAGCGGCCGGCCGCGTAGTAGTCGGCGGCGGTCTTGTTGTTGCGGCTGGCCCGCAGCACGATCACCATGGTGATCGCCACGAAGAGGCCGAAAATGGTGATGTTCAGCCAGGGCTCGCCGACCTGCGTCTCGGCCTGCGTGGTGGTGGTCAAGGGAAGCATCAGTTCTTTTCTCCTGCCTGGGGCTTGACGGCCGCGGACTCAAGCTCGCTGCGCATCTCGGCCGCGATCGGATCCAGCTTCTTGTTGGCGAAGCTGACGTACCACATGGTGATCGCGAAGGTGCTGACGAACTGCAGCAGTCCCAGGATCAAGCCGATGTTGATGTTGCCGATCACCTTGGTGGACATGAAGTCGTGCGCGTAATCCGCCAACAGGACGTAGGCGAAGTACCACAGCAGGAATGCAATGGCCATGGGGAACACGAAGCTGCGGTGCCGGCGCCGCAGCTCCTGGAACTTGGGTTCCTGCTGGACTTTCTCGAAGTCCACGGCTGCCGTGAAATCGGCCTCCGGGGTGGGATTTTGTCCCATGTCTCCTCCTCTTGGGAATTTTTGTGACTGCAATCACTCTCTTATGTGATTCAGTACATGTCTTCATGCCGGGCGGGAGCGATCGGTGAACGGCAACCGGCCTGCGGTGAACGGCGGCCCGCTGCGACGAACAGCATGCGACGAGGGAACTTCCCTGCGCCGGCGCGGCAGCGGCCGCGCGCTTTCCGGCGTCCTACGGTTCAACCAACGACGGCGGCGCCCGGGTGACGCCATCACGAGAGTTATCGTTGAGGAATGTTCAGCACGGCCGTCGACATCGCGCTCATTGTGGCCATCGCGGCCGTCACGGTGGCGGTCATCGCACTGATCGGCTTCAAGCTCGCCCGCTCCAGCCGGGATCTGGGGTCCGAGGCCGAGCTGGCCACGTACACCACCTTGCACACCGCCGGCCTGGCGGCGCCGTTCCTGCGCACCGGGCTCTCCCCCGCCGGCGCCGGCAAGGCCGCCCGCTACCTGCGCGAAATGCTCGGCAGCAACGATCTGGTCATCACGGACGAGTCCTCGATGCTGGCGTGGGACGGCGCCCACGGACCGCGGGAAGAAGAGGCCATGGCGCTGGCGCGCAAGGTGCTGGACAGCGGCCGGACCCAAGTCTTCCGTAAGCCCAGGCTCGCCGTTCCAGGCGCGGATCTGCGCGAAAACCCCGTGACGGAGGCCGTCTTCTCCCCCATACAGGTGCAGGACCGGGTGGTGGGGACGGTCGGTGCCTACACGGAGCATGTCGGGGCATCGCTGGTCCGGGCCGCGAATGAGGTAGCCGGCTGGGTAGCCACGCAGATCGAGCTGGCGGAACTGGACGCCTCGCGCACCTTGCTGATGGAGGCCGAAGTCCGGGCCTTGCGCGCGCAGATCAGCCCACACTTCATCTACAACTCGCTCAACGCCATTGCGTCGTACATCCTCACCGACCCGGTGCGCGCCCGCGAACTGGTCATCGAGTTCGCCGACTTCACCCGCTACTCGTTCCGGCGCCACGGCGACTTCACCACCGTGGCTGAGGAACTGACATCCATCGACCGCTATCTGCTGCTGGAACGGGCGCGTTTCGGCGACCGTCTCAAGGTCAGCCTG
The DNA here is from genome assembly GCF_059090425.1 of Arthrobacter sp. B055-34. Lineage (NCBI taxonomy): Bacteria > Bacillati > Actinomycetota > Actinomycetes > Micrococcales > Micrococcaceae > Arthrobacter > Arthrobacter sp. B055-34. The sequence goes on from NZ_JBNHFQ010000001.1 coordinate 119,746, forward strand.
CAGATCGGCCCCGAAGTGCTCAGCACGGTAATTCCTTTCCTGTCCCTCCAGCCGCTGGTGGAGAACGCGGTCCGGCACGGCCTGGAGGCGAAGGAGGGCACCGGCCACATCACCATTACCGCCCACGACGCCGGCGCCTACGCCGTCGTCACTATCGAGGACGACGGCGTGGGGATGGATCCTGAGCATCTGCGGCAGGTGCTCGCCGGGCATACCGAGGGCGATCACGTGGGCCTGCGCAACGTGGACTCCCGGCTGCGGCAGGTGTACGGGGACGAACATGGCCTGGTGGTGGAAACCGCTCCCGGCCAAGGCACCCTGATCACTATGCGCGTGCCCAAGTTCCAGCCGGACAACGTCGTCTAGTCGGAAGACAATCCCTTCCAGGCGGTGACAGTCCGGTCCAGGCGGCGCCGTGCAAGCGGGGCATGAGTGCGTGACGCAATAGACTGTCATGCATGGTCAACGTTGTCATCGCGGATGATGAATTCCCTGCCGTCGAGGCCCTTGCCTACCTGCTGTCCCGGGATCCGAGGATAGAAAACATCTACAAGGCCATGAGCGGTGCCGAGGCATTGCGGGCACTGGAAAACCACGATGTTGACGCGCTGTTCCTGGACATCCACATGCCAGCACTTTCCGGGCTGGACATTGCCCGTGTCATCTCGCGCTTCAGCCGGCCGCCCGCCGTCGTATTTGTGACCGCCGACGAGGACCAGGCGCTGCAGGCGTTCGAACTGGCCGCGGTGGACTACCTGCTCAAGCCGGTCCGGCCGGAGCGGCTGGCCGAGTCCGTACGCCGGATCTGCGAGCTGATCGAAGATGGCGACACCAAACCCGAGGTCATTACGGTGGACCAGGGCGGCATTACCAAGATGATCAGGCGCGACGAGATCAAGTATGTACAGGCCCAGGGTGACTACGCCCGGCTGCACACGGCCGAAGCCAGCTACCTGATCCGGGTTCCGCTGAACGATCTCGAGCAGCAATGGGAGGACGCCGGCTACTTGCGCATCCACCGCTCGTATCTGGTGGCCATGAACCAGGTACAGCAGGTGCGCCTCACGGCCGGCAAAGCATCCGTGCTGATCAACGGCGCCGAACTGCCGGTAAGCCGGCGGCATCTGCCGGCCGTGCGGGACAAGCTCGAAGCCAACCGGGTCAGGCCGCGCGGATGACCGGACAGCCCGAACGGCCCAAGGATCAACCGGACCGGTCCGCACCGCTGGAAGGCGTCCGTGAACCGCGCGCGGACCGTCCCGAGCGTGTGCGGGTGACGGCGCCGCGGTCCAAAGCACCGCTGGCGCCGGGCCGCTACAGCGTTTCGCGTGAGCTGGCTGAGCAGTCCGAGGTCGGCGAAATCTTCATCCGGTCGCTGATCCGCTCCCAGCTGCGGCTGGCGCTGGTGGTCGCCGGCGGATTCGGCGTGATCCTGGCCGGAGTGCCGGTGCTGATGGTCCTCTTTCCGCGCATCAACGACATCACGCTGTTCACCGTCCCGCTGCCCTGGCTGCTGCTGGGCGTGGGCATCTACCCGGTCATCCTGGTCAGCGCAGCGCTCTACAACCGCGCCGCGGCCAGGAACGAGCGCCGCTTCCGCCAACTGGTGGACGATGACCGCCTTGCCCGCCCGGTTTGGCCGGGCTCGCCGGGAGGGGCTGAATGAGCCCGGCGGTCGGTCTTGCCGCGCTGGCCGCGGTCTGCGCGGCAACCGTGCTCATCGGCGTCTATGGGCTGCGGATCTCGCGCACCACCGGGGACTTCTACGTTGCCTCGCGCACGGTGCGGCCGTGGTGGAACGCCTCGGCGATCGGCGGCGAATACCTCTCGGCTGCCAGTTTCCTGGGCGTGGCCGGGCTGATCCTGGTCTCGGGCATCGATGCCCTGTGGTTCCCCATCGGCTACACCGCCGGCTACCTGATGCTGCTGCTCTTTGTCGCGGCCCCGCTGCGCCGGTCCGGGGCCTACACCATTCCGGATTTTGCCGCCGCCCGGCTGGATTCGCGCCCGGCCCGCACCGTCACCAGCCTGCTGGTGGTTATCGTCGGCTGGCTCTACATCGTCCCGCAGCTCCACGGCGCCGCGCTGACCGTACGGATCACTACCGGCCTGCCCGGCTGGGTGGGCGCCGCCGCCGTCGTTGTTGTGGTGGTGCTTTCGGTGGTGACCGGCGGGATGCGCTCGATCACCTTTGTGCAGGCCTTCCAGTACTGGTTGAAACTAACCGCGCTGGCCGTGCCGGTGATCTTTGTGCTGCTGGCCCTCGGGAGCGCTTCGCAACCGATTACCGACGGCGGCGCGGTCTTCCACAGCGACCTCGATGTCTCCGACGAGGCGTCGCTGTACCGCAACATCTCGCTGATCACCGCGCTGCTGTTCGGCACGCTGGGCCTGCCGCACGTGCTGGTGCGTTTCTATACCAACCCGGACGGCCCCAGCGCCCGGCGCACCACGGTCATTGTGCTGGGGCTGCTCTCGCTGTTCTACATTTTCCCCACGCTGTACGGCGTGCTTGGCCGGATCTACACGCCGGATCTGGCCACCGGCAGCCAGGCGGATGCGACGGTCCTGCTGCTGCCGGCCCGGATTTTCGACGGCGCCGCCGGGGACCTGCTCTCGGCCCTGGTCATTGCCGGCGCATTTGCCGCGTTCCTGTCCACCACGTCGGGCCTGGTGGTGTCGCTGGCCGGCGTGGTCAGCCAGGACCTGTTCCGGGGCAGCGTCCGCGGTTTCCGCTGGGCCGCCGCACTCTCCGCCGTCGTGCCGTTGGGGGTAGCGCTGGCCACGGACTCGCTGGCGCTGGCCGGGAGTGTGGGCACGGTGTTCGCCTTCACCGCTTCCACTATCTGTCCGTTGCTGCTGCTGGGCATCTGGTGGCGCGGGCTGACCGATGCCGGAGCCATCGCCGGCATGGTCACCGGGGCGGTGCTGTGCGGGGCGGCGGTCATGCTCGCCGCGTTCGCCGGGAGTGCGTTGGGCCGGTTCGAGGAACTGCTCGCCCAGCCGGCGGCCTGGAGCGTGCCGGTGGCGTTCATGGTCACCATTGCAGTGTCGAAGCTGACGGCGTCGCGCCGACCCCTGACCGTGGCGCGGGTGATGGCGCGGCTGCACTCGCCCGAACACCATCACCCGGCGCCGCGCACGGTGGGGCGTTGATGCACGTGGGACATTAACGCACGCGCTTTACGTTAGTCAGTCGATAGCGGCCATGAGTTCGACAACGCGGTCCAGGAACGCATCCACCTGGGTTTCCTCGTAGCCGTCCGGGCCCTTGGCCTCGCGGAACACCGAACGGCGGACAATGTCGACGCTCAGCGGCTGGTCGTTTTCAAAGTAGGCCAGCAGTTCGGAGCACAGCGCGTCCACGTCCTGCACGTTGTAGCTGGTGGCATTGCGCTTGGCGGGACGGCGGAACCGGTCCCCGGGCTCGCGGTGGAGCCGGGCGCGGAGCACCGCCGAAACGCGGCCGATCTGGGCCAGCCAGGCCTGCTCTCCCTCGGCGGCGATCAACGCGTCGCGCTCACGCTGGGCGAAGACATCCTCCAGACGGTCCAACGCGGAGTCGACCGCACGCGGGTCATAACCGCCGCGGGCAGGTTCAAAAGTCATCGCGCGCACGTCGCGGCTGGTGATCTGCCCGCTGTCCGGGTCGTTGGCGTTGTAGTACTCCCGGGCGCGGGCCAGGAACTGGTCCACCTGGCGGACGTTGTAGCCTTGCTCGCGGCGCCCCACGCGCTCGAAGGGTGCGCTGCCCCGGCCAGCCTCATTCTTTTGTCGCACCATCGTCGTCGATGCTTCCCTCTTCAGTAGTGACATCTGCTGTGCCAAACTCCCCAATACCTGTGCCCGGCGTGCCCGCCGGAACGCGTTCTTGAATTATTTATGCGGATGCCCGCTTAGATCGCCCCAGGCGCCAGCAGCACGGCGAGCACATAGGCCACCGGCGCGGCGAAAACGATCGAGTCGAGCCGGTCCATGACGCCGCCGTGGCCGGGCAAGATGTTGCTCATGTCCTTGATGCCGAGCTCGCGTTTGACCATGGATTCGGCCAGATCTCCTGCGCTGGAAGCGGCGACGGTGGCAATAGCCAGCACCAGCCCGAACCACCACTGCAGGTCAAGGATGAACACCGAGCAGAGAATCCCAACAACGACGGCGCCGCCCACCGATCCGGCGAAACCCTCCCAGGATTTCTTCGGGCTGATCTTCGGAGCCATCGGATGCTTGCCGAACAGTACTCCCACCAGATAACCAAAGGTGTCGTTGGAGACAACCAGCAAGAGCATGGTCATCACTTTCAACGCGCCGTTGTCCTCGTCCAGCAGCAGCACAGCAAAACTGATGAACAGCGGTACCCAGCAGAGGACGAACACTCCGCTCATGATGCTGCGCACGGCATCCTGCGCCCGGTCCAGGCATTTGTAGACCATGACCGCAACCGCCGTCGCCACCAGCGCGAATGCCAGCGCTTCCGGGCCCCCGTAGTAGGCGGCGAGCGGCATGGCGAAGGCGCCGGCATACAGCGGCACCTGCGGCACGAAGATGCTCTTGACCGTCAGTGCACGGGAAACTTCCCAGACCCCGATCAGCGCGAAAACCGATACCAGCACCACAAACGCGTCGGGCAGGAAGAAGAGTCCCACCAGGACCGCCACGAGGAGCGCCAGGCCGACGATGATGGCGGCGGGAAGGTTGCGCCCTGCCCGTGAAGGCGTGGCCGCGGCCCGCAGCGCCCGTCGTCCTGGTCCGGCCTTCTGAGACCCGGAACCAGCCTCAGGTGCCGGCGAACCGCCAGCCTGGGTGGAAGGCTGGTCGGTACCCATCAGACTTCGAGCAGCTCAGCTTCTTTGCGCTTGAGCAGCTCATCCACGTTGTCCGTGTGGGCCTTGGTCCGGGCGTCCAGTTCCTTTTCGGCGCGCGCTCCCTCATCTTCACCGATGTCGCCGTCCTTGACCTGCTTGGCGATGTTGTCCATCGCCTTGCGGCGGATATTGCGGATGGAGACCTTCGCGTCCTCGGCCTTGCCCCGGACAATCTTGACGTATTCCTTGCGGCGTTCCTGGGTCAGCTCCGGCAGCACCACGCGGATGACGTTGCCGTCATTGGCCGGGTTGGCTCCGACGTCCGAATCGCGCAGGGCCTTCTCAATGTCGTTCAGCGCCGACTTGTCGAACGGCGTGATGAGCAGGGTGCGTGCTTCCGGGTTCTGGAACGAAGCCAGCTGCTGCAGCGGGGTCGGAGAACCGTAGTAGTTGACGGTGACCTTCGAAAACAATGCCGGGTTCGCGCGGCCGGTACGGATCGTAGCGAAGTCTTCCTTCGCCACTTCCACCGCCTTATCCATCTTCTCGGCAGCCTCTAGCATTGTTTCTTCGATCACGGCGTCTCCTTAGACAATTATGTCCGCCTTCATGGCGGCAAGGACTCTGTTATCCATCCTAGGCTATCCGGAACCGCTGACGGGCAGGCGCTCCGGGTTGTGCGCGGGTGCGCCTAGGCCGACACGAAGGTCCCGATCTTCTCGCCCAGGATGGCGCGGCTGACATTGCCCTCGCCTTCCATCCCGAAGACCACCATGGCCAGCTTGTTGTCCTTGCACAGGCTGAAGGCCGTCTGGTCCATGACACGGATATTGCGGCGCATTGCGTCGTCGTAAGTCAGGCTGTCCAGCTTTTCGGCCGCCGGATCCTTCTTCGGGTCCGCCGTGTAAACCCCGTCTACCCCGTTCTTGGCCATGAGTACGACGTCGGCATGGACTTCCAGCGCACGCTGGGCAGCAACGGTGTCAGTGGAGAAATACGGCAGGCCGGCGCCGGCGCCAAAGATGACCACGCGGCCCTTTTCCATGTGGCGGATGGCGCGGCGGGGAATATACGCCTCGGCAACCTGGCCCATGGTGATGGCACTCTGGACACGCGTGTCCACGCCGGCCTGTTCGAGGAAGTCTTGCAGCGCGAGGCAGTTCATGACGGTGCCCAGCATTCCCATGTAATCGGCGCGGGAGCGGTCCATTCCGGACTGCGAGAGCTCCGCGCCCCGGAAGAAGTTACCGCCGCCGACCACGATCGCAACCTCGACCTGTCCCACAGTTGCCGCGATCTGCTTGGCAATTCCGCGGACGGTGTCCGGATCGACGCCGAGTTTACCCCCGCCGAAAACTTCGCCGGAGAGCTTGAGCAGAACGCGGCGCCGCTTGGGCTCCACCTCGGCGGAATGGGTTTCGGTTGCGTGCTGGGGTTCCATCGTGCCTCCCGGGCGTGCTGTCGGTCCTGGGAAAAAGGACCTGTAGGGCTGAACTGGACTAAAGTCTATGATTCTGGGCAGGAAAAAGGGGCGGCCACCTGTGGGTGACCACCCCCTCCTTGCTACACGGTGCTGCGCCGCGGACGGCGCATGCCATTATTTGCTAAGCGCGATGCTATCAGGCGCCTACGCGGAACCGGGCGAAACCGGATGCGTTTGCACCGGCCTGCTCGAGGACCTTGCCAACGTTGACCTTCGGGTCCTTGGCGAACGGCTGGTCAAGCAGCACGATCTCCTTGAAGAAGCCGTTAAGGCGGCCTTCAACGATCTTCGGCAGCGCAGCCTCAGGCTTGTTCTCGGCGCGAGCGGTCTCGTCGGCGATCCGGCGCTCGTTCTCGACCGTCTCAGCCGGAACTTCTTCGCGGACCAGGTAGGTCGGCGAGAAGGCAGCAATGTGCACGGCCACGTCGTGCGCGGCCTCGACAGCAGCCTCACCCACGGCGTCAACAGCGAACAGCACGCCGACCTGGGCGGGCAGGTCCTTGGACGTCTTGTGGAGGTAGGCGTCAACGGTCTTGCCTTCGAGGCGTGCCAGACGGCGGACAACAATCTTCTCGCCGAGGATTGCGCCCTCTTCGACGACAACCTCGCTCAGCGGCTTGCCCTCGACGTCGGTGGCCAGCAGTGCGTCCAGTTCGGCAGCGCCGGACTCGACGGCAACCGAGAGAACCTTGTCGGCCAGTTCGATGAACTTGGCGGACTTGGCAACGAAGTCGGTTTCGCAGTTGACCTCGACCATGACACCGACGGTTCCGTCGATGACCTTGGCGGCAACCAGGCCCTCGGCGGTGGAGCGGCCTTCACGCTTGGTAGCGCCCTTCAGGCCCTTGATGCGGATGAGCTCCATGGCCTTGTCGGCGTCGCCGTTGGCCTCGTCGAGAGCCTTCTTGACATCCATCATGCCAGCGCCGGTGCGCTCGCGCAGAGCCTTAATATCAGCAGCGGTGTAATTCGCCATTTGGACTCCAGTCCCTCCGTAATAAGTAGTTGTGTATTCCGCCAGTGCGGCCGGCCGAAACTCGGCCGGCCGCACCAGCAGACATCCTCCGCAGGTGGCTAGGTCACCTGCGGCTGAAGATCAGATTTACTTGTCGGTCTCTGCAGCCGGAGCTTCAGCAGCCTCGGCCGGAGCAGCTTCCGCGGCAGGAGCCTCTTCGGCCGGGGCCTCGGCGGCGGGTGCCTCTTCGGTCTTGGCTTCAGCGGCCGGAGCCTCGGAGTTACCTTCGAGCAGCTCGCGCTCCCACTCGGCCATCGGCTCGACGGGTGCCTCGGTGTTGCCGGCAGCCTTGTTCTGGCGGGCGATCAGGCCCTCGGCAACGGCGTCGGCGACAACGCGGGTCAGCAGGTTGACGGAGCGGATGGCGTCGTCGTTGCCCGGAATCGGGAAGTCGACCTCGTCCGGATCGCAGTTGGTGTCGAGGATGGCAACAACCGGGATGTTCAGCTTCTGCGCCTCGTCAACAGCGAGGTGCTCCTTCTTGGTGTCCACGATCCAGACCACGGACGGAGCCTTGGTCAGGTTGCGGATACCGCCGAGGGTGGTTTCCAGCTTGTTCTTCTCGCGCTGCAGCAGCAGGAGTTCCTTCTTGGTGCGGCCGGAGCTGGCAACATCCTCGAAGTTGATCTCTTCGAGTTCCTTCAGACGCTGGATCCGGCGGGAAACGGTCTGGAAGTTGGTCAGCATACCGCCGAGCCAGCGCTGGTTCACGTACGGCTGGCCAACACGGGTGGCCTGCTCGGCGATTGCTTCCTGAGCCTGCTTCTTGGTACCGACGAAGAGCACGGTGCCGCCGTGGGCGACAGTGGCCTTGACGAACTCGTAGGCGCGGTCGATGTAGGACAGCGACTGCTGCAAGTCAATGATGTAGATGCCGTTGCGCTCGGTGAAGATGAAGCGCTTCATCTTCGGGTTCCAACGACGGGTCTGGTGACCAAAGTGAACGCCGCTGTCGAGCAGCTGGCGCATGGTAACGACTGGCATGTCGTCACTCCTTCCGGCAGGATTCCCGGCTTAAGCGCGGGTAGATTCTGCCAATAGACGGTTATTAGCTCGGCGCCCGGGTTCGGGCGAAGCTCCTGGCTTCCGTCAGTCCTGTTCGCGAACGGGACGTAAGTCCGGACCGGCTTTACCGGACCGCCTGGACATACCCCTGCCGTAGAAGACTCTGCGGCGGGAAACGGAAACGCGTAGTCAGTTCCCCCACCATGTGTCCCGGTCGTAAATTCCAAATGGATAAACGGGACCAAGACATGACTCATGGAGGCAGAAAACTGCTTTGCCTAGTGTACTACACGTCGGGGGCCGCACTTCGCCGCTCTTCCTCCCCCGAAACCTGTACTTCGGCCGGCCGTTCCACCCTTCCTGCACAACTGCCGCACCCGGCGGCTGGGCGCACATCCGGCGCCGGGACCCTCGCGCCGCTGCATCACAACGCGCAGCATCGACCCTATGGAAATGCCCGGCACCCATGAACAGTCCCCCCGAAGGACCCAGCTGCCCTTCTCGCACATTCTTCGGCTGGCGTGGGCAGCCGCCGTCGTTCTCCTGCTGACTGCAGCCAACGTCCCATCGCCCGGCACACCGCCCTCCACGGGCGCGGCCGGAAGCTACGCCCCGATATGGAACTGGCCGGCGGATCCGAAGCCTGCCGTACTGGCGGGATTTGATCCCCCGCCGGAGCCCTGGTCGCGCGGGCACCGAGGGGTTGACCTGAAGACCCACGACGGCGCTTCGGTACTCGCTCCGCAGGACGGTACTGTCAGCTTCGTCGGCTGGGTTGTGGACCGCCCCGTCATCACCATCGACCACGGCAACGGACTGCGCAGCAGCTTTGAACCTGTCTCCAGCGAATTGAAGAAGGGCGATCCGGTGGACAAGGGCGCCGAGCTGGGGACCGTGGACGGGGCATCGCACTGCCCGCCCGGCTGCCTGCACTGGGGTGTGCGGCAGGGGGAGGAATACATCAACCCGCTGCAGTTCGTTATGGACATGCGGCCCTCGGTCCTGCTCCCCCGGCCCATGGACTGAAGCCATGCGCCTACGGAGAGGGCGACTATACGAAGGCGGCGATGCCCGTGATGGCCCGACCGGTAACCAGCGAGTTGATCTCCTGGGTTCCCTCGTAGGAGTAGATAGCCTCGGCATCGGCGAAGATCTTGGCCATTTCGTAGTCGGTGACAATGCCGTTGCCGCCGAGGATGCCGCGGCCGAGCGCCACAGATTCACGCATGCGGGCCGTAGTGAACGCCTTCGCAAGTGCAGACTGTTCGTCCTTCGCGGCCCCCGCATCCTCCAACTGGGCCAGGCGCACCATCATGCCCATGGACGCCACCGTGTTGCCCAGAATCTGGACGAGCTGTTCCTGCACCAATTGGAAGGAGGCCAGCGGTTTGCCGAACTGGTGCCGCTCGACCGCATAGCGGCGTGCAACGTCGAAGGCGGCCATTTGCTGCCCAACCGCCTGCCACGCCACAGCCAGCCGGGTCACCTTCAGCACCTTGTTGGTGTCCTTGAAGCTGTTGGCGCCCTTCAGGTGGAATTCATCGGGCACCACCACGTTGTCGAGAATAATGTCCGCGTTCTGCACCGTGCGCAAGCTGATCTTGTTCTCGATCTTCGTGGCTTGGTAGCCCTTCAGCGTGGTGTCCACCAGGAATCCCTTGACCTGGTTGTCCGCCACATCCCGGGCATAGATCACCACCCAGTCGGCGAACGTGGCATTGCCGATCCAGCGCTTGGCGCCGTTGAGGATCCAGCTTCCCCCGTCCCGGATGGCGGTGGTGCGCGTGCCGCCGGCAACGTCCGAACCACCGAGCGGTTCGGTCAGCCCGAAAGCCCCGATCTTCTTCAAGGAATAGATGTCGGGAAGCCACGCATCCTGCTGTTCCTGCGAGGCCAGAGCCTCGACGGACCCGGTGAACAGCCCGTCATGGACTCCCATGAAGGTGGCGATGGAGGTATCCGCACGAGTGAATTCCGCATGCAGCAGCCCCGCCAGCAGGTTCGAATATCCTTGCCTGCGGACAGGGCTGACGACGTCGAGCTCGGCCAGCTTCGGGATGATTTCCATGGGGAACTCTCCCCGGTTCCAATAGTCCACTGCGATCGGCCGGACTTCCTTTGCCAGCCAGTCCCGGACTTCATGCAGCCGGGCGCGCTCCGGGGCGGAGAGAACCTCCTCGAAGGCATAGAAGTCCCCATTGGCATAAGGGAGATTGTTCGGATCAACGGCAGTCTGGCCCATGGGTGCGTCCTTTGCTGACGGATTCAGGATGCGACAACACATCCCGGTCATTATGTTACTCGCCAGTAACATAACCTATTCGTCAGACGCGGGGCAACCTTGGCCCGGTGGAACCCGTTCAGCAACAAGGGGCATCCCCGACAACTGGGGAACAGGGATAACGTCGGGCACGACAAAGGCCCCGGCCGGATCCCGACTCGGATCCGGCCGGAGCCTCTTGCCCAGCACCGCTGGGTCTTGCTGTAGGGCGACTGGGACTTGAACCCAGGACCAAAGGATTATGAGTCCTCTGCTCTGACCTGCTGAGCTACCGCCCCGTGACTGCCTCGCGATCAGCTGCGAGCAGTTTCGACGTAGCCATCCTAATGGCTATGCGCGGCCCCGCGCACCTTGAGACGCGCGGCACCGTCAGCTCGGCAAGAAGTCGTCCACCGATCCGCCGCGGTACAGCTTCTCGAAGGTGTCCATGGTCTCGTCGATGGCGTGTTTGGCCGCCTTGTCGTGGCTGGCCTCGCCCATGGCCTGGATGTCTTCCGGTGACTGCTTCAGCACCTGGTCCAGTTTGGCGGCCAGGTCGACCGGATCCCGCGGGGTGAAGAGGTAACCATTTACGCCGTCGTCGACCAAGTGCGGCAGGGCCATGGCATTGGCCAGGACCACCGGCTTGCTCGCGGACATGGCCTCCAGCGAGACCAGCGACTGCAGCTCGGCCGTACCCGGCTGGCAGAAGACGGTCGCCCGAAGGTACGCCAGCCGCAGTTCGTCGTCGTCGACGTGGCCCAGGAACTTCACCCGCCCAACCATACCGAGCTCGGCCACCTTAGCGTCAAGCATGGGCCGCACTTCGCCCTCGCCGACAATTTCCAGGTGGACGTTAAGATCAGGGTCCGTCAGTGAGATCGCTTCGATCAGCACGTCCACGTGCTTCTCCTGGGCCAGCCGCCCCGCAAAAAGCACCGTGGGATGGTCAGGTTTCTCAACGACTTCGCCCGGCGCCAGTTCGTAATGAGCCGAGTCAATGCCATTGGAGAGCGGAAGCACTTTGTGCAGGAAGGCGTGCTCCTTCATCGCCTTCGCGGCCAACGGCGTTGGAGTAGTAACAACAGCTGCCTTACCCATGATCTTGCCCATGTCGCGCCAGGAATTCTTGGCCACGATGTCAAGGAACCACTGCGGGAACGGCAGGAACGGCTCGAGGTTTTCTGGCATGAAATGGTTCGTAGCGATGGCCCGGATTCCGCGGCGTACCGCTTCGGCCATCGTGGCCTGGCCGATCATGTAGTGGCACTGGATGTGGACCACATCGGGCTGGACCTCGTCGAAGATCCGCTTCATGTCCCGTTTGATCTCCCAGGGGAAGCAGATGCGCCATAACTCGTGCGTGGGTACCGAATGCGAGCGAAGCCGGTGCACGGCCGCCTCAGGGCGCTTCTCCACATAGCTGATTCCCTGCTCCGGGCGCGCCGCGATCACATGCACGTCATGCCCTCGCTTGGACATGGCCTGGGCCAGCCGCAAGCCGAAGACAGCCGCTCCGTTAACGTCCGGCAGATAGGTGTCGGCGGCGATCAAGATCTTGAGCGGCCTCGGTCCCTTGTTCTCACTCACCTGGCGCAGAACTCCCTGGTCGGTTGTGACGATGCTGTTCATATGATCTGTTCGTACCTAAGGCTTCCTGGTTGCGGCGGTCTGGGCCCGCCGTCGTGCTTCTTCTCGTTTTTGCAGTACGTCCGGATGATGTCTTGAAAGGGCAATGACCCCCACAATAGCAACCAAACCCGCACCAATCATGGCAATCGCGATGACGGGTTCGACGTCGGGTTTCAGCTCCCCCAGCAGGAAAATGCCGATGGCTATACCCACAAGTGGGTCGATGACGGTTAGTCCGGCGATCACCAGGTCCGGAGGTCCGCTGGAGTACGCGCTCTGGACAAACCACGCTCCCAGGCCCGCAGTGGCAATGATCGCGATGATGCTGTAGACCGGCACGTTGGCCAGGAAGCGCCCGTTGGGATCGAACAGGTGCAAGCCGATGATGCGTACCAGGACCGCGACAAACCCGAAGAGCATCCCGGCGCCAACGATATATGCGAAGGCGTTGAGCCGGTGCCGCAACATCAGTTCCAGCGAGAGGAAAACCGCAACAACGACGGCGAGCAGCAGCACCGTCGAGAGCTCTTCCGCCGCCGTGACCCGGTGGCTTTCGCCGGTGACATTAACCGCCAGCAGCACGAAACCGGCGCTGCCCGTCACGCAGGCGGTGATCGCCACGATGGTCATCCGGTTCAGCCGGATCCCCTGGTCCTTCGAATTCACGATAGTTGTGATGACCAGGGCTATGGCACCGATTGGCTGGACGACGGTGAGCGGAGCGCTGACCAGAGCGAAGACATTCAGGCCCATGCCAACTGCCAGCAGCAGCAGCCCAACAACCCAGCGCGGATTCCGCAGCAGGCGCAGCAGTCCGCTGGCACTCAGCGAAAGCCCGCCGGTGTTCGCCTGCACCGCACTTGCCTGGCGCTGCGTTCCGAAGGCCAGGAAGAATGCGCCTACCAGCGCGCAAAGGATCGCTAGCCAGACCATGCGGTCCTGACTGCCGTTGTCCCGGGTGCACTAGGTTTCCCGCCTGCCGGCGGACCGTCAACCATTCGTGTGCCCGTTGACCGCGGAGCCGGCGGGATTGTCCGGCTGTTGCCCCCGTCTGGCGAGGTGTTTCCGCCAAACCCCGCGCATATATCCCCACCACGCCAGCAGATGTCCCACGCAGCCGAGGACGAGGATTGTGTAGGCGACTGCCGCCAGCCAGTCCTCGCCGGGTTCGAGGGCCTTATGCAGTAGCAGCAGCGGAGTTCCGACCAACAGCAGGGCCGTCCGGATCTTGCCGATGTTGGTCACCGGCAGGTTTGGATTGCCGTGGAAAAGAGTGAGCGAGAACGCCAGCAGGATCCCGTCCGGGATGACGATGGCCAGCAGCAGCCAGAGGGGCGCGATGCCGGCGACAACGAACGTGATGGCTACGATAATCAGCGCCAGGCGGTCCGCGACCGGATCCAGCCATTTTCCTATCGAGGACACCTGGTTCAAGCGGCGGGCCAGGTAGCCGTCAATCCAGTCCGTTGAGCCGAGGATCACCAGCACGATGGTGGCCGCTGCGTAATCCTCCAGCATGATGTACCGGATAAAGAGCGGGACGGCGAGGAAGCGAAGGACAGTGATGATGTTCGGTACCGTCCAGAAGGTTTGCAGTTCCCGGTATTCGTAGTTGTCCCGGGCACCGGCACCAATCAGCTTCATTACCCCTCCCCTCTTCGCTGATGCGCCTCCGGCCGGAACGGCGGGGGCGCTGATATGCAGTTATGCAGCCTGCGATGTACGGTCCAACCGCAGGCCGTCGGTTACTGACGCAGCAGTTTGCGCAGCAACACGAAGAACGCGGTCAGAGACGCAGCCAGTGCAGCCAGCGGCTTCCAGCGGTCCTGCAGGTCATCCTGAAGACCTGACGCGGAACCGGCTCCCGTAGCGGATGTGCGGGTATGCGAGCCCGAAGCCGATCCCCTGACCGCCGCCATGCGGGTCTCGGCCGCTTCACGGGCCTTGGCGGCGGCCTCGCTGGCATTGGCCTTGATCCTTTCGCTCTGCGGCTTGGGATCAAGCTTCTCGCCCAGTCCATCGCGGATCCGCGCGAGGTGTTCGCGGCGCTCCCCGGAGCGGTTACGCAGTTCCTCGATGGAAGGAGCGGGCTCCTTGGGTGTCTTATCTTCCTCAGCCTGCTCCGGCTTTTCCTGCTTCACCGGCTTCTGATCCAGCGTGGCAGGATCGAAGCTGCGGCCCTCCTTCAGCACGCCAATGTCGTACTTGATGCCACGCAGGGCATGCTCGGGCAGCAGCGGCATGGTCTTCTTCAGCCGCAGGGCACCGATCAGGCCCACGATGGCGGCCAGGACGAGGAACAGCAGGGCCACGAGCAGAGCCGCCAGCCAAGGTTCCATAACTTCGCCGAGCCCCATAATCCCGGCCACGAGCAAGGCAATAACCATGAAGGCAACGAACACGAGAGCGACAGCAAGAAGGGCTGCGGCTACACCAACCTTGACGCCTTTGCCCTTAAGCTCGGCAGCAGCCAGGGAAAGCTCATCGCTGATCTGGCGAGGTACCAATCTCCCGGCCATTTTGACCAGTGACACCAGGGAGGATCTGCTTCCAGCAGTAGTGGTCCTGGTGTTGTCAACGCGAGTCATGGGCTCTGCCTCCATTGCTAGTTTGGTAGTGCTCGAGTGTCCACAGTCTAAAATTATCATTCTGCCTGAATTCAACCCCTCAACCATGAGGACGACATTCAAACGCGAAGATCTTCGGCAATTGCAATGCTTCCGAGACAGTAAACGCTTACGCTCCGGTACTTCCAACACTATGCTGACAGCCAGCCATTGACACCATCAGCACAGGTCGGAGCCCGATATGAGCGAAGTGTTGCATTTCCCCAAGGGCTTTCTCTGGGGAGCCGCCACCGCGGCCTACCAGGTGGAGGGCGCCGCTCGCGAAGACGGCCGGGGCGATTCGATCTGGGACACGTTCTGCCGGCTTCCCGGCGCCGTCGTCGACGGACACACCGGAGACGAAGCCTGCGACCACTACCATCGCTACCGGGAGGATGTCGCACTGATGCGGTCGCTGAATCTGGGCTCCTACCGGTTCTCGACCTCTTGGTCCCGCATCCAGCCCGATGGCCGGAAGTCCAATACCGCCGGCCTGGACTTCTACTCCCGCCTCGTCGATGAACTGCATGCTGCGCAGATCAAACCATGGCTGACGCTCTATCACTGGGATCTGCCGCAGGCGCTCGAAGACGACGGCGGTTGGGCCAACCGGGATACCGCCTACCGCTTCGCCGAGTATGCGCTGGCCGTCCACGAGGTGCTCGGCGACCGCGTGGATGTGTGGACCACGCTGAACGAGCCGTGGTGCTCGGCGTTCCTCGGCTATGGTTCCGGGGTGCACGCACCGGGACGCCAGTCCCGTCCGGACGCCCTTGCTGCCATGCACCATTTGCTGCTGGGACACGGCCTTGCCGTGACGGAGTTGCGGCAACGGGCGCCCAAGGCCAAGCTCGGCCTCACACTCAACTTCACGGTGGTCGATCCTGTCGATCCCCGTGACCCAACGGATCTGGATGCGGCGCGGCGCATCGACGGCCAGTTCAATCGGGCCTTCCTGGACCCGGTGTTCCACGGCGCCTATCCGGCGGACTTCCTCACGGACGTCGCCAAATACGGACTCGAAGAACACATCTTGCCCGGAGACATGAACACAATCAGTTCGCCCATAGACACGCTAGGAGTGAATTACTATCACGGTGAAGCAGTAACCGGCCATCCCCGGGCGGACGCAGGGAATGCACATGCCGCGCCAGTGGAACGTCCTCTTGCGCCGCCCTACCCTGCAGCTGACCAGGTTTCCGTGGTTCCGCGGGGGCTGCCGACGACGGCGATGGGCTGGGAGGTACAGCCGGAGGGTCTGTACCGTCTGCTGACACGGTTGCAGGAGGACTACAGCGGTCCAGCAGGTACGGCGCTCTACATCACGGAAAACGGAGCAGCCTATGACGATGCAGTCGGCCCCGACGGTGCCGTGGAGGATCCGGACCGGCTCGAATTCATCCGTGCGCATCTGGTCCAGTGCCACAAGGCGATCAGCGCGGGAGTAGACCTACGCGGCTACTTCGGCTGGTCATTCATGGACAACTTCGAGTGGGCCTGGGGATATCACAAGCGTTTCGGCCTCGTGCGGGTGGACTACGCAACCTTCGAGCGGACGGTCAAAGCCAGCGGCTCCTGGTTTGCCAATGTGGCCGGCACCAACAGCGTGCGCGCGGGCGCTTAGGAGAACCAATCGGCTGATAGTCCCCGAACCGGCGGCCGCCGGAAACGGGCAATAAAAAATCCCCGTCCTGGTAACAGGACGGGGATTCTTTATGGTGGCTCCCCCGACTGGACTCGAACCAGTAACCCTTCGATTAACAGTCGAATGCTCTGCCAATTGAGCTACGGGGGAAAGCGGCAGATACAACCTTACAAGGCTTTTTCCCGGAAGTGAAATCCTGAACTTTTCGAGTTCCTGACGTAAAAAACGTCGGTTCAGAACACCATTTTCGGAAGCTTTGCGGCTCCATCAAGGCCTCAATGAGTTTACGTAAACCTGACCGGAAATGCCAAATCGGCGTTCGCTATTCCGAGCGCAGCGCCCGGCGCTGCATTTCGAGCTCCATCAATTCCCGGTTCAGCTGCTGGAACAGCTCCGGATCCGCCGACGGGTCCATCCGCTGGAGCTGGCCCATTTTTTCGGCTTTAAGCTGGGTGATCTGCAGGTCGAACAGCCGGTTCAGGATGCCTTTGCAGTACGACTTCAGCGCATCATCGTTGTGCGCCGGCAAGGGCGTGACCGCCAACTCGGACACAAGCGAGCGAAGTTCCTCGGGAACTTCCTGTCTGACGCTTTCCACCCATTGCGACGGCGTAGCCCCGGCAAACCCGGCAGCCCGCACCGCATCATGCACCAAAGCATGGGCGGGAGTGCGGAACCTCACTTCGGTGAAGCTCTGCCATTGTCCGGCGTCCAGCAGACCAGGCTGTTGGAGCGCGACTTCGAGCGCCTCCCGCTCCATGCGCGCCACAGGATCCCTAGGGTCGGGACGAGTGAAGGCAGGAGCGGGCACAGGATTATCGGAACCTGCCCCTTGTTGCCTGGATTCGTAGGGATCTGCCGGATACTGCCGCCCTTCCGGCTGACGCTGGGAAAACTGCCCCGAGCGTCCACGCTGGCCCGGGTACCGGTCCTGGCCCGCTTTCCCCTGCTGGCCCGATCCGCCCTGCTCGGTCTGCTGCGCCGCGCCCGGTCTTGCCTGGCCGTTGCCGGCGTCGGTGGGTTCCTGTTGCTGCTCCCGTAGGCGCTTGGCTGCGCCCGAGACAGCACGCAGCACCTCGTCCACTTCCATACCGAGCCAACCCGCCAGTTCACGGGAGTAGGCAGGCCGCATCGCGGAGTCGCGGATCTGTGCCACCACCGGTGCCGACGACCGCAGCGCCTGGACGCGGCCTTCAACCGTGTTCAGGTCGAACTTCTTCAGGGTCGCCTTGATGGCGAATTCGAACAGCGGTCGCCGGGATCCGATCAGATCCCTGACCGCCGCCTCACCCCTGTTAAGCCTCAAGTCGCAGGGATCGGCCCCGTTCGGTTCCACCGCCACAAAGGTCTGGGCGATAAATCGCTGGTCCTCGTCGAAGGCCCGCAGAGCAGCTTTCTGGCCGGCGGCATCACCATCGAAGGTGAAGATCACCTCACCGCCCGTGCCGTCGTCGGAAAGCAGCCGCCGGGCGATCTTGATGTGGTCCGTGCCGAAGGCGGTACCGCAGGTGGCAACCGCGGTACCGATGCCGGCCAGGTGGCAGGCCATGACATCCGTGTACCCTTCCACGACGACAAGCTGGCGGTTCCTTGCAATGTCCCGCTTGGCGAGGTCGATCCCGTACAGCACCTGGGATTTCTTGTAGAGGGTGGTTTCCGGCGTATTCAGGTACTTCGGTCCCTGGTCGTCCTCGAAGAGTTTGCGTGCACCGAACCCGACGGTATCCCCTGCAATATCCCGGATAGGCCAGATCAGGCGGCCGCGGAAACGATCGTAGATGCCCCTGTTGCCCTCGGAGAACATACCGGTCAGCTTCAGCTCATCCTGGGTGAAGCCCCGACCGGTGAGATGTTTGAGCAGCGAATCCCAGCCCTGCGGGGCGTACCCGACGCCGAAGTGGTCTGCGGCCGCCTGGTCGAAGCCTCGTCCGGACAGGAACTGCCGTCCGGTGGCACCGCCAGGTGTCAGCAGCTGCTCCCGGAAGAACTCCGCCGCGATCTTGTGGGCATCCAGCAGCCGCTGCCGCTTGCCGACGTCTTCACGGCGCGGCCCGGTGCCGCCATCTTCATAACGCAGGGTGAAGTTGATCCGGTGGGCCAGTTTCTCCACCGTCTCGCTGAACGTGCTGTGGTCCATCTTCTGGACGAAGGAAATTACGTCGCCACCCTCTCCGCAACCGAAGCAGTGGTAGCTGCCTACCTGCGGGCGGACATGGAACGAGGGTGAGCGCTCGTCGTGGAACGGGCAGAGGCCCTTGAACGAACCGATGCCAGCGGATTTGAGCGTGACGTATCCGTCAACAATTTCCTTGATGTCTGTACGCTGGCGGACCTCATCGATGTCTTCACGTTTTATCAGTCCGGCCATGCAACCAGTTTAGGCAATCGCTCCAAATCGTCCGGCGCCCCCGCTGCCGCATGTGCACAGCCACACCGCCGCCGCCGGGTGTGCAGGGATGGCGCACACCCGGGCAGGACGAGTTCACGAGGAGATGGGAAAGTGCGCAGCTGCGCGACCCTCCCGAGGAGTATCAGAGCAGGGTCCGGTGCGAGCCCATCAGGCGTTCATGCAGTGCGATTGCCGATACATCCGTCAACGACGCAATCTGGTCGATGACCACCCGAAGCCGGGCGCCGTCGTCGTTAGCTGCGTGCCAGTCGGCGACGAAGGGCTGCTCGAGATGCTGCGCGCCGGTTGCGTGGAGTTCGTGCACCAGGTCCGTGAGGATTTCCTGCTGGCGCTCGTAGATGGGCTGGCGCAGGTCCGTGGTCATGACGAACGTGGTGGCCAGGCCCTTCATGACGGCGATCTCCATGACCGTTTCCTGCGGGACGACCAGTTCCGCAGCATATCTGGTCAGCGAGTCCGGACCGTAGATGGAGCGGGTGGCTTCCAGCGCGCTGGAGCAGAAGCGGCCGATCAGCTGGCTGGTCATGTCCTTCAGCGCGGCCATCGCCCTGCGGCTGCCGTCCGCTTCCGGCACCCACACGCCGGAGGCCTGCAGGCGCGAAAGTGCGGCGTCGACCTCCGCCGGGTCGCTGTGCGGCAGATACCACTGCTGGGTGTAGCCGATGACGCGGCTGCGATGGTCCGGATTTTCCATCCACTTCAGCTGCACGCGCCCTGCCACGATGGCGTCCTCGACGTCGTGCACGGAGTAGGAAATATCGTCGGCCAGATCCATGACCTGCGCCTCGATGCAGGAGCGCCGCTCCGGCGCACCCTCCCGCAGCCAGTTGAAGACCGGCAGGTCGTCCTCGTACGCACCGAACTTGCTGGTGCGCTTGCCGTGGATGACCGGCGCGTCCGCCACCGACCACGGGTACTTGCAGGCCGCATCGAGGCTGGCGCGGGTCAGGTTCAGCCCCGCGGGGGAACCGTCCGCATGCAGAACCTTCGGCTCCAGCCGGGTCAGCAGGCGCAGCGTCTGGGCGTTGCCCTCGAACCCGCCGATGGCGTGGGCCGCGGCGTTGAGCGCGGTCTCCCCGTTGTGTCCGAAGGGCGGGTGCCCGAGGTCGTGCGCCAGGCAGGCGGCATCCACCACGTCAGGGTCGCAACCCAGGGTGCGGCCGAGTTCGCGGCCGACCTGCGCGACCTCCAGGCTGTGCGTCAGCCGGGTGCGGACGAAGTCATCCGTGTCCGGGGAGACCACCTGGGTTTTCGCCCCCAGCCGGCGCAGTGCCGAAGAGTGCAGCACGCGGGCACGGTCGCGCTCGAAATGGGTGCGGTAGGTGCTCTTGGCGGGTTCGGCGACCCAGCGTTCCTGGTCCGTTTCCGTGTAGCCGGGCATCAGCGGCGCCGGAGTAATGACGGTGTTCTCAGCCACCGGAAACATCCAATTCGGCAGCCGAGATATCCGCCTGCTGGGCGTCGTTGAGCAGCCGTGATTCCAGCCACTTCTCCGGCAGGGCGGTGCGCTTAGGCGAGCCTGCGCGGCCGCGCGGCCCCTCGGCGTCGGCACCCGGATACGGGGCGCTGATGTCCAGAGTGTCCAGCAGCTCGCGCAGTACCTCAAGCGTGGGAACGGTGGCCAGTTTGGCGCGCAGTTCGCCGCCAACCATGTAGCCCTTGAAGTACCAAGCCATGTGCTTGCGGATGTCCCGCAGGGCCTTGCCCTCATCGCCGAAGGTTTCGATCAGCAGCTGCGCGTGGCGGTAGACGCTTTCAGCAACCTCTTTCAGGCCCGGACGGTAACGCCGGTCGCTGCCCTCAAATGCGGCCTGCAGATCGCCGAAGAGCCATGGCCTGCCCTGGCAACCGCGGCCGACGACGATGCCGTCCACCCCGGTTTCGCGGACCATGCGGATGGCGTCCTCGGCGCTCCAGATATCGCCGTTGCCCAGCACCGGAATGTCAGGCAGTGCTTCGCGGAGGTTGGCAATGGCGGACCAGTCCGCCTTGCCCGAGTAGAACTGGGAGGCGGTACGGCCATGGAGCGCGACGGCGGCCACCCCAGCGTCGCGCGCAATCCGGCCGGCGTCCAGGTATGTCAGATGGTCGTCGTCGATCCCCTTGCGCATTTTGATTGTCAGCGGGATGTTGCCCTTGGACGCTTCCTTCACCGCAGTCTGCACAATCCCGGTGAACAGGTCCAGCTTCCACGGCAGGGCCGAGCCGCCGCCCTTGCGGGTTACCTTAGGCACTGGGCAGCCGAAATTGAGGTCGATGTGGTCCGCGCGGTCCTCTTCGACCAGCAGCCGCACAGCGGCGCCAACGGTCTGGGGGTCCACGCCGTACAGCTGAACGGAGCGGACCTTCTCGTCCTCGTCGTGCGAAATAATGCGCATCGACTCCGGACTGCGCTCGACTAGCGCGCGGGAGGTCACCATTTCCGATACGTAGAGTCCGCCGCCGTACTCGCGGCAGAGCCGGCGGAATGCCTTATTGGTGATCCCGGCCATGGGCGCCAGGATCACGGGAGCATCAACGGTCAGGGGCCCGAGCTTGAGCGGAGGCAGCTCCAAGCGGGTGTCCGACGTGGGTACAGCGGTAACAGTCACTCACCTATTCTCTCAAAACCACGCAAATCTGCCGAACCACTGTGGATAATGCCCAGCGCCAGCGGAAACCTGGTGATTGCGCGGCGCGATGGCAGGCAGGAGCAACACTCTTCCCGGCGCGCTGCTCAGCCCTCTTCCGCGCGCCGCCGTCCGCGCCGGGTGGGCAGCTCAGGTTGAGTAGGAAGTTCGTGCTGACTGGGCAGCTCAGGCTGAGTAGGCAGCCCGTGCTGAGGGTGTGGCACATGCCCAGGTGAGCTGCCGCCGTCGTTGGTTAGATGAGCGCGCTCGGCGGCCTGTCCACGGTCTATACCCGCGACGGCGAGGGCCTCTCCCCCGGCTACTCCCACAGTGACCTCCTCGGTACGGCGGATGCCGGTGGCCTTGACCACCAGCACGGCGATCAGGGTGGTCACCGGGATCGCCAGCACCAACCCGATGGAACCGACCAGGGTGCGGACGATTTCCTCCGCAAGCTCGCCGCTGGTCAGCGTGTCGAACAGCGGACGCTCATAGAGCGAGACCAGGATCAGCACCGGCAGCGCGGCTCCGGCATAGGCAAACGCGATGGTGTAGACGGTGGAGGCAATGTGGTCGCGGCCAACGCGCATGGCACCTGTAAACAGCCGCTTTGCCGATGCTCCCGGCGCCAGCTCGTACATCTCCCAGACGGCGGAGGACTGCGTGATGGTGACGTCATTCAGCACGCCGAGCCCGGAGATGATCAGTCCGCACATGATGATGCCCGAGAGCGACATCTGTCCGCCCATGTTGACCAGCTGATAAGTGTCCTCGTCCCCCACGCCGGTCAGATAGGCAGCGTCCGTGGCCCAGGCCGACATCACCGCCGTAATGCCCAGCCCGAACAGCGTGCCCAGCAGCGCGGTGGAAGTCCGGGCGGAGAAACCATGCGCGAAATACAGCACGCCCACCATGATCACAATCGAGCCGATCAGTCCCAGCAGGAGCGGCGGTTTGCCCTCCACCAGCCCGGGCAGGATGAACTGAGCCATCACGATGAACCCGCCGACCAGCCCGAGCATCGCCCGGAAGCCGCGCCAGCGGGCAACCGAAACAACGACGACGGCGTACAGCACGGCCAGCAGCACAATCGGAATGCTGCGGACAAAGTCCACGAAAATGAAGGTGCCGGGCTGGTCCGGCATGATCTCGCTCAGGTTCAGGTAGCGGATCTTGTCCCCCGCCTCTACCCCGCGGGACTGGGCGATCTCCGGCGTCACCTCTACCTGCAGCGGCGAGCCGCCCGCCTCGGGCTGGGTGTAGGCGACCATGCATTCCTGCGCTTCCGCCCCCGCCTCAACGGCTGCAGCCGAGGACGGGCAGGTTTCGATCGCCACGCGCTGCACGGTTCCGACGTCGAAAGTCACGCCTGGCGCAGTGGCGTACGGATCAGTGACGGCAACGCCGGTACTGTCACCTGACGGCCAGAGCGCGATCATGCCGATCAACGTCAAGACGGTAATCGGCAGCAGGATCGCGGCGAGCAGGAGGTTGGCCTTGCGCCGGGCAGCCAGTGTTTCGGCACTCGGCGGCCCTTGATCCTCGGTTGCATGGGAGTGGGAGTGGCCCAAGGAAATCCTTCGCGCGGGAGGGTGGATACTGCTGGATGGCGCGGCGCTCCAGTGGTGGCGCGACCGTGCAGCTGTGGAGGGTCAGTCGCTGACGATGGATGTTACCGGGCCGAGTTGCTGTGCCGTGCCGGCCGCGAGCAGCGGTTCCAGCACGGCCACCACGGCCGTCATGGACTCATCCACTTCCAACTGCACCGGGTACTGGTGCACCAGCATCGCAAGCAGTTGACGGACGGCCTGCTGGGCCGTCTCCGGTTCCAGCGCCGTGTCGTAGCCGAGCAGCACGTCTGCCGGAGCGTCCGTCCGCTCCTGCGTGTAGCTGACGGCGAAAGCACTGATGGTTCCGCCCTTATCCCGGGGCGCGCTGCGCAGCACCACGGCACCGGAGGCACCGGTCGCGTCGCTGAGCAGCATCTGCTGGGCGCGCCCGAGCGTCATATCCGCCCGGTCCCAGACATGCACGGAGTTGTAGAAGTCCGTCACCGCCGTCGTCAATTCCACAGATCCAGTGGCTGCTTCTTCCAGCTGCGGACCGTCCGCTTCGGTCAGGTCCGGAAGCGGCAACGCACCCGGCTGCACGACGATCACCCGCGAGGTCTGGATAGGCGTCAGCCCGGAAGCCTGTGCGAAACCGGCACCGCTGCTCTCCGGCTCAACCTTGGCGCGCAACCGCGTAATGCCCGACGGCGATTGCTCGGCTTCCTTGCGCAGCATGCCCAGGAGGGTGCTCGCCAAACCGGCACGGCGGTGGTCCCGCGCCACCTCGACGTAAGTCCACAACCGCTCCGGATGCAGGCTCGTTTCATAGACCACACCGGCAGCGACGGCGATACCTTGGTCCTCGGCAACTATGCAGCGGGACCACGGCTGATCCGACGACGGACGCAGCACCCCGCGGAAGTGCTGGACCTGCGTGGTTTCCGGGTCGCCCCAGATTTCCAGCAGGGCCAGATCATCCCCGTCGCGCCATTCACGGTAGTTCAGCTCTGCCATGGTTACTCCTAGCGAAATTGCTTGAGGTAGGTGCCGGTTCGCCGGCACCTACCGGGTGAAGCTCAGCGCGGGTAGGTTACGCGCCGATAAGTCGTGCGGCCAGGTAACCTTCGACCTTGTCCAGGCTTACCCGCTCCTGCGCCATCGAGTCGCGTTCGCGGATGGTCACCGCGTGGTCCTCAAGGGTGTCGAAATCAACCGTGATGCAGAACGGCGTACCGATTTCGTCCTGGCGGCGGTAGCGGCGGCCGATTGCGCCGGCGTCGTCGAAATCGATGTTCCAGGTGCGGCGCAACTGGGCCCCGAGATCCTTGGCCTTCGGCGACAGGTCCTCGTTGCGGCTCAGCGGCAGCACAGCGGCCTTGATCGGGGCCAGCCGCGGATCCAGCTTGAGTACTGTGCGCTTGTCCACGCCGCCCTTGGCGTTGGGAGCCTCGTCTTCGGCGAACGCGTCCACAAGGAATGCCATGAATGAACGAGTGAGTCCGGCAGCCGGTTCGATGACGTACGGGGTGTAGCGCTCGTTGGTCGCCTGGTTGAAGTAGCTGAGGTCAGTACCGGAGTGCTTCGTGTGGGTGGAGAGGTCGAAGTCCGTCCGGTTGGCAATGCCTTCGAGCTCGCCCCACTCCGATCCCTGGAAGCCGAAGCGGTACTCGACATCAGTGGTGCCCTTGGAGTAGTGGCTCAGCTTGTCCAACGGGTGCTCGAACAGACGCAGGTTGTCCGGGTCGATACCCAGGTCCACGTACCACTGCAGACGGTTTTCGATCCAGTACTTATGCCATTCTTCATCCGTGCCCGGCTCGACGAAGAACTCCATCTCCATCTGCTCGAACTCACGCGTGCGGAAAATGAAGTTACCCGGAGTGATCTCGTTACGGAAGCTCTTGCCGATCTGGCCGATGCCGAACGGCGGCTTCTTCCGCGAAGTGGTCAGCACATTGTTGAAGTTCACGAAGATGCCCTGCGCGGTTTCCGGGCGCAGGTAATGCAGCCCCTCTTCGCTGGCGACCGGGCCGAGGAAGGTCTTGAGCAGACCGGAGAATTCTTGAGGTTCGGTCCATTCACCCTTCGTGCCGCAGTTGGCGCAGGCGATATCCTTCAAACTATTTTCGGGCGCGCGGCCCTTCTTCTCTTCGAATTCTTCTTCAAGGTGGTCCGCGCGGTAACGCTTGTGGCAGCTCAGGCACTCAACCAGCGGGTCGCTGAAGACGTCCACGTGGCCGGACGCTTCCCATACCTGGCGGGGCAGGATTACCGAGGAATCCAAGCCGACGACATCGTCGCGGCCGCGGACAACGGACTGCCACCACTGGCGCTTGATGTTTTCCTTGAGCTCGACGCCGAGAGGCCCGTAGTCCCATGCCGAGCGGGATCCACCGTAGATCTCACCGGCCTGGAACACGAAGCCGCGGCGCTTGGCCAGCGAGATGATCGGATCAAGCTTGGATTTGGCTGCTGCCATCAGGTGGTTCTCCAGTCTCTACAGGGCCGCTGGGTGCGGTCCGGCTTGGTTCGGGCGCAGATCGAAATGAGCCTGCATTTGCAGGTAGTCAGGACGGTCTTTGCGCACAGGTCAGTGCGTAGCGAAGCTACAAGGTTAGCCTACCCAAGTCCTGCCGACTCCCCCGACACCGTCTCCGTGACATGACGTGGTTGTGATGAAAAACGGCTTGCTGAAACCGGATGCTCGTTCAACAGGCACCGTGAATAGAGTATTCAGCACAAACGCACGCCAGCCGCTGCACCATTGGTCAGAATGGTGGTTCTTTTTCTTCGTCGGGTGGTTCCGGTGGTGGTGGTTTTTTGCGTTTGAGGCGGCGGCGGAAGTCGTCGGGCAGCGCGTCCAGGACCCGGTCGGTGAAGGACGGCGGTCCGGCGCCGGTATCGCCGGGTCTAGTGGTGTAGGTCTGGTTCCCCGGCGTGGTGGTAATGAATTCGCCGGGCCTGGTCTGGGTGACTTTCCAGCCGGCGAGCGATTTAAGCCGGTGGTCCGACCCGCAGCGCGGACCAAGGTTGCCGAAATCCGTCCGGCCGTGCCCGCCGTTCGCATGGTAATCGATGGTGTGGTCCAGGTCGCAGTCCTTCGCCGGGACATGGCAGCCCGGCGCCGTGCACGTCGTGTCGCGGTGCCGGACCGCGCGGGCCAGATCCGCCGGCGGCCGGTACACCGTTTTGCCGTAGGACAGGGTGGTCCCGGTCTCGGGATGCGTCAGGATCCGGTAGAACGACGCGGCGCCCTCGCAGAGTTTCCGGGCGGCGTCGGCGGGGATCGGCCCGTACCCGTCGAGGGTGGCCGGTTCCTCGTCCAGGCCCATCAGCGTGAACACCGGCACGGTCAGCGCGACCTCGGGCCGGATCCCGGCCGCCGGCCCGGCCTCCATCCCCGCGTGCAGCAGCAAATCGATGAACACGTCCGCGCGCAGCTGCCCCACCGTGCGGGTCTCCGCCCCGGTTTGCAGGCCCCGCGCCGCTTGGGTGAGCCGGTCGTACGCGGCGCATGCTTCCTCGGCGGGCAGGTACGCGCCCAGGAACGCCATCCCGTCATCCGCCGGCTCCAGGTGCACGCTCCGGCACTTTTCCTGCCGTTCGCGGCGGACGGTGATGGTTTCCGGATTCAGTTTCTCGCGCTGCTTCCGCGCCGCGTACTGCAGCTCGCCCGGCGTTTTGTCCGGCGCCTCGCCCAGCAGGGCCTGCTCGAAGCCGGGTTTCGCGCCGTCGGGGAGGGTGTCGCCCTGCCGGGTGATCACCCCGGCGTGTTCCAGGTCCAGGTCCCCGGCGGTGAGCGCGGCCAGCGTGCCCGGGTAGTGTTCGCACAGCTCCTGCGCGGTCTCGTACCGGCCGCGGGCCTGCTTCTCCGTGATCCGGTACAGGCAGGCCAGTTCCCTGACCACGGACTGCTCGGCCAGCTCTTCCAGCCCGGCCCGGCCCGGCGACGGTGTGCCCGGTTCCGGCGGCGGCAGCTCCTCGATGGCGGTCTGCCCGATCCGGTGGGTCAGGCGCACCAGGCCCGCGTCCAGCCACGCCGCCAGCCGCCGCCCCGCGGCCAGCTGCTCCACCGCCGACCGGTAATCCAGTCCCTCATACCCCGGCACTCCGGCATCGGCATCGGCATCGGCATCGGCAACCAGAACGGTACCCGCAGTGTCGGCCGCGCCAGCGGCGGCAGTACCGGCAGTGTTCACGGCGTTGCTGCTGCCGTTGCCGGCGGTGGCGGCCTTAGCCTCGGCCGCATCACCGGTGTTGCTGGCGCTGGTGGTGTTGGCGGTGTTGTTGGCGGTGGCGTGGAAGAGTTTGAACCAGTCGGCCGGGGTGCCGGCGGTGATCCGGCGGAGGCGTTCGTCGTAATACTCCCCGTGCGTTTCGGTGAACAGGTCCCCGGGCAGCCCCTCAAGGTCTTCGGCGGGACCCCAGCTGGCGGGGAACGGGCCGGACGGCGGCCAACTGGCCCAGGCTTCCTCGCGCTCCCACGCGGCGAAGTCATCGAGGCCGGCGCTGGCACCCAGATGCTCCGGCTCCCCGATCCGGGCGGGGATCTCCTGCCCGGCCAGCGGGTCCTCGCCGTAGGACTCCAGCGTCGGCGGGTCCAGGACCGGGCCGCGGGCCTCGGCGTAAATCTCCTCCATGTAACCGGCCATCGTCGCGTGCTTGGGCGGTTTGCCGGCCGCAATGTATTCGCGGGCGTGGGCCAGGCCGCGTTTGCGGTCCTGCGCAGCATGCAGGTCCAGGCGCTCCAACGCCTTCCGCAGCGCTTCCTGCCGCTGCGCGGCGGTCGTGGGCCGGCCCTGCTGAATGCAGCGCAGCGAAAACCCGTGCTCCGCAAGCCCCTGCGCCCCGGACTCCTGCCCGGGGGCCGGGGAACCGGAAACCGGTGCCGAACGCTCTTCCGGTGCCATGACTTCAGTCCATCATCCGGCTGTGACAAACAAGAGGGAAAAACACCACGTCTTCCGGCTTCCACAAAAGTTCTTCAAAAATCTTTTCCGCAGCAGTTTTACCGAGCCCCGAAGGAAGCACACCGGGGCGCAACACACGGGGGCGGACCACGCCGGCGCGGACCAAGCGGCGAGGCTGAAGCTCGGCCGCGCGTATCCTGCGCAGTGCGGACGAAAACTCTTGTGTTGCCATGACTCCAGTCCATCATCCGGCTGTGACAGTTCAGAGGCTTATTCACAGCGTCTGACGGGTTCCACCGATATTCTTCAAAATTCTTTCCGCCGCCGAAAACAGCACCGTCGAGGTGGCCGGCGGGATTAGGGCCGGATGCCGGGGAAGCTTTCGATATTCTCTTGGCCGGTAATGCGCCGGGCAACGCTCTCCATGGTCACGGGTTCGCTGTCGATGCCAGCATGTTCCCTGGCATCCGAACGGCTGTCTAAGGGGCCGGCCAACTGCCGCGACCAGATCGCCTGGACCCGAGCATCCGCCCCGCCGAACATTTCACGCAGCACGGGATCCGCTTCCACGTTTTCCTGCAGCCCGAGCAGCGGTGCGTCCTCTTCGTCCTCCAGTGCGTGGTGGACCAGATACAGAAGGGACTTGTTATAGAAGGTGATGTTCAGCAACTTGCACTCGTCATCCAGCGCCCTCTGTTTACCCAGGGCGAAAGTAGACAAGGCATGGATGCCGTTGCCGATGCGCGGCACAATGTCCCGTTTGAACTCCTCGATCAGGATGGCCGGGTCGAGGAAAATAAAGGACTCAAACGCCGGCACGCCTTCCTCAAACGCCGCACGCAGGAAATACGAGTGGAAGATGGCCCCGGCGCTATGACCGACGGCGTGCAACGTGACCGCGCCAGGGTTCTGCCGGAGGAACTCCGCCAGCTTCCGCGCCACATATCGCGCTCCGCCCTCATCGACGCCGATGCCGACTTCGACGACATCAGGACCGGCACCGCTGGCGGCAGCATCGGCGGCGTCGGTGCCAGAACCGGCATCGCCTGCCGCAGCATCGCCGTCGTAAGCAATAGGACTTGGGCCATCGGCGCGATCGACGGACCGGGCTGCGCTGGCTTTGAGGTCGGCCCAGACTGATTGGCCTCCGGCATGCCTGGCGATCCACTCGACGAACTTGTCGGCGGCCTCTTCGATGGGCACGGCCGGCCGCAGCCGATCGATGCCATTCCGGATCCTGGTGCCGAGGGCTTCAAGCAGACCGGTTTCCCAGACGAAATAGAGCGGGTAGACGCAGTTGGCCAGCCACCAGGGAACATGATGTGCCGCGGCTGCGAGGCCGGTCCGCTCTGGCACCAGACCGCCATGGGCCCAGAACATCAACGGCACCGGGCTGCCGGGATGCTCGGCGATGAACCGGGGCAGGTGGACCTCGAAAATCCGGTCCACCTCCTCAGCCGTGGTCGAGGCCAGGCCGCCGGCAGTCAACCGCCCGTTCCGCAGGTTCACCAGATGGGGGCCCAAGGACATGAAACCGTCGTCCGACGTCGTCATCGGTTCCTCTCTCCTGCTCCAACGAGGGCTTTGCGGCGCAACGGATTAAACGCCGTCCGCGGCCACGGCAGCGTGGCGAGCACCATCGCCACGAGAGTCAGCAGCGTACCCAGCACCGTCGCCGTCGTAATAATGGTGCCGGGCGCGGGATACACCACATCCAGCAACAGGGAGCCGAGCACCTGTCCGGCAATCATGCCCAGGCCGGTCAGCAGCACGCCCAGGGAGCGGACTAGCACGGCAGCGAGGGCAAGGAAGAGGCAGCCGATCGGGCCGCCAAGGTAGTACCACCATTCGTCCGGCAGGGGATTTCCGACGCCGGCGACCGCCACTTTCACGAACCAGGCGGCGACCAGCAGCACCATGCCGACGGTGAGGTTGACCAGCGTGGCGGGCAGCGGCGAGCCGAAATGCAGCGTCTGGGTGCCGTTGAAAGCCTGTTGGAAACTCTGCATGAATCCGGCTGCCAAGGGCAGCAGCACCGGGATCAGCCATTCGCTGAGGTCGGAACCGGCTGAAAACTTCGGCGAAACGGCCCAGGCCACCGCGGCCACGGTCAGCAGCGCGCTGAGCACCCGCATGATCGTGACCGGTTTCTTGCCGGCAGGGCCCAGACCAAGCCGGTCCACCAGCAGTCCGCTCAGGGACTGCCCGGTCACGGCGGCAACGGTGAAGAGGGCGACGCCGATCAACGAGATGGTTATCCCCTGGCTCACCACCAGAAAGGCGCCGCTGAGGCCTGCCAGCAGGTACCAGCGGGGAAACTTTTTCTGCTGTATTGCCGGTGCGATGCGCCGCACTCCGGCGCGGCCGCTTGGCACCAGCAAACAGATCAGGATCATCAGGATCAACCCGGTGCCGAAGCTCACGGCCGCGGTTGCGAGTCCGTCGTTAAGCACTTCCCCGAGCGCCCCGTTGATTCGGCCCTGCACAGGCATGCAGAGGCCCGTCACCACGGCCAGCGGCAGGCCTAGCGCAAGCGGCATTCTGGGAACGTGGGACACGGTTTCACCCTATGTCAGGGGCACCGCCGCGACGGGCACAACGCACCCGCCCCACCGCAATGTGGCGAGCACCATGGCCGCTGCGTCAGGCAGAATGTACCTATGGCCTCTGATGACATCAATGACATTTCCATCCGCGACGACATGATCCGACTGGGACAGCTGCTCAAGCTGGCGAACCTCGCCGAGGACGGGAACGAGGCCAAGGAGTTCGTCGAGCACGGCATGGTGCAGGTCAACGGGGAGATCGAAACCCGCCGCGGCCGCCAGCTGCACGCCGGGGACACGGTCACCGTCAACGGCGAGACCGTCCGCGTGGTTCACGAGTAGGCCGGCCGGGCCTGTGCCGGCGTCGCTGTTAAGCCAAGCGCCGCCGTCGTTCTTCGGCAGCAGCGCAGGAGCGCTGGATAACCAATAACGACGACGGCGGCACGGGCTTGCGTGCGAGGTTTTACTTCGCGTTGAGCACCTTGTAGGTCAGGAATTCCTTCACGTGGGCGAGTTCCTGCGCGTTGATGCCGTGGCCGATATTGGCATAGAGCACCTTGGTCAGGTCGACGTGCTCGTTGAGCCACGCATGGCTGTACTCGATCTTGTCCGGCGTGATGACCTGGTCCTCCTGGTCGCGGCCCCAGAACACTGCGGGCCTAAGCGACTTGACCGCCTTGTCGTTGAAGAACGGGTCGCCGTCGGCGGGGACCACGAAGCCGGAGAGGCCGATGACTGCGGCGATTTCCTCGGGGCGGTGGCGCATGATGGACGTCGCAACGGCCATGCCCATGGAGAACCCGAGGACGGAGACGCTGCTGTGCTGGTCCTTGACGGTGTCCAGCCAGGACCATACATCAGCGGCGGCCTTGGTGACCTTGTCCACAGAGAAATCCGGCTCGTGCATCAGCGGGAACCAGGAAAAACCCGGGCCCAGGGCGACGGGGGCGCGGACGGCGGCAACGGTGAAGTCTTCGGGCAGCCCCGAAACCAAGCCCATCAGGTCCTCTTCGTTGGAGAGGTAGCCATGGAAGAGCACCAGCAAGGGAGTGCCGGCCCGCTCGGCTTCAGGCTTGGACCAGACGACGACGGGCTTATAAGTAGTTTCGGTCATACTGCCATTCTGACACACCGATAGTTGAAGCTTCAAGTTGCGCGCTTGGGTCTTTGCCATTGAACGGCCGCTGGAGCAGGATGAACTTGTGAGTAACTTGCCTGAGGCAGCTTCGCAATCGCTCGACAGCGCCCGCCATCCTTGGAGCCGCTTTGTTGCCATCGGAGACTCGTTCACGGAGGGAATCGGCGATCCGGATCAGGACAGCCCCGGCGGTAACCGCGGCTGGGCCGACCGCGTCGCCGAGGAGTTGGCACGGAACCACCCGGATTTTGCCTACGCCAATCTCGCCATCCGCGGGCGGCTGCTGCAGCAGATCATCGACGAACAGGTCGGCCCGGCCGTTGAGCTCGCACCGGACCTGATCAGTTTCTGCGCGGGCGGAAACGACGTGATCCGACCCGGTTCGGATCCCGACGCCCTCGCCGAAAAGATCGACGTTGCCATCGGAACGCTGGCGGCAACGGGGGCAACCATTGTCCTGTTCACTGCACCGGATTTCGGCGATACACGCCTAATCGGCGGCGTCCGCGCCAGGGCGGCCATCTACAACGAGAACCTCCGCACCGTGGCCACCCGGCATGATGCGGTCATCGCCGACATGTGGGCGCTGCGGGAGCTGAAGGATTCACGGATGTGGGCGCCGGACCGGCTGCATTTCTCGCCGCTGGGCCACCACACCATCGCCGCCATGGTGCTGGACGCGTTGAATGTGGAGCACAGCCTGCAACCCGAAATCCCCAAGCCGCTCCCGCCGAAGAACTGGCGCACCGCCCGCGCCGAGGATCTGGTCTGGGCCCGCCAGCATCTGTTCCCCTGGGTCCTGCGGCGCCTGCGCCACCAGTCGCTGGGCGACGGGATCTCCCCCAAGCGCCCGACCGCCGGTCCGATGTTTGGCCCGGGCATGCCGCCCGGCGCGGCTGGGTAAGGGCCGGCTGGTCAACGTGGGTTCCGCTGGCAACGCGCGTGCCGCCCGGGAGAAGTCCGGTGCAGGCGGGCTCCACGGCGCGTCTGCTGTGGCTTCCGGGATTGTCCGGCACCGGCTGCTCGCGCAGCACCTGTGGGGAGACGGAGCGTACGACGCCGAGGCCTCCTTACGCTCATTGCTCGCTGTGCAGGCACAGGAGTACGCCTATGCGCGGTGGTCATTGGCGCAACGGTGCCAAGGGCCGGCCCGGGACAGCGCGGCAGGCGTGGATGCCGCTATTGCAGCGGGCACCATACTGCGGACCCATGTGCTCCGGCCGACCTGGCATTTTGTCCTCGCGGAGGACCTGCGCTGGCTGATGACCTTATCCGGCCCGCGGCTCAGGGCCGGCAATAAGACGCGGGACCGGCAGCTGGGGCTCGATCCAGAGACCGTTGGCCGCAGCAACGACATCCTTGGCGCGGCCGTAGCCGGCGGCCGGCACCTGACCCGCGACGAGTTGGCCGCCGAACTCGAACGGGCGGGTCTGCTGGAGGATACCGGCGAGCGTCTCAACGGGGCGCCCCTACGCGGCCAGCGCCTCGGGCATATGGTCTTCCATGCCGAAATGGACCAAGTGCTCGTCAGCGGCGTACCACGGATCAGCGACAGCGGTACGGTACGCCAGACCTATGCCCTGTTCGACGAACGGGTGCCTGCCCTGCCAGCAGATTTCGACCGCGACCAGGCACTGGCGGAACTGACCCGCCGCTACTTTTCCAGCCGCGGACCCGCCACGGTCAAAGACTGCGCTCTGTGGTCCGGTCTGACCCAAGCCGACGTCCGGCGGGGACTGATCGTGCTCGCTGCGGACCGCGCAGAAAGCATAGAGGAGAGCGACCGTTCCCGGCTGCACTCGTTCACTGCCGATGACCACGAATTCGTTCTCGCCTCCGGCTCCACGCACTCTGCATCAGACGGCGCCTCCGCCGCTTCAGAGAACGGTCTGGCGCCGCCCAGCGCTGCGCCGGCCGCCCCTCGAATCGACTTGATCCAGTGCTACGACGAATACGTCATGGGCTACACGCCGACCAGACATTATTTGGGCGGAACGGCTCCTGCCTCGGTGGCCAGCAGGCATCCCAGTCACGTCGTCCTGCTGGATGGGCGCATGATCGGAAATTGGCAGCACGCGCTGAAGCCTGAGTCCGCCGTCGTAAGTATCTCGCTGCATCGGGCGCTGACAAGGCCCGAGGAACGCGCCCTGGATACCGCCGTCGCCCGCTATGAGACTTTCCTGGGCCGCGCGGTCACGGTGGACCTGCTCGGTTCCTGACGCGTAAAGGCCAAGGGCGGGCCGGAAGGAAGGTCTGCTGGATAGACTGCCGGAACCGTCGGAACTCCACAGCAAAAGCATGTTGACCGATGCCCAGTACGACCTGGCGCTGCAGGAAGCTCTGCGCGATTACCCAGTCCGGCCTCCCGGCATGTAGTCCAGCGACGCCGCAAAAACCGGCGTTGGATCAGCTGCGGAACGCCGCGCGGTATGGATTAGCTGCGATGCTAGGCGGTACGGATCAGCTGCGCGGGAAGAACCGGGCAACCAGCTCATTGTGCAGCTGGTGGATGTCCGTCAGGAATCCGTCGTGGCCGGTGGGCACCTCGATCATGTGCACCTTGGGCGGCGTGGGCAGCGCTTCGGCCAGCTGGCGCGACTGCTCCGGGAAGTACAGCCGGTCGGAATCCACCGCCGCGATGAAGAAATCCGTTTCGACGTCGGCCAAGGCCTGCTGCACCGAGCTGCGGCCGCGCGCAACGTCGTGGCTCATCAGGGCTTCGGTCATCAGGATGTAGCTGTTCGCATCGAACCGGCCCGCCAGCTTGCTGGCCTGGTGGTCCAGGTAGCTTTCCACGGCATACCGCCCGCGCGCTGCCGGGTTAGCGCTGCCGAAGGGCTGCTCGGTCCCCTGGGCGTTGCGGCCGAAGCGGTACTCGAATTCAGGCTCGGACCGGTAGTTGATGTGCGCGATCCTGCGGGCGATGCCGAGGCCGGCGTCGGGCGCGGGCCCTTCGTAGTAGTCGCCGCCGTTAAAGTTCGGGTCCAGCCGGATGGCCAGCACCTGCGCCTGGGCGAAGGCGATCTGCTCCGCGGTGCTCGCCGCACCGCAGGCAATCACCGCACAGCGGGCGGTCCGCTCCGGGTAGGTAGCGGCCCATTCCAGCGCGCGGGCTCCGCCCATGGAGCCGCCGAGAACAGCATGCCAGCACTGGATTCCCAGCTGGTCGGCCAGCCGCGCCTCGGCGTGGACCGAATCGCGGATGGTCACCAGCGGAAAACGCGAGCCCCAGGGCTTGCCGTCAGGCGCCGGTGAGGACGGGCCGGTGGAGCCGTAGCAGCCGCCGACCATATTGGCCGCCACCACGAAGTACTCGTTGGTGTCGATCGTGGCGCCGGGCCCCACCAGGGGATCCCACCAGCCCGCCTCATCCGTATCTCCGCGAGCCACATGGGTGCTGCCGGTCAGGGCATGCGCAATGAACACGGCGTTGGAGGCATCCTCGTTGAGGGTGCCCCAGGTTTCGTAGCCCAGAACGACCTCGGGCAGAAAACCGCCCGTTTCCAGCTCGAGGGCGCCGATGGACGCGTAACGCAACATGCCGTCCGCCGCCGTGTCCAGCAGTTCCTGTGGTTGCAGAGTTGTCAATGCTATGCCTGTGATTCCTTCATGATGCCGCGTTCAGGCGGCACCCTTGGATGCGCGGAAACCGGCTTCGAGGTCCGCAAGAATATCGTCGATGTGCTCGATGCCAACGGCCAGCCGGACCAGGCCCGGCGTGACACCGGCGGCTGCCTGCGCCTCCGGAGACAGCTGGGCGTGCGTGGTCGACGCCGGGTGGATCACCAGAGAGCGGACGTCGCCGACATTGGCCACATGGGAGTGCAGTTCCAGTCCGTCGACAAAGCGCTTGCCGGCCTCGAGCCCACCGGCAATTTCGAACGCAATGATGGCGCCAGTGCCCTTGGGGCCGTACTTGCGGCCACGCTCGTACCATGGGCTGGAAGGCAGGCCGGCGTACGCAACGGACGTAACGGCGTCGTGCTTTTCAAGCCATTCGGCCACCTTCTGCGCATTCTCCACGTGGCGCTCCACCCGCAGGCTCAGTGTCTCCAGACCCTGGGCGATCAGGAACGCGTTGAAGGGCGCGGCCGAGGAACCAAGGTCACGCAGCAGCTGGACGCGCGCTTTGAGGATGTAGGCCAGATTCGCGCCGAGCGCGCCGCCGACGCCGAGGTCGCGGGCAAAGACCAGGCCGTTGTAGCTCTCGTCCGGGGTGTTGAAACCGGGGAACTTCTCCGGATCTTTGGCGAAGTCGAAGTTACCCGAATCCACGATCACGCCGGCGATGGCGCTGCCGTGGCCGCCGAGATACTTGGTGGCCGAATGCACCACGATGTCGGCGCCCCACTCGATCGGGCGGATCAGGTACGGGGTGGCCAGCGTGTTGTCCACGATCAACGGCACGCCTGCTTCGTGAGCGATGGCGCTGATGCCTTCGACGTCGAGCACGTCCTGGCGCGGGTTGGACACGGCCTCGCCGAAGAACGCCTTGGTGTTCGGCTTGACGGCCGCGCGCCACTGGTCCAGGTTGTCCGGATCCTCGACGAAGGTCACCTCGATGGCGAACTTCTTCAAGGTGTTCTTGAGCAGGTTGTACGTGCCGCCATAGAGGCTCGGGCTGGCGACGACGTGGTCACCCGCCTCGGCAACGTTCAGGATGGAGAACGTGGACGCCGCCTGGCCGGAGGACAGCAGCAGTGCGCCGACGCCGCCTTCCAGGTTCGCGATCCGGTTCTCCACGGCCTCCGTGGTCGGGTTGCCGATCCGGGTATAGATGGGGGCCAGTTCGGCCAGCGCGAAACGGTTGGCCGCGCTTTCGGCACTCGGGAAGACGAACGACGTCGTCTGGTAGATGGGCAGGGCACGCGCGCCTGTTGCGGTGTCAGGCTCCTGGCCTACATGGATCTGGCGGGTTTCGAATGACCAGTCGTTTGACATGTGGAACTCCCTCTTGTCTCAAAGGGGTCTGCCCGGGAACCGGATTCCGGCATTTTTCCTCGGGTGACCCGCGCTTGCGTCCCGCCTGCTGGCGGGAGCCTGGTCCTCACCCGGGGCACCCCACCGCGGTTGGAGGGTTGCCGGCCAGCTAGCCGGGGCTTGTTGCTGGCACTCATGACCTGTATCTAGGTTCGGCGACGGGCACTTTTTCAGCAAGTATGTGACGGCGTGTGAATGTCAGTTAGGACACCCTTAGTCGAGAGGCACATCACAAAATGCCAAAATGAGGCATGCGTTTCGATCATGTCTCATATGCCTGTGAACCCGATGGCCTGGCGGCTACAACCGAACGGATTTCGGCAGCCCTGGGTATCGAAGCCGTCAAGGGCGGCGTCCATCCCCGCTTTGGAACCCGCAACATGATTTTCCCCCTGACGGACCATCATTATCTTGAGGTCGTCGAGGTGCTGAACCATCCGGCGTCGGACAAGGCGCCGTTCGGCCAGGCCGTGCGTGCCCGCTCCGAAGCAGGCGGCGGCTGGATGGGCTGGTGCGTTGAGGTTGACGATCTGGCTCCGTTCGAGGAGCGCTTGGGACGCCATGCCGTACCGGGCGGCCGCAAGTTCCCGGATGGCCGCGAACTGACCTGGCAGCAGATCGGCATCAAGGGCCTCATCGCGGACCCGCAGGTTCCGTACATGCTGCGCTGGGACGACGGCACCGAAGAACTGCACCCGTCGAAGGCCTACCCTGCAACGGCGAAGCTGATCGGATTGACCATCGGCGGCTCCTCCACCCGTGTCGCGGACTGGCTGGGAACACCGATCGATGCGCTCCTGGACGACGTCAAGGTTGCCTGGACGGCGCCGAACGGCACCCCGGGCATCATGTCCGTACGGTTCGAGACCGACAAGGGCGTCGTCGAACTCTAACCGCTCCTTTCGGAGATTTTCGCTCCGCTTTGGTATTGGCTCGACTGAGCGAGTATCCAAAGCGGAGCGTTTCTTTTGCCGGACCCAGGGGAAGACGCCGCGGCGGGAGAAGTTATTGGCCGATGCCGATGGCGGAGCCGAAGAGGGCGTAGCCAACGAACCCTGCGATGTCGAGCAGGGCATGGGCTATGACCAGGGGCATCACGCGTTTGGTGCGGGTGTAGGCATAGCCAAAGACAAGGCCCATCAGGAAGTTGCCGATGCCGGGCCCGATCCCCTGGTACAGGTGGTAGCTGCCGCGGATTACAGCGCTGGTGAAAATGATGGTCCAGGTGCCCCAGCCCAGCTTGGCCAGCCGGTTGAAGAGGTAGCCGACCACAACGACTTCCTCCAGCACCGAGTGGCGCAAGGCGGACAGAATCAGGACCGGGACAGTCCACCAGTACTCGTCCAGCGCTGCCGGGACTATCGCCGTCGTAATGCCTAGGGCCCGTCCGCCCGCATACACGCCCAACGTGCCCGCGCCGATCAGCAGTGCCAGTCCGAAGCCCAGTCCAAAGTCCACGCCGGGCCGGGCGAAGGTAAACCCGATCTTCCGGAAGGCCTCGCGGGCTCGTTCACCCGGGGTTGCCAGCAGGAACAGCACCAGCGCCACAGGGATCAGGGCAAAGAAGATTGCCAGCAGTTGGTAGAGCAGGTCGAACAGCTCCCGCTCGTTCAGGACCGGGTTCAGCGCCGTGGTCTGCGATCCCAGTGGCGCCCGCGTCATCTTTTCCAGCAGGTTCACAATGGCGTAGACGGCGGACTGGCCCAGGGAGAGCCCCAGAACGATCAGCACTTCAGCCCGGTAGTAACGGCGGGTGCGGGGCGCGGTATCGGTGGCTGCGGTCTGGCTCTGCATGGGTCTATCTTGCCAACTCCTGCTGGGAGCGCGCTCAACAAGGACGGATTGGCGCAATCCCGCGGTCTGGCTCTGGACGCCGGGGAACCTGCGTGCG
Organism: Arthrobacter sp. B055-34; assembly: GCF_059090425.1. Taxonomy (NCBI): domain Bacteria; kingdom Bacillati; phylum Actinomycetota; class Actinomycetes; order Micrococcales; family Micrococcaceae; genus Arthrobacter; species Arthrobacter sp. B055-34. Next base: position 158,228 of record NZ_JBNHFQ010000001.1, read on the forward strand.
AAGGTCAAAAAGACAAATAAACAGCCAAAGGACAGGGAGGCCCGGCGTGCTCAATCTGGAACCAGCCGCGCGGCAGGTGGCGGAAATTGTCAAGGGCATCGGGGACGGTCAGTTGGCCGGGCCAACGCCCTGCGAGTACTACAGCGTTGGGGACCTGCTCGATCACTTCATGGGCCTGACCGTCGCCTTCAGGGACGCGGCGACCAAAGCGTCGATGGAGCCGGGATATGACTCTGTGCCGCCCGACGCCCCGGATAATCGCCCCTCGGCCGCGAACCTGGACCCGGATTGGCGGAACCTTCTCCCCCAGCGCCTGGATGACCTGGCTGCTGCCTGGCACCATCCGTCTGCCTGGCAAGGTATGGCACAAGCCGGCGGCGTGACCATGCCGGCCGAGCTCATGGGCCTGGTGGCCACCAACGAGCTGGTGGTGCACGGCTGGGATCTGGCCGCTGCCACGGGCCAGACGTTCGACGCCGACACAGCCAACCTGCAGGCGGCCTACGAATTTGCCGAACTCTCCGCCAAGGACGGAGAAGATCGCGAGGGCTTGTTCGGCCCGGTCATCGAGATTCCCGCCGATGCGCCGCTGCTGGACCGTTTGCTGGGGCTGACCGGACGAAATCCCGGCTGGACCGCGAAGTAGCAGACAAGCAAGTCACCAGCGAAAGTCAGCGCACTTTCACGCCCGCGCGCCAGACCGCGGCAGTCAGCGGCATGCCGGGCCGGTAAGCCAGATGCGTGGCGGAGGGCGCGTTGAGCAGATGCAGGTCGGCCCGGTGTCCGACGGCGATCGAGCCCACCGCCCGCTGTCCATCGACGTCGGTGCCAACGTGCTTGCCCAGGGCAAGGGCGCCCGCATTCGTCGCCGCCCGGACTGCTTCATGGACGCTCAGTCCCATCTGCAGGACGGCCGTGGTCACGCAGTAGTTCATCGAGCTTGTGTAGGACGTGCCCGGGTTGCAGTTGGAGGCAAGGGCAATTTCGACGCCGGCATCCAACAGCTGCCGTCCCGGCGCCAAGGGCTGCCTCGTCGAGAGATCGCAGGCCGGCAGGCACGTGGCCACGGTGCCGCGCTCCCCTGTCCCGGCCACGCGGTCCCAACCGGACCAGCTGTCCGCCAGTGCTTTGACGTCGGTGTCCGCCAGATAATTGACATGGTCAACGCTGGCGGCGCCGAACTCGACGGCGAGCTGGACGCCCGGCCCCTCGCCCAGCTGGTTGCCGTGCACGCGGAGTCCGAGCCCGGCGTCGCGGCACGCGGCCAGCACGCGACGTGACTGCTCCTCGTTGAAGGCGCCGCGCTCGCAGAACACGTCAGCCCACTGCACATATGGCCGCACCGCCTCAAGCATCTCGCCGCAGACCAGCTCGGTGTAGGCATCCGCGTCCATTCCGTGCGGGACCAGATGGGCGCCCAGATACGTCACCTGGTCCGCCACCGTGGAGGCGATGCGCGCTGACCGCGCCTCGTGCTCCACATCCAGCCCGTAGCCGGTCTTCGTCTCCAAATAGGTTGTTCCGCCGGCGACCGCCTCGGCGATGCGTCCCATCAGCAACCGGGTCAGGTCGAAGTCGTCGGCAGCACGGGTGGCCCCGGTGGTCACCGCGATCCCGCCGGCCGCATAGCTCTCCCCCGCCATCCGTGCCTCGAATTCAGCGGTGCGGTCCCCGGCGAACACCAGGTGGGTGTGCGAATCAACCCAGCCCGGCAGCACCGCCCGGCCTTCGGCGTCGTACATTTCATCTGTTTGCGGCGCCTGGCCGGCGGGTCCGATCCAGCTGATCCGTTCACCCTCAATAACGACGGCGGCATCGCGGAGCACTGAACCGGCCTCGCGAGCCGGATCCTGGGTCATGAGTTCGCCGATGTTGGTGATCAGGGTGGACTGCGTAGTGGTCATCTTTGGAGAGCTCCCTTGGCTGCGGTGTCGCCGGTTCCTGCGGCGTCGACGTCGGTGATGGCTGCCGCGAGCAGCCGGGCGGGATCGCCCAGCGTCGCGTGGATGCCTTGGCGGGCGGCAAGGCGGCCGCCGATGACGACGGTCCTGACGTCCTGCGCGGTGGCGGAAAGCGCCAACTGGTCCGGCTGCGAGCCGATGGTGCGCAGGCTGCCGGGGTCCACCGCCATCAAATCGCAGTACTTCCCCCGTTCGAACCCGGGTAGCCTTCTACCCTGCGAGCGGGCGCCGGCATTCGAGGCCGCTTCGTGCAAGGCCTCGGGCGGGAACCAGCCGCGCTGCCCGGAGCGCAGCCGTTCGCCGTGTTCGAGTGCGCGCATTTCCAGCCAGGGATCGACGACGGCGTGCTGGTCCGTGCCGAGCGCGATGCGCGCTCCTGCGTCGCGCAGGGCTGCGGCCGGACCGATGCCGTCCGCCAGGTCCGCCTCGGTGGTCGGGCACATCACCACGGTGGCATGGGCGGCGCCGAGCATGGCGATGTCCTGCTCCGTCAGGTGGGTGGCGTGGACGGCCGAAAGCCGGCGGGTGAGCAGGCCGCTCCGGCGCAGCAGCGCCGTGGGCGTCAGCCCGGTGGCCTGCAAGCAGGCTTCGTTTTCGGCCGGCTGTTCGGACAGGTGGATGTGCAGCGGAATCTGCGGCGGCAGCTTCTCGGCAATGACCGGCAGCACGTCGGCGGGCACCCCGCGCACCGAATGCAGGGCGGCACCAACAGTGACCTGGTCCGGACTGAATTCCCGTGAGATAGCTTCGCGCAGGGACTCCAGCCGCGACAACCACGCGTGGACATCCGGATCGCCGAAGCGCAGCTGTTCCGGCGAGAGCTCCTGCCCGATGCCGCCGGCGAGGTAGCAGGTGTCCAGCAGCGTCAGCCTGATCCTGGCGTTGACCGCTGCCCTGGCCAAGGCAAGCTCCATGGCATGCGGACCGTCTGCTCCGTTCGGGGATGCGCTGCCGGCGCTTCCCGGGCTCGCGCCACTGCCGTACGGCGTGCCGTCCGGGCGATGGTGGACGTAGTGGAATTCGGCCACGCTGGTCCAGCCCGTCACCACCATTTCGGCAAAGACGGCTGTGGCCAGCTGCTCATACAGCGCCGGAGTCAGCGCCCCTGCCGCGCGGTACATCTGCTCCCGCCAGGTCCAGAAACTGCCCACACCCATGTCATGCGTGCGGCCGCGCAGGACCCGGTGGAAGGCATGCGAGTGGGCGTTGGAAGCAGCCGGAAAGGCCACGCCGGAGACGGGCAGGTCCGAAGCCTTCCGCTCCGCGCCCAGCTCCAGCCGAGTGACGATTCCGGCCTCGTCCACTTCGACGCGCACACCCGGCACCACACCGCGTCCGCGGATCCAGGCGGCTTCGCACCAGACGCTCACAGCAGCCCCTCCAATACATCGGCCAGCGCACCCGCGCCCGCGTCGGCGTCGTCGTCCTCAACGTGTTCTTCCGGCGAGTGGGAGATGCCGGTCGGGTTGCGCACGAAGATCATGCCGGAGGGCACATAGCCGGCCAGCACGCCGGCGTCGTGGCCGGCACCCGTGGCGAGCACGGGTGCCCCGGGCAGCGCATTTTCGAGCTGCCGCTGCAGCGCCGGGTCGAAGTGGACCGTGCCGGAATAGGACTCCTCGGTCAGCGTCACCGAGCAGCCTTCGAACGCCGCGATCTTCTGCGCCTTGCCGTGGATCGCCTCCACGAGCGCGGCGGTCACGGCGTCTTCCGGATGCCGGACATCGAGCCATAGCTGGACCCGCGAGGCGATGACGTTGGTGCCGCCGGGGATCGGTTCCAGCCGCCCCACCGTGGCGCGGGCGTCCGGCTGTGCGGCGGCCGATTTCTGCACGGCAATGATGATCTGCGCTGCCGCCACCATGGGATCCGCCCGGTCCTGCATCAGGGTGGTTCCGGCGTGGTTGCCCTGGCCGCTGACGGTTAGCTTCCACCGGCCGTGGCCCAGGATGGAACTGCCGACGGCCATCGCAGGCCCCTCCTCGCCGAGGCCGCGGCCCTGCTCGACATGCAATTCGACGAAGTCGCCGATCCGCGCCAGCGCTTCCTCGTCCCGCCCGAAGTGCTCCGGGTCCAGCCCGTTCCCTTGCGACACATCCGCAAAGGTATTGCCGTCCGCGTCGCGCAGGTTCCGGGCCTTGTCCGGATCGATGGCGCCGGTCAGCAGCCGCGAGCCGAGGCAGGCCACTCCGAAGCGTGAGCCCTCCTCCTCGGGGAAGACCGTGATGGCGAGGGACCGGTTGGGTTGGACCCCGCGCTGCCGCAGGACGTCGACGGCGGCAAGTGCCGAGGCCACGCCGAGCGGCCCGTCGAACGCGCCACCGCCGGGGACCGAGTCCAGGTGGCTGCCGGTGACCAGCGCACCCTTTTCCGGCGCACCCCACCAGGCCCAGATGATGCCGTTGCGGTCCGTCTCCACTTCCAGCCCGCGCCGGCCGGCCTGCTCGACGAACCAGCCGCGCAGGTCGAGCTCCGCCGTCGAATACACCGGACGCGAGTATCCGCCGCGGGCAGTATCACGGCCGACGTCGCTGATTGACTCGAGCAGCTGGGAAACGGTTTCCAAAGAGGACCTCCGGATGGGGACGGGCGGACAGGACAAGACGGGGGCGGGTGGGACGGGGCAGGATCAGGACTCGTTCATCGGTACCCGCACCCCGCGCTCGGCAGCAACCTCAATGGCCCGATCGTAACCCGCATCCACGTGCCGGATCACTCCCATGCCCGGATCGTTCGTCAGCAGGCGTTCCAGCTTCTGCGCCGCCAGTTCGGTGCCGTCGGCCACGGAAACCTGGCCGGCGTGGATGGAGCGGCCGATGCCGACGCCGCCGCCGTGGTGGATGGACACCCAGGTGGCGCCGGAGGACGTGTTGACCAGGGCGTTTAGCAGCGGCCAGTCGGCAATCGCGTCCGAACCATCGGCCATGGATTCGGTTTCCCGATAGGGGGAGGCCACGGAACCGGAGTCCAAGTGGTCGCGGCCAATCACGATCGGCGCCGAAACCTTGCCCTCGGCCACCAGCCGGTTGAACAGCAGCCCGGCCTTCTGGCGCTCGCCGTAGCCCAGCCAGCAGATCCGTGCCGGCAGACCCTCGAACTCGACGTGCTCCTGTGCGGCGTCAATCCAGCGGTGCAGGTGCTCGTTCTCGGGGAAGAGCTCCTTGATCGCCTCGTCGGTGACGCGGATGTCCTCCGGATCACCGGACAGGGCCACCCAGCGGAACGGGCCGAGCCCTTCACAGAACAAGGGACGGATGTAGGCCGGAACGAAGCCGGGGAACTCGAACGCGCGGTCGTAGCCGCCCAGCCGCGCCTCGTCGCGGATGGAGTTGCCGTAATCGAACACCTCGGCACCGGCGTCCTGGAACTCCACCATGGCCTGCACATGGCGGGCCATCGACTCCTGCGCCTTCTTGGTGAAGCCCACGGGATCCGCCTTGGCCTCGGCGTCCCACTGGTCCACGGAGTATTCCAGCGGCAGGTAGCTCAACGGGTCATGCGCCGAGGTCTGGTCGGTGACGATGTCCACGCTGATCTCGCCGGCCTGGTGCCGGCGCAGCAGCTCGGGGAACACCGCGGCGGCATTGCCCACGTAGCCCACGGACAGCGGACGCTTCTCCTGCTTGGCGCGCATGACCTTGGCCAACGCGGCGTCAAGATCCGTTTCCACTTCGTCCAGGTATCGCTTGCCGGCGCGGCGGCGCAGGCGTGTCTCGTCGACGTCGACAATCAGGCACGCGCCGCCGTTCAGGGTCACGGCCAGCGGCTGCGCACCGCCCATGCCGCCGCAGCCGCCGGTCAGGGTCAACGTTCCGGCCAGCGTGCCGTTGAACCGCTTGTCGGCGATGGCGGCAAAAGTTTCATAGGTGCCCTGCAGGATGCCCTGGGTGCCGATGTAGATCCAGGACCCGGCGGTCATCTGGCCGTACATCATCAGGCCCTCGGCCTCGAGCCGGCGGAACTCCGGCCAGTTGGCCCAGTCCCCCACCAGGTTCGAGTTGGCAATCAGCACCCGCGGCGCCCATTCATTGGTGCGGAAGACACCCACCGGTTTGCCGGACTGGACCAGCAGGGTTTCGTCCTTCTCCAGGGTGGCCAGCGTGCGCACAATCGCGTCGTAAGCCTCCCAGGAGCGGGCCGCGCGGCCGGTGCCGCCGTAAACCACCAGGTCCTCGGGCCGCTCGGCGACCTCGGGATCCAGGTTGTTCATCAGCATCCGCAGCGGCGCTTCGGTCTGCCAGCTCTTGGCCGTCAGTTCGGTGCCGCGGGCGGCGCGGACAGTGCGGGAGGAATCATGTTGCGTGAAGGTCATTTCTGAAAGCTCTTTTCTCTGAGGGAAGCGGGCAGTTATCCGGCTGTCAGGTTAGGAAGTGCGGGGACTAACGACGACGGCGTCCCCGCCTGGGGCGGCAAAGACGCGGCCTGCTTCGGCAGCCAGCAGGGCGCCGAAGGTTTGAGCGGCTTCAGCGGTAGTGCGGTAGCTCGGCGCAACGATGCTCAGGGCCGCGACCACCTTGGAACCGGCCATCACTGGGGCGGCCACCGCGGTGATGTCGGGCTCGACGCCTTCGGCCACGACGGCGAAGGACCCGGGCGCCACCCTCCCCTGGAGGGCTTCCCCGGCGGCACTGCCGACCATGGGGAACGTGCGGCCCACCCAGTTGATGTGGCGCACGGTGTGCGTGCCTTCCTCGATGGCCAGGTACAGCCCGTCGGTGCTGCCGGCGGCCACGCTGAGGTAGGCGGATTCGCCCGTCCGGGCAACCAGTGAGCGCAAGGCATCCTGGCTGGTCGCGACCAGCGATTCGTGGCTCAAGGCCTGGACGCCCAGTTGGACCATGCGGAACCCGGGCCGGTACAGGCCGTCCTCGCGCTTGGCCGCGAAGCCGTTGGCCTCCAATGTCCTCAGCAGGCGAAGTGCCGTGCTCGCCGAAAGGTCTGCCGCCTTGGCCGCATCGGCGAGTTTGACGCCGTCGTTCTCGCAGACAACGCGCAGCAGACCCAGGGCGCGGTCGGCGGCGCGGGTTGTAGCGTCCGGCGCCGCAGCGGTCTCTGTAGTGGTGTCCACCATGGAGTGCCTTTCCGGTCGGGATCGTCATTTCACTGACGTTGCACTTAGTAAAACATCAATTTCATCTAGTGGCAATGCCCCTTTTCCGCCCGACCATTGACGGCAGCCGGATCGCTCTGTACCTTTTCCCTATCAGCCCATAAATTTTACTGTCTGAAATGGCCTTGCCATTCAGCGGCAGAACTGGAGAAACTCCCATGGAAAAGCTCTTCCGCGGATCCACCACCCAACGCCGTACGTTCATGACGGGCGCGTCCGCCGCCGCCCTCACGGGTCTTCTGGCGCTGACCGGCTGCGGATCAGGCAGCCCGTCAGCTCCCGAGGACGCCCCGAACTCCAACGGCGCTGCACCCCAGGAGGGACTGGACCAGGTGAGCGTGGGACTCATCCCCATCACCGACGTCGCCCCCATCTATCTGGGCATGCAGGAGGGCTACTTCGAGGACGAAGGCATCCAGCTCTCCGTCCAGCTCGCCCAGGGCGGCGCGGCGATTGTGCCGGCCGTGATGACCGGTGAATACCAGTTCGGCTATTCCAACGTCGTCTCGCTGCTGATCGCCCAGGACAAGACCTTGCCGGTGAAGGTGGTTTCCAACGGCTCGAGCTCCACCAACGTGCCGGGCGAGGACGTCACCGAAGTCGCCGCCATGCCCGACAGCGGCATTGAGTCCGCCTCGGACCTCGTGGGCAAGACGGTGGCAGTCAACGCCCTGAACAACTTCGCCGACGTGACCATCCGCAACTCCATCGAAGCAGCCGGCGGGGATCCGCAGGACGTGAACTTCGTCGAGATGCCGTATCCCAACATGCCCGCCGCGCTGGAGCGCGGGGACGTTGACGCGGCCTGGACCACCGAGCCGTTCCGCACGCAGATCCTGGAGGCCGGCGGCGAGATCGTGGCCAGCCCCATGACGGATCTAACCGAAAACTTCGATTCGGCCTTCTACTTCACCTCCGAGCAGACCCTGCAGGAAAACCCGGAGCTGGTGGAACGATTCCAACGCGCGCTGGAAAAGTCCTTCACCTTCGCAATGGAAAACGAGGACGAGGTCCGCACGATCATCCAGGACTACGCGAAGATCACGCCTGAACTGGCCGAGACCGTGGAAATGTCCAAGTGGTATCCCGAGATCAACATGGACGGACTGCAGAAACTGGGCACCGCAGCCCAGAAGTACGGAGTGCTGGAAAACGAACCGGACTATGATGCTCTGATCGTCAAGTAACCATATCCGCCCCGCCAGCCACGCCTCCCACCTTCGATGAAAGGCACCATGTCCCAGCTTCAGCCCGTCACCATCTCCACCGGCCCGCTCACGCCGGAGGAAGTCGTCGCCGTCGCGCGCCACGGTGCACCGATCGAGCTCAGCGCCGAGTCCCTGTCAGCCATGGCGGAGTCCCGCGCGGTGATCGACGCGCTGGTCACCGATGACAAACCGCACTACGGCGTTTCCACGGGCTTCGGCGCCCTTGCCACCAAGCAGATCCCCATCGAGCTGCGCACCCAGCTTCAGCGCAGCCTGATCCGCAGCCACGCCGCTTCCTCCGGCATCGAAGTGGACCGCGAGGTGGTCCGCGGCCTGATGCTCAACCGGCTCTCCACCATGGCTACCGGCCGCACGGGGGTCCGCCCGATGGTGGCGCAGGGCTATGCCGCCATGCTCAATGCCGGCATCACCCCCGTGGTCGGCGAGTACGGATCGCTCGGCTGCTCCGGGGATCTGGCGCCGCTGGCACACTGCGCGCTGGCGCTGATGGGCGAGGGCGAGGTACGGAACAACGACGGCGCGCTGGTGCCTGCCGCCGAGGCGCTGGCTGCCGCCGGGCTCGAGCCGGTGGAACTGCGGGAGAAGGAAGGCCTGGCGCTGATCAACGGCACGGACGGGATGCTGGGCATGCTCATTATGGCCTCGGCGGACCTGCACCTGCTGCTGAAGACCGCGGATCTGGCCGCCGCGATGAGCATCGAGGGCCTGCTGGGCACGGACTCGGTCCTAGCCGAGGACCTGCACGCGCTGCGCCCGCACCCCGGACAGATCGCCGCCGCGGCCAACATGCGACGGATCTTGGACGGGTCACCGCTGATCGCCGAGCAGAAGTCGTCGGACAATGGCGACGGCCACCGCTTCACCCGCGTGCAGGACGCCTACTCGCTACGCTGCGCCCCGCAGGTGCACGGTGCCGCCAGGGCCACGCTGTCGCATGTGGAATCCGTGGCCGGCTACGAGCTGTCCTCCGCCATCGACAACCCGGTGGTTACGCCGGACGGCCGGGTGGAGTCCAACGGGAACTTCCATGGCGCGCCGGTCGGCTACGCCCTGGACTTCCTCGCCATCGCCGTGGCCGACCTGGCCTCGATGAGCGAGCGGCGGACGGATCGGTTCCTGGACAAGGCCCGCAGCCACGGGCTCAACGCGTTCCTGGCCGACGATCCCGGCGTGGATTCCGGCCACATGATCGCGCAGTACACCCAGGCGGGCATCGTCTCCGAACTCAAGCGGCTGGCCAACCCGGCCTCGGTGGACTCCATCCCGTCCTCCGCGATGCAGGAGGACCACGTGTCCATGGGCTGGTCCGCCGGGCTGAAGCTGCGCCGGGCGCTGGATGGCCTGACGCGTGTGCTGGCCATCGAGCTGCTCACCAGCGCCCGGGCCCTGGACATGCGCGACGGCGGCCTGGACTCCTCCCGGAGCGCCCCGGCCGTCACCGCGGTCCGGCGCGAAATCCGCAAGGTGGTCGAAGGCCCCGGAACGGACCGCTACCTCTCCCCCGAGATCGAAGCGGTGCGCATCCTGGTGGACAGCGGCGTGCTGATCGAGGCCGTCCAGCAGGAGCTCGGGTCGGCGCTAAACTGATCGGAGTAATTTTGCCAGCCGGCGGGTGAGCCCGCCGCCGCCCGGTCTGGAGGGGGACGCGAGCATGGGCACGGACGATCCTGCCGCAGCGCAACAATCCGGCTCTCCAGCCGGCAGCCCTGCCAGTCCCAGCCGCCGGACGCTGTTCCGCCGCGCCGCCCCCATCATCGCGGTCGGTCTTGGTTCCGGCGCCCTCGGGGCGGGAGCGGCCCATGCCGCCGCCCGCCCGGGCAGCCCGCTGCCGGGGAGCCTGGGGCTGCCCTCCGACGAGGACATCGCCCGGCTGATCGCCGATCCCGAATCAGCCACCCACCGGGCGCTCGCCAACCTGCTTAACCCCGCCCAGCCGGCTGGCGGGCAGGGCATCCAGAGCACCGAGAATGTTGCCGGAGCTGCCGCGGGCAACGGCCGCACCGACCCGCGAAAGTCCGGCGCCGACGTCGTTCTCTTGCTGGGGCAATCCAACATGCAAGGTTCGGGGCTGCCCTATGATCCGGTTATCGACATCAGGCTGGAGGGCATTGACCAGTTCGCCGGCTCGGGGCCGCACGCCGGGACCGTGATTCCGGCCGCGGACGCGCTGTTCCACGTCACCCAGAACCTGCGCGACGGAGCGCCCACCATCGGCCCCGGAATGGAATTCGCCCGGCAGCTCTGGCTCAACCAAGCGGCGGACCGCAAGGTGCTGCTGGTGCCGGCGGCCCTCGGCGGCACCTCGATCACCGGCAACGCGGACTATTCCTGGGACCCGTACAACACCACAGCCTCCGTGAACCTGGCCCGCCGGGGACTGGACGCGTGCCTCCGCGCCCTCGCGCTCAACCCCTCGCACCGGCTGGCGGCCATCCTGTGGCACCAAGGCGAATCGGACGCGCTGCCCAAAGTGGGCCAGGACTGGTACCAGCGCAAGCTGCTGCAGATCATCGACCTGTACCGCGCAGAACTGGGCCCGGTCCCATTCCTCATTGGCGGCATGGTGCCCGAATGGATCGCCGCGGACAAGAAGATCCGCGGCCCGATCGACGCGGTGCACCGTTCCATTCCCTCCCACCGGCCGCAGACCGCTTTCGTCGAAGGACCCGCCGGCGCCAACGGTGCAAACGACGGCATCCATTTCAACGCTGCCGGCGCCCGCGAACTCGGCCTGCGTTACTACCGGACTTTCTCCGGCATGGCCGCCAGCTGACCACGCCGCGGAACGTCATCAGAGCGTACGACGGCGGGGGCTGAGCGCCGCAATGACCTCACGCCCTATCTGATCCTCAGGTGGTTGACGCCGGACCACCCGGGATCGAGTTCCGCACCGACGCCGGTCTGTCCCTCTTCCCATGCCGATGCGGCCGCTTCCAGGTCCCAGCCGGCGGAGGTGGTCGAATCCACGTAGAAGTGCAGGATCCGGCGGCCGTCCGTTGTTTCGGCCGCAACCAGCCGGCCGTTGCCGTTGAGCGCTTCGGCGAGCGCCTGTTCCATCGCCTGCAGCCGGCGCCCCGATTCCTCACCCGGGAGCCCGTCGTCGAGGATCTGGGCGTAGCCGACCTGCACGGCCACATGCTGGTCGAAGTCGGGCCAGAACGCCGGGACCAGCGGAACCTGCACAAAGGCGGTGATGGGGCGGTCCTCGACCGAGCGGCCGTGCAGCTCTTCCCAGATGGGCTCGCCGTGCCCGTCGAAAGCGCCGGCGCGCAATTGCTGCACGACGGCAGGCAGGTCACTCAGGGGGATGTCCCCCGGATGCGGCTGCAGCACCGGTTCGATGATGCCGATCCATGCGTTCACGTCCTGCTGGCCGATGGCATGGTCCAGCATGATGGCCACCGGGACTAGCCGCTTGTCTTCGGGGAGCCGGCCCAACTTCGGGTGGTAGACCGAGATGTCCGCCGAATACCGGTTGCGCATCAGGCCCACCCGGAAGTCCTCGCCCGCGAACTCCTCGCCGCCGACCCCCAGCGTCAGGTCCTCGAAGCGCGCGGCCGCCTGCCGGGCATCCGCGTACTCCCAGTGCCTGTCCGGTGCCGGAGCAGCCTTGAGCACCCGCCGGGCCAGCGCCGCGTGTTCCGGGCTGTCGGGGAAGATGACCAGTTCGTGTTCCGCCGTCGCTCCGGGACCGAGCTCCCAGGCGAGGCCCGGATCGATCCTCGCGATCCGCTGGCCCAGCTGTTTGACGTAGTTTTCGGCGTAGCCCGCTGCGCCCTGTGCGATGCGGCCGGCAGCGTCCGCTTCCCACCAGGCCCAGAACTCCCCCACAGCATCTACGTCCATGCTCCCTGTCCTACCCGCTTACTGCGTCCCGCGAGGCGACGAACGCGCGCACACAAGCTTCGACGTCTTCCGGGCTGTGGGCGGCGGAAAGCTGCACGCGGATCCGGGCGGCGCCCTGGGGGACCACCGGGTAGCTGAAGGCCGTCACGTAGACGCCGTGGGCCAGCATCTGGTCCGCCACTTTGCCTGCCAGCACGGCGTCGTGGAACATCACCGGGATGATCGCGTGTTCTCCGGCCAGCAGCTCGAACCCTTCATCGGCCATCCGGCGGCGGAAGAGGGCCGCGTTTTCCTGCAGCCGGGAGCGCAGTTCACCGGATTCGCGCACGAGCTCCAGCGCCCGGAGCGTGGCTGCGACGATGGCCGGGGCCACGGAATTGGAGAACAGGTAGGGCCTGGCACGCTGCCGGAGCATCGCCACGATCTCCGCGCGCCCCGAAACGTACCCGCCGGAGGCGCCGCCCAAGGCTTTGCCGAAGGTCCCGGTGTAGATGTCTACCCGGTCCGACACCCCGGCGTGTTCGGGCGTACCGGCGCCGGTGGCGCCCATGAACCCTACGGCGTGCGAGTCATCCACCATGACCAGCGCGTCGTACTGTTCGGCGAGCGCGCAGATGTCCTGGAGCGGGGCGAGGTAGCCGTCCATGGAGAAGACGCCGTCGGTGACGATGATCCGGCGACGTGCCCCGCCGCCGTCGTTCATTGCCGCGGTTTCCTGCAGCCTGGCTTCCAGCTCTGCCATGTCCCGGTTGGCGTAGCGGAACCTGGCCGCCTTGGACAGCCGGATGCCGTCGATGATGGACGCATGGTTCAGCGCGTCCGAAATGATGGCGTCCTCCGGCCCGAACAGGGACTCGAAGACGCCCCCGTTCGCGTCGAAGCAGGAGGAGAACAGGATGGTGTCCTGGGTACCGAGGAATTCGGAGACCCGGCGTTCAAGCTCCAGGTGCAGGTCCTGGGTGCCGCAGATGAAGCGCACGCTGGCCATGCCGAAGCCGCGCTCGTCCAGGGCTGACTTGGCCGCGGCGATCATGTCCGCGTGGTCGGCCAGGCCGAGGTAGTTGTTGGCGCAGAAGTTGAGCACCTGGCGGGCCGGGCCGTCCAGACTGCCGGCAGTGATGTGGCTGGACTGCGGGGAGCTGATCCGGCGTTCGGCTTTGAACAATCCGGCGGCGCGGATTTCGTCCAGTTCCGCGGCCAGCTGGTCCTTCAGGGCAGAGTACATGCAAAGCTCCTTAGATCCTTCTCCAGTCGAGGACAACCTTGCCGCCCATGCCATGGCGGGCGGTTTCGAAGCCCCGCTCCCACTTGGCGGCCGGCAGCACGTCCGTGATGACTCCCGAAATGGCCTCGTGCAGCACCGGGTTCGATTGCAGCATGGCACTCATCGCGTACCAGGTTTCGAACATCTCCCGCCCGTAGATGCCCTTGAGCGTGAGCATGTGCGTGACCACCTTGCCCCAGTTGATGGCGATGTCTTCGGCGGGCAGGCCCAGCAGCGCAATCCGCCCGCCGTGGGTCATGTTGTCGATCATTTCCCGCAGGGCGCTGGCCCGGCCGGACATCTCCAGCCCGATGTCGAAGCCCTCGGTCAGGCGCAGTTGCTCCTGGGCCTCGGCCATCCGTTCATGGCTGACGTCGACGGTCATGTCCGCGCCCATCCGCTTGGCCAGATCCAGCCGGGAAGCGGAGATGTCGGTAATGGCGATGTTGCGGGCACCTGCGTGGCGGGCAACGGCGATCGCCATCAGCCCGATCGGCCCGGCCCCGGTGATCAGCACGTCCTCGCCGACCAGCGGGAAGCTCAGGGCGGTGTGGACGGCGTTGCCGAACGGATCGAAGATGGCGCCGAGTTCAGGGGTGATGGACGGATCGCGGTGCACCCAGACGTTGGTTTCCGGAATCACCACGTACTCGGCGAAGGCCCCGTCCCGCTGGATCCCGACGCTGACGGTCCGGATGCACATCTGGCGCCGGCCGGCCCGGCAGTTGCGGCAGGTACCGCAGACAATGTGCCCCTCGCCGGAGACCCGGTCTGCGATCTGGACGTCCCGGACCAAGCTGCCCGTTTCGACCACCTCGCCGTAGAACTCATGCCCGGGGATCAGCGGCGTGGGAATGTTCTCCTGCGCCCACGGATCCCACGCCTGGATGTGCAGGTCAGTCCCGCAGATTCCGGTGGTCATCACTTTGATCTTGACGTCGCCCTCGCCGGTTCGCGGCTCGGGACGGTCAACGAGCTCGAAGCCGGCCTGTGGCCCGGACTTGAACAGCGCCTTCACTGATACTTCCTTCCGATTCGGATTGCCGCGGCCCGCGGGCGGACCGGGATCGCCGACCCCCTCACGTGACCGCGGTCACGCAATGAAACCACTCTACTTAAGCGGTAGGACAGTTGGGACATTGAATCCGGTCACGGTGATGATCGGCCGAAAACTAACGACGGCGGGTGGCGGCCGCCGTCGTTAGTTATCAACATGGGGCGGATGCTGCTAGTGATCGGGGCGTTTGGGCGATAACTTGTCAGCAAGACTGCAGAGAAGGTGAGGCCGCTGTGACCGAAGTGCTGGCGTATCGGGGTGTTCAGGTGCTGGGCGATGACCCGTATTCGGACGGGAATCTGGCGGATCCGTACCCGCTGTTCGAGCGGATGCGTGCGGCCGGGCCGGCGGTCTACCTGCAGAAGTACAACGTGCTTGCGTTCGCCCGCTACGAGGAATGCCGGGACATTCTGGCGGACCACCAGACGTTCATCAACGGTGCCGGGGTGGGGCCGAAGAACCTGCACAAGGAGCCGTCCTGGAAACCGCAGGGCATTCTGGATTCGGACCCGCCCGTCCACACCCAGCTGCGCAAGGCCATGGCCTCGGTCATCTCGCCCAAGGGAACACGTGCGTTGCGCGCCGGCTTCGAGGCCTTCGCCGCGCAGCTGCTGCCGCAACTGCTGGAGCGCGGGGAGATCGACGGCGTTCAGGACCTGGCGCAGGTCTACCCCCTCCGGGTTTTCGGCGACGCGGTGGGCATTCCGCGCGAGGGCCGGGCGGAGAACCTGATCAGCCAGGGCGCCATGAGTTTCAGCTACTTCGGCCCGGAGGACGAACGCCAGCAGCACTTCATCGAGCAGGGCGCCGGCACCTTCGAATGGGTCATGGAACACACCGCACGCGCCAAGCTGGCACCCGGCGGGCTCGGCGCACAGCTATGGGACCGCGCCGATGCCGGGGATATCAGTGCGGAAGCGGCGCCGCTGCTGGTCCGGGCGCTGCTCTCCGCGGGGCTGGACACCACCGTGATCGGACTCGGAAACGCGCTGAAGCTCCTTGCCGAGCATCCCCAAGAGTGGGCCAAGCTCCGGCAGAATCCGCGGCTGGTCAAGTTCGCCATCGACGAGGTGCTAAGGTTCGATTCGCCGTTCCAGTCCTTCTTCCGCACCACGGGCGCCGACACGGTGTTCCGTGGCATCCCGATTCCGGCCGGAACGAAGATTGTGCTCTTCCTCGGGTCAGCCAACCGGGATACGGCGCAGTTCGGGCCGGACGCCGGCGAGTTCCGGATCGAGCGCGACGCTGCCAGCATGATCGCTTTCGGCAATGGCATCCACCGCTGCGTCGGCCAGCCCATCACGAGGCTGGAAATGGAAGTGGTGCTCGGCTGGCTCGCCGAGCACGTCGAACGCCTGGAGCTAGCCGGCGAGCCCGTCCCCTACCTGCACAACACGCTCAAGGGTTGGGAATCCCTCCCGCTGCGGCTCATCCCGGCGTGAGTGAGCGGAGGCCCGGCGGGCTGGGTATCCCGGGCCATGGGAGACAGCGAACGACGGCGGCTCCCGGCTTGCGCTGCTGGGTAGACTGTGAGGCACGCCACTACTTCTCTTCCAGACCTGGTGGCTGATCTCAGCGAGCGGAGCAACGGTGCATTCCCACGTCCGATCGGCCTCCCGGCCTATCCAGCAGCAGGCTTACGCTGCCCACGAACTCCTTGACGACGCGGTCCGCAGGATGCCCCGCGCCGGCACAGCCACATTGTCCGGCTTACGGCAGGTAGTGCGCGAATCCTGGGAACGCTCCATGTCCTTGGTCCCGGATCCGGCCGACGCACTGGCACGCGTGGATCTGGTGGACGAGGAGCTGGAGGAGTACCGGCTGAGCCACCCGCTGGCGGCGATCATGCCCGTCATCCACCGACTCCTGGTGCTGCCCAGCCATGACACGGGAATGCTGGTGGCGGTCGGCGACGAGAACGGCCGGCTGCTCTGGGTGGACGGGGATGCCCGGCTGAAGCGCCAGGCCGAAAAAATGACCTTCATTGCCGGCGCCGACTGGTCCGAAGGAACCGTGGGGACCAGCGCCCCGGGCACCGCGCTGGCTCTGGGGCGCGGAGTGCAGATCTCCGGGGCCGAGCATTTCAGCCGCATTGTCCATCCGTGGAGCTGCACCGCCGTCCCGGTGCGCGATCCTGATTCGGGCGCCGTCCTCGGCGTCGTGGATATTACCGGCCGCGAAGAGGCGGTCGCCCCGCACACGCTCTCCCTAGTGCAGGCCACCGTGGCCGCGGCGGAGGCGCAGCTGCGCATCGAACGCCTGCAGCGGGGTCAGGCTCAGCCCGCGGCCAAACCGCTGCATAAGGCGCAGGATCCGGGCCGGACCTCGAGGCCCCGGCTCTACAGCAACACGCTGTCCATCACCGGCCGGGATCAGGGCCAGCTGAGCTTGGAGGGCCACACACTGAATTTGTCCCTGCGCCACACGGAGATCCTCACGCTGCTCGCCCTGCATCCGCGCGGCCTGACCGCGGACGCACTTGCCGACCTGCTCTATCCGGATGCCCAGAGCACCACGCTGCGGGCCGAGATGGTCCGGCTGCGCAAACTGATCGGCACGGCCAACCCGGAGGCGGTTCCACAGTCCCGGCCATACCGGCTGCCGCAGGAATTGATCCTCGACGCCAAACAGGTCCTCAATTACCTGCAGCGCGGTGCCCACCGCCTGGCCCTGAACATTTATCAGGGGGCGCTGCTGCCCAATTCGGAGGCGCCCGGCATCGTCCGCTTCCGCGAAGAGGTCAGCGCGAACCTTCGCGAGGCGGTACTCAGCGATGCCTCCGCGGAAACACTGCTGCGCTACCTGCAACTGCCGGAAGCAGAGTACGATGCCGAGGCCTGGCTCAGCGCCCTGCGCGTCCTCCCGGCGCGCTCGCCCAGGCGCACCGCCGTCGTCGCCCATCTTGAACGGCTCGAGGCTGAACTGCGCTGAGCCGTGGTAAGTTCCAGCGGTGGATAACGTCAGCCGCCCCTGGCCCGCGCTCTGGTCTCTGGTCATCGGGTTCTTCATGATCCTGGTGGATACCACGATTGTTTCGGTGGCCAACCCAGCGATCATGCGCGGCCTGCAGACCGACATCAACTCGGTCATCTGGGTAACCAGTGCCTACCTGCTGGCCTACGCCGTGCCGCTGCTGATCACGGGCCGGCTGGGCGACCGCTTCGGGCCGAAAAACCTGTACCTGACCGGGCTCGTGCTGTTCACGGCGACCTCGGCCTGGTGCGGTCTCGCCAACGACATCCAGATGCTGATCCTGGCGCGCGTCTTCCAAGGGCTGGGAGCGTCCATGATGACGCCGCAGACGATGTCCGTCATCACGCGGATCTTCCCGCCGGACCGCCGCGGGGCGGCGATGGGAATGTGGGGCGCGGTGGCCGGACTGGCCGCGCTGACCGGTCCTATCCTCGGCGGATTGCTGGTGGATTCGCTGGGCTGGGAGTGGATTTTCTTCGTCAACATCCCGGTGGGCCTGCTGGGCTTCCTAATGGCCTGGCGCTTTGTCCCTGCCCTGCCCACCCACTCGCACACCTTTGATCTCGCCGGTGTGCTGCTCAGCGCCGCCGGAATGTTCCTGCTCGTTTTCGGCATCCAGCAGGGCGAAACCTACCACTGGTCAACGATCGCCGGGCCGGTCACCGTTTGGAGCCTGATCCTCGCCGGAATTCTGGTCCTGGCCGGGTTCGTCGTGTGGCAGTCCCGCAACCGGAAGGAACCGCTGCTGCCGCTGAAGATTTTCCGGGACCGCAATTTCTCGCTGGCCAACGGCGGCATCACCACGGTCGGTTTCGCCGTCACCTGCATGTCCCTGCCATTGATCTTCTTCTTCCAGAGCGTCCGCGGCCTCACCCCCACCCAGTCGGCGCTCATGCTCGCGCCCACCGCCATCATCTCCGCTGTACTGGCACCGCTGGTCGGCCGAACCATCGACAGGGTCAATCCGAAATTCTTCGCCACGGCGGGGCTGGTGCTGATGGCCGGCGGCCTGGGCTGGTACGCCTTGCTCATGACACCGACGGCGGCGGTGGGCCTGCTCCTGCTGCCCGCCGCGGTGCTGGGGCTGGCCAATGCCTGCGTCTGGGGTCCGATGTCCACCACCGCCACGAGGAACCTGCGGCCGGCCGACGCCGGAGCCGGTTCCGGCGTTTACAACACCACCCGCCAGATCGGCGCGGTCCTGGGCAGCGCCTCCATCGCGGCCCTGATGCAGGCCCGGCTCGCCGAGGAACTGCCCCGCGGAGCGACTGTTTCCGGCGCACAGGCCGAGGCCGGCGCAGCGGTACTGCCGGACTTCCTGCATGCAGGATTTTCGACGGCGATGGCCCAGTCCCTGCTGCTGCCGGCGGCGGTGGCACTGGCCGGCGCCGTAGTGACACTCTTCTTCGCCCGGCCGCAGCCTGTCTCCGGCTGGGGAGAACCGGCGTCTGGAATGCCAGGCTCGGCGGAGGGACGCCAGGCCGGGACGCCGCGCCAGCCGCGGTAACAAACTCCGATTGCGGTAACAGGCTCCGGATGCTGTGGCCGCACCGGCCAGGCAACCGCCCCAATGCACCGTGCAACCTTGGTGCAACGTTGCGCCGCCTAGGCTGTGGTGCATGAGCGGGAGTCGACGATGACGCGCTCAAACCACGCTGAAGGAGTTAGCAATGACTGTTTACGCACAGCCGGGCCAGGATGGTTCGAAGGTCAGCTTCAAGCCGCGCTACGAGAACTGGATCGGCGGAGAATGGGTAGCCCCGGCCAAGGGCCAGTACTTCGAGAACATCTCCCCCGTGACCGGCAAACCCTTTTGTGAAATAGCCCGCGGCACCGCCGAAGACATCGAACTGGCCCTCGACGCCGCGCACAAAGCGGCCCCGGGCTGGGGCAAAGCGTCCGTGGCCGAGCGCGCCTCGGTGCTGAACCGGATTGCGGACCGGATCGAGGACAACCTGGAGATGCTCGCCGTCGCCGAGACCTGGGACAACGGCAAGGCCGTGCGCGAGACCCTCGCCGCCGACATCCCGCTGGCGGCGGACCACTTCCGCTACTTCGCCTCCGCCATCCGGGCGCAGGAAGGCCGACTCTCGCAGCTGGACGACGACACCACCGCCTACCACTACCACGAGCCGCTCGGCGTGGTCGGCCAGATCATCCCCTGGAACTTCCCGATCCTGATGGCCGTCTGGAAGCTGGCCCCCGCACTGGCGGCCGGAAACGCCGTCGTGCTTAAACCTGCGGAGCAGACCCCGGCGTCCATCCTGGTGCTGATGGAACTGATCGCCGATATCCTGCCCGCCGGCGTCGTCAACGTGGTCAACGGTTTCGGCGTCGAGGCCGGCAAGCCGCTGGCCTCCAGCCCGCGGATCCGCAAGATCGCGTTCACCGGCGAGACCACCACCGGCCGGCTGATCAGCCAGTACGCCAGCCAGAACCTGATCCCCGTGACGCTGGAGCTCGGCGGCAAGAGCCCGAACATTTTCTTCTCCGACGTCGCGGCCGAAAACGACGCGTTCTACGACAAGGCACTCGAAGGCTTCGCGCTCTTCGCCTTCAACCAGGGCGAAGTCTGCACTTGCCCCTCCCGCGCGCTGGTCCAAGGCTCCATCTACGACTCGTTCATGGCGGACGCGCTGGCCCGCACGGAGAAAATCATCCAGGGCAACCCGCTGGACACCACAACCCAGATCGGCGCACAGGCCTCCAACGACCAGCTGGAAAAGATCCTCTCCTACATGGACATCGGCAAGCAGGAAGGCGCCAAGATCCTCACCGGCGGCGAGCGGAACATCCTCGACGGCGACCTGGCCGAGGGCTACTACGTCAAGCCGACCATCTTCGAGGGCACCAACGACATGCGCGTCTTCCAGGAGGAGATCTTCGGTCCGGTAGTCTCCGTGACCCGGTTCAACGACTACTCCGAAGCGCTTCAGATCGCCAACGACACGCTCTACGGACTGGGCGCCGGCGTCTGGTCCCGCAACGGCAACGTGGCCTACCGCGCCGGCCGCGAGATCCAGGCCGGCCGGGTGTGGGTCAACAACTACCACGCCTACCCGGCCGGGGCAGCGTTCGGCGGCTACAAGTCCTCCGGCATCGGCCGCGAGAACCATGCCATGATGCTCGACCACTACCAGCAGACCAAGAACCTCCTGGTCAGCTACAACGAGAACAAGCTCGGTTTCTTCTAAACATGGCCGACCTCGTCAATCTCGACGCCGCGGTAGCGATACCCGGGGAAGACTTCTCCCGGGTAGCGCTGACACCGGCCGCGGTGGAACTGTTGCAGAAGTTGTGGGGGATCCACGGACCGCTGATGTTCCACCAGTCCGGCGGCTGCTGCGACGGCTCCTCGCCCATGTGCTATCCGGACGGCGAGTTCATCACCGCCGAAGCGGATGTGCTTATGGGGGTCTTCGAATTGCCCGAGTGCGGTTCGATTGACTTCTGGATGTCGCGGGAGCAGTTCGCCTACTGGCGGCACACCCACCTCACCGTTGATGTAGTCGACGGCCGCGGCAGCGGGTTCTCGGTGGAGGCTCCGGAAGGCAAACGGTTCCTGATCCGGTCTACCCTGATCGACGTCGCGAACTGAACCTTTTCCGACCCGGACGGCGGCTGTGCCTTGCGGCGCGGCCGCCGTCTGTGCGATTGGTGAAGGAGAGGTGCGGACTTTCGACGGGGGTCTTTCCACCGGTCGTTTTTGGTGCTTCCATGTTAGTTGGGGGTAGAGGAAACCTACCTGACGGAGCATGCTGTGGACGGCAAGTTGCGCGTGATTGTTCATTCAGCTGGCATGGTCCGGAAGGCAGTGGATAGACGTTTCACAGTCCGGGCATCCGGAACGGCCGCATCATGACCGGGTGGAGCGACGAAAACACCGCCGGTTCCGCCGGCGAGGGCGCTGTGACCCTCCTGCAGGGAACGTCCTTCTGCATTTCCTTTGCCAATGGGGACATGAACCCGGAACGGCCGCACGGATTCTTCTATCGCGACACGCGGTTCATTTCGGACTGGGCTTTGTCCGTCAACGGCCGGCCGGTCGAGCCGCTGGAAGCCATTCTTTACGACCCGTACCGCGCCGTTTTCATCGGCCGGGCAGAACGCACGGACGGGCTCGCCGACAGCAATCTACTGGTCGAGCGCCGTCGGAGCCTGAACCACGGGGTCCACGAGGAAGTGACAGTTTCCAACCACTCCCGGGAACCCGCGGCCTGCCAGGTCCAACTGACCGTAGGAGCGGATTTCGCCGACCTGTTCGAGGTGAAAGCGGGCTTGAAGGAGGTTGCCCACGCACAGCCGGCCGAGCGGCACACGGATAACCTGATCATCGAGTCCGAGGGTCTGCCGATCACCGCCAGGATCGTCGTGGCCGCGGAGGGCGCCGAGATCGCCGGGAACCGTATCAGTTACAGCGTCGTGATCCCCCCGCAGCAGAAATGGACTGGATCGTTCACGGCCCTGCCGGATATGGACCGGAGCCGTTCCCTGGAGGACCTCAATCCGCGCGTGCAGGTGCATTCGACCCTGCCCGAGGAACGGCTGATGGAATGGCGCAGAAACGTTCCGCTGGCCCGGATGGAAAACAAGGACTTCGAAAAGGTACTCGAACAGAGCCAGGCTGACCTTGGTTCGCTGCGCATTTTCGACCCAGATCATCCCGGCCGCGTGGTGGTGGCGGCTGGATCGCCGTGGTTCATGGCGCTCTTCGGGCGGGATTCGCTGCTGACATCCTTCATGACCCTGCCCCTTGATCCGTCACTGGCCCTCGGCACACTGCAGACCCTGGCCGAGCGGCAAGGCACTGAGGTGGACCCGCGCAGCGAGGAGCAGCCCGGAAAGATCCTCCACGAAGTCCGATTCGGAGCCAGCGCCGGACAGCTGCTCGGCGGCGACAACGCCTATTACGGATCTGTCGACGCGACGCCGCTGTTCGTCACGCTGGCCGGCGAGCTGACCCGCTGGGGCTTCTGGCCCGAAGTCGAAGGGTCCCTCCTGCCCGCGGTCGACAAGGCCCTGGATTGGATCACGCAGTACGGCGACATCGACGGCGACGGGTTCGTAGAGTACGCGAGGGCCACCGACAAGGGCCTGCTGAACCAGGGTTGGAAAGACTCCTGGGACGGGGTCAATTTCGCCGATGGAAGACTGGCCTCGCCCCCGATCGCTTTGTGCGAAGTTCAGGGCTACGTTTATGCGGCCTACATCAGCCGGGCACTGATGGCGCAGAGTGCCGGTGACGATGAGCTGGCGGCCCACTGGGGATCCCGGGCGGCCGACCTGAAAAGGGCATTCAACGAGCGGTACTGGCTTGAGGACCGCGGCTACTTCGCCATCGCCCTGGACCACGACAAGCGCCCGGTGGACTCCTGCGCTTCCAACATGGGGCACTGCTTGTGGAGCGGAATCGTGGATAACGACAAGGCGCCGCTGGTGGCGCGGCGCCTGATGTCCCCCGATATGTTCTGCGGCTGGGGTGTGCGAACGTTGGCCTCGGATATGGGTGCCTACAACCCGGCCAGCTACCATAACGGGTCAGTCTGGCCGCATGACAACGCCCTCATCGCCGGCGGACTGATGCGCTACGGCTTCATTGACGAGGCCAAGCGGATTGCCCTGGCCTTGTTTAACGCGGCGACACAGTTCGGCGGGCGGCTGCCGGAACTGTTCTGCGGGCTGGACCGGGAATCGTATCCGGTGCCTGTTGCCTATCCAACATCCTGTTCACCGCAGGCCTGGGCCGCGGCAGCGCCAGTACATCTCATGCGGATGCTGCTGAGGTTCGATCCGTGCATGACGCACAACGGACTTTGGCTGGCACCGCAGATTCCGGCCGAGCTGGGAGCACTCCGCGTCACCAATCTGCCGCTGGCAGGCGCACGCATTTCCGTAACCGTGGCGGACGGACAGACCCAGGTGGACGGCATTCCGGAATCCATCGAGCTGCACCGGAAACCGCGCAAGCCGCTGGCAGATCTGCTGGAAGTCTACGCAAGCAACACCGGAAACTAGCGCAGGAGCACCATATGCGCATCGGAATTGTCGCCCCACCTTGGATCGCTGTCCCGCCATGCGGCTACGGGGGCATCGAGGCCGTCATCGATTCCTTGGCCCGGGAGTTCATGACCGCCGGCCACGAGGTCAGGCTGGTGGCCGCCGAAGACAGCGACTGCCCGGTACCGAAAGTGTGCGGACTGCCCTCGCGGCAGATCAGCACTTTAGGGGCCGCCGTGGACGAACTGACCCATGTGGTCCTGGCCCATGAGGCGTTGGACGGCGTCGACATCATCCATGACCATACGCTCGCCGGACCTTTGTCGCGCCACCGGCCGCCGGGTGTCCCGCTGGTCACCACCGCCCACGGCCCCCTGACGGGAGCGTTCCGCACTGTCTACCGCGCCATCGGGGTCCATACCCCGCTGATCGCTATCTCCCGGCATCAGGCGGTCTCTGCTCCTGAGGTTTCGGTCCGCCAGGTCATCCACCATGGCATCGACGCGTCAACGGTTCCGCTGGGCGACGGCGACGGCGGCTATGCCTGTTTCCTGGGAAGGATGCATCCGGACAAAGGTCCTCTGCAGGCGATCGAGATAGCCCGCGAAGCCGGTGTCCCGCTGCGCATTGCCGCACGGGTGATGGAAAACGAAGAGCGCGACTTTTTCGACGCCGCCATCAGGCCCCAGCTAAAGCCGCCCATCGAATTCCTGGGCGAGCTGACGGCTCCGGAGAAGTATGAACTGCTGGGTGGTTCGATCGCCCTGCTGAACCCCATCCAATGGCCCGAGCCCTTCGGCATGGTCATGATCGAAGCCATGGCCACGGGTACGCCGGTCATCGCCACGCTGCGCGGCTCTGCCCCGGAAATCATCGAGGACGGAGTGACCGGCTTCCTGCGCCGCGGAAACCACCAGCTCGCCGTCGCACTTCAGCAGGCAGGCACCTTGGACAGGAACCGGTGCCGCCGGGTCACCGAGACTTACTTCAGCGCCGCGCGCATGGCCGAGGAACATCTGCGGTTCTTCACCGACATCGTCGCCCAAGGCGCCCGCCGCCGCGCCGGCAGTCCGATTGTAGTCGCCTGAGGCTGCCTCGTGCGGGATCAGCCGTCGAGCACCTGTGCCAGCACGTCGTGACCCAGCTGCCGGAAGGCCTGGTTGTCATCGGAATGCGCCAGCAGCGCCGTCGCCATGACCAGCGCCCAGCCGCGGCCCCGCTCCCAAGTCGCGGTGCCGATCTCGCGGCGGGCGTCAAGGTGCTCCCTGAAGATCCGCCGGCCCTCCGTGTCGAAGACCAGCCAGGCCGCGGCCAGATCCGTGGCGGGATCCCCGGCGGTCAGATCGCTGAAGTCGATCACCGCTGCCAGCATCCCGCCCTGCGTGACGAGGTTGGCCGGATGCAGGTCCCCGTGCAGCCACAGTGCGGGACCTTGCCAGGGTGGCAGCGCGGCGAGGGTGCTCCAGAGCCTCTCCGCCTCGCGTGCCCGCGGAACCAGACCGCTGGCCAGCCGCCGCCGGACATGTTCGTCCCGCATGCGCAGGGGCACCCCGCGGACGGGGTTGACGGGGGCGTCACCGAGAGCGGGCTGCTGGAAGCCGTCCACGAACCCAGCCAGTTCGGCCGCCCAGGCCCGCCGGGCGGAAAAGGGGCGCGCGGCCGCCGTCGTACCGTGAATCCACGGGGTGACGGACCAAGGCCAGGGGAACAACGACGACGGCGTTCCGCAGCGCACCGGGGTCGGTGTGAGCATGGCCACGCCGCGGGTCAGCTGGGGCAGCCACCGCTGTTCGTGCTCGATCAGGTGCGCGGCCGCCTCGCGCCGGGGCAGTCTCACCGCCAGCGTGCCGCCGAGGCGGAAGATGGTGTTGTCCCAGCCGTTGGCGGCCAGGCGCAGGGGCAGCCCGGCCAGGTCGGGGAACTGCTCGGTGAGCAGGCGCCGGACCAGCGGCTCGGTCACGTCGATGTCCGCGGCGGGCATGAGGGCCATTGGACCATTTTCCATCCAATGAGCAGATAACGCCCTTTCCGGGGTGTCGGAAGGGCGTTATCTGCTCACCCGATCGGGTGAGGGAAAAGGGGAAGGGGAAGCGGGTCGGCTAGCCTTGGACGCCGAGGCGTTCGAAGATCAGCTCGCGCACGCGGCCGGCGTCGGCCTGGCCGCGGGTGGCCTTCATGACGCCGCCAACAATCGCGCCGGCTGCCTGCACCTTACCGCCGCGGATCTTCTCCGCGACATCCGGCTGGGCGGCCAGGGCGGCGTCGATCGCCTCGAGCAGCGGGCCGTCGTCGGACACCACGGCCAGGCCGCGCTTCTCGATGACCTCGTCCGGGGTGCCCTCGCCGGCGAGGACGCCATCGAGCACCTGGCGGGAAAGCTTGTCGTTGATCTTGCCGGCCTGGACCAGCTTGTCCAGTTCCACGATCAGCTCGGGCGTGACGCCGACGTCCACCGGATCCACTTCGGCTTCCTTGGCGCGGCGCGAGACCTCGCCCATCCACCACTTGCGGGCGACGGCGGCGGAGGCACCGGCGGCGATGGTCTCTTCGATGGCATCCATGACGCCGGCGTTGACCACGTCGCGGAACTCCGCGTCCGAGTAGCCCCAGTCCGTCTTCAGGCGCTTGCGGCGCTCGGCCGGCGGCTCGGGCAGCTGGGCGCGCAGTTCCTCGATCCACTCCTCGGTGGTCACCACCGGCAGCAGATCCGGCTCCGGGAAGTACCGGTAGTCATCGGCGTCCGATTTGGGCCGGCCCGAAGTGGTGGAGCGGGTGTCCTCGTGCCAGTGGCGGGTCTCCTGGACAACCTTCTCACCGGAGTCCAGCACCGCAGCGTGGCGCTGGATCTCGAAGCGAACGGCACGTTCGACGGCGCGCAGCGAGTTCACGTTCTTGGTCTCCGAACGCGTGCCGAACTTTTCCTGCCCATACGGGCGGAGGGAGACGTTGGCGTCGCAGCGCACATTGCCGCGTTCCATCTTGGCGTCGGAAACGCCCAGGTTCTTGACAATCTCGCGGATGGCGGCCACGTAGGCCTTGGCCAGTTCGGGGGCCCGGGAACCGGCACCCTCGATCGGCTTGGTCACGATTTCCACCAGCGGCACGCCAGCGCGGTTGTAGTCCACCAGGGAGAAGTCCGCACCCTGGATGCGTCCGGTGGCGCCGCCCATGTGGGTCAGCTTGCCAGCGTCCTCCTCCATGTGGGCGCGCTCGATCTCCACGGTGAAGACGGTGCCGTCTTCGAGTTCGATGTCGATGGAACCGTCGAAGGCGATCGGGTCCTCGTACTGCGAGGTCTGGAAGTTCTTGGGCGTGTCCGGGTAGAAGTACTGCTTCCGGGCAAAGGTGCAGGACGGGGCGATCTTGCAGCCCAAGGCCAGGCCGATCTTGATGGAGGACTCCACGGCAGCCTTGTTGACCGCGGGCAGCACGCCGGGCAGGCCCAGGTCCACCGGGGTGACGGCAGTGTTGGGCTCATCGCCGAACACGTTGGGCGCCGAGGAGAACATCTTGGTCTTGGTGTTGAGCTCCACGTGGACCTCGAAACCGAGCACCGGATCGTACTTCTCCATGGCCTCTTCGAAGGACAGGATCTCTTCCGTGACAGCAGACATTATTTGGCTCCTGAAGTGGTTTCGGCGCCGCTGAACTGGCGAAGGTCGGGGGCCTGGGACAGCAGCGGGCCGCCCCACTTTTCCTCAAGCAAGGTTTCCAGCACGTGGCCGGCGCGGTACAGGCGGGCGTCCTCGCGGGCGGGGGCCAGGAACTGGATGCCCGCCGGCAGGCCGTCGGCCAGGCCGCCCGGAATGGAGATGCCCGGGATGCCGGCCAGGTTGGCCGGAATGGTGGCAACGTCGTTCAGGTACATGGCCAGCGGATCGTTCAGCTTCTCCCCCAGCTTGAACGCCGGGACCGGGGAGGTCGGAGAGATCAGCACGTCGGCCTGCGCGAACGCTGCGTCGAAGTCCCGCTGGATCAAGGTGCGGACCTTCTGCGCCGAACCGTAGTAGGCATCGTAATAGCCCGCGGACAGCGCGTAGGTGCCCAGGATGATGCGGCGCTTGACCTCGTCGCCGAAGCCAGCGGCACGCGTGGCGCCCATGACGCGCTCGATGGTGAGCGGGCTCTCCGCCGGCAGTACCCGGTGGCCGAACCGGACGCCGTCGTACTTTGCCAGGTTGGAGGAAGCCTCCGAGGGCATGATCAGGTAGTACGCGCCCAGGGCGTACTTGAAGTTGGGGCAGGAGACCTCGACGATCTCGGCGCCGGCTTCGCGCAGCAGCTCCAGCGACTCGTGGAAGCGTGCCAGCACGCCCTCGTCGTAGCCTTCGCCTTGCAGTTCCTTGATGACGCCGATCTTCATGCCGGCAACGTTTCCGGTCTTCGCGGCCTCGACCAGCGAGCCCACCGGATCGGTCAGCGAGGTGGAGTCATGCGGGTCGTGGCCGCCGATGACCTCGTGCAGCAGCGCTGAGTCCAGCACCGTGCGCGAGACCGGGCCGATCTGGTCCAGCGAGGAGGCCATGGCGATGGCACCGTAGCGGGAAACCCCACCGTAGGTCGGCTTCACGCCCACCGAACCGGTGACCGCGGCCGGCTGGCGAATGGAGCCGCCCGTGTCCGTGCCCAGCGCCAGCGGGGCCTCGAACGCGGCGACGGCGGCAGCGGAGCCACCGCCGGAACCGCCGGGAATGCGGCTCAGGTCCCACGGGTTGCGCGTGGGGCCGTAGGCGGAGTGCTCGGTGGAGGAGCCCATCGCGAACTCGTCCAGGTTGGTCTTGCCCAGCATTGGCATCCGGGCCGCGCGGATCTTCTTGATGACCGTGGCATCGTACGGGCTCATCCAGCCCTCGAGCATCTTTGAGCCGGCCGTGGTGGGCTGGCCGACGGTGACGATCAGGTCCTTGATGGCAATGGGCACACCGGCCAGCGCCGGCAGGTCCTCGCCGGCGGCACGGGCCTTGTCCACGTCCGCGGCAACGGCCAGCGCTTCCTCGGTGTTCACGTGCAGGAAGGCGTTGATGTTGCCGTCAACCTCGGCGATGCGGTCCAGATGCGCCTGGGTGACCTCCACGGAGGTAACTTCCTTGGCGGCCAGCATTTCCGCCAGCCGGGCAGCGCTGTGTCGGGTCAGTTCACTCATGTCTTTACTCCTCGTCCAGAATGGCGGGGACCTTGAAGCGGCCGTCGGCCGAATCCGGTGCACCGGAGAGCGCTTGCTCCTGGGTCAGGGTCTCGCCGACAACGTCCTCGCGGAACACATTGGCCAGCGGGATGGGGTGCGAAGTGGCGGGCACATCGGGCCCAGCCGCTTCCTGGACGGATTTGATCGAGTCAACGATGACGTCGAGTTCGCCGGCCATCTTGTCCAGCTCTCCTGCGGTCATCTCAATGTGGGCCAGCCGCGCCAGATGCGCCACGGCCTCACGATTGATCTCAGACATGAGTCTCCTACGCGAA
This sequence comes from Arthrobacter sp. B055-34, assembly GCF_059090425.1. Taxonomy (NCBI): domain Bacteria; kingdom Bacillati; phylum Actinomycetota; class Actinomycetes; order Micrococcales; family Micrococcaceae; genus Arthrobacter; species Arthrobacter sp. B055-34. Next base: position 187,125 of record NZ_JBNHFQ010000001.1, read on the forward strand.
TGGATTGGGTTTTCTAGAACAGTCTACTTCTTGGCCCGGCGCTCAGGATTCCAGTGTCTTGACGAACACGAACAGCCCGATATCCTCATGCTTCCAGTCCCGCTCGCGGATCCGCTCGAAGCCCAGCGATTCGTACAGCCGGTGCGCGTTCGTCATATTTTCGATACTGGTGAGGCTGACCGAGTGGATGCCCTCCACCGTGCGGGCGTAATTGACAATGGCCTCCACCATGGCCCGGCCGATCCCGGCGCGCTGGATCGCCGGATCCACCGCCAGCATGCGGAACTCCAGCTCCCCGGCACGCGCAATATCGGAGTACTCCTGCCCCTCGAAGCTCAGCGCCACCGAGCCGGCGACCTTGCCGTCCAGCTCGGCGACCCAGACGACGGCGTGCCGGGCGCGGTGGGCAACATCACCGAGCATCTCCAGGTAGCCGTCGCCCTCGGCAATGTGCCCGCCGTGGACGTAGGCCTCCCGCGTGATCCGGGCAACGTCGTCGTAATCGGCTTCGGTGGCCGGGCGGATGGTAATGCTCATCAGGTAATGCAGTCCTCAGGGGTCAATTGGAAGTACGACGGCGGCGGCCGCCTATCAATTCTGCCTCACCACTGGCGGTGGCCGGCTACCGGCGTGGTTCAGGCCACTGTGCCCGCGGGGCCAGCTGCGGCGCAATGCGTTGTTCGAGCGCGGCGATGGCTTCCTCCGGCAGTGCGAGCAGGCCGTCCAGCTCCTTGCGCGCCCGCAGGTAGGCCAGCTGGCGCTCGGCTCCCGTGGCCGCCTCGTCGACGGCGAGCGTCAGCAGCCTTCTGGCGGTATTGAGCCGCTGGCGTTCGGGGCCGCTGAAGTGCTGGTCCTTGATCCGCCGGGCCTCGCGTTCGGCGATCTCGAAAGCCAGCTCGAAGGCGCGGACGGCGTCGCGGTATTCCAGCAGCCGCGCGTCGGTGGTAATTTCGGCGGCGCTGCCGGGCCGCAACGCGTCGGCCACGCGTTTGGCGCGCAGGAAGTCCACGGTCAGGGGTTCGCGTACGTCGGACATCATCGGGTAGTCGATCAGTTTGGCGACATCCAGCTCGTACTCCAGCCAGCGGGCGTTGACCCGGTCATGGTCTGCCATCAGGGCTTCGATGTCGCTGACGCGCTGCGCCTCCCAAGCCTTGGCCTGCCGGCGCCGCTCCATTTCCGCACGCGCTTCCGCCTGCCGGCGTTCGGCTTTCCTGCGGTGGCGCTTCCTGCTGTGGGAAAACTTTTGGCCGGCGCCGGAAAAGACGGCGAATCCAACCCAGATCAGCCACCAGGGGAAGCCATCGGCGAAGAGCTCATTCACGGTCGCTCACCCTTCCATCGTGCCATCCGGCTTCCGCGCGCTCAATGGCCGGGCGGCTGCGATGTGTTCGCGGCCGGACAGTGGCCGCCCGCTGCGACCGTCCTATCAGCGGGCGCGGCGGTAGGCGCTGCCGTCCCGCTCCCGGTCCAGGTAGCCGTAGTCCACCAGGGCACGCCGGAGCAGAGGCACGTCATCGGTAAAAGCCGCGAGCTTCGCATTCAGCTGCTTCTCCGTCAGCGTCGCATCGGGGCCGATGATCTGCGGGATCAGGAACTCGAACAGCTTCAGGCGGTCCGTCGCCCGCTTGGGCAGCCCCTCGATCCGGCCCGCGAGGAGGAAGCGTTCCGCGCCTTCGGGCTCGGCACGGCGGGCACCGGCAAGCGCTGCCTTGAAGGCCTGCTCGTTCACCACGAGCCGTCCGTCGTCGTCGTTCAGCAACGAGGAATCCAGCAGCTTTTTCCGTTCCTTGGCCGATAGCTCAGGCTGCTGGCCCAGGACGAAGGCGGCATAGAGCTCGCGCAGCCTGGAACTGGCCAGCGCCGCCAAGATGGCCTGCCAGCTCACTGGCTGATCCTGCTGCCTCTCGCCCTCCATGCGGCTCCTCCTTACGGCTCAGTCCGCGTGTTGCTTCAGTCTGCGCCGGCACCTTCCGGACCGGATTCGGCTGCGCCGGTTTCTGCCGTGCCGACCATAGCCTTATCCGGCCCGTTTTCCAGCAGTTTGACGAAGCCTTCCTCGTCCAGCACGTGCAGGCCCAGCTGCTCGGCCTTGTCCAGCTTGGACCCGGCGCTCTCCCCCGCGACTACGTAGTCCGTCTTCTTCGACACGGAGCCGGAGGCCTTGCCGCCGCGGCTGATGATGGCTTCCTTGGCTTCGTCCCGGCTGAAGTTTTCCAGCGAGCCGGTCACCACGATGGTCAGCCCCTCCAGCGTGCGGGGCTTACTCTCGTCCACCTCGTCTGCCATCCGCACGCCCGCCGCGGCCCAGGTGTCCACGATTTCGCGGTGCCAGTCGACCTCGAACCACTCGATGAGGGCGCGGGCGATGATCGGTCCCACGCCGTCAACGTCTGCGAGCTGCTCTTCCGATGCCGCACGGATAGCCTCCATGGACCCGAACGCCGACGCCAGCGCGCGCGAGGCAGTGGGCCCGACGTGCCGGATGGACAAGGCCACGAGGACCCGCCACAGCGGCTGGCCCTTGGCCTTTTCCAGCTCGGTGAAAAGCTTGCGCGTATTGGCGCTCGGCTCCGAGGGTTTCTTGGGGGTCCCCTTCGTGTAGAAGTAGGGCACCAGTTCGATCTCGCCGGTGGCCACGCCCTTGGACTTCTTCTCGCGGGCAATCTTCACGTCCGCGAGCATCTCCGGGGTGAGGTCGAAGACGTTGGCCTCGGTGGTCAGCGGCGGCTGCGCCGGTTCGGCCGGCTGGGTGAGGGCGATCGCGGCTTCCCAGCCGAGCGCCTCGATATCGAACGCGCCGCGCCCGGCCAAATGGAACACCCGTTCACGCAGCTGTGAGGGGCAGGACCGCGCGTTGGGGCAGCGGATGTCGACGTCGCCTTCTTTGGCCGGCGCCAGTGGAGTGCCGCAGGACGGGCATTCGGTGGGCATCACGAATTCGCGTTCGGAGCCGTCCCGCAGCGCCACCACGGGTCCGACGATTTCCGGAATCACGTCCCCGGCCTTGCGCAGCACCACGGTGTCCCCGATCAGCACGCCCTTGGCCTTCACCACGTCCTGGTTGTGCAGGGTGGCCATCTCGACGGTGGAGCCGGCCACCTTCACCGGCTCCATCACACCGTACGGCGTGACCCGGCCGGTGCGGCCCACGTTGACCTGGATGTCCAGCAGCTTGGTGTGCACTTCCTCCGGCGGGTACTTGTAGGCCACCGCCCAGCGCGGCACCCGCGAGGTGTGGCCAAGGCCGCGCTGCAGCCCGAAATCGTCGACCTTGATGACAATGCCGTCGATCTCGTGCAGCAGGTCATGCCGATGGTCGCCGAAGTGCTGGATGAACTCCAGCACCTCCTCGTAGCTGTCCAGCACCTTGAAGTAGGGGCTGGTGGGCAGGCCCCACTCCTTCAGCAGCGCGTAGGTCTCCGACTGGCTGCCCGCGGACAGGCCCTCTCGGGCGCCGATGCCGTGGACAAACATGCTCAGCGGCCGTTGCGCGGTCAGGGCTGGATCCTTCTGCCGCAGGGATCCCGCGGCGGCATTGCGAGGATTGGCGAAGGGTGCCTTGCCGGTCTCCACCATCTTCTCGTTCAGCTCCAGGAACGCCTTGGAGGGGATGAAGACCTCGCCCCGGATCTCCACTTCGGCCGGCAGGTTCTTGCCCTTGAGCCGGCGCGGGATGTCCTTGAGGGTCAGCGCGTTGTGGGTGATGTCCTCACCGGTGTGGCCATCGCCGCGGGTGGCGGCCCGGACCAGTTCGCCGTCGCGGTAGAGCAGGTTGACGGCCAGGCCGTCGATCTTGACTTCGGTCAACCACTTCAGGTCCTGCGCGCGGCCGAGTTTTTCCACCGACGAGGACGCCCGACTGACCCACACCTGAAGCTCATCGAGGGAGAACACGTCCTCCAGCGAGTACATCCGCTGCAGGTGCTGCACCGGAGTGAAGGCCGCGGACACTTCACCGCCGACTTCCTGCGTGGGCGAATCGTTGGCCACCATCTCCGGGTGCAGCGCTTCGATTTCCTCCAGCCGCCGGTAGAGCCGATCGAACTCGGCGTCGGAGACCAGCGGGGCGTCCTCGTTGTAGTACGCGTAGCGGTAGCGCCGGACGTCCTCGGTCAGCTGCTCGTACTCGTCCCGGAGGGCGTCACTGGGGATTTCATTGGCCTGCACTTCCACTTTGCTCACGGAACTATCTTGCCCTAAAGCACGGCCCGTGGCCGGGATCCGCCACGACAAGCGGGTCAGTCTTCGGGATCCCGCTGGGTCTCCAGCAGCGGCAGGTCCGCCGCGGTCACCAGATGCGAGGTGACCGCGTGTTCCACCAGCCGTGCGCGCCGGTTGGTGGCCAGCTTTCCGCCGCCGCCCCGGAGCCCGGCCACGCCCACCCGGTCCAGCTTGTCGCACACGTTGTCCAGCTTGCGGTTGAACTTGGTCATCGGCCAGCCCAGCCGTGCGGCAGCCTGCGAGGAGGAGGGGATGGAGCTCAGGCCGGTGCCGTCGCGCTTAAGCATGGGCTCGGCCAGGGCCAGGATGAGTGCCTTCTGCGAATCCGTGAAGATCACCGGACCGATGGTCGTCTCCCCCACCGCGTCGTGGTCCCGGGCTTCCTGCCGGAAGGACGGTGTTTTGACGTGCACCGAGAGCTCATAGGTGGTCGGTCCGGCCGTAAAGACCACGTTGGTCTGGCTGAAGACCATGGGAATCCGCGCCCCGGGCGCCAGCCAGGCCTGCATGCCCCCGCTGGTGTCCGCGATCGTCGCCGAGATCATCGAGCCGACATTGGCCAGCCACCAGATGTTCTCGTAGCGGCAGATCTCCAGGAACTTCCGGTGCAGGTACGGATTGTCGTCGATTTCCAGGTCGCCTTCGCGGCCGATCCTGAATACGTCGTCGTCCCCGGCGTCGTACCATTCACCGCAGAACTCGATGCTGACTTCGGCCACTGCTGGTCCCCCTTTTGGTCGCTCGTGTTTGATCGTGCAACGTTTAACAGCCGCTGAGCCGGCAGTGGGCACGATGTTGTTTGCTTCTAGGTTAGTCGGCGCAGCCTCGGACCGGGTCCGATGACTTTCCGTTGGCCCGCAGCACCACCACCTCGATGCACGTCCGGTCCTTCTCGGCCAGCGGGATGCTCACGCCGGAATCCGGCGTCCGCTGCGGCTCACCCTTGCCCAGCGCGGTCACCGGCGTCCAGATGAACAGGTCGCCGTCGCGCTTGTCGGGATTGGTCCAGGAGAAGACAGCCTCGTCCCCGTCCACTTTGCCCGCCAGTTCTTCCGGCGGCACCACATTGCCGGACAGGCCCTCAATGGCGTTGGCCGGCGGCTGGCTGACCGGCGGCTGCGATTCGGCCGCTTCCGGTTCCGGCGCAGTGACCACCAGCACGGCTGCCACGGCCAGGACAACCACCGCGGCGGCTCCGCCGATAATTCCGACCAGATTCTTCCGGCGCCGAGGTACGACGGCGGTGTCCCCGCCTTCGTCGTGAGCGTCACCAAAGCCGACGGTGGGCTGGGTGGCGGCTCCGCCGTCGTACGTAGTATTTTCCACGCCCGCCGGCGGCGATGGAACCCAGCCTCCGGCCTGGCCGCCGTGGCTCATACCGCCGGTCTTCTCGGTTTCGCGGCGAGATGGCCGCAGAACCGTACGGTCATCCGGGTTGTTGGTGCGCTCGGGGAAGCGTGGGCGGAAAACCGTGGGCGAGTTGGTCGTCGCGTCCGGATCGATCGAGACCACCTGGCGCACCCGGGTGGCTTCCCCGCCGTCGTCCTGCGACAGTTCGTCCCCCGGGTGGGTTTCCTCCAGCACTTCGAAGGGTGTGACCGAAAGGTTCAGCTCCGCCTGGATCCGCTGCAGCGCCAGCGCGAAGGCGTGGGCCGTCGGGAACCTTGAGGACGGAGGCTTGGCCATCGCCGTGGCGAGAGCCTGCTCAAGGGATTCGGGCACGTCGGCACGGCGCAACGGCGGGACCGGTGACGTGGCGATCCGGTTCATCAGTTCGCGCTGCGAGTTGTCCCCGCCAGGCCGGACGAAGGGCGAGCGGCCGGCCAACAGGGTGTAGAGCGTGGCGCCGAGAGCCCAGATATCGGTCTTGACGCCGTCGGCACCCTCGCCCTGGAACGCTTCGGGCGGGGACCACGGGATGGACATGCCGGCGTCGTCGTCAATGCTGTCCGTGGTGCCGGAGATGCCGAAGTCGGTCAGCGCGGGCCGGTTGTAGTCCGTGACCAGGATGTTGGCCGGCTTGATGTCCCGGTGCACAATCCCGGCGCGGTGCGCGGTTTCCACCGCTGAGGCCACCTGGATGCCGAGCGAGAGCACTTCATCTACACCGAGCGGGCTGCTGCGGTAGCGCACTTCCAGGCTCGGGCGCGAGCAGTACTCCATGGCCAGGTAGGAATGGCCGTCCCCCGTGATGTCCGCCTCGTAAATGGTCACGATGAACGGATGGGTGGACAGCTGCGCCATCAGGTTCGCCTCGGACTCGAAGCGGCGGCGCGCGCCTTGGGTCTTCAAGTCAGCAACGAGGACCTTGACGGCGACCTTGCGCTTGGGCCGGTCCTGTTCGTACAAATAGACGTCGGAGAAGCCACCGGACCCGAGCAAGCTGACGTACCGGTAGCCCTCGATCGCGGGCGGCGGTGCGGGCGGACGCTTGGAACTCACGGCAGGTCCTCGAACCGCAGCGAGATGCCGTCGCCCAGGTCCGCGATGTCGCCGTCGAGCAGGATCATCGATTCGCCATGTCCCAGCCGTCGCGGCGGCTGGCCTTCGCGGATCAGCATGGTGCCGTTGGTCGCTTTCAGATCGCACAGCATGACGTGCCAGCCTTCCAGCCGCACCTCCAGATGTGAACGCGAAATGTCACCGCTGACGCTGCGCACCTGAACCAGGCGCGGCATGCCGTTGCCCTGCACGCGCGAGGCGGACGGCTGGCGTCCGACGATCACCGGGCGATCAAGCTCGATGACTTCCCCGGTGGAGAGCCGCATCCTGCCCAGGTTGGGGCGCTGCACCTGGCTGGCATCGTCGGCCAGTCCGGCCGCGCAGATACTGCAGTTGGAACTCGTGGGCGGGTTGGCATGCCCCTGCGGGCAGACGCGGGCCAGCACCATCGGGCCGGTGGCCGGCCGCTGTGCCGGATCCGGAACGGGAGCGGTTTTGGGCGCCCTCGGGAGGTCGCGGCGCAGCAGGGTCTGCCCGTCATGGTCGCCCTCGGGCGCTTCGGCTGTTCGGTCCACCGGCTGCACCGGGCGCAGATCCCGGGCAGCCTCAGCTGCAGCCGATTCCGCCGCCCGTGCCCGCGCGGAAGCCGACGGCGTCAGCCACGGCACGGAATCGATCAGGCTTGCCGGCGCGGACCGCTGGGCCGGGGCAGGCTGCTGTGCCGGGGCGGCCGGAGACGGGGCCGGACTCGCAGGCACCTTGTTCTCTGGGGACGGGATGGCCATCGACGGCGGCAGGTTGGCGCGCTGGGCCTTGGTATGGACGACCGTGTCATCGAGGTCTTCCGCCTCGTCCAGGGCATCAGGATCGTAGATCCCGGTGACTTCGATGCCCTCCGGGACATTGAGTTCCTCGTGCATCGACGCGCGTTCGGCAGGTCCAGCCGTTTCGGACCGGTCAGAGGCAGGTGGGTCAGCAGGTCCAAGCTGCCCTACAAGTTCCGGCTTGAGCTCTCCAACAGCAGCGCCCATAGGCTCCGGCCCGGGTTGCTGCACAGGCTCCGGCTCGGCCTTGGGCTCGGGCGCTTCATCCGTGCCTGGCGCAGCGGCAACTGGGCCTGCCGCTGGTTCAGCCGGGCTAGCTGTTGTGTCCTCGCCGACGCGGATGCCGCCCAGTTGGACGATGCCTTCGGCCAGCGGAAGCCAGCGGCCCCCGCCGTCGCGCCCGTCATTGATCACCAGGTCAAACAGCTCCTGGGCAGGAAGCAGCCGCTCGGTCCAGGTGGTCACGCCCGCGCCGGAGAGTTCGGCCGATGTCCCCACGCCGTCGCTGTTCAGGATCACGTCGCCGCGCAGGATCGCGTGCAGCTTGTCCTGGAAGGACACGATGGCGAACTGCGGTATCGAAGCCAAGTCCATGCCATAACCGCTCACCACGGAGCCGAGCACGGACTCCGGTGCGGGCTGCGTGCCGAGTACGTCCCACACGGCCATGACTACATCTTCGCGGGCGCTCTGTTCCAGCAGCACGATGGTGCCACCGCGGACCAGCCCGAGCCAGGGGCCCGGGCAATAGGTAATTGCTGCCATCAGATCTGCCCCTGCTGTCCCGCCGGCCCGGATCCGCCGGGCTCCAGCCGCGGCAACGTATCGGTCTCTTCGTCCTCGGTACGCGGCGCAGTAGCTGCCTGCGCGGCGTCCTGCGCCACGTCGGCCGCATCGACGACGATCGCGGTGATGTTGTCGCGGCCGCCCGAGCACAGCGCGGCTTGGATCAGCGCCTGGACAGCATCCTGCGGACGGACCGTGGAGCTGAGGATGGCGTGGATGTGCTCGTCGCTGACTTCTGAGGTGAGGCCGTCGGAACAAATCAGCATGCGGTCTCCGGCCTCGACCGGAAGCATCCAGAAGTCCGGTTCGGAATCGTCGCCGGTGCCCAGGGCGCGTGTCACCACGTGCCGGCGCGGATGGACCAGCGCTTCCTGCGCGGTGATCCGGCCGGCCTCCAGCAGTTCCTGGACTTCCGAGTGGTCAACGCTGATCTGCTCCAACATGCCCTGGTTCAGCCGGTAGGTCCGCGAATCGCCCACGTTGAACACCAGCCAGTACGGCACGCCGCGTTCCTCAACCAGCGCCGCGCCGGTGACCGTGGTGCCGGCGCGCGAGCCAGCAGCGGCCCGGATCCGCCGGTCGGCATCCGCAATGAGCTGCTGCAACTCGGCAGCACCCAGCTCGTGGCTGCGGACGTACTCCGTCATCGTCTCCACACAGATCCGGCTAGCCACTTCGCCGGCCTCGTGGCCGCCCATGCCGTCGGCCACGGCAAACAGCGGCGATGCGGTGGTGAAGGAGTCCTCGTTCAGCTCACGCCGCAATCCGCGGTCCGTGCCCGATCCGACTGTGAGCCTGATGTTCTCGATATGGCTCGGTTTGTCCTGGGTCATGCGTGACCAATGACGAAGCTTCGGTCGCCGAATTCCACGGTTGCTCCTGACTTGGCCGCTACCGGAGCACCGGGGACAAGCTGCTGGCGCACGCCGTCCGATCCGGTCACGGCGGTGCCATTGGTTGAATTGCGGTCATTGACCCAGACGGCGCCGCCCTCGATGCGCAGTTCCAGATGGGTCTTGGAAACGGAGCGGTCCAGATCGGCGAAGTCGATAAGCTGCTCCACTTCTTCGCCTGCCGCGGCGGCCGGGTTCCGGCCGATCAGCGCGCTGGATCCGAGGGCGACCTCGCGGCCGTCGTCGAAGCGGATCTTGATGCCAGCCGGTTCCTGCCCGGCACCGGCTGCGTCCGCGGGGGCTGGTGCGGCGTCGCGGACGCGGGTGTAGGCGAACTCGTCATCGACGTGCGACGGCGTTGCTTGAGTGGGTGCGGAGCGTCCAGATACGTCCGGGGCGGCTGGTGCCGGGGTGTCGGGCGCGGCCGAAGTATGAGCCGGCGCGGCCAGCCCATCTGCGGTGGCGCGGGCGGGTGCGTTACCGGCGGGCGTGTTGCCAGCGGGGGTGCTGACTGCGGGAGTGCCGCTGAAGCCCGGGATGCCGGAGATGATGCCGCCCGAACGGGCAGCATTGTCGTCGAAGGGCGGCCACTGCGGGCTCGGCTCGGAACCGGGACCGCCGGCGGGTGCACCGCCGTTGCCGGACGGCTCTCCCATCAGGCCGCCGCTGTGAGCGCCGGTCGAGGCGCCGGCGCTGGCTGCCCCGGCATAACTTGCCTGCGGAACGCCCGCCGGCCCGCCGTTCGGCGTGAAGGTGCTGTGGCCGTAAAGACCCCCGGTGGTCAGCGGGTCGCGGCCGGCGTTCACATCCAGGGCCAGGGTCTTGGCGACTTTGTCGTGCCAGCCCTGCCGCTGGTGGTTCGCGTCCCAGAGGTTGGAAATGACCACGATGACCGCACCGACAACCGGGACCAGTCCGCCGACGGCGATGATCAGGCCGCGGATGAAGATGGCCGCCCAGCCGGGGGCGTTGCCGTCCTCATTAGAGGTCCGCAGCCCGAGCAAAACGTTGCCCGGGGTCTTTCCCGTCCGCGCTTCCCAGCCCCACTTCCAGATGCCGTAGGCCAGGGCCAGCAGCGAGGTGATGCCCAGCCAGAGGAACAGGCCGGCGGCGGCGGAGGCCGCGGCCTCTTCAGTGCCGGCACCGGCTGCACCCAGCAGCCCGACTATGCCCACGCCGTAGCCGATGCCCACCAGCACGGCGGGAGGGAGTTTGTCGATCAGCCACGCGCCGACCCGCTTGCCAGCTGAAGCGCTGACGAGGTTCAGTCTTGCTGCCACGTATGGCTCACTCCCTTGTGTTGTTCCTCGGTCGGTGACTCTACTTTACGGTTTGTGCTCTCGGCGGTGCCAAAGGACCGGCCGGACACGCCCTTGCCGAGCTTTTGTGACAGCCGGAAGCGTGCCTCGGCCACCAGCGAGCGGGGCGAGAACCGCGCCCGCTGGCGCTTCCAGAAGCCCACCGACGAGCCGATTTCGTCCAGCGATTTCTCCACCATGTCCCAGTACTCGCGCACCTGCACCTCGGTGGGCTCGACGCCGCCGAACACGGCAGCGTCCGCCCGGTGCGCCAACGCCGTCGTCGTGCCGGAGGCCGCGGGGAAAGCGTCCGCCAGCTCGCTGGCATGCTCGCGCCGGGTGGCCTTGGCATTGGCGCTGGCGCCCATGTCCGTGGCCAGCGACATGACCTCGCTCCAGCCGCCGCTGACGCGGGTGCTGGGCAGGCCTTCGGCGGCGCGGCGCTTGCGGCGGCGCAGCTTCAGCCAGGCGATCAGCAGCAGCGGGATCAGCAGGATGGCCAGCGGAATCATGGCCACGCCGATGGCAGTCACCAGCCAGCCCCACTGCTCCCAGAAGCCCTTCTCGTTCTGCTCGGCGTCCTGCGGTTCCGGCGCGGAGTCCGGCGGCAGCTCGGCCGGTTCCTGCGGTGGTGGCGGCGGCTGGAGCACCTGTGGCTTCGGTGTCGACTTCGGCTGCTGCTGCGGCGGGGTCGGCTCGTTGTCCTTGTCCGGTGTCGGGTCGAAGGCCACCCAGCCGGCGTTCGTGAACGCGATCTCCACCCAGGCGTGGACGTCCTTGCCCTTGATCTCCACCGGTTGTCCGGCGGTGCGCTCGATGCTGGGATCCGGGTAGAAACCCATCACCACGCGGGCGGGCATGCCCAGATGGCGGGCCATCAGCGCCATCGCCACCGCGTACTGCTCGTCGTCGCCAATCATCTGCTCGGCGTCCAGCAGCGCGGTCATCCGGCTGGCGCTGTGCCCGGAGAGGCTGCGCGCCTCGTCCTCCTTGCCATTGGAGAAGAAGCCGTTCTCGTGCAGGCTCCGCTCCAGCTGGCGGACCTGCTCGATCGGCACGGTTTCATCCCCCACCAGTTCGTTGGCCTTGGTCCCGGTGATGTTGGGCACCTGCTCTGGTTCGGGCAGGTTCAGCGGCGCGAAATCGTACTGGGCCAGCTGCCCGTCCTCGGGCTTGGCCGGAAACGACACGTTGACCGAGTAGTTGTCGCCGGGCCGGATGTACCGGGTGGAGAGGGCGGTTTCGGAGTCTTCGTTGTAGTAGAGGGATCCGGCCACCTCGTCGGCCCGCGGCCCGTCCATCGCCACGCCGTTGAGCTGTCCCCCGGCGGGCAGCCACACGCCGTTGTAGTCGGCGATGTTGAACGTCATCTGCGCAGTGTTCGAGTTCGGGTTTCCGCCGTCGCCGTCCACGTTGCCCAGCGACTGCGCGTCGCCCACGGGTGCGTAGTTGCCGCCGCTTTGCGGATTCACGTTGTAGACCACGCCGTCGTACGTATCCAGCGCGGCCAGCCGCACCCGCTCCCCCGGCGGCAGGCCCTGCACCGTGAAGAGTGTGTCCTCGGACTTGTCCTTCACAAACTGGCGGAAGTCCATCAGCGGCGACGGGTAGTCGTACAGCTCCACCGGGGGAACAACGACGTCGCGCAGCACCTTGCGCTCACCACCTGCGGTCAGCGCGGGGCCGGCCAGCGCGGTAACCGCCGTCGCCAGCGCCAGCACTCCGGCGCCCAGCCCCAGCCGCCGGAGCACGCCGGTCCGGTGGGCGGCGGCGTCGGCGGCCTGCGGATTGGCGGAGACGTGGGCGGTGCTGTCGGTGCGGGAAATGTGCCGGCGCCAGGCCAGCCATGATACGGCCCCGGCCACCAGCAGCACGCCGCGCAGCAGCGGCAGCGTGGGCGCGTTGGTGCCAAACGCGATGCCCAGGATGAACATCGCCGTCACGGGCAGAATCGTCCAGTACGGAGTCTTGACCCGCCACGCCAGCGTGCCGGCCAGCAGCGCCGCCGCCAGCGAGCCCAGGAACGGGACCACCAGCATGCCGCCGTTGACACCCACCGGCGCGGCTACGGTGAGGATGTCCTTCCAGGCGAAGATGAAGCCGGTCAGGACGGTGCGCAGGGAGTCCAGCGAAGGTACGACGCCGGCAATCGCCTGGGTGGGCGCGGCAAAGGCGCTGCCGAGCAGCACATAGGTCAGCAGGCCGGCCGTCGCGGTGGCCAGCAGGCCCAGCCGGTACCAGGAGCAGGCCAGGGCCAGGCCAAGCCCGACCAGGACGCCGCCGAACCCGGCGACCAGATAACGCGGTTCGCCCGCGAAGACGTTGTGGAAGCCAAGCACACCCATCCCCAGCAGCAGGGTGAGCACGGCGGCATCAATGCCGAGGTGCTGCCAGGAACGCGGCAGCACCAGCCCGCGCTCCTGCCCGGGCAGCCCACGGTCGTGTGATGCGGCTCGTTCCCTCGTGGCGGAGGCCTGCTCACGGGGTGCAGCGGTCCGGTTCCGGCGAGAGGCGGCCTCTTCCCGTGGTGCAGTGGCCCGGCGGCGGCTGCGCCTGGGTTCGTTCCCGGGGCTGTCGGGGGCGCTCATGCGGCAGCCTTTCGCAGAATGATGGCCAGGTCGTCCAGGTTGCCCAGCGAGAGGACGGTCAGATCGCCGATGGAGGCTTTGCCCGCGTCCAGTCCGTGGGCGCAGCGGATGGCAAAGGCGCGGATGCCGGGCGGGACGGCAGCCGCGGCGCGGCGCAGCTGGGTGGCGGTGACATGTTCGCCGACCACCAGGAAGAAGACGGAGGCGTTCGGTACCGTGTCGGCCGCGGTCCGCGCAAGGTCGACCGCCGTCGCGCGTTGCGGCCGGCCTTCGATCCGGGTCATTTCGTCCAGCAGGTTGCGCCCGGTCTCGGTCCGCATCGGCCCCTGCTGCGTGAGCACCGAGAGGTTGCGCTGTTCCCGGATGGCCTGCAGGCCGATGGAGGCGGCTACGGAGATGGCGAGCTCTAAGTCATGCTCGCTGGGGTACTCCTCGGTGTTCGTGGAAACGGCGACGGCCAGATGGGCGCGGCGGGTTTCCTCGAACTGGCGGACCATCAGCTCGTTGGTGCGGGCGGTGGTCTTCCAGTGGATGTGCCGGCGGTCATCGCCCGGAACGTAGTCGCGCAGCGCGTGGAAGGACACATCCGCGCTGGAGAGGTCCTTGGTGGGCAGCCCTTCCAGGTCACGGATGAAACCGGAGGCAGAGCCGATCAGCGCGGTGGTCTTCGGGTGCACGAACAGATCGGTCGGCTCGGTCCACATCATCTGCCGGCGCAGCAGCCCCAGCGGATCCGCCCGCACAGAGCGTACCGGTCCGACGACAATGACCGCGCGGCGCTGGGTGGGGATGGTGAAGAGGTCCTCGTGCACCTGGCCGGGCTTCATCCGCGGCAGGTGGAACACCGCGGTGGAGGCGCCCACCGGCAGTTCCAGCGCGGCCGGCAGCAGGGGCTTGGGGTCGGTATTGGTGACTTCTACGCTGCCGATGGCGTGGTCCCCCACGGCCACACGGGTGCGGGCGAGATCCAGTTGCACGCCATAGGAGGAGCGCCCGAGCACAAAGCCGACGGCGATCAGCAGCAGCAGCACCGCCATCAGCCCGCCGGCCTTGGCTTCAGCCCAGCCGTAGGCGGCGCCGAGGCCAAACAACAGCACGGCCGTGCCCAGCACAATCCAGCCCAGCGGCGAGACGATGGAAACCGTCGGCTGGACGTATTTGGCGAGTACCGCCGTCGTTCTTTGCCAATGCGGCGCCAGGAACTCGCCGGCCAACGCCGCCGTTTCCCTGGCCAGCTTCAGCAGCGACGCCGGATGCAGTTTGCTGCTGCGTTCCGGTGTTGCCTTGCGCAGCAGGCGTTTGAGCCGGACGCCGCCGGCACCCGCTTTTGTGGTGGACATTAAACCGCGACGCTGCGCTGCTGCGGTGCGGCCACCTCGGCCAGCACGCGCTTGAGCACGGCCTCGGGGGTGGCGCCAGCGAATTCGGCCTCGGGGTCCATCACGAAACGGTGCGTCCAGACCACCGGGGCAAGTTCCTTGATGTCGTCCGGCAGCACATAGTTGCGGCCATGGACGGCGGCCCAGACCTTGGCCGCCCGGACCATCGCCAGTGCGCCGCGAACGGACACGCCCAGCCGGGTCTCGTCGGCCGTGCGGGTCGCGTCGCAAAGGTGCGAGACATACTCCAGCACCGCGGTATCGGTGTGGTTGGTGGTGGCCAGATCCGCCATGTCGGTCACGGCCGCGGTTGTGATGATCGGCTTCAGCGCCAGCGAACGGTCCCGCGTGGTGCTGCCGCCGAGCAGCTCCACCATGGAGGCCAGATCCGGGTAACCGATGGAGGTCTTGATCAGGAAGCGGTCCAGCTGGGCCTCGGGCAGGCGGTAGGTGCCGGCCTGCTCGATCGGGTTCTGCGTGGCGATGACCATGAACGGCCGGCCGGCCTCGTAGGTGACGCCGTCCACCGTCACGCGGGATTCCTCCATGACCTCCAGCAGCGCGGACTGGGTCTTGGGCGAGGCGCGGTTGATCTCGTCCGCCAGCACCACGTTCGCGAAGATCGGGCCCTTGTGGAACTCGAAGTTCTGCGTCTTCTGGTCATAAATGGTGATGCCGGTGACGTCCGAGGGCAGCAGGTCGGGCGTGAACTGGATGCGGGAGTTTGTGCCCTGCACAGTGGCCGCGAGCGAGCGGGCCAGCATGGTCTTGCCCGTGCCCGGCGCATCCTCAAGCAGCACGTGGCCTTCGGCGAGCATCGCGGTCAGGATCAGCTTGACCACGTGCGGCTTGCCCAGCACGGCTTGGCCGACGTTGCCGACCAGCTTCTCGAAGGTTCCGGCGAACCAATCGGCCTGCTCTGCTGTCATCGTCATGGGGATTGTGTCTTTCTCTTGTACAGGGCGGAAATAAATCGGTTGGGGCAATATGTGCGGAGCCGGCCGTCAGCCGCTCCAGTTGGAGAACTGAAAATCTCCCATTCCTTCCACGGACATGGTGATGGCACCTGGTTCGGGGGAATCGATTTTCGCGATGCATTTGGTCTGGACCCTGCCGCTATGGGCAAATCCTATCGGTGCGCGCCCGTAGTTCGGATCCAGGTTGGTGTCATTCGCCCGGCACCAGACGTCCCGGATGCCCCGGGGGAAATTCCGGTACTCAATGATGACGTAGTGCCAGCCGGAGGTCCCGTCGACATTCACCCTATCGCCGCGGTAGATCCCCGTGATCTCGGCCGGCGGGACAATCTGGGTCCGGCTGAAGCTCCTGCTGCCGTCGGACCGGCTCACGGTCACCGTGATGGTGTAGGACTTGTTGGCTTCCTCCGGGCTGGTCCAGCTGCCGGCGCCGGCGTTCACCGCCTGGCCGTTGACGGTGACCGAGGAGCCGGTGATCTGGCGGCCGTTGCCGTAGGCCTGCCAGTTGGTGTTCCAGGTAAACGTCACTTTCGGCCCGGCAGTGGACGCGGCCAGGTTGGAGGCATCGGTGATCGGACCGTAGGCGCTGGTGGCGTTGGAGCCCGGGCTGGCCGCCCCGGGGCCGCCGGCATTCAGTGCCCGGACCTTCCAGGTGTGATTCTGCCCGTTGGTCGGCGACGAGACGGTGGAACCCGGGCCGCCGAAGGCACGCCAGCCGCCGCCGTCGATCGCGTATTCGTAGCCGGTGATTGCGCTGCCGTTGTTGTACGGCGCGGCGAAATCCAGCTTGACCTGCTCGTTGGCCCCGGTGGCCGCCGCGGTCACGCCCTGCACCTGGTGCGGAACACCGTAAGGCACGACGGCGGCAGAGCGGCCGCTGCGCTCCCCCACGCCGGCCTTGTTGTGCGCGACGACGTCGAAGGTGTAGCTGCCGGCGGTTTTCAGCCCGGTCAGCGACACACCGGTGGTGCCGGCGGAGAGCCCGTTGCGGGTATCGGCCAGCGCGCCGTTCTCGAAGATCCGCAGGTCGTACGCTTCCACCGGAGCGCCGTTGGTGTTGGCCGGCGCGGTCCAGGCCACGTCGATCGAGCCCTCGTTCACCGCGCTGGTGGTCCGCGTGGCGGTGGGCGTCGACGGGGCGCCGGGGACGCCGGCGGGAATCTCCTCGGCGGAGTACGCGCCCCAGTCGGACGGTGTAGAGGCGCGGTTGTTCGCCTGCACCCGCACCTTATAGGCGGTGCCGTTGGCCAGCCCGTTCCAGACCAGCGAGTTCCCGCTGACGCCGTTCTTCTGCAGCTCGCCCACCGGCGGGGCCGGCGAGATCTCCAGGTTGAAGGACTCCACCGGCGAACCCTGCGACGCCGGCGTCTGCCAGGTCACGGTCAGCGCGCCGTCGCCGAAGACCAGTTGCGGCGCGGCCGGAGTTTCGGGTTTCACATCCGGACGGACGACGCCGGACGCCGGCGAAGCTTCGGAGGTCCCCACCGAATTGGTGGCCGTCACGGTGAAGTTGTACTCCTGGTTGTTGGTCAGGTTCTCCAGCGTGCAGGTGTTGGCCGCGCACTCCTGGCTGAAGCCGCCGCCGGAAACGGTGTAGGAAGTGATCCGTTCACCGTTGTCCGCGGGCACTTCCCAGGTCAGTACGGCGGTCCGGTTGCCCTCGCTGACCATGCGCGGAGTGCTCGGCGCGTCCGGCTTGCCCTTCACGGTCAGCGTGACGCGGCCTTCGGTCTCGCGGTCCGGGTCCTCGGTGGCGTCCTGGATCCGGTAGATCACGCCCATGGTGCCGACGAAGTCCTCGTTCGGGGTGATCGCCAGGGTGTCGCCGTTGACCACCACGCTGCCCTGCCCGCCGTCCTGCGGCTGGGCGCTGAGGATCTTCAGCGGCGTTTCGGGGAACGGGTTCGAGTCGTTCGCCAGCACCGGTACGGTCACGGTCTCGCCCTGGTGCGCGTCCGGCACCAGGTCATCCACCGCCACGGCGGGCGGCCGGTCGGTGGCCACCACGCTGATGGTCACGGTGGAGGAGACCGGATCGTGGTTGCCGTCGGTGACGCTGACGTTGACGGTGCCCTCGGCGCCCTTGGCCGCGTTGTTCTGCGCCCGGGCGGTGAGCACGCTGCCGTCGATGGACACGTCCACACCCTCGACGGAGCCTCCGGTCACCGCAAACTCCAGCGCGTCGGCGTCCTGCGGATCGGGGTCGCTCGCCGCCTCCCGCAGGTCCAGGGTCGCTGGCTCGCCGCCCTGCGCCACCTGCAGCGAATTGGCGCTTAAGGTGGGCGGCGCGTTCTGCTCCGGCAGCGGCAGCACCGTGATCGGCACGGTCAGGGTGGCCTTCAGCCCGTCCGGGTCATCCGGCCCGGAGCCGTCGGTGACCTCGAAGCTGACGGACGCGGCACCGGCGTAACCGTCGTTGGAGGTGAAGGTCAGGCCCGTGGCGCCGTCGATCCGCGCCGAACCGGCCACGGCGGCCACCTTGTCATCCTGGGTCAGGCGCGGAGTCCTGCCCTCGCGGACCGCCACGAGCTGCCCGATGTCCAGCGCCAGCGGCTCGCCGGAGCGGACCTCCAGCGGCTGCTGTTCCTTCAGCGCCGGCCGCTGGTCCCCGTTGCCGGGCACCACCACGAACGCGGTGGAGGTCAGCGAGTCCACGTCCTCGAGGGTGTAGGCAATGATCTGCGTGTCGGCCCGCACGGGCACGGTCAGGGTCCGGTCCTCGGCCAGGGCAGCGCCGCCGGCCGGGTCGTCGATGCTGATAGCCAGCCCGCCCAGGTCGCCGTCGGGGTCCTCGTCATTGTTCAGCAGCGGAACGCTGACCTGGTCCTTGCCGGTGGTTTCGGCCACCGCCACCCGGTCATCCCGCGCCACCGGCGGCAGCAGCGGCGCGTCGGGATCCACCTTCACGGTCAGCGTCCCGGTGGAGGTGCCGCCGCGGCCGTCGGTGATGGTATAGCGAACGACGGCGGTGCCTTCCGTTTCCGGGGCAGCAATCCGGAGGCGTCCCTCCCGCAGGCTCAGCTGGAGGTCCGCGTCCGAGCCGAGGCCGTCGGCAGCAAAGGCGATACGGTCGCCGTCGGGGTCCGAATCATTCTTGAGCACGTCCACCGACAGGTTGCGGCCGGGCCGCACGCTCGCCTCGTCATCGACGGCGTTGGGCGGCTGGTTGGCGTCCGAGGACGGGGCAATGCCGATGGAAATGGTCGCGGTGGAACGCGCACCGAGCCGGTCCTGGACCACATAGCTGATGGTGTCCGTGCCGGTGGAACCGCTGCCGGCAGTGTATTCGATGGCGGCGGCCTTGATCACCGCGGTGCCCAGCGTCGGCGCGCGTTCCAGGCCGGCCAGGCTGACCGAGTCGCCGTCGGGATCAATGCCGTCCAGCGGCACCGGAATGCTCACGGTCTTGCCCGCCAGCACGCGGGCGGTCAGGTTCTTCGGCACCGGGCGGGCATTGTTTGCGGTGTCCGTTTCGGTGATGCGGATCCGCACCTGCGCGCTGGCCACCTGGCCGTCCGGTCCGCTGATCCGGTAGACGGCGGTGACTGTTTTTCCACCGTTTGCCTCCGGTCCGGCCTTGAACCGCAGCTGGTTGCCGGAGATCGCGATGGTGCCGTCCGCCGCGGCGGGGGCTTCCACCAGTTCCGTGTCCAGCGTCAGGGCGGCGCCGTTGGGATGTTCGTCGTTCTCCAGCACCGGGATGTTGACAATGTCGCCGGCCCGGACCACCGCCTCGTCATTGTTGGCCCGCGGCGGCAGCAGCTTGGCCGGCGCGGGGACCGGGAAGATCGCCACCTCGCCGGTGGCGCTGCCGGAGCCGTTGGAGACGGTGTAGGTAATGGTCAGCGGCGAAGTCAGCCCGCGGGCATCGTTGACGCGCAGGATGGAGTGGTTGAGCACTGCCACGTCCACCGGGGCCCCGCGCGGCACGGAAACGGACTGGACCACCAGCACCCCGCCGGCCGGATCCGAGTCATTCGCCAGCACGTCCACCAACGATTCGCCCCGCGAGGGCAGCAGCACCACATCGCGTACCGCCGTGGGCACGCCGCTGCCCTGCTCGGCTTCGGTGACGTCCACCCGGATCAGCCCCGGGGAACTCGTGGGGCCGGTGGTGGCCAGGTACTCAAGATAGTAGGTGCCGGCGGCAGCGGAGCTGAAGGTGACCGTGCCGACGTCGTAATTCCCCTGCACGGCGGCATTGGGCACCTCGCCGACGCTGGCCAGCCGCATGGAGCCGCCGGTGGGGTCCGCATCGTTGCGCAACGGGAAGATGGTGGCTTCCTCGCCCACCGTGGTGCGCACATGGTCCGGATTGGTCACCGGGGCCAGCTCGCCGCGCGGTTCAACCTCCACCGTCACCTCGCCGGTGGCGCTGGTGCGGCCGTCGGAGACCGTGATGGTGACCTTCTTCTCGCCGTCGGAAGTCCCCACGTCCTGGTAGGTGAGCACGCCGTCCGGCCGGGTGCGGACGATGTCCCCCGGATCCTCCGCCACCGCGCCCATCAGCAGCAGGTCATCGCCGTCCGGATCCAGCCAGTCCGTGAGCACGTTCCGGCCCAGGCTCTGCCCGGATTCGACCGCCAGGATGGTCTCGCGCTTCTGTTCCGGCGCCGCGTTGGAACCTTCGGGCACCACGCGGAGCCTGACCTGGGCGGTGTCCGTGCCGCCGCGGCCGTCATTGACCTCATAATTGAACGACGACGAACCAGTAGCGTCCTCGGGCAGCACGATCTGCAGGCCGGTCCCCTGGTAGATCCGCTGGACGGTTCCGGTGGCGGGCTGGTCGCCGTTGATGGTGACGGTGAGCAGGTCGCCGTCCGGGTCCGAGTCATTGAAGAGCACCGGCAGCACGGTGGTGCGGCCGGCGCGGACGCCGAACTCATCGGCCACGGCGACCGGCGCCTGGTTTTCCTCCTGGCGCTCCGGCAGCCGGGTGGCCGCGGTGATGTCGGCGGATTCGGTGGTGTCGTCCTCGTCGTCGCCCTTCGGCGGGATCAGATCGCCCCAGTTGTTGACCAGCTGCAGGTTCTTGTTGACCAGCCAGACGTTGCCGGCGTTGACGTCGTTGAGCACCACCACGTCCCGGTTGGTCCGGAACACCAGCTCCGACTGGGCGGACAGGGACGGAATGGGCTGCGACAGGTCGAAGGCATCATCGGCGCAGTCGCGCAGGTAGCCGGCATCCCCCGTCCACGCGGCGTGGATGCAGCCGACCACCTGCACCGGCGCGATGGGCGGCGCGGGGTTTAGGATTTCGGTCAGCTGCGCCTCGCCGCCGTCCAGCGGCTGGGCGATCAGGCCGTTCGAGGTGGCGACGGCCACTCTTTTGCTGGCGTCGCCGGGTTGCTGCAGCCTGGCGTCCTGCGCATCCCCCAGCTCCACCGCCTTGCCGGACGGCAGGTATAGCGTGCCGCCGTCCGGCTCCAGCAGCACCGGTTCATCACCCACGGTGGTCAACTGCAGCCCGTCCGCGTCCTTGATGCCCGGCAGGTCCTGGGCGGAGACTTCCTCGAACATGCCGCCGCCCTCGGGGGCACGGTAACCGGTCAGCCTGCCGGCCTCCGGATCGGCCACATAGACCGTATCGCTGTTACTGACGACGGCAATGGCGCCCGGTGCGTCTTCGGCCAGCGGCTGCGTGGCTTCAGGAGTGAAGGAGTCCAGGCCGTTCGCGGCGACGGCCCACACCTGCCCGGAGGCCGGGTCGCTGACAGCGGCCACCTCGGTGCCCAGCGACAGCTTGGCCGAGCCGGGGAGCTGGTTTTCGGCGCCGTGGATCATTTCGGCCACGCTCACGGTGCTGACGGCATTCTGGTCCAGGTTCTGCAGCAGCACCGCGGCTGCTTCCTGCTGGACGTCGAAGCTGGCGCTGGCCGGCTTGAAGCCGCCGTCGAGCAATTGGGACTGGTAGTTCAGGTGGCCCACCAGGGACTGGGACTTATTCGTCACCCAGATGCCGCCGTCGTTGAGGTCCACGTCCGCAGTGTCCGTGCCCGGGTGCAGGAAGATGCCCGCGCCGACCACGGCGAGCGCCACGGAGAAGGCGGTGGCGGGCATGCCCCTGCGGCGGAAGACAGCATTGCGCGCCTTGCCGAAACCCTTGAAATTCACCGCTGAGAGACCTTTGAGAGACTGATTTTTACCCGGAACCGGGACCCGCGGCCCCCTTGCCGCCCCAGACAGTGTAAACCGCCTTGGTTAAACGGTGCCACGGGGAGAACTACCCATGGCAGCGCGGCGGTGGCTACCCGCCGGGCGCCGGACCGGTCCTGCCATGGACAATAACGCCATCCGAACAGACGTTGGTGACATCGCACACCCGGAATTCCAAGGTTGTGGAGTTATCCCAGCTGGTCTTGATCGTCTTGCTGCCTGCTCTCGGCGCAAGGTCTCCGGCGCGGTCCGGGTTCGGGTCATCCCAAGGGTAGGTGGTTGCGATGTGGCGCCATTCGATCCGGTCCGCGTCCTTCCCGTTGGCCACCGGAGTCTCCCAGGTGAACTTGACGTCCTGCGAGCCCTTCGGCGCATCGTGGCCCTGCACCCTGGGCGGCAGCGGTTTGCCGTAGGGCACCACGGAACCGGACGTGGCGCCGGCACCGCGCACGGCGGTGCCGCTGGCACTTGAGACGGCGCGAACCGTCACCGAAGTGGACACCCCGTTGGTAAAGCCCGCCAGCACCTCGGGCTGCCCGCTGCCGGAGAACGTGCCCGACTGCCCGGTCGACGCCGTCCAGCTGTAGCTGATCTCGCTGCGACGGGCACCGTTGAGCCCGGAATCTGCCACCGGAGTAAAGCTCGCCTGGACCTGCCCGCCGTCACCGGCCGTGTTGTGAGCCACCAGTTTGACCCCGGAAACAGCGCCCGGCGCGCCCGCTGCGCGCTTGGGCGGGGAGGTCGCGCTCGGCTCGCCCTGACCCACCTTGTTCAAGGCGGCAACGGCGAACGTATAGTCCTGGTCCGCATTGGCGACCGTCACTGTCTGGCTGGTGCCTGCTGTCTCCAGCTTCTGCTGCAGAGCACCGCCGCGGAACACGGAGAGCACATAGTGCTGGATCGGTGCGCCGTTGGAATCCGGCGCCCGCCAGGTGACTGTGAGCTGGGACTCGTTCCCGTAAGAAACAACGGCGGCCGACGGCGGCGCCGGCTGCCGCGGCAGACCCGCCGGGGTCTGGGGTGCGGACGGCTCGCTGAAGTCGGACGGCTCCGGCGCCTGGTTCACGGCCTGCACGGCCACTGTGTAGGCCTGCCCGTTCTGCAGGCCTTCCCAGACCAGGCTGGTCCCGGTCACCCCGGTCTTCGTGGGATTGCCCGTTGCCGGCGCCGGCGTGATGCGCACGTTGTAGCCTTCCACCGGCGAGCCGGAACTGGTGGCCGGCGCCCAGCTGACCGCCAGGCTGCCGTCACCGCTGACCAGTGCGGGCGGCTGGGGCTTGTCCGGCCGGGTGTCGGGACGCGCATCGGCCGACGACGGCGAAACCTCGGAGGTGCCGGCGTCGTTGGTTGCTTCCACGGTGAAGTTGTACACCACGTTGTTGGTGAGTCCGGTCAGCGTGCAGGTGGTGGCAGCGCATTCCTGCGCGAAGCCCGCGGCGCGGACGGTATAGCCGGTGATGGGCAGCCCGTTGTTGTTCGGCGGCGCCCAGCTGAGCACCACGGAGCTGTCCTCCACCGATTCCACCACCGGCTGGGCAGGGGTATCCGGCCTGCCGCGGACGGTGACCCGCAGCTGCCCGTCGACCTGCCGGTCCGCCTGGCCGGTCTTGTCGCCCACGGTGTAAGTCACCTGGAGCACACCGGTGAAATCGGCGCCCGGCGTAACACGGACGGCGTCCCCGGCGACCTCGGCCCGGCCCTCCCCCGTTGTCACACTCGCGCTGACCAGCCGCAGCGGGTCTGAGTCGAACGGGTTGGTGTCATTGGCGAGGACGTCCACAGTGACCGGCTCACCCTGAACCGCGTCGTCGCGGTTGTCCGGATTGGCCACGGCGAGCGGCCTCGTGGAGGATACGACATTCAGGAAAATCTGCGCCGTGGCCTGTTCGCCATCGGGATCGGTGACCGTTACCGCCAGAACCCCGGTTGAGCCGAGGGCGGCGTCATCCGTTGCCGCCGCTTCAAGCCTGCCGTCCGCGATCGAAGCGGTGAAGCCGGCCGGGACGGCGTCCGATAACGAGAAGTCCAGCCGGTCGACGTCGTCCTGGTTGGGGTCTTCGGCCAGCTCGCGCAGGTCCAGCGTCTGCATCTCCTCCCCCTGCGCAACGTTGAGCGCGCCGTTGCGCATGGCCGGCGGCTGGTTGCGGTTGGGATCGGCGAGGACATCGATCAGCACCGTCAGGGTGGACTTGAGCCCATCCGGATCATCCGGACCTGTCCCATCGGTGACCTCGAAGGTGACGGAACCGCGGCCGACGAAGTCCTGGTGCGCTGTATAGGTCAAGGTGGTGGGATCTGCCAGCAGCGGGCTGCCGTCCGTACCGATGGCACGCAACGAGTCCTCCTGCGTGATGACCGGCGTGCGGCCGGTGCGCACCCGGACAAGGTCGGCAACTTCCAGCGTCAGGCTTTGCCCGGCGGTGACTTCAAGCGGCGCCGTCTCTGCCAGCACCGGGAATTGGTCGCCCAGCCCTGGCACCCAGATCACGGCCGTGCCGCTGAGCGAATCCGCGTCCGTCACGGTGTAGGGAACCAGCTGCGGTGCCGCCGTGAGATTAACCCGCACTACGCCGTCGTTCATCACCGTGGCCGTGGCGCCGAACGCATCGACTTCCACATCCAGTGCGTCGGCCACGCCGTCCGGGTCCTCGTCATTCTCGAGTACCGGCACGTCGACGGCGGTCCGGCCCATGGCCTCCGCCGGTTCCACCCGGTCATCGCGGGCGATCGGCGACTGCAAGGGCGCGTCCGGATCGACCGTGACCGTGGCGGTTCCCAACGCCGTGCCGCCGCGGCCGTCTGCCACGCGGTAGCGGACGTTGTGCGCCCCGGCTTCCGCCGGCGTTTGCAGCCAGATGCGCTCCTGCCGGGCTTCAGCACCGAGCTGCGCGCCGTCGACGCCGTCCGGGGCCAGGGTGAGCCGGTCGCCGTCGGGATCTGTGTCGTTGGCCAGCACATCCAAAGCGGCCGCACGGCCCGGGCGCAATTCGAAGACGTCATCCACCGGCACGGGCGCGTGGTTGGTCTCGCCGGCGGGGGCAATGCCCACCCGCACCGTTGCGGTGTTGGTGGCACCCAACCGGTCCGTGACGGAGTAAGTAAAGGTGTCGGTTCCGCGGGCAACATCGGTGGCGACGTAGTCGATATAGTTGCTGCCCGGCAGCGCTGTGCCCTGGGTGGGCGCCTTGGTGATCCCGGTAAGGCTGACCGAATCCCCGTTCGGATCGATACCGTTCAGCGGCACCGGGATGCGCACCGTGCCGCCCGAAAGGACACGGGCCGTCAGGTGCCGCGGATTGGGCCGGTCATTTTTCTCCGCGTCCAGCGCCTCGATGTGGATCAGCACCTGGGCCGAGTCCCGCTGGCCCAGCGAGTCTTCCACTTCGTAAACCAGCGAGACGGTCCGGGCTTGCGCGCTGGCGATGAAGCGCAGCGAGTTCTCGGATACGAACAGCCGTCCGGCGGACTCGTCCACCGTCTCCACCAGTTCCGGCACGAGTTTGAGCCGGTCGCCGTTGGGATGGGTGTCGTTGGCCAGCACGTCAATGGTCACGATGTCGCCGACACGCACGCGGGCGGTGTCGCGATTAGCCTTCGGCGGCTCCGCCCGTTCAGGCGCAGGAACAGGAACGACGGCGATCTCCCCCACCGCACTTTGGCTGCCGTTGGAAATGGTGTAGCTCAGGGTGGTGGGTTCTGCGAGGCCCCGCAGGTCCTGGATACGGATGACCCCGTGCTCGAGCACGGCCACGGAGATCGCGTCGTTACCGGGCGCGGAGACGCCCTGGATGACCAGCACCCCGCCGCCGGGATCCGAATCGTTGGCCAGGGCGTCCGCGAGCACTTCCCCGTTGGCGGGCAGCAGTGCCGTATCCCGGGTGGCCACGGGTGCGCCCTCGCGGGCGCTGCCGAGGACGTCCACCCGGACCAGGCCGGTTGAACTCAGCGGACCGTTAGTCACGAGGTAGGTCGCGTAGTACCGCCCAACCGGGGCGGCTTTGAAAACGAAAGTATTGGAGGCGAAGTCCGGTTCGACTTCCCCTTGGCCCTCCACATCCACGCGGGCCAGCGAAAGCGTGCCGCCGCGCGGATCCAGATCATTCTCCAGCGGGCTGATACGCAGGTCCTGCCCTGCCACCACGGAGACGTGGTCCGCGTTGGCCACCGGAGCGAGCGAACCGGTGGGGCGGACGTCGATGGTCACCACGCCGTCGGTGGTGCTGCGCCCGTCCGAGACCGAAATCCGCACTTCCTTGCGGCCCGGTTCCTCGCCGGCGTCCTGGAATGTCAGCAGGCCGTCCCTGCGCACTGCCACCTGATTGTCACCGGGTGCCGAGCCCTCGTCCAGGTACAGATCATCGCCGTCCGGGTCCGTCCAGTCATTCAGCACGTTCTGGGTAATTGACTTGCCTTGTTCCAGCTGGATGACCGTCTTGCGCTTCTGCTGCGGGGCACCGTTTTCGTCGTCGCCGCGGATCCGCAGGGTGACGTCGGCATCGGCGGTACCGCCCCGGCCGTCGTCGGCCTGGTAACTGAAGGAGCGCGTGCCGGGCTCGGTATCCTCGGCGACTCTGATTTGCAGTCCGCCGCCGTTATAGATGCGCTGGACCTGGCCGATATCCGGCTGCTCACCGCGGACGGCGGAGGTCAGGACATCGCCGTCAGGATCCGAATCGTTGTCCAGCACCGGCAGCACGGTGGTCCGGCCCGGCCTAACGCCGAATTCATCGGCTACGGCCAAGGGCGGACGGTTAGCCTCGGTGCGGTCCGGCAGAGTGTTGTTGGTCGTAGTGTCCGCCGTCTCCTCTTCCTCGTCGGTCTCGTCCGGCGGCGGCAGCAGCTCTTCCCAGTTATCCACCAGCACCAGGTCATCCTTGACCAGCCAGACATTGCCGCTGACGGCATCGTTGAGGATGACGTTGTCCCGGTTGACGCGGAACACCGGCAACGAGGATTCGCCGAGTTCGGGCAGCTCCTGGTCAAGGTTGTGGGCCGGATCCTCACAGCTGCGCAGGTACTGCGCGTTCCCGATCCAGGCTGCATGGGTACAACCATCCAACTGGACCGGCGCGGCCGGCGTCCCGCCCTTGGCGGCGAGAACCGTGGGCTCATCCCCATCCAACGGGACTTTGACCAGGGCATCCGTGGTGGCGATCGCCGCGTAAGTACTGGCCCCACCGGACTGCTGGAGCTGCGCGCCCTGAAAAGCGGCCGCCTGTTCGCCCTGGAGAGTCGATGAATTACCCGCACCGACGTCAAGCTGCCGGCCGGCTCCGTTAAAGGCCAGTCCCCGTGCGGCGTCGAGGACCACCGCTTGGTCCCCCACGGCTGCCAGCTGCAGTTCATCCGCACCACGTAGCTGGGGAACTTCCGTGCTGTTCGTCCCGGTAGGCAGGTACTGTTCGTCCAGCTCCACCGTGGTCAGGATCCCGGACTCCGGCTCGGCTAACATGATGGTCTGATCCGGACCGGCAACCGCGGTGACTCCCGGGGAAGCGGTATGCACCGGCTCCAGTCCGTCCGGGGTAAACGTCGGCAGGGCTGCCGGGTCCATGGCCCAGACAAGTCCCTTCGCCGGATCGGTAACCACCAGCAGGTCATTGCTCAGGCTGGTATCGGCGCCATCGGGAATGGGGGTGCCGCCGACAAAGGCCATGGCGGCCGTATCCACCGTGCTCAGGCTGGACTGGTCAAAGTTTTCCAGCATGACGTCGCCCTCATGCTGAAGGATGTCGTACGAGGTGCTGTTGGCCAGGAAGCCGCCGTCGAGCGTACGGGATTGGTAATTGACATGGCCGACGAGGTTGGCACTCTGGTTCGTAACCCAGATCCCGCCGTCGTGCAGGTCAACGTCCGCTGTATCCGTGCCCGGGTGCAGGAAAATCCCGGCACCGATGACAGCCACCACAACGGAAAAGGCAGTAGCAGGGACAGCCCTATGACGCATTGAGGCAGGACGTTTCCTGCCAAACCCCTTGAACTTCACCGCGAGAGACCTTTGAGAGACTGATGTTTTGCCCGAGATCGGAACCCGCGGCCCCCTTGCCGCACCAAACAGTCTAGACCGGCTACTGGTTAAACGTAGGTTCGCGGATCTACCGTCCTTAAACATCCGAAGGAAAAGCACTCGAAAAAAGAAACTTCGCAAGAAATTTCTCCAATGCCGGTACTCGAGTGGATTATGCCTCTTGATTGTCAGAGGCAGGTGATGGACTCGAGTCATGGCAGCAGAAGAACTCTCACCGGATCCTGGATCCGCGGCCGACGGACACGCCTCCGGCGGGCGGCTTTCCATGCAGGAGGATGTTCCAGCCGTGGTGTGTGACGGCCGGCGGCCCCGGGATCGAGAACGTGAGGCCGTGGTCCGCCGCGAGGATGGCTGGAGCCATTGGCAGGGAACGCAGGAGAAGCTGCGGGAGAATGTTGCGTTTTGGATAAAGCGGCGCCGGGAAGAGGCACGCGAACGTTTCGCCGCCGGGTTGCCGCCGCGGAGCCCGGCGATGGCCAGGGACATGGACGAACTGCGCGCGAAGGCCAGGGCCATGGAGGAGCTGAGTGCCAAAGCCAGATACCCGGACCCGGCGCTGTCGGAGTACGGTCCGGATCCGCTGGCCGGACAGGACATCCCGCGGCCCACGGAAGAGCCTTTACTGTACGACGCCGAGGTGGGGTTCGATGACTTCGCTCCGTGGGACCGCGAACCCGAATGGGCGTGCCCGCCGCTGTTCGGGCCGGTACCGGTCTGCTGGGGACCTGCGGAGGAACTCGGCGATGTCCCTGCCGAACTGTTCACCGAAGATCACGAGGAGTATTACGCCCACCGCCTTAGCAGGATCGCCGCCGGCGGTCCTGACGAATGGTTCCGTCTCTTCGGAACCATCAACACATCAAGCACCGCCACCGCTGCCGGCGCTGTGGACGCCGCTACAGCCAGTGACGCCGCCAGTGATGCTTCGGCCTTGGCGGGGGTGGACGCGCTGGATTACCAAGCGGCGGTCGAGCATCTGGTAGCGGGCCGGCGACTGGTCGCTTGGGTTCAGGCCAGCATGGCGCGTCTGGCCACGCGCGTCGGCGACGCGGCGCTCGCCCAACTCCCGCCGCCGCGTACAGCGGCCGGCCCGGAGGTGACCGGCCCACTGCAGGATCTGGCTGATCAGTCCGCGGCCGAGGAACTCGCCTGCTTGTACCGGAAAACCGAACGGGAGGGCAGGCAAACCCTCGAGCAGGCGCGCGAGCTGTGTACACATTACCCGGGCACGCTGGCCGCTCTGACCGCGGGGGAAATGGACCTGGACCAAGCGACCGTCATCGTACGGCAGGGCGATACCCTGCCCGACGGACAGAAACCGGGATACGAACAGGCTCTGCTCGCCAAAGCCGGGAAGCAGACCACCGGGCAACTGCGCTATGCCGCGCAGAAAGAACGCGAATCCCGCGACCCGGACTCCCTGGCCAAACGTCATGCCCGGGCACTTAAGCGCCGCAACGTGTGTTTGGAACCGGATGACGACGGCATGGTCACCCTGCGCGCCCGAGTGTCCGCAGAGACCGGGCTGACCATCCTCAACCGGCTCACCGATGCTGCCCGCAATCTGCAGACCGAGGCAGAGACCCGCACCGTGGGTCAGCTGCGCGCCGATGTGTTCGCCGACTTGCTCCTGCATGCAGGCATGGACACCGGCCCTGCCGCCGGCATCCGCCCTGAAGTCGCCCTCACGGTGCCCGTTTTCACGCTTCTGGGACTGGAGGAAGAACCCGCCACGCTGGAAGGATATGGGCCGATCCCCGCGGACGTGGCAAGGCGGTTGTGCCAGGACGCGCCCTCGTTCCACCGGATCCTGACGCACCCGGAGACCGGGGCCGTGCTTTCCTACGGCAAAACCACCTACAAACCGCCAGCGGATCTGGCCCGCGCCGTCAGACACCGCGACCCTGTCTGTGCCGGACCAGGCTGCACCGCGCCCGCGAGAGACTGCGAGTTGGACCACACAATCGAGTACCACGGAAACGGCGGCCACGGGGAAACCGACTACATCAATCTCGGCCCGCTGTGTAAATCGCTGCACCGGCTCAAGTCCCACGCCGGTTGGAAAATAATTCAAACCGGTCCCGGCGAATTCACCACCACCACGCCCGGGAACCAGAAATACACCACCAGGCCAGGCGATTTCCGCGACACCAGTCCACCGGCATACCCCCATACGGTTTTGGATAATCTGCCCGATAACCACCGCCAACGGCTCCGCCCAAAACAAGCACCGCCGTGGGACGGCACCATCAAAAACGACCCACCTCCCTTCTGATCAGTCAGAAGAAGTTGAGGCGAGGACTGTCAACGAGCTATGAAGCT
Source organism: Arthrobacter sp. B055-34 (assembly GCF_059090425.1). NCBI lineage: Bacteria > Bacillati > Actinomycetota > Actinomycetes > Micrococcales > Micrococcaceae > Arthrobacter > Arthrobacter sp. B055-34. The sequence goes on from NZ_JBNHFQ010000001.1 coordinate 217,042, forward strand.
CGCTGCAAACGCGTTCGATCTCTTCTACCCGTTGTACGGAGGCATACCGGAGGGGCACTACTGCCCCTCCGGCTCAACTCTCAGTGATCGGGTTAGCACTTGCCCATGCCGGCCGGGGCACCGCCGTTGAGATGACGGCTTCCGTCTGCTTCACGCACATGGTCGCCGCGGATTAGCAGCCCGTTGTTGATCTCGCGGCTTCCGGATTGCTGGTAGTACCACCTGTTGCTGCCCGAGACGATGTAGCACGTAGCCGTGATCGAATCACCAGGGTAGCTCCAATGGTTCCCCTTGCAATCGCCGGGTCCGCCGTAGTTGTCGCCAAGGCTGTTGCGGTATTCCATGCAGGAACGTGTTTCCAATGTTGTGCCGTTTCCACCGACCGCGAGCTTCCAAGACGTCGGAGGCTTCGGCTTGGGCTTGCTGCCGCTGGTGGCAGAGGCCGAGGCCGTGGACCCGACATCGCCGCGCGAGTTTAGAGCCCGCACCTTGATCGTGTGATTCGAGTCATGGGCCACGTTAAGCGTGCGACTGCCGGAACGGACCGCGACGTTCTCCCAGCCCTTGCCGTCGATGTTGATCTGCAGCTTGTCCACGTCGTGGGTGGACGTGTTTGGCGGGCTCCAGCTGAGTGTGACCTGCGGATTGGTTGTCTCCCCGCTTTGGCCCTTGCCCGAGGCGGTGGGCTTGCCCGGCGCGCCGTACGGCTCGGCCGCACCGGATTTGGCGCTGGCGGGGCTGTTGTAGCTGGCGCCGTCGCTGTTGGCCACGGCCGTAACCTGGGCGGTGACGGCGGTGCCATTGGTGAAGCCGCCGACCTTCTGGCCGTTGGTGATGGCCATGGACCGGCCGTCGCTGAAGGTGGCCCGGTAGCTGACTTCGCCGGCGCGCGCGCCGTTTCGCTGGGCAGCGGTGAGTTCGTTGAAGGAGACTGTCACCGCCCGGCCGGCACCGCCGGTGTTGGCTTCCTTCAGTGACACCCCTGTGGGAGCCGCGGGGGCGCCCACGGCCCGGCGGGCGTTGGACTGCGGGCTGGCTTCGCCGTCGCCGGCTTTGTTCCGCGCAGTCACGGTGTAGGTGTAGTCGGTCTCCGAGTTCGGCGCGGATACGGTTTGCGAGGTCGCGTTGACCGGCGGGAACGTCCGCTGCAGGTCCCCGCCCTGGTACTCACGTACGGTGTAGTCGATGATTTCGCCGCCGTTGTTGCCCGGGGCGCCCCAGCTGACCTTCAGCTGGCTCTGCTCACCCACCGACTTCACCCGTTCGGTGCTCGGTGCCGCGGCGGCGGCCGGCGGTCCGGCCGGCACTTCCTTGGCGGAGTGGGGACTGAACTCGCTGGGCTCGGGCGCCTTGTTGTGCGCCTGGACCCGTACTTCATAGGCCTGACCGTTCTCCAGCCCTTCCCAGGTGTAGGCGGTACCGGTCAGGCCGGTCTTCTGCAGCTGGCCGCTCGGCGGGGCCGGCGAGATTTCCAGCGTGTAGCTCTCGATGGCGGAGCCCTCGTTGACCGGCGGTTCCCAGCTGATGTCCAGCGACTTGTCGCCGAACTTCAGCTGCGGGGCTGCGGGCGCTTCCGGCCGCACATCGGGGCGTGCGACGGCGGACTCCGCCGAGGCGTCCGACTCGCCGACGCTGTTCTCGGCGACCACGGTAAAGGTGTATTCGACGTCGTTGGTCAGACCGGTGAGCGTACAGGTGGTGGTCGGGCAGTCCTGGCTGAAGCCGCCCGTGCCCGTCACCCGGTAGTTGGTGATCGGATCGCCGTTGTCCGCGGGTGCTCCCCAGGACAGCACTACGGTCTGGTCGCGGACGGAATCCACCAGTGGCGTGGTTGGCGCCTCGGGCCTGCCCTTGACCACCAGCGAAATGTTGGCGCTGGCCTGCCGGGCACCTTCCTTGGTCTTGTCCTCCACGGTGTATTCGACGTTCATGGTCCCGGAGAAGTCCGCCCCGGGCGTGACCACAATGTTCTCGCCCTGCACCTGCGCGGTCCCGCCGTTGCCGGCTGTCGCCTTGACAATGTTCAGCGGCGTGTCCGGGAACGGATTGACGTCGTTTTCCAGTACCGGCACCGTGACCGGCTCGCCCTGCACCGCCTCCGGGATTTCGTCGTCGTTCGCCACCGGCAGCGGCCGGGTGGTCGCCGTCGCGGTCACGGTGACCCGGCTCATGACCTTGTCGGAGCGTCCGTCCGTCACGGAGACATTGACGACGCCGGTGGCGCCGGTCTCGATGTCGGCGTCGGCGGAGACGTTGAGGATGCCGCCGTCGAGGTTCACCGCGAAGCCTTCCGGCACGCCGCCCTCGAGCGCGAACTCAAGGTTCTCCAGGTCTTCGGGGTTAGGGTCGGTGACCAGCGGGGCGAGGTTGTAGGCCACGGCGTCTTCGCCCTTGGCCACGTCCACGTTGCCGGTGGTGAACTCCGGCGGGAAGTTGCGGTTCTCGTCCGGGATGACATTGGTCATGATGGTCAGCGTGGCTTTCAGGCCCTCGGGATCGTCGGGGCCGGAGCCGTCCGTCACTTCGAAGGTGATGGAGCCGCGGCCGGCGTAGTCGATGTCCGCCTGGTAGCTCAGCGTCTGCGGGTCCTGCACCCAGTCGTCATTGCTCGTGCCGATGGCGGAAACCTTGTCCACCACGGTGATGCGCGGGGTGCGGCTTTCGCGGACCTCCACCCGGTCCGCGAGGTCCAGGACCAGTTCCTGCCCGGCGGTGACGTCGACCGGTGTAGTGTCACGCAGCGTCGGGTACTGCTCGCCCAGCGCCGGCACCCAGATCACCGCGGTGGCCTGCAGGCCGTCGACGTCGCGCACGGTGTACGGAATCAGCTGCACGTTCTCGGTCAGTTCAACATTAACCTCGCCGCCCGCAGTGACGGACGCCGTCGGGTAGTCGCCGTTGAGCAGGATGTCCATGTCCTCGGCGACGCCGTCGGGATCCTCGTCGTTTTCCAGCACCGGAACGTCGACGGCGGTCTTGCCCTTGGTATCCGGAGGTTCCACCCGGTCGTCCCGCGCCACCGGCGCCAGCAGCGGCGCGTCCCGGCGCACTTCGGCCGTCACGGTGCCCATGGCGGAGCCGCCCCGGCCGTCGGCCACGGTGTAACGCACGTTGACCGTGCCCTCTTCCTCGGGCGTGGTGAACTGCACGCGGCCCTTGTTGGCGGCGGCATTCAGCGACGCAGGTTCGCCGGCGATATTGTCCGGGTCCAGCTGGATCGGGTCGCCGTCGGGGTCGGAATCATTCGCCAGCGCGTCCACGGCCACGGACTTGCCCGGCCGGATCACAATGCCGTCGTCCAGCGCGATCGGATTCTGGTTGGTCTCCTGCGCCGGGGCGATGCCCACCAGCACCGTCGCCGTGTTGGTGGCGCCGAGCCGGTCCTTGACCAGGTAGGTGAAGGTGTCTGTGCCGGCACCCTGTTCGCTGGCGGTGTAGTCGACGTAGTTGGGACCGGCGACGGCGGCGCCCTGCTGCGGCGCGCGGTCGATTCCCTGCAGGAACACGGAGTCCCCGTCCGGGTCGATCCCGTTGAGCGGGATGGGAATGCGCACCGTGGAGCCGGCGATCACGCGGGCCTCGAGGTTCTTCGGGGCCGGCTGGGAGTTGGACTCGTCGTCGCGCGGGATGATGTTGATCCGGATCTCCGCCGAATCCTTCTGCCCGGCCGAGTCCACCACCTCGTACACCGCGTACACGGTTTTGGCCGTGTCGCCGGCGATGAAGCGCACGGAGTTCTCCGCGGTGAAGATCTCCCCGTCGGCTTTGTCCACGGTCTCGGCCAGTGCCGGCACCAGGGTCAGTCCGTCATTGTTGGGATGGCTGTCGTTATGCAGCACGTCCACGGTCACCACATCGCCGGCGCGCACAGTGGCAGTGTCATTCTCGGCCTGCGGCGGCAGCAGCTTGTCCGGGCCCTGCACCGAAATGATGCTCACCTCGCCGGTGGCGGAGGCGAACCCGTTGGAGACCGTGTACTTGATGGTCGTCTGCTGGTTCAGGCCCTTCACATCGGTGACCCGCAGGATGTTGTGGTTGAGCACCTCCACGCTGACCTCGGAGGCGCCGGACTCCACGCCCTGGACCACCAGCACCCCGCCGGCCGGGTCATTGTCATTGGCCAGCACGTCCACCAGCACCTGGCCGTTCTGCGGCAGCAGCGCCACATCGCGCACCGCTACGGGCGCGCCGTCGCCTGCGGTAGCACCGACGTCCACCCGCACCAGTCCGGTGGAGCTGGCCGGGCCGTTGGTCACCAGGTACGTCAGGTAGTAGGCGCCCGGAGTTTCGGCGCTGAACTTGATGGTGTTCGCGTCGTAGTCCGGCACCGCGGTGGCATTGCCCACGGGTTCCACCTTGGCCAGGCGCAGCTGCCCGCCGTTGGGGTCCAGGTCGTTTTTCAGCGGCGAGATCTGGATTTCCTGGCCGACCGTGGTGAAGAAGTGGTCCGCGTTCGCCACCGGCGGCAGCGCCCCGGGCGGCCGCACGTCCACGATGACCGTGCCGCTGACCGTCTCGATCCCGTCCGAGACCTGGATCTTCACTTCCTTCTTGCCGTAGGTCTTGCCCACGTCCTGGAACGTCAGCAGCCCGTCCGGCCGGGTGCGCACCAGGTCACCGTCGGCGGTGTTTTCGGCGCTGACCAGGAACAGGTCGTCGCCGTCGGGGTCCATCCAGTCCGTGAGGATGTTCTGGCTGATTTCCCGGCCCTGTTCGAGCACAATGCTGGTCTTGCGCTTGGCCTGCGGCGGCTCGTTACTGCCCTCGGCCCGGACCGTGATGTTCACGGTGGCGGTGTCCGTGCCGCCGCGGCCGTCGTTGACCTCGTACTCGAAGCTGTGCCGGCCGGGCGACGCGCCGGCGTCGATGACAATCTGCAGGCCGGTCTTCTCGTAGATGCTCTGGACCGTGCCGACCGACGGCGGATTCCCGCTCAGCGCGGCGGTGAGCACGTCCCCGTCCGGATCCGAGTCATTGTCCAGGATTGTCAGCGTGGTGGTGCGCCCGGCGCGGACCCCGAAGTCATCGTCCTGCGCCACCGGCGGCCGGTTCTCCTCGGTCCGGTCCGGCAGCGTGTTGATCGGGTTCTCGTCCGCGGAGTCCTCGTCCTCTTCGTCGCTCTCCTGCTCCGGCGGAATCAGGTCACTCCAGTTATCCACCAGCTGCATGTTTTCGAGCACCAGCCAGACGTTGCCGGCGTTGACATCATTAAGTACGACGACGTCGCGGTTCACCCGGAACACCAGCGAGGCGTTGGAGCCGATGCCCTTGATCGGCTGGACGAGGTCGTCGGTCTCGTTGCCGCAGTCGCGGATGTAGTGGTTGGCGCCGGACCACGCGGCGTGCAGGCAGCCATTAAGCTGGACCGGCGCGGCGGGCGTGCCGGTGCCCTCGATGGGGGTGCGGGTGGCCTCGGAGCCGTCCAGCGGCTGCTTGATCAGGTCGGTCTCGGTGGCGATGGCGGCGAAGTCGCTGCCATCGCTGCTCTGCTGGAGCTTGGCCCCGTCCAGTCCGGGCAGTTCCACGCTGCGTCCGCCGGGCAGGAACACGGTTCCGGATTCGGCGTCGAGCACCACCACTTTGTCGCCAACGGCGGCGATCTGTGCGTCCCCCGTCTTGTCGAGGTGCTCCGCGGATTGCGTTTCGACCCGTTCGGGCACGCCTTCGTCGTTCACACGGTAGGTGTAGATTTCGTTGGCGTCCGGGTTGGCGACGAAGACCGTGTCATCCGGGGCAACCGTGGCCACGGATCCCTTGGCATCGGCGACCACGGGTTCGGCGGTTTCCTCGCTGAAGGAAGCCAGTTCGGCCGCCGGGCTGATGAAGACCTGGCCCTTGACCTTGTCCGTGATGGCAAGCAGGTCCTCGCCGAAACTGACGTCGGCGCTGCCGGGCAGCTGCTGCTCGGCCCCGCGGGACATCTCCGCTACATCGACCGGGCTCAGCATGGCCTGGTCCTGGTTTTCCATAAACACCGTGCCGGCGTTCTGCATCACGTCGAAGCCGGTGCTGTTGGCGAGGAATCCGCCGTCGAGCGTTTTGGAGGGGTAGTTGAGGTGGCCCACCATGTTGGCGCTGTTGTTGGTGACCCAGACGCCGCCGTCGTTCAGGTCGACGTCCGCCGTGGGGAAGCCTTCGTAGTAGAGGGCACCGCCGACCACCAGCGCGGTGGCAACCGAAAAAGTGGTGGTCGAAGCGACGGCTTTCCTGCGCCGGTTACGCCCAAACAATCTGCTGCCTTCGCAAAGTAGTTTCTTCCCCGTAATTGTCCAGCTATTTGTCCTGCGCGCAGGCGGCGGTGCCCGGGCGCGCCAAGGATCCTCATCTTCGGTTTTGTCCGTGTTTGACTATGGCAGGTTAACCGATTGAGGTAAACCTGCGCCGATGGGCACAACTACCCATCCGACGCGCGTGCCGCGCAGCCCGCTGGCGCTGTCAGTCCACGATCAGGCCGGTGCCCGTGCCGTGGGCCAGGGTCACCGGGTGGATCTCGCCGAAGCCGCGGATGGTGCGGACCTTCTGCGGCATCAGCACAAAGCGTTCGTCTCCGGCCAGCGTGGCCGCGGTGGTCGAATCCAGCAGCACTGTGCCCGGTTCCGCCAACGCGGTCAGCCGGGAGGCGAGGTTCACGGTGGGTCCGTAGATGTCCCCCAGCCGGGAGACGATGCCGCCCCAGACCATGCCCACCCGGGCGGAGGGCAGCAGCTCGTCCTCCGCCATCGTCTTGGCCAGGGCCAGAGAAATCTCCGCGCCGGCGTGCGGCGTGGATGCCAGGTAGAGCACTTCGTCGCCCACCGTCTTGACCAGCCGGCCGCCGCCCACGGAAATGATTTCGGCGCACTTGTTCTCGAACCGCTGCACCAGCTGGGCCAGCGTCTTCTCGTTCATCTGGCGGGACAGGCTGGTGTAGGAGACCAGGTCCGCAAACCCGACGGCGCGCAGCAGCGGCATCGAATCGTCGTCGTGCTCGCCGGCCGCCCCCAGGCCGGCCTCGGCCCGGACGGTCAGCCGCGCGACGGCCGCGTTGAGCTGGCGCCGGTACGAATACAGCAGCACCTTCTCCAGCGATTCGATCAGGTTGGGCAGTTCGGTGACGAGGCGTTTGCGGGCCTCGGAGTCGGTGATCCGCATCTGGTGGACCATTTCTTCCACCAGGGCCTCCACCTGCCAGACCACCATGCGGTCCGTCATCTGCCCAATGGAGCGGGTGATGGAGATGGCCGCTTCTTCGGTCAGCCGCTCGTCGCGGACCATGTCGATAATGGTGGTCAGCGCCTCCAGGTCAGCCTGCGTGAACGCCACGTCCTCGTCGCCGAGGTTGGCAAAACCCAGCGCGCGCCAGATCTTGCGCGCCGAGAGCAGGGACACCCCGGCCCCGGCAGCCACCTCGCGGCGGCGCATGGTCCGTTCGGAACCGAGCAGCCGCACCTCCAGGTCCCGGACCGCTTGCCGGTTCACCTTGTTCGGCTGCGGGTCCTCGCGCACATCCGCCTGGACCGCGCGGACCTCTTCCTTGGGCACGATCCTGGGCATGGACAGCGTCAGCGGCTCCGGTTCCCGTTGCTCGCTATTGCTGGTCATCGCCTTGCCAACCTTCCTCGCCGTATTCCATCTCCTGCAATCTTTCCATGTCTACGCCATCAAACATCGCAGTCCGCGGCAGATCCTCGATGGCCTTCACCACCAGTGAACGGAACCGGACCACCTCGGGCACGTCCGGCAGCACCGAAAAACGCCCGTAGCCCACGTCCGCCCGCAGCTGCCCGCTGCGCAGCATCCGCTGCAGCAGGCTCTGCTCGGTGGCCAGCCCGAAGATCGATGCCAGCAGCAGCTGGTGTTCGCGCCGCTTGCCCCAGCCCTGCCGGACAATCAGCCGCCGGTTGGTGAGCAGGTACCTGGTGCCCAACCAGCGCAGCAGCGGCAGCACCGACATTTTGCCCGCCAGCAGCACCGCCAGCAGCAGCCCGATCAGCAGCAGGGGCATGCGCCAGTCCGCCAGCCAGGCGGGCAGGTCTTCCCGGCTCAGCCAGCCGGCACCGAAACCGCCGGCGGCAAGCACCAGCAGGAACGCCACGGCAGGCCAGAACAGGCGCCGCGCCTGGGGACGGGTGATGACAATGACCCGCTCCCCCGGGTCCAGTTTCAGCCGCACCGCAGCTCCGGGACCGGGGTGGTTGATCGGGGCAAATCATGAACCTTCGTAGGGGCGCAGATGTACGACGTCGCCGGCGGACACTACATGTTCGGTGCCGTCCGCTTCACGCACCTTGAGCGCGCCGAAGCTGTCCAGCCCGAACGCCTCGCCGATGATCTCCCCGCCGTCCGGCAGCTCCGCACGCACCTGCTGGCCGAGCGTGACCATGACCTTCTGCAGCCGGGACAGCAGGCTGCTGCCGTCCTTCCACTGCGCCTTCGGGTCCCCGTTGACGTTGCAGAACTGGCGGTAGCGCTGGGCAAAAACCCGCAGGTAGGACATCAGCAGGATGGTGCGGTCCGTCGTCGCACCCTTTTCCAGCGCCACGGAGGTGGCCGTGGGAACGGGCAGATCTTCCTTGCCCAGGGTCACGTTCACGCCGCTGCCAATAACGACGGCGGGCGGGGTGCCGTCCGGGTAGCTCACCATCTGCGCGAGGATGCCCGAGATCTTCCGGCCGCTGACCAGCACGTCATTGGGCCACTTGACCTTGGCCTCCAGCTGCGCGTACTCGCCCAGCGCCTCTGCCAGGGACATGGCCGCCAGCAGCGAGAACCAGCCGTAGCTCTGCGTGGGCACGGGGTTCCCGGCGTGGTTGAACGGGCGCAGCAGCACGCTGACAATCACGGAGGAGCGCGGCGGGGCGGTCCACTGCCGGTCCAGCCGGCCGCGGCCCTGGGTCTGCTCTTCGGCCACCAGGACGCTCAGATCGGAGAAGCCCACTTTGTCTCCGCCGGCCTTGGTGGCCAGGTCGGAGTTCGTGGAGCCGGTAGACTCCACCAGTTCCAGCTTCCGGTAGGGTCCCAGCGGAGCACAGAGCGCATCGCTGAGTCCTTCGAAATCCAGCGCCGGTCGGTCAACGTCGGAGAAACTCTGGCTCATGAATCCATCCTACGCAGAGCGGCCCGTTTAGGCACCGGACGCGCGGGCGGCAAAATGTCTGCGCGCGAAATTGTAGGATTGCTACAGCTATTGACCCACCGGCACTTACTAGACTTGGTGAAACAGTGCCGCGGTCGGCAGACTTTTTGTACGAAACCTACTTAACGCCTTCCCGCGGGCACACTGAGACCGCCACCAGCATCGCCACCAGCAACGCCAAGCGCGCAGAATCCGGAGATTTCATGAGCCTCGAAACAGATCTTGATCTGTCGACCACTGCCGGCAAGATCGCGGAATTCCGCCGCCGCCAGGCCCAGGCCATGCAGCCCTCCGGCGCCGAAGCCGTCGAGAAGCAGCATGCGCGCGGCAAGCACACCGCCCGCGAGCGCATCGAACTGCTGGTGGACGAGGGTTCCTTTGTGGAGTTCGACGCGCTGGCCACGCACCGCTCCACCGCCTTCGGGATGGAGAAGAAGAAGCCGCTCGGCGACGGCGTGGTCAGCGGCTACGGCACGGTAGACGGCCGGCTGGTGGCGCTCTACAGCCAGGACTTCACCGTTTACGGCGGTTCGCTGAGCCAGGTCAACGGCGAAAAGATCGTCAAGGTGCAGGAGTTCGCGCTGCGCAACGGCTGCCCGGTTGTCGGGATTAACGACGGCGGCGGCGCCCGCATCCAGGAAGGCGTCGCCTCGCTGGCCATGTTCGCGGACATCTTCCGCAACAACGTGGCCGCTTCCGGCGTCGTTCCCCAGATCTCGCTGATCATGGGCCCGTGCGCCGGCGGTGCCGCATATTCCCCCGCACTGACGGACTTTGTGGTCATGGTGGACAAGACCTCGCACATGTTCATCACCGGCCCGGACGTCATCAAGACGGTCACCGGCGAGGAAGTGGACATGGAGACCCTCGGCGGCGCCCGGCAGCACAACGCCACCACTGGCACCGCCACCTACCTGGGCGCCGACGAAGCCGACGCCATCGAGTTCGTCCGGGAACTGCTGGACTTCCTGCCCTCGAACAACCTCACCGAAGCCCCGCTGCTGGACTTCGACGAGGTGCTCGAGACCACCGAGGCGGACCTTGAGCTGGACACGCTCATCCCGGACTCGGCTAACCAGCCGTACGACATGCGCACGGTCATCGAGCACGTAATGGACGACGGCCACTTCCTCGAGATGCAGTCCCTCTACGCGCCCAACGTCATCATCGGCTACGGCCGGGTGGAGGGGCACACTGTCGGCGTCGTCGCCAACCAGCCCATGCAGTTCGCCGGCACGCTGGACATCAACGCCTCGGAAAAGGCCGCCCGCTTTGTCCGGCACTGCGATGCGTTCAACATTCCCATCCTGACCCTGGTGGACGTCCCCGGCTTCCTGCCCGGCAAGGACCAGGAGTTCAACGGCATCATCCGCCGCGGCGCGAAGCTGCTCTACGCCTACGCTGAAGCCACCGTGCCCAAGCTGACCGTCATCACCCGCAAGGCCTACGGCGGCGCCTACATCGTCATGGGTTCGAAGAAGCTCGGCGCTGACCTGAACATCGCCTGGCCCACCGCCCAGATCGGCGTCATGGGTGCCCAGGGCGCGGTGAACATTCTCTACCGCCGGGACCTCGCCGCCGTGCAGGCCGAAGGCGGAGACGTTGAAGCCCGCCGCCAGGAGATCGTCACCCAGTACGAGGAAGAACTGCTCAATCCGTACCAGGCGGCCGAGCTCGGCTACCTGGACGCGGTGGTGGCGCCGTCCGACACTCGGCTGCAGATTGTCCGCGGCCTGCGCGCGCTGCGCGACAAGCGGGCCACCATGCCGCACAAGAAACACGGAAACATCCCGCTGTGACCACCGGCCACGCAAGGACACACATCCGTCCGGCGGGCACAGCCGCCGGCCATACCCGCTGGTCCAGCCCCGACCAGGCCGCCACGCGCTGGTCCGGAAATGAGGAACGCATGCACGCAGAAGCCGAGGCCCAGGCCGAGCAGGCCCCGTTGTTTACTGTTGCCAAGGGAAATCCCAGCGCCGAAGAACTCGCGGCGCTGACCGCCGTCGTTCTTGCGCTGCAGTCCTCCTCCACCGAGGACGAAACAGGCGGCAAACCGCGCCGCCGCGGCTCCCGCCGTCGTGAATTGCTGCGCCCGGTGGTTCAGCACGGCCCCGGTGCCTGGCGGCACACCTTCCGGTAAGGCCACAAAAAAGGAGACCGGCGCGGGCCGGCGCAGGAAGCTGCGCTAAGCCGACCGCCATAAGACAAAAAGGAGACCGCCAGCCCCCAACGCGCTGCCGGTCTCCAGTCTTTGTGCGGGACTTGGTCCTGTGGATCAGGCGGTGTGTACCGCCCGCACCGCTTCAGCCAGCGGCGTGCTGGGACGGCCGATCAGCTTCGCCAGATCCTCGCTTTCGGTGTCGAGGTCGCCTTCGGCCGTGTTGGCCTCAAGCGCGGTGAGGAAGCCTGCCATGCCCTCATCCAGGCCGGCGGCGAGCAGGCCCTGCTGGTACTCGTCCAGGGTGACGTTGCGGTAGCCGATGTTCCGGCCGGTCACCTCGGAGACGGCGGAGGCGAATTCGACCATGGTGAAGGGCGTGCCGCCGAGTTCGTAAACGGCGTTCTCGTGGCCCTCGCCGGTCAGTACAACAGCGGCTGCCTCGGCGAAGTCGGCCCGGGTGGCGGCGGCAATCCGGGCATCGCCGGCGGCGCCGATGACCGCGCCGGCCTGCAGGTACTGGCCCAGCTGCCCGGTGTAGTTCTCGATGTACCAGCCGTTGCGCAGCAGCGTAAACGGGATGCCGGATTCGCGGATCAGGGCCTCGGTGGCCTTGTGCTCCGGGGCCAGGGCCAGGTCGCTGGTATCCGCGCGCAGCACGCTGGTGTAAGCAATCCGCTTCACCCCGGCGGCCTTGGCAGCCTCCAGGACCTTGCCATGCTGCCGGATGCGCTGGCCGACCTCGCTGCCGGAGATAAACATGAGGGTGTCCACGCCTGCCAGTGCAGAAGCCAGGGTTTCGGGCTTGTCGTAGTCGCCCTCGCGGACCGTCACCCCGCGTTCCTGCAGGCCCGCGGCTTTCGCCGTATTGCGTACGACGGCGACAATTGCTGCCGCTTCGATCTCGCGTTCCAGCAGGGCATCGATGACGAGTGCGCCCAGTTCGCCTGTTGCTCCCGTTACTGCATACGTGGTCATGTTGCTCCTCGCGTTGATTACTTGCAACAGAAACTAATGTAGGTGGAATCATTTGAAGCGTCAAGTGAATTCCCGGTAGAGTTGTTCCATGACAGAGCCGAAGTGGTTGAATCCCGAGGAACGCCGAGCATGGCTGGCCGTTGCCTCGCTGATGTTCCGGCTTCCGGCCACGCTGGAGTCCCAGCTGCAGCGCGACGAGGACCTGACCGTCGCTGGCTACATGGTGCTGGCGATGCTTTCGGAATCCGCCACCCGCGAATGCCGGATGAGCAAACTGGCGGAGCTGACCAATACCTCGCAGTCCCGGCTTTCCCGGATTGTCGCCCGGCTGGAAAAGGACGGCTATGTCACCCGGGCCATGGACGCCAATGACCGCCGGGTGGTGCTGGCCCGCATCACCGAAGCCGGTGTGGCCAAAATAGCTGCCGCCGCGCCAGGCCATGTCGCCGCGGTCCGGGCCGCCGTCTTCGACCGCCTCGACGAAGAGCAAGTCCGCCAGCTGGCCGCGATCAGCAGGACGCTGCTCGGCGCCGACTTCCCGCATTTGCCGGAGTAACCTCCGCAGGACTAACGTCGGCCGCATGCAAGCATCGCTGGCAGGAAAGGTTGCGCTCGTCGCCGGAGGGACCAGGGGCGCGGGCCGGGGCATCGCCGTTCAGCTCGGTGCGGCCGGCGCCACCGTTTACGTCACCGGGCGGACCACCCGGGACCAGCCGTCCGAGATGAACCGTCCGGAAACCATCGAGGAGACCGCGCAACTGGTCGAGGAGGCCGGCGGCCACGGGATCGCGGTCAGAGTAGACCATCTCGTCCCTGACGAGGTGCGCGATCTGGTGGCCCGCATCGACGCCGAGCAGGGCGCCCTGCACATCCTCGTCAACGACATCTGGGGCGCCACCGTCATGGAGTGGGACAAATCCGTCTGGGAGTCCTCGCTGGATATTGGCCTGCACATGCTCCGGCTTGGCGTGGACACCCACGCCATCACCAGCCACTTCGCCCTGCCGCTGCTGATCCGGCAGCCGGGCGGACTGGCTATCGAAGTCACCGACGGTACGGACGAGTACAACGCGGAGAACTACCGCGCCTCGTTCTTCTACGATCTGGCCAAATCCGCGGTGAACCGGATGGCGTTCCTGCTGGCGCACGACCTAAAGCCGTACGGCGCCACGGCGCTCTCGCTGACCCCGGGCTGGCTGCGGTCCGAAGCGATGCTGGACGAATTCGGCGTGACCGAGGCGAACTGGCGCGATGCCACCGAGCGCATTCCGCACTTCGCCATTTCCGAGACCCCGGCCTACGTGGGCCGGGCCGTCGCGGCGCTTGCCCAGGATCCCGAGGTCTCCCGCTGGAACGGGAAGTCGCTCTCCAGCGGCGAGCTGGCCAAGGTCTACGGCTTCACGGACGTCGACGGCAGCCAGCCCGACGCCTGGCGGTACATGCGCGAGGTCCAGGATCCGGACAAACCAGCGGATACCACCGGCTACCGTTGAGCTGCCGTCACGCCCACGATTAACTACGGCGGATCGCCCACTTTCCCTCCGCCCCGCCGGTCAGCGCGGATCCATGACGGTGCCCAGGAAGAGCGGCAGCCCCGTGTCCGCGTGGATGATCTGGTAAAGGAACGGGCGGTTGAAGTCCAGCCTCACGTCCGGCTGCGGCGGGAGCGAGCCAGCCATAACATCCAGCTGCGTCACGGCAGCCGCCACCGTGCCCTTCTCTCCCACCGTGATGTTGGCCTGCTGCGTCGCGCCGCTGACCCGGGCCTCCGGCTGGATGGCGTGGAGGTCCGGCGCCTCGCCGAAAGTCTCCGCCAGGCCCAGGCCGCGCAGCACCGGGATCAGGTTCTGGGTGTACTCGTGCTCCCACTTCGGCAGCCCCAGCGACACCATCGCCGGATCCGCCGCAGCCATCGCCCGGTTCACTGCTGCCAGTCCTGCTTCATCCAGCACCGGCGAACCTTCGTCCGGCAGGACCAGACGCATCAGGAAGCCTTGGTTGTAGGGCAGGTCTATCCCCTGCCAGCCCTCGCTGCGGGCGTAGTCGGCGCGCAGCAGTTTCCCCATCAGCTCCGCCTGGACCACCTCCCCGTCCAGCAAGGTGAAGTCCTCGGTGTTGGTTGACGACGGCGAGAACGGATCCGCCCAAGCCGCCGCGAAGTACACCGCGTTCAGCAGGGTCAGCGTGTTGGCCTCGTCGTACCCGCCGGGCGCTTCCGTGATCCGGCCGCCGGTGTTGTGGTCCACCCAGGCGTCCAGCTTGTCCTTGGTGGCGGGATCCGCATAGTCCACCGGATAGACGCCCGAACCGTAGTGCTCCGCCAGCCGGGCCAGGTACTCCTCGCCGGTAGGCGTGCCCGCATCAACGAACACCCCGTTGGCCAGGTGCAGCAGCGGTGTGGCTGGAGGCTCGTCCTCGTCGACCGAGCCGGGATCGCCGTCGTGCTCCTGCCATGCCTTGAGCAGTGCGTTCATCGCCTCGTCCCGGTCCTCGGCAGGCAGGCCGAGCACCGCATCCATTTCCGCCGCCGTCGTGGTGCCGGCGCCGGTGCGCAGCATGGCGAGCGCGTAGAGCAGGCTCGCCGGGCTGGTGACCTGGTTCGACTCCGGCCTGCCGGCAAGCATGGCCGCGCCGAGTTTGAGCGTGGCGTCCTGCAGCGATGCCACGGCTTCCGGGTACTCCTGCAAGGCGACAGACTGCTGCTCCACCCCGTCCGCCGCCAGCAGTTCCGGCTCCGGCGCACTGCACCCGGCCAGCGTCAAAACCGGCACCAGCCCGAGCGCGGCGAGCACCGCCGTCGTTCTTCTGCGCACATCCCTGCACCGTCCTCTTGACATGCCGGCCGCGCCGCCGCGTCCGTCACGTTTACTGTTCCGGCCGCGCCGCTCCGCCGGCCGGCCCTGTACTTTCAACCTACGTTCACCCGCCGGCAAACAACAGACCCGCGCCGGGCACAATCCGGACACGGTAAGCCTGCGAAACCCACAGGCAGTGTCCGAGGGCAACCGATGGCAGGTAGGCTCGGCTTGTGACTAACCAGACATCTGAAACCACCCTGGATAACACGGCCGTGCGGAACCCCTCGGCGATCGACGCCGTGGCGGACTCTTTCACCGAGTCGCTGCTGGAGATGAATCCCTCGCTCGCAACGTCGCTGGGCATACCCGGCCACGAGACCGAATACCCGGATTACTCCCCCGCCGGTGCCGAGGCGCTGGCCGAATGCACCCGCGAGGCGCTGCGCCGGCTGGAGGATCTGGAGCCCACGGACGATGTGGACCGGGTGACCCTGGATGCGATGCGCGAGCGGCTGGGCCTGGAGCTGGAGATCCACGAGTCCGGCCTGGACCTGGCGGACCTGAACAACATCGCCTCGCCCTCGCAGGACATCCGCGCCATCTTCGACCTGATGCCCACGGCCACGGCCCAGGACTGGAACAACATCGCCGGCCGGATGGACAACGTGCCGGACGCCATCAGCGGCTACGCCAGCTCGCTCCGCGCAGCGAAGGAACTCGGGCTGGTGGCGGCCAAGCGCCAGATCCGTACCGTGATCGAGCAGGCCAGGGCGTACGCGGCGGAGGACGGCTTTTTCCATTCACTGGCCGCTTCCGCCCGGGTTGACGACGGCGACGCCCAGCAGAGCGGCGACGGGTCCATCGCGGCCAGTGATGACGACGGCGGGCTGCCCGAGGACCTGCGCAAGCGCTTGGCTGCCGGCGCCGAAGCCGCTTCCCGCGCCTACGCCTCGCTGGCTGCGTTCCTCGAAAACGAGCTGCTGCCGGAAGCGCCCGAAAAGGACGCCGTTGGCCGGGAACACTACTCACTGATGTCCCGCCGCTTCCTCGGCGCCACGATCGACCTGGAAGAGACCTACCAGTGGGGCGTCGAGGAACTGGACCGCATCATCGCCGAGCAGGAAGCCGTGGCCCAGCAGATCAAGCCCGGCGCTTCCATCGAAGAGGCGATGGCCGCGCTGGATGCGGACGAGTCCCGGCAACTGCGCGGCACGGACGCGCTGCAGGCCTGGATGCAGCAGCTCTCGGACCGTGCGGTGGCGGAACTGTCCGGGACGCACTTCGACATCTACGAACCGATGCGCCGGCTCGAATGCCGCATCGCGCCCACACAGGAAGGCGGCATCTACTACACCGGGCCGTCCGACGACTTCTCCCGCCCGGGCCGCATGTGGTGGTCCGTGCCCGAGGGCGAGGATTCGTTCACCACGTGGAAGGAAACGACCACCGTCTACCACGAGGGCGTGCCCGGCCACCACCTCCAAATTGCGACGGCGACCTACCGCCGCGAGCATCTGAACAACTGGCGCCGGAACATCTGCTGGGTGTCCGGCCACGGCGAAGGCTGGGCGCTCTACGCCGAGCGGCTGATGGAAGACCTGGGCTACCTGTCCGATCCGGGCGACAAGATGGGCATGCTGGACGCCCAGCGCATGCGCGCCGCCCGCGTGGTCTTCGACATCGGCGTCCACCTGGAACTAGAGGTGCCCGCGCGCTGGGGTTCGGGGACGTGGACGCCGGAGAAGGGCTACGAGTTCCTGAGGAAGAACATCGCCATCAGCGAGGGCCAACTCAAGTTCGAGTTCACCCGCTACCTGGGCTGGCCCGGACAAGCGCCCTCCTACAAGCTGGGCCAGCGGTTGTGGGAGCAGATCCGCGACGAGCGCCGCCGCAGCGAGGGCGCGTCCTTCGACATCAAACGGTTCCACAGCGAGGCCCTGAACCTGGGCTCGGTGGGACTGGATACCTTGCGCCGCGCACTGCTGGGCGACGGCACGGCCCCGTCCGAGGCCTAGGGCCGCATCGGTTTCAGCGAGATCGTCCTGCCGGGTACGGGCGACCTGTGCGAGGGACGATCTCGACGCTAAGGAACGATCTCGCTGTGCCCGCCGGCGATTTTCCTCACACGGGCGCCGGGAATAACTTCACAGAATCCACGCACCGGCGGGCCGTCACACCGAGGGTGACGGCCCGCCGTCGTACGTCGTTGTAATATTTCGCAACGCTGCCTTTTACTTGGTATACGCGCCATCTATGGTCTTCGAGTGACTACTGCTACCAGCCCCGAAAAACAGGCCCGGAGACTGCCCTCGTGGGCCACAGCCTTCGGCCCGCAGATCATCGCCGCGCTGATTGCCGGCCTCATCCTTGGTCTCGTTGCCAAGAACATGGGCGAGTCGGCCGCCGGCGAACCGAACTGGCTGACCGAGACGCTGACAACCATCGGCTCCAGCTACATCTCGCTGCTGAAGGCCGCCGTGGTGCCGCTGATTTTCACCGCCGTGGTCAGCTCCATCGCCAATCTTCGTGCGGTCTCCAATGCCGCCAAGCTGGCTTGGAACACGCTGCTCTGGTTCGCCATCACCGCGTTCATCGCCGTGGTGATCGGCATGGTCCTGGGCACCGTCATGCAACCCGGTGCCAGCGCTGCCGGCGAAGTGCCCGGCGAGTACACCGGGCGCACCGGTGACTGGTGGGCGTTCCTGACCGGCCTGTTCCCGGGCAACTTCCTGGGGCTGGAAGCCAGCACCAAGGTGGCCGAATCCGGCGAGATGACCACGAGCGTCAGCTTCAACGTGCTGCAGATCCTGGTCATCTCCATCGCCGTCGGCATCGCTGCCCTGAAGGTGGGCGCGCCCGCCGAGCCTTTCCTGAAGCTCAATGCCTCCGCGCTGGCCGTGATCCAGAAGGTGCTGTGGTGGATCATCCGCGTGGCCCCGATCGGCACCGTCGGCCTGATCGGCAAGGCCGTTGCCACGTACGGCTGGGACACCATGGGCTCGCTGGCCATGTTCACGCTGTCCATCTACGTGGGCCTGGCCCTGGTGGTCTTTGTGGTCTACCCGGTGCTGATCCGCGCCCATGGGTTGTCCGTCAAGCAGTGGTTCTCCGGCGCGTGGCCCGCCATCCAGCTGGCCTTCGTGTCGCGTTCCTCGATGGGCACTATGCCGCTGACCCAGCGCGTGACCGAGCGGAACCTCGGCGTGCCGCGGGCCTACGCGTCCTTCGCCGTGCCGCTGGGCTCGACGACCAAGATGGACGGCTGCGCCTCGATCTACCCGGCGATCGCCGCGATCTTCGTTGCCCAGTTCTTCGGCGTGCAGCTGGACTTCACGCACTACCTGCTGATCGCTTTGGTGGCCGTGCTCGGCTCGGCCGCGACCGCCGGGACCACCGGCGCCACCGTTATGCTGACCCTGACGCTGTCCACGCTGGGGCTGCCACTGGAAGGCATCGGCCTGCTGCTGGCCATCGACCCGATCCTGGACATGGGCCGCACCGCGGTCAACGTGGCCGGCCAGACCGTGGTCCCGACAATCGTCTCCAAGCGTCAGGGCATTCTGGACATGGACCTCTACAACGCGAAGCGCACCGGCGATCCGTTTACCGACGACGCCGCCGTGGACGCGGACGGGGTAGACCGGATTGAAACCGGCGCTGAGTCTGCCGGGGTTCCCGCCGGACGTCGTGAGGAAGATCTAGTCGACTCGAATCGCTGACCTGTTGCTCTAGGGACAGCAGTACAAGAAAACGCTCGGCCGGGAAGTGCCTCCGGCCGAGCGTTTTGCTGTTCAGGAACGGTGTATCCCCCAACGATCCACAGGTCCCGGAACGGTCCAGCCCCAACGGTGCACCGTTCCATTCCGCTGCCTTCGCCACTCTGCTGTGCCAGAGGTAGCCGGAAGAATCCCCGCGGAGATCATACGGTGAAGAGCGGCACGTTGATAAATCAACATTGGATATGTCGGTTTGTGTGCTACTTGCCGGGCGGCGGCCGAAGCTGCGGCGTTCTTCGCTGGCTGATGCCGGCCTTGCTGAAGCGGGCATTACGCTTAGGGACGTGACTGATTTGCGCCTGATTCTCGCCTCCGCCTCCCCCGCCCGCACCAAACTCCTCACCGACGCCGGCATCTCCCACAGCATTCTCGTGTCCGACGTGGACGAGGATGCTGTCACAGCGCACTACGGGCTGACAGACCCGCATGACACCGCCTTGCTGCTCGCCCGGGCCAAGGCTGAAGCTGTCGCCGGCCTGCCCGAGGCGGAGGGCGCGCTGGTCCTGGGCTGCGACTCCGTCTTCGAGCTCGACGGCGAACCACACGGCAAGCCGTACGAACCCGAGATTGCCCGCGAGCGCTGGCACCGGATGAGCGGCCGCCACGGTGTGCTGCACACCGGGCACTGGCTGGTGGACTGCAGGGATGTGCCCGCCGATGTCGACGAGGGCGGCTCCGGCACAGACAACGACGACGATGCAGGCAGCACCGTTGGATCAGGCGCCACCATTGGTGCGGTTGCCTCGGCCGGCGTATACTTCGCCCAGCTCAGCGATGCAGAGATCGATGCCTACATCGCCACCGGCGAGCCGCTTCAGGTCGCCGGTTCCTTCACCATCGACTCGCTGGGCGGGGCTTTCATCGAGCGCGTCGACGGCGACCCGCACGCCGTCGTCGGTCTTTCGGTTTCCACCCTCCGCCACCTGCTGGCAAGCGCCAACGTGCAGATCACGGACCTCTGGGGGCAATAAGGGCCGGCTGCCAACGGCACGACTCAGGCCCTGCGGCGTCCCCGCGGGAATCAGCTATCGTCCCGGCCGGCATCGTCCCGGCCCGCATCGTCCCGGCCGGGATTGTCCCGGCCGGGATCGTCCTCGCCCTGGCCGGAACCGGGACCTGTCCCAGACCCGCCGTTGTTCCCATCACCTTCGGATCCGCCGCGGTCAGCCGCATCGTCCCGGCCGGCCCCGTTGTCCTTTTGGTTGTCGCTGTGGTCCCCGTCTGGAAGCGCTTCGTCCGGCTGGCTGTCGCCGTCTCCCTGACCGCTGTCCGGCTCAGCCGGCACCGGCGAATTTTCAGAAGGCTCCGGAGCATCGACAGTGGGAGGTGGTACGGGCACCGGAGCTGGCGGAAGAGGACCCTGTTGCCCCTGGGTTGATTCCGTAGTCGCAACAGTGTTCGGCGCCTCCGGCGCAGCCGCTTCTGTTTCTGGTTTCGGCGGTTCCAAAGGAGGCGATGCAGCAGCCAGTTCCGCTGCGAGGTCCGCGCTGAGTTGCTCGATGGCAGCTTCGATACTCTGGTAGCGGGCAAAAGAGACATCGCCGGTCCCGGCTGCCTGCCTCAATTCCTCCGTCAGCTCGCCCAGGCCCTCAATCGCTTTCTCGTAATCCCCAGCTGCCGCGGCCGTCCGGACCTCGGCTGCGTGGATCTGCATTCTTTCGGCGGCTCCGGCAGCCAGCTGTGGCGGCGCAGTGCAGGCGCTGGTGAGCAGTATGACAGCAACTGCCGCAGCAGCTGGCATACGGCGAATACGTTGCGGCTTCTTCATGGGACAAGGTTCCGTTCGAGGTTGCGCATGTGCTCTTCGAGCTCTCCGGTCAGGGTCGGCGATGGTGTCGGGACAGACGTCTCGGCCTCTTGCGGACTGGAGGTCAGCGAAAGCGCAAAGACCGCAATGCCAGCTAGCACGAGGACTACCGCGATAGCCCAGGCGGGAAACTTGCGGGTGGGCCGTGACCGCAGAGGTCTTGCTGCCGGGGCAACCGGCATGGCTGCCGTACTGCTCCCCGGCTTCTCCGGCGCCTCCAGGCCGGGCTCCGGCTCCCACGCTGTGTTATCCAGGTTCGCCAGCGCGTCAGCTACTTCGGCGGCATCCGGCCGTGCTGCTGGATCCATCGCGGTCATCCTCGAGAGCAGGCGAACCCATCCGGGGCCGATCTCCGCTGGGATAACCGGTCCGCGCTGCAGGCGGGCCACGGCTGATTCCACCGGACTGCCGGGGAACTCGACGTAACCGGTCAGGCACTCCAACAGGACCAGTCCGAGGGAATAGATGTCGCTGGATGTTCCCAGTGCCCCGCCCTGGGCTTGCTCCGGGCTCAAGTAGGTAGCGGTTCCGACAGTCTGCCCGGTGGCCGTCAGCCGTGTTCCTTCAATGACACGGGCAATACCGAAATCCATGAGCTTGGCCCGGGCTTCGCCGGTGTCTTCATCGAACCCCAGCATGATGTTCGCCGGTTTGAGGTCGCGGTGGATCACTCCCCGAGCGTGGACATAGTCAAGTGCTGCCGCCAGTTGGTGGCCGATCTTTGCTACATCCCTGGACTCCAGCCTCCCCAGCCGAAGCCGGTTTCGCAGGTCCTTGCCTTGCGCAAGCTCCATCACCACAAAGGAGCGGGTCCCGTCCGAGGATGAATCTTCCCTCCCCGCATCGTAAACAGTCACCAGGCCCGGGTGGTTGAAGGTGGACAGCAGCTGTACCTCTGCCTCCTGCCGCCGCAGCTCCCCATCGTCGCTCACATCGGGGCGGAAAACCTTGACCGCAACGCATCGGCCCAGCACGTCATCCATGGCCTTATAGACCGCCGCGGATCCGCCCCGCCCGATCAGTTCCTGAAGCTTGTAACGGCCACCCAGGCTCACTGGCAGAGACTGCCCCAAATACACGTCCCCCAACTGACTTCCTTTGCTCCCAAGGGCACCGCTTTGGCGCGCTAGATTCTCCCTACGGGTTACCGACAGGTATACAGGAGGGGAACGGCCGGCGGTACCTAAAACAGCAAATAGGCTTTAAAGGATTATCGTCACAGTGGAATCGCGGCGTCGGGAGGGGAAGAAGCACCAGACCCTGCTCCTAGCATCGCCGTTTTGTAGAACACCTACAAAGAACCGCGCCCGCACACGCACATTTGACATGGTTATTGGGTGATACCCGCAAAACCGCGCTAGGCTCCTCAAGGATAGAAGGAGCTTTGAATGACCCAGCGCATCACCAAGGTACTGATCGCCAACCGTGGTGAAATTGCCGTCCGCGTAATCCGAGCCGCACGGGATGAAGGCCTCGCCTCCGTCGCCGTTTACGCAGAGCCTGACCGGGATGCGCTGCATGTCCGTCTGGCCGACGAGGCATACTCCCTGGGCGGCAGCACCGCCGCGGAGTCCTATCTGGCCATGGACAAACTGCTTGAAGTGGCCGCAGCCTCCGGTGCCGACGCCGTCCACCCCGGCTACGGCTTCCTCGCCGAAAACGCGGACTTCGCCCAGCGGGTCATCGATGCCGGGCTGATCTGGATTGGTCCCTCCCCCGATGCCATCGCCAAACTCGGCGACAAAGTCCAGGCCCGGCACATCGCCGAAAAGGTCGGCGCTCCCCTGGTTCCCGGCACTGCAGATCCCGTGCAGGGTGTGAACGAGGTCCTCGCCTTCGCGGACGCCTACGGTCTCCCGCTGGCCATCAAGGCTGCCTACGGCGGCGGCGGCCGCGGCATCAAAGTGGTCCGCGACCGGGACGAGATCCCCGAGGCCTTCGACTCCGCGGTCCGCGAGGCCACCGCCGCCTTCGGCCGCGGCGAGTGCTTCGTCGAACGCTTCCTGGATGCACCCCGGCATGTGGAAACCCAGTGCCTCGCGGATGCGCACGGCAACGTCGTCGTTATTTCCACCCGCGACTGCTCGCTGCAGCGCCGCAATCAGAAGCTCGTCGAGGAAGCCCCCGCTCCGTTCCTGAGCGCGGACCAGAACTACCGGCTTTACGAAGCGTCCAAGGCCATCATGCTCGAGGCCAAATACCAGGGCGCCGGAACCTGCGAATTCCTGGTCGGCCAGGACGGCACCATCTCCTTCCTGGAGGTCAACACGCGCCTGCAGGTGGAGCACCCCATTTCCGAGGAGGTCGCCGGCGTGGACCTGGTCCGCGAGCAATTCCGGCTGGCCAACGGGGAGGAACTGGGCTACGGCGATCCCGAAATCCGCGGGCACTCCTTCGAGTTCCGCATCAACGGCGAGGATGCCGGCCGCAACTTCATGCCCGCCCCGGGCACAGTGGAATCAATAAAGCTGCCCACCGGCCCTGGCGTCCGCGTGGACTCCGGCGTCGAAGCCGGCGAGGTGGTCGGCGGCAACTTCGACTCCCTCCTCGCGAAGCTCGTTGTCACCGGCGCCAGCCGCAACCAAGCCCTGCAGCGCGCCCGCCGCGCCCTGGCGGAGATGGAGATCGCCGGCATGCCGACGGTCCTGCCCTTCCACCGCGCCGTGACGGCGGATCCGGACTTCGCTCCGGCTAATCCGTTGGAGCCTTTCAAGGTCCACACCCGCTGGATCGAGACCGAGTTCGTGAACGAGATTCCCGCCTTCGATGCGGCGCCAACAACCACCGACGACGACGGCGAACGCCAGCGCGTAACCGTTGAGGTGGGCGGCAAACGGCTGGAAGTTGTGCTGCCCGCGGGCCTGAATACCTCCGGCGGCGGCGCCACCAAGTCCAACGGCAAGCCCAAGCGCGGCCGCGGGCGTTCCAGCGGCTCGGCCGGCGCGGCGGCCAGCGGGGATGACCTGTCCTCACCCATGCAAGGCACCATCGTGAAGGTGGCCGTCAGCGAAGGTGACACGGTCGCGGAAGGCGATCTCGTCGTCGTGCTTGAGGCCATGAAGATGGAGCAACCGCTGACAGCCCACAAGGCCGGCACCATCGCAAAACTGACGGCGAAGCCGGGCGCCACGGTCTCTGCCGGCGCCGTGCTGGCCGCCATCATCGACTAGGAGCGGCGCCGCTCCTCCCCAGCAGCTCCTGCCCAAGGTGCCCGGTTCCGTTGACGGACCGGGCACAGCTGGTTAAAGCACGCGCCCGACCACGCCCCATTCCCGACCAGCGGCGGCGATGGCAGACCCTAGCCGCGCAAAATTCCTTTGGCAAAAAGACAATACAATAAGCATGCTTTGTTGTACCGTGGGAATTGGTAAGGGACACTCCCCGGCAATCCCGTCGGGGGACCATTGATCACCGTAAGGAGAGAGCATCATGGGTTTTCTTGCTTTTCTTATTCTCGGACTAATTGCGGGCGCTATCGCCAAGCTGATCCTGCCGGGTGACCAAGGCGGCGGCTGGATCGCAACCCTAGTACTCGGCGTCGTCGGCGCCTTGCTGGGCGGCTGGATCGGCAGTGCCATCTTCGGTGTAGGGCTGGAAGAATTCTGGAGCATCCAGACCTGGCTCGTTGCCATCGCAGGCGCCCTCGTTGTACTGCTGATTTGGGGCTTCATCACCAAACGGAAGGCAGTCCACTAACGGACAACCGAATTCCTTACTGAAAAAAGGCCCGCGGTTCCTGCTGGAACCGCGGGCCTTTATGACGGGATCAGCTGCTCAGTCCCTCGTAATCCATGTCCTTGGTTTCCTTGGTCAGGAACAGGGAAATCAGCGTGACCACGGCCGCCCCACTGAGGTACATGCCCACCAGGAAGGTGCTGCCGTCGGCCGCCTGCCACAGCGCCACCGCGATGAACGGTGCCACGGAGGCGCCCAGGATCGAGGAGAAGTTGTAGGCCACGGCCGAGCCGGTGTACCGCACGTTGGTCGGGAACAGCTCCGGCAGCATAGCTCCCATGGGGCCGAAGGTCAGGCCCATCAGGGTGAAGCCGATGATCAGGTGCAGCATGGTGCCGGCGAAGCCGCCTCCGAAGAGCGGAACCCAGAGGAAGCCGAAGGCCACGATGCCGAGGGAGACCCAGATCAGCGTCTTCCGCCGGCCGAACTTTTCTGCCAGCGGCCCGGACACCATCGTGAAGATCCCGAAGAAGACGACGCCGATGATCAGCATCAGCAGGAAGTCGTTGCGGGCGTAACCCAGGCCGGCGGTGAACGCCGAGGGGTCGAAGTCCTTGCCGGCCGCGGCAGCGGCCGCGGCAGCGTCGTCCACCGACTTGGCCGCAGTGCCGTAGGACAGCGTGAAGGTGGTCATCAGGTAGAACAGCACGTAGGTGGCCAGCATGATGAAGGTACCCAGGATCAGCTGGCGCCAGCTGGACTTGAAGACGCGGCCGAGCGGCAGCTTGGTGACCTCGCCCTTGTCCACAACCTTCTGGAAGGCCGGAGTTTCCACCAGCTTCAGGCGGACGTAGAGGCCGATAATGACCATGACGGCGCTGCCCAGGAACGGAATGCGCCAGCCCCAGGACATGAACGCCTCATTGCTCAGGTTCAGGCTGAGGATCAGGAAGAGCGAGTTGGCAATGATGAAGCCGATCGGGGCACCCAGCTGCGGGAACGTGCCGTAGATGGCCCGCTTGTTCGCCGGGGCGTTCTCGGTGGCCAGCAGTGCGGCCCCGCTCCATTCGCCGCCAAGGGCCAGGCCCTGGGCAAAGCGCAGGACCACCAGCAGGGCCGGAGCCCAGAACGACCAGCCGGTGACCTGCGCGGTGGGCAGGCAGCCGATCAGGAAGGTCGCGATGCCCATGGTGAGCAGCGAGGCGACCAGCGTGCCCTTGCGGCCGAACTTGTCGCCGAAGTGCCCGAAAACAATGGACCCGAGCGGCCGCGCGATGAAGGCGACGCCGAAGACGGCGAACGAACTCAGCAGAGCGGTGGCGGCATCGGCGCCGGGGAAGAACAAGGCCGGGAAAACGAGCACGGCGGCCGTGGCGTAGACGTAGAAGTCGTAGAACTCAACGGACGTGCCAATGAGGCTGGCAACGATCACGCGGCCGCGGGAGTTGACCGGGGCCTTGGAGGCACCTGTTGAGGCTGGTGCTGCAGAAGACATGGTGTCGGCTTTCGATGAAAACGAATGATTACCGCCCGAAATTCTACGCCCCTTCGTCCAGCATCCGGACATCGTTCCAATATACGGACACCGCTGGACAGCCGGCACCAAATAACTTCGGTTTCCTGAGTCCAGCTGCGCGTCATACAGCCATGACTTGCTGCCGGAGCGTGTTTGGATATGGCCATGACTGCACAACGTACGACGCCGGCCATGTCGGGACCGCTGTTGGCTGTCCTTGCGCTGTTGGCCGCCGCCGCGCCGTTGTCCTCCGACATGTATCTGGCGTCGCTGCCCATGATCGCCAGCGATCTTGGCGTGCGTGCCTCGGGCGCCCAGCTCACGCTGACGGCCTTGCTGCTCGGCATCGCGCTCGGGCAGCTGGCGTTCGGCCCACTTTCGGACAGGTACGGGCGCATCCGGCCGCTCATGGTGGGCGTCGCCATCGCCGTCGTCGCTTGTATTGCCGCTGCGCTGGCCCAGGATATCTGGTTCCTGGTCGGGGCCCGCTTTGTCCAGGGTTTTGCCGCGGCGGCCGGAATCGTCATTGGTCGTGCCATCATTTCGGACCTCAACGCCGGTACCGGCGCGGCGCGGGCTTTCACCCTGCTGCTGACCATTTCCAGCCTGGCTCCGGTGCTGGCTCCCCTGCTGGGCAGCGTCCTGCTTGCCGCCGGCAGCTGGCGCAGCATCTTCTGGGTATTGGCAGGGATCTTCGCGGTGATGCTCGGCGGTGTCCTGCTGCTGGTCCGTGAAACCCATCCCCCGCATGCCCGTGACAAGGCCGCCCTGCTTGCCGCCGGGGACGTGGTCCGGCGGGCCTTCAAGGGAGGCTTGTTTCCGGCCTACGTACTCCAGTTCGCTTTCACCTTCGGCGTGATCATTTCCTATATTTCGGCCTCGTCCTTTGTCTACCAGAATCTGATGGGCTTCAGCCCCATCGGCTACGGCGCCGCCGCGGCCGTCAACGCGCTGGGGATGATGGCGAGCGGGCTGGCCTCGGTCCGGCTGATCCGCCGCTTCGCTGTGCGGCGCATTATCGCAGCGGCCCTGACGGCACAGCTGACCATGACCGCAGCTATCTTTGTCCTGGTCATGTCCGGCGCCGCAGTCATCTGGGCGGCTATTCCCATCTTCTTTGCCATCAGCTGCTCAGGTTTCCTGATGGGCAACACGACCAGCCTGGCCATCGGCACGGTCCGGCAGGCGGCGGGCCAAGGCTCAGCCGTGCTGGGCGCCTCCCAGTTCGTGCTGGGCGCATTGGTCACACCGCTGGCCGGCATCGGCGGAGGCTTCACAGCCGTTCCCATGGCCATGTTGATGCTCGGCTGCTGCCTCTGTGCCGGCGCACTGTTCCTCGTCTCCGGCCGGATCGAAGCTCGCCGGGCCGCGTGAGTACCGAGCCGGACCAGCGGCCTCCAGGCCCCGCCCGAGCCGGGAGTCAGGCGCCGCCCGGACCGGCGGCCCCTACGCCAGCATGGCGTAGGCAACCGCCGCCAGCACCAGCACGGCCAGCACCGCCACCACGGTATTGGCGATGTTCCTCTTCTTGGCGTCGCTCAAGCGGCGCCATTTCCTTCGTAGTCCCATTGGATCCCCACACCCGATGATTGGCAGTTGGCCCCATGCTAGTGCCTCGCCCTGGGAATAACAGGGGTCCGCTGGCGCCGACGGTCGGGACCGAATATTGTCCGAGCCGGCTGCCATGCTCGCGTTCGTGAATAAAGTGGATGTTGTGACAGCCAGGGAATACGCGAGGAACGACGGCGGACGCCCGGTTAAGCGCGGAACAGTCACCCGGGCGCCCTACCGCCGTGAGCCCTATGTGCGCGCACGCATTGGCGCCGGCGCCGATGACACCGTGGATGCGAAGGCCATTTCCTGGGACCGCAACACGGTGCAGCTCAAGTGGGTGGACGAAAACGGTTCCATGCGCACTCAGTGGGTTCCGGCGTCGGACGTTAGACGCATTACCCGGGACGAATCCGCATGGCGGGACCCGTATGACGACTACGGCTTTTACTACCCGGACGAGCAGTGACGCTCCACGCGCAGGCACCGTTTCCCACGCTGCGGTCCGGATACGGCAAAATGGATCGGGTGACGCAAACGCCCAGCTCCGCAGTGCCCGCCGCCAGCCCCGCTCTGAAGCCGGTTGATCCGGACCAGCTCAACGCCCGGATCCACGCCCAGATTGCCGAAGAACTCGGCGTCAAGCCCTGGCAGGTCAAGGCCGCCGTGGAGCTGCTCGACGGCGGCTCCACCGTGCCGTTCATCGCCCGGTACCGCAAGGAAGTCACCGGCACGCTCGATGATGCCCAGCTGCGTGACCTGGAAGAACGGCTGCGCTACCTCCGCGAACTCGAGGACCGCCGTCGTTCCGTGCTGGAAAGCATTGCGCAGCAGGGCAAACTGACCGCCGAGCTGGAGGCGAGCATCAAGGCCGCGGACACGAAGGCCCGGCTCGAAGACATCTACCTGCCGTTCAAGTCCAAGCGGCGGACCAAGGCGCAGATCGCCCGCGAGGCCGGGCTCGAGCCGCTGGCGGACGCCCTGCTGGCCAACCCTGGCCTTGAGCCTGAGGCTGAAGCAGCCGGTTACCTGAACTCCGAGCATGCCATCAACGACGCGGCCGAAGCGTTGGCAGGAGCGCGGTCCATCCTGGTGGAGCGGATCAGCCAGGACGCGGATCTGGTCACCGAACTGCGCGAGCGTCTCTGGAAGCAGGGGCTGGTCCGTGCGCAGGTGCGCGAAGGCATGGAGTCCGAGGGGCAGAAGTTCGCCGACTACTTCGACTTCGCGCAGGTCCCTTCGGGCCTGCCCTCGCACCGGGTCCTGGCGCTGCTGCGCGGCGAGAAGGAAGGCGTGCTGGACCTGAACATTGTCGAAGGCGACGCCTCGGACAAGGAAGAATTCGCTGCTGCGCGCGGCCGCTACGAAAACGCCGTGGCCTACAAACTCGGCGTCGCTGACCAAGGCCGGCCGGCCGATAAGTGGCTGATGCAGACGGCGCAGCTGGGCTGGCGCCGCATTCTGGTCAAACTCGCGATCGACTTGCGCGTGCGACTCTTTACCGACGCCGAGGACGAAGCCGTCCGGATCTTCGCGGCCAACCTGCGCGACGTGCTCCTGGCCGCCCCCGCCGGGAACCGCGCCACGCTCGGACTGGATCCGGGCCTGCGGACCGGCGTGAAGGTCGCCGTGGTTGATGGCACCGGCAAGGTGGTCGCCACGGACACCATCTACCCGCACGCGCCGGCCAAGAAGTGGGACGATGCGCTGGTCACCCTGGCCCGCTTGTCCGAAAAGCACAACGTGGACCTGGTGGCGATCGGCAACGGCACCGCCTCCCGCGAGACGGACAAGCTGGCCACCGAGCTGATCAAGCTGCTGGCACCGAAGCAGAAGATCCAGAAACTGGTGGTCTCCGAGGCAGGCGCCTCCATCTACTCGGCGTCCGCCCTGGCCTCGGCCGAGCTGCCGGAGCTGGATGTCTCGATCCGCGGTGCCGTGTCCATTGCCCGCCGGCTGCAGGATCCGCTGGCCGAACTGGTGAAGATCGATCCGAAGTCCATCGGCGTCGGCCAGTACCAACACGACATCACGGCCACCAAGCTGGAGCGTTCGCTGGATGCCGTGGTGGAGGACTGCGTGAACGCCGTCGGTGTGGACGTGAACACCGCTTCGCCGTCGCTGCTGGCCAGGGTGGCCGGCGTGGGCCCGCTGCTGAGCGAGAACATCGTGTCCTTCCGGAACGAGAACGGCCCGTTTGCCAAGCGCTCGGATCTGAAGAAGGTGCCGCGGCTGGGCGCCAAGGCGTTTGAGCAGTGCGCGGGCTTCCTGCGGATCACCGGCGGCGCCGAGCCGCTGGATTCCTCCAGCGTGCACCCCGAGGCCTACGGCGTTGCCCGCAAGATCCTTTCGGCCGCCGGCGCCGCAGCCGCCGATGTGCCGCGCGGCGTGGGTTCGCTGGCAACGCTGGACCCGCAGACCTTCGTGGACGACTCCTTCGGCCTGCCCACGGTGCGGGACATCATCGCCGAACTCGAGAAGCCCGGCCGTGACCCGCGGCCCACGTTCACCACGGCGTCCTTCTCCGAGGGCGTGGAGAAGATCTCCGATCTGGTACCGGGCATGATCCTGGAAGGTACCGTCACCAACGTGGCTGCCTTCGGCGCTTTCGTCGACGTCGGAGTGCACCAGGACGGGCTGGTCCACATTTCGGCCATGTCCAACAAGTTCATTTCGGACCCGCACGAAGTGGTCAAGTCCGGCCAGGTAGTCAAGGTCAAGGTGCTCGAGGCCGATCCGGAC
The DNA here is from genome assembly GCF_059090425.1 of Arthrobacter sp. B055-34. Taxonomy (NCBI): domain Bacteria; kingdom Bacillati; phylum Actinomycetota; class Actinomycetes; order Micrococcales; family Micrococcaceae; genus Arthrobacter; species Arthrobacter sp. B055-34. The sequence goes on from NZ_JBNHFQ010000001.1 coordinate 247,161, forward strand.
CGCAAGCGCATTTCGCTCACCCTGCGGCTGGACGATGAAGCGGGAGCCAAGCAGGGCGGACGCGCAGCGGCAGGCCGGGACGGCTCCGCGGACAAGGGTTCGCCGGGGAACGGCGGCCCAGGCAAGGGTGGCCGGCCCGTCCCGTCCCGTGACCGCGGGGAATCCAAGGGCAACCCTCGCTCCAGCGGCCGCCCCAACCCGCCGCGTGGCCGGGACAACCGCAAAGAACCGGCTCCGGGAAACACCGCGATGGCGGAAGCGCTGCGCCGTGCCGGTCTGGGCAAATAACGACGGCGGATTGCCTGGTCGACGGGTGGCCCGGTCGACGTCGGAGTTGCTAAGTATCGGCGGCAGGTTGGGCCGTTGCAGTCATTTTCCAACCTGCATGGGCTAGCCTCTGGGTAGGGCGATGGCTCCGCCGGCCTCAGCGGACGGGTGTCCATCGCGCACGCTGATCGAGGGAGTATCCGATGAAGCACCAGCCGGCCCTGCGCATCGTGGTGGGTCTTGCCGCCGTCGTACTCCTGATGTCCGGCTGCACGGCGAACGCCACCACGGACACCGCCACCCCGATCGGCAGCGCTGTGCACGGGTCTGCGCCCGCACCGAAGGCACCTGCGCCCGCCCAGGCCCCCGCCGCGGCTGAGACTCCCGCCGCGGTTGAGGCCCCCGCCCCGCCGTCGGCAAGCAGCACCGCATTGGCGCAGCCGATCCTCTCGCTTGGCCGGGAACGCAAGCTCACGCTGGCCGACGCGGATGTGGAACTGGCCTGTGACGGCGGCGGGAAAATCGAAGTGCTGGCCAACGGCATTACGCTGACGGTCACGGGCCATTGCCAGGAGATTGACATCCTGTCTTCCGGCACCACGGTGCGGGCCGAATCGGTCAATGAAATCGATGTCGACGGGCCGCGGAACAATGTCATGGTGGAGAAAGCTGCCGGGCTTCGGGCCGCGGGCAGCAACAACACACTGCACGCCGATGAGGTGGGCAAGATCGCCCTCGAGGGACAGGGCAATCAGGTCACGTTCGGCGCCGGCAATCCCCGGATCGACGACGAGGGCTCCGGCAACAGCGTCTCGGCGAAGTGAGTGCGTGCCCGGCGAGGTGACCGGAACCACCCGCGCCGCTCCCCCGATCCGCTCCCGGAACAGGCTAATCTGTCCCTGTGGTCAAGGTAAAAGGAAAGATTCAACCGGTGGAAATCAAGGAAATTGAAGCCGAAGGAGTTGACTATGCCGAGGCCAAAATCGCCCTGGAACACCAGGTTCCTGAAGGCTGGCGGCTGATCCAGGTCCTGACCGTCTAAGTTTCGGCCCGGCTCTTCTACTCCACCGCGTTGATGACGCGTTCGGCGATCGCCGCGTGGCCGGCGTCGTCCACGTGGACTCCGTCCGGCTGGATCATGTCGAGCGTGAACGCATCGGGATCCAGCAGGCTCACATACGTGGCATCAACATTCTCCGCCGCTTCCTGCACGGCCGCGTCGAGCGCAAAGACGGTCTGGTCCACGGCGCTTGGCGTGGACGGGCCGACGGCGATAATTTCGGCGTCGGGCAGATCCGCGCGCAGTTCCTCGTAGACGCTGGAAATCGCCTGGAGCGTGCCCTGCGGGTCGAACTGATAAGTGCTGAAATCGTTCTGCCCGCCGGAGACCACCACTACATCAGGATTGTCGGCGATAACGTCATCCAGCCGGCCCACGTAGCCCGGACCTTGGGCATTCGTGGCGTAGCCGGTGCCCGAAATCCCGTGGTTCATCTCTTCCCAGCCCAGCTCCAGTGCCACCAGCGTGCTCCAGCGGTTCCCCTGGCTGGAAGCGCCGATGCCCTCGGTATAGGAATCGCCCAGGAAGGCCGCGACGGGCGGCTCGGCTTCCTCGGTCTCCGTGGCTGTGGCGGACGGCGTGGGGCTGGCAGTGGTGGTTTCCGTTGGTGCTGACGACGGCGTGGCTTTCGCCGGCTGCGTTGTCCCGCCCACCGGTGTTGCGGGCGGCTTGGGCAGGAAGGCGTAGACAAATGCCGCCAGCGTGGCCAGCAGCAGGACCGCCAGTCCCACATTCTGCAACGTCTTGTTTTTGAGAATTGTGTTCCGCCCGTGCACCCGCCCCGCCCCTCTTCAGATGAATCACGCTTGCCGTCCGGACACAACCTTATCGGGAAGATCCGCGGCCGCTTGAACAGATGTCGGCGGGCCCGTCCGCGGCGGGTGCAGTTCCGGGACTACAGCCCCGAAACGGCAAGTTCCGCGTCTACAGGTGGACGTGCAGCCGGCGTGCGGCCTCGGAGATGGAGCCGGTCAGGGACGGGTAGACGGTAAACGTGTTGGCCACGTCATCCACATGCAGCTTCTGCGTCACGGCCAGCGCGATCGGGAAGATCAGCTCGGAGGCGCGCGGGGCCACCACAACGCCGCCGATCACGGTGCCCGAACCGCGGCGGGCAATGATCTTCACGAAGCCTTCCGTCACGTTCATCATCTTGGCCCGCGGGTTGGTGTTCAGCGACAGCTTGATCACATCCCCCTGGTACTTCCCGGCCGCGATGTCCTCTTCGGTCACGCCCACGGTGGCGATCTCCGGACTGGTGAAGATGTTGGAGGCAACCCGCTTGAGTTTCAGCGGCGTCACCGAATCGCCCAGCAGGTGCGCCACGGCGATGCGGCCCTGCATCGCCGCCACGGAAGCGAGGGCAAAGACGCCCGTGCAGTCACCGGCAGCGTAGATGTGCGAGGCCGTGGTGCGCGAGACGCCGTCGACCTTGATGTGGCCGCTTTCAGACAGCGCCACGCCGGCCTCTTCCAGACCGATGCCCGCGGTGTTCGGAATGCCGCCAACCGCCAGCAGGCAGTGCGACCCGTCCACGATCCGTCCGTCGTTCAGCGTGACCCGGACGCCGTCGTCGGTCCTTTCCACGGCGTTGGCACGGGATTTCGAGAGCACGGTCATCCCGCTGCGGGCGAAGACCTCTTCCAGCACCTCGGCGGCGTCCGCGTCCTCGCCGGGGAGCACACGGTCGCGCGAGGAGACCAACGTGACCTTGGTGCCGAGCATGCGGTAGGCGGAGGCGAACTCAGCGCCCGTGACGCCGGAGCCGACGACGATCAGGTGCTCCGGGATTTCGGTCAGGTTGTAGACCTGGGTCCAGTTGAAGATGCGTTCCCCGTCCGGCTTGGCCGAGGGCAGCTCGCGCGGAGTGGCACCGGTGGCGATCAGCACGGCATCCGCATCGATGGTCTCGGTACCGGTCTCGGTCTCGACCGTGATGGTGTTCGAATCGGCCAGTCGGCCGCTGCCGATGATGACCCTGACGCCGGCGCGTTCGAGCCCGCGGTGGATGTCCGAAGACTGGGTTTCGGCAAGCTTGAGCAGGCGCGAGTTGACGGTCTGCAGGTCGGCATAGGCGGCGCGGGAGCCCTCGTCGAAACGCACGCCCAGATCGTGGGCGCCGGCCACGCGGCGCATGGCATCCGCCGTCGCAATGAGGGTTTTGGAGGGCACAACGTCGGTGAGCACGGCCGAGCCGCCCATGCCCTTGCGCTCAATGACGGTCACCTTCGCCCCGAGTGAGTTGGCCACCATGGCGGCTTCGTATCCGCCCGGGCCGCCGCCCAGGATCACCAGACGGGGGGCGCTGAAATCAATTTGGTTCGTCACACTCGCCATTCTGTCGCACCTGCCCAAGCCACTCAACCTGATCGGGCCAGACGACGGCGGCATCGGGCGTGAGCTATGGAGCCTGCGGCGGGCAACGGGTAGGTTATCTGTGTGACTACTGATCCGTTTGAACTTGCCTCCGCGGCCGCCTCGTACATTGCCAAACAGACCGGCGTGCAGAATCACGACGTCGCGCTGGTGCTCGGTTCCGGCTGGGGTGGGGCCGCCGAACTGATCGGCGAGACCACCCACACGCTGGACGCCTGGTCGATTCCCGGCTTCTCCGCCCCGACCGTGGAGGGCCATGTGGGCACCATCCGGTCCGTGCTGACTCCGGACGGCAAGCGGGCCCTCGTGCTCGGCGCCCGGACCCATTTCTACGAGGGCAAAGGCGTGCGCGCGGTGGTCCACGGCGTGCGCACTGCAGCGGCAGCCGGCGCGAAAACACTGGTGTTGACCAACGGCTGCGGTGGCCTCAACTCGGATTGGAAGCCCGGTACCCCGGTCCTGATCAGCGACCACATCAACCTCACGGCCCGGTCGCCGCTTGAAGGTGCGACGTTCGTGGATCTGACGGATCTTTACTCTTCCCGCATCCGCGCGCTGGCCAAAGAGGTGGACCCGAGCCTGGACGAGGGCGTCTACGCGCAGTTCACCGGACCGCACTACGAGACGCCGGCGGAGGTACAGTACGCCAAACGGATCGGCGCGGACCTGGTAGGCATGTCCACGGCGCTGGAGGCCATCGCGGCCCGCCATGCCGGGATGGAGGTTTTCGGCATTTCCCTGGTCACCAACCTGGCCGCCGGCATCAGCCCGGTTCCGCTCAGCCACCAGGAAGTGATCGAAGCCGGGCAAGCCGCCGGAGCGCGTATCTCGCGCTTGCTGGCCGACATCATCGCCAAGCTCTAAGAGGACTAGGTAACTCCATTGACTGACTCCGAACAGGATCCGTTGGCTTCCCTCACCGCCGCCGCCGAAGCCTGGATGGCGCAGGATCCGGACCCGCAGACCGTGCAGGAACTCCGCGAACTCTTGGAGCGCACCCGCGAGGAAGGCCAGGCCGGATCCGCGGCCCGGCAGGAGCTGGCGGATAGTTTCAGCGGTCGGCTCGAATTCGGCACCGCCGGCCTGCGGGCGGCCCTTGGTCCCGGGCCGAACCGGATGAACCGGGTAGTGGTGCGGCATGCGGCCGCGGGGCTGGCGAGATTCCTGGTAGCCAAGGTGGGCACCCATGGCCGCCCACGCGCCGTCGTTGGTTATGACGCCCGGCGCAACTCGGACATTTTCGCGCAGGAGACCGCGGCCATCTTCACCGAGTCCGGCATCGAAACGTTCTTGCTGCCGTCGGCGCTTCCGACGCCGGTTCTCGCCTATGCCGTGCGTGCCCTCGAGTGCGACGGCGGGGTGATGGTTACCGCGAGCCACAATCCGCCGCAGGACAACGGCTACAAGGTGTACCTGGGCGGACGGGCGGTGGAGGAAAACGGCCGGGGCGCACAGATTGTGGCGCCGGCAGATGGGCAGATTGCTGCCGAGATTGCTGCGTTCGACGGGCTGGAGGGGATCGCACTGGCCGAAGGCGGCTGGACCGTGCTGCCGGCGTCGGGCGAACCCGATTCCATCGAGGACGCCTACGTGGACGCCATTACCGCACTGGCGGATCCGCGGCATTTCCCGTCGCGCCGGCTGAAGATCGTGCTGACGCCCATGCACGGCGTCGGCGGGAAGACCGCGCTGAATGTACTGCAGCGGGCCGGCTTTGAAGACGTCGCCCTGGTGGAGGCGCAGGCTGAGCCGGATCCGTTGTTCCCCACCGTGGCCTTTCCGAACCCGGAGGAACCCGGTGCGCTGGACCTGGCACTCGAACTCGCCGAGCGGATCGATGCGGACATCGTGCTGGCCAATGACCCGGATGCGGACCGCGCCGCCGTCGCTGTGAAGTGGCCCGAAACCGGCAAGTGGGGCATGCTCCGCGGCGACGATGTGGGCGCGCTCTTGGGCACGCACATGGCGGGCCGGCTCAGGGCGCAGGCCGACATGGATTCAGCCAACGACGCCGTTGACGCGGTCGCGGGGGGCGCTGGTTTCGCGGGCGACGTTACCCGTGGGGATGGTTCCGCAGGCACGCAGTCCGGACAGCCCGGAGCGACGGGCGGCGCTCTACCGGTGTTCGCCAACTCCATCGTGTCCTCGCGGCTGCTGGGCAAGATCGCCGAGCGGCACGGCATTGCGCACGTGCAGACGCTGACCGGCTTCAAGTGGATCTCGCGCGTGCCCGGCCTGTCTTACGGCTACGAGGAGGCGCTCGGTTACTGCGTGGCCCCGGAGCTGGTCAAGGACAAGGACGGCATATCCGCCGCCCTGCTGATTGCCGAGTATGCGGCCGATTCCATTGCCAAGGGCCGGGACGTCCGCGACGAACTCGACGAGCTCCATCTGGTGCATGGCATCCACGCGACCGACCAGCTCTCCGTCCGGGTGGGCAGCCTGGATCTGCTGGGCGCCATGATGCACCGGCTCCGCGAGAACCCGCCGTCGTCGTTCGGCGGTTCTCCGGTGGACTCAACGCTGGATCTTGCGGAAGGCAGCGCCGACCTGCCGCCGACCGATGGGCTGCAGTACCTGACCCGGGATGGTTCGCGGGTCATCATCCGGCCCAGCGGCACCGAACCGAAGCTCAAGTGCTACATCGAGGTGGTCCAGCCCGTGGACGGTGCCGATGAGCTGCCCGCGATGCACGATAAGGTCCGCGGCACGCTCGAGACGATCAAGGAAGACATCAGCGACGCCCTGGGGCTGTAGGCGTAGCTGCCCTTGAGGTGCCGGTCGCGAGATCGTTCCTCCCGGCGTCCACGTCTTCGTGCGAGGAACGATCTCGTGGCTAAGAGACGTTCTCGCGTTGACGTGGCCGGCCTCTGGACGAACTCAGCCGCGGGCAAACCTGTCCAGCACCAGGTTGACCAGCTCGGCGGGCGGCTCCCGATCCGCCACCAGCAGCGGTTCCGTGACGATGTCGGCTCCGCAGCCGGGGGCCAGCGAGGCGAAATACCCCGGGGCCAGCAGGTAGGTTGCCACCACCACGCGGGCGTTCCTGCCCGCGAAGCGCCGCTGGGCGATCCCTGCCCTGCCGGCGGAGACGGCTGCCTTGAGTTCGGGCTGTGCGGCGGAGATGTAGCCGGTGGCCACCTTCATGCCGAGGTACTTCCCCAGCATGCGTGCCATGGTTTCGCAATCGGCCACGGCCCGGGCATCGGTGGAGCCGGCCGCACCGAGGATGACGACGTCGCCGCGGCGCAGACCGGCTTCCTGCAACCGGCGGGCCAAGACCTTGACCAGCCGCTGGTCCGGGCCGAGGGCACGGGCCACCGAAGCGCCGTCGTGCTCCGCGGCGGCCTCGGCCAGGTCAACATGGACGTGGTAGCCAGCGGAAAGCAGCAGCGGCACGATCCGTGTTTGTCCACCAGATACGGCGCGCTCCGCCGCTCCGGCCTCCCGACGCAGCTCCTTCAGCCGGCCCAAAACGGTGGGGACGTTGGGCTGCTGCACGTCCACGAACGCCTCCGCCACGTTCAGGTCCGGCCGGCGCCTGGCCACGGCGCGGACCAGGTTGCCGATGGCTGTTTGCCCCGCGGGCGAACTGGTGCCGTGGGACGCCGCCACCAGCGAAGTCGCGGCGTGAACATTCACCATGCCGCCCCACGGTTCACAGATCAGATCGTCGGGCATCTTGGAATAATCGGGCGCCGGCAGCGGAATCCGCCTCGGCCGCCTGGGCATGAGTCGCGCGTTCAGCGTCGGTTCGGTCGCGGAGCCTCCAAAGCGCGTGCTGGTACGTGCGGCGGTGGCACTCATGCGGCGATTCCGACGGTGGTGCCGGCCGGCAGTCCAACGGTGACCATGCCATCGCACAGCCGGACGGGGTAGATGTGCAGGGACAAGACCGGATCGGTGAAGCACTCCCCCGTCGCCAAGTCGTACACCTCTTTATGCAGGGGTGACGCGAGCGTCCGGTGCCAGCCCTTGTTGCCGACGATGCCCCGGGCCATGACCTGGGCGCCCGTGGTCGGGTCGCGGTGGGAAACCGCGTAGACCTCGCTGGGGGAGACCTTGATCAGGGCCACCTGTTCGCCGTCGATCAGCGCAGCCTCGCCCCAGGCAACTTCCAGATCGGCAACCCGGCAAACGGTGTGCCAGTCGAGGGCGTCGGCGGCAGGGGCATCAAGGCGCATGTCGGAAGCAGGAACCATCTCGGGAGCAGTAAGTACGGTCATCATGAACCCCGTTCGGTGTTGGATCGGTTGTCGATGGCTACTACGCTACGAAGCCCGTGTTTCATTCGGCCCTCGGCCCTGTTTCGGCTTCGTAAAACGCTTCTCACGGCACCGGCACCCCACCTGTGATGCGCCGGCCCAGCCCGGCCGAACGGTCAATCCGAGCGCAACGCAACGCCCCTCCGTCGTATGTTTCGGGCAGATTTCAGATTCTTCACGCCCAACCCCGGAAATGGCCAGGGAAAAGTCAACTGCGGGAAACAGTAGGGAAATTAGGGCGCAACGGCGGGCTCCTAGGCTGGAACGCAACGCTCCGGGACCTGCGGTTCGCAACACTCAAGTAATCCGCGACTCTCAGGCCGGCGCCAGGAAACTGCACCCTAACCAGAGGTAGGCCCATGAACCAGTTGGAATCCACTGCATCGCGCCGGATTGTGGTCATCGGCGGCGGCCCCGCTGCGCACCGCTTCGTCGAGGCCATGTGCGCCCGGAACGCCGTAGCCGCCGGACGAACGGCCATCACCGTGCTGACCGAGGAAGTCTATCTGCCGTACGACCGCGTGGCGCTGAGTAAGGCGCTGACTGAGACGGACGTGAACCTCACACTGGGCGAAAAAGGACTCTGGGAGAACGACGGCGTCACCTTGGTTACCGGGGCACGTGCAGTGGATCTGGACCTCGCCGCCAAAGACGTCATCACGGAGGGCGGCGGCCGCTACCCGTACGACGAGCTGGTGCTGGCCACCGGATCCAACGCCGCCACCCTGCCCATCCCGGGCAGCGAGCACACCAGTGTCTACCGCACACTCGAGGATGTCCGGGGCATCAATCAACAGGTCGCCGAACTGACCGCGAAGCACGGCCGCACCATCAACGCGGTGACGATCGGCGGCGGGCTGCTGGGGCTGGAGGCCGCGGCCGGGCTGCAGAGCCTCGGCGCCCATCCGGTTATTATCGACGGCGGCAAGTGGCTGATGGGCACCCAGCTGGACGAGGGCGCGGGCCAGGCCATGGGCCGGCTCGTCGCCGAAAAGGGCCTGGAGGTTCACGGCGGCGTCTTCCCCAAAGCCGTCCTGGCCGAGCCGGACCCGGATGGCGAACCGGTAGTCACCGGCGTCGAAATGGCCGACGGACGGATCATCCCGGCGGACATGGTGGTGGTGTCCATCGGCGTCCGGCCACGCGACGAACTGGCGCGCACCATCAACAACCGTGCCAAGGCCGAAGCCGAGGCGGCTGCCAGCCGGGCCGCCGGCATGCCGGTGGAGCTGGGCGATGAGGACTTCGTCCCCGTCTTCCGAATGGGCGCCCGCGGCGGCATCGTGATCGACGAAACCTGCGCCACCGACGTCGAGAATATCTGGGCCGTGGGCGAGGTCGCCAACTTCGGCGGCCTGTGTGTAGGACTGGTGGCGCCGGCGAACTCCATGGCGGAGATCGTCGCGGACCGGCTGTCCGGCGGGCAGGCTACCTTCACGGGCTTCGATACGGCCACCAAGCTCAAGCTTTCCGGCGTGGATGTGGCCAGCTTCGGCGACGCGTTCGCCAAAACAGAGCACTCGCTGGAAATCGTCTATGCGGATCCGGCCCGTGGTGTCTATCAGAAGATCGTCACCACGGACGATGCCAAGACCCTGCTCGGCGGCATCTTCGTCGGCGACGCCGCCCCGTACCAGAGCCTGCGCCCGTTGCTCGGCCGTGAGCTGCCAGCCGAACCCGGGGCGTACCTCTCCGCTGCCGGCGGCGGGGACGCCCCGGACACCGATCTGCCGGACGATGCGATCCTGTGCTCGTGCAACAACGTGGCGGCCGGCTCCATCCGGGACGCGGTCAGCGGCTGCGGCGCCTGCGAGGGCCAGGATCCGGTGCAGGACCTCGGCGGGCTGAAGGCCTGCACCCGCGCCGGCACCCAATGCGGCTCGTGCGTCCCGATGCTCAAGAAGTTGCTCGAAACCGAACTGACCAAGAGCGGCATCACCGTTTCCAAGGCCCTGTGCGAGCACTTCTCCCTCTCCCGCGCGGAGCTCTTCGAAGCCGTACGCGCCTTAGAGCTGACCAGTGCCGAGGAGATCTTCCTACGCTTCGGCATCCCGGTGGAGCTGGAGCTCGAAGACGGCACCACGGCGGCCCGTACCCCGCTGGGCTGCGACATCTGCAAGCCGGCCATCGGCTCTATCCTCGCATCGCAGTTGACCGAGTACCCGCTCGACGACGGCCGCGGCACGCTGCAGGACACCAACGACCGCGCGCTGGCCAACATGCAGAAGAACGGCACCTACTCCGTGGTCCCGCGCATCCCGGGCGGCGAAATCACCCCCGAGAAGCTCGGCGTGATTGCCCGCGTGGCGGAGAAGTACGGACTCTACACCAAGATCACCGGTGCCCTGCGGATCGATATGTTCGGCGCCCGACTGGAGCAGCTGCCGGAGATCTGGAAGGAACTGGTGGAGGCCGGTTTCGAATCGGGCCAGGCGTACGGCAAAGCATTGCGCAATGTGAAGAGTTGTGTCGGCTCCACCTGGTGCCGTTTCGGGGTCCAGGACTCGGTGGCGATGGGCATCCGGATGGAGCTGCGCTACCGCGGGCTGCGTGCCCCGCACAAGTTCAAGATGGGTGTTTCCGGCTGCGCCCGGGAGTGCGCCGAGGCCCGGGGCAAGGACGTCGGCGTGATCGCCACGGCGGACGGTTGGAACCTGTATGTAGGCGGAAACGGCGGGGCCAACCCGGCCCACGCCCAGCTGCTGGCCAAGGATCTGGACGACGAAACCCTGGTCAAGTACATCGACCGCTACCTGATGTACTACATCCGCACGGCGGACCGGCTGCAGCGCACGGCCCGCTGGGTCGAAGACTTGGACGGCGGGATCGAACATGTCAAGGACGTCGTCATCAATGACGTCCTTGAGATCGCCGATGACCTCGAGGCAGCAATGGCACGTCACGTTGATAACTACGAGGATGAGTGGGCCGCTACGCTGAAAAACCCGGACCGGCTGCGGCGTTTTCGCTCGTTTGTGAACGCGCCGGATCAGCAGGATAACTCGATCGCCAACGTCAGCGAGCGCGGCATGATCCGCCCCGCAACGGAGGACGAACGTGCCGCTGCAGCCGCCGGCGAGGGCCCGGTGTTGCTCGGCTCCTCGATCCCTGTCCGCACCGCCCAGTAACCCTGTCCACGCCCGCCCCTGAAGGAGAAGCCTTATGTTCACGAATACGGATCTGACCGGCTACACGGTCCTCGTCACCGGCGCTCCCGAGGCTGCGCGGCGTGCCGTCCGCCGGTACCGTGCTGCCGGCGCGACCGTCCGCACCCTGTCCTCCCCTGCTGCGTACAAGCCGGAAATGCTCGACGGCGTAGCCCTGGTGGTGGCGATTGACGACGGCGACCCCCGCTGGTCGGCGTTGCCGGAAACCTGCCGCAGGCGGGGACTGCTGGTATCCCGGGAGGAACCCGCAGCACCCGGCGGCCAGGTCACCCTGGTCGGCGGCGGTCCCGGTGCCGAGGACCTGCTGACGGTGCGGGCACGGCAGGTACTGCAGGAGGCCGACGTCGTCTTCTTTGACCGGCTGGCCCCGCACCGGAACCTGGCCGAGTACGCACCGGGTGCCGAGCTGATCGACGTCGGCAAGCGCCCCGGGCACCACAAAGTCACGCAGGCCGAGATCGAACGGCTGATGATCCAGTCCGCGCAGGAGGGCAACAATGTGGTCCGGCTCAAGGGCGGGGACCCGTATGTCTTTGGCCGCGGCGGCGAGGAAGTCATCAGCTGCGCCAAGGCCGGCGTCCCGGTCAGCGTGGTCCCCGGTATCACCAGCGCCATCTCGGTCCCGGCCGCCGCCGGCATCCCGGTGACACACCGCGAAGTCAGCCACCTGTTCACCGTGGTTTCCGGGCACGCCCCGCTGACCAATGCCGAATACGAACACCTCGCCGGTCTCGGCGGGACCGTTGTGGTCCTGATGGGTGTCGGCACGCTCCCCCAGCTCACTGCCGGGCTGCGCCGCGCCGGGATGAAGGCGGACATGCCGGTGGCAATCGTCGAGAGAGGCTACAGCGACTCGCAGCGGACCACCGTCTCCACGCTGACCGGCGTCGTCACCGCCGCCGGTGCAGCCGGAGTGAAACCGCCCGCCATCCTGGTCATCGGCGAGGTAGTCCGGCTGGCCAACGGCTGCGAAAAGACCGCCGGCAAACTGGCCGAGCTCGCCGGCACACTGGGAGCATGATGAGCACCCCCGCCGCTGTCCCCGCTCCCGCTCCCGCTCCCGCTCCCGCTCCCGCTCCCGGCCAGGACCTCACCCGTGCCCCGCACCAGGAACTCCGAAACCTGGCCGAGCTCCCGAACGCGGACGCCCTGGCCGGCTTCCGCGTCGGCGTCACCTCGGACCGCCGTGCCGAGGACCTCATCTCGGCGCTGGAACGCCGCGGCGCCCAGGTCCTGCATGCTCCCGCACTGCGGATCGCCCCGGTGGAGGAAGACCACCTGCTGATGCAGGACACCGCCGCCATCCTCGGCGCCCGCCCGGACATCACCCTGATTACCACTGCCTATGGCATGCGCCGCTGGTGCGAGGCCGCGGACGCCCACGGTCTGGGCGAAGACCTGATGGACATCCTCGCGGCGTCGCGGATCTTCGTCCGTGGTCCCAAAGCGCGCGGCGCGGTCCGGGCCGCAGGACTGGACGACGCCGGCATCAGCCACGACGAGCGCACCGCCACGATGGTGGACATGCTCCTGGCAGAAGGGGTGGAAGGGCTGACCGTCGCTATCCAGCTGCACGGTTACACGGATGCCGAGCAGCTTGCCCGGCTGCGCGGCGCCGGCGCCACCGTCCTGACTGTGACCCCCTACCGCTGGATCAAGCCGGAGGGTGCAGAGGGCAAGGTGGGACGGCTGATCGAGGCGGTCATCACCCGGCAACTGGACGTGGTCACCTTTACCAGCGCGCCGGCGGTGGACGCCCTATGGAGCACCGCGCACGAGCTGGGTCTCTTCGACGCGCTCGTCACTGCTTTCAAGTACGACGTCGTTGGCGCCGCGGTGGGGCCGGTCACCGCCAAACCGCTGGAGGATGCCGGTGTCCGGCCCATCATGCCGGAGCGGTACCGCATGGGCGCGCTCATCCGGCTGGTGGTGGAGCACCTGTCCGGGAACCAGATCCAGCGCTTCAACACCGCCCTTGGCGAGCTGGAGATCCGCGGCCGCTCGGTCATTCTGCGTGGCGAACGGGTGGACCTGTCCCCCACACCCCTGGCGATCTTCCGCGCGCTGGCCACCGCCGGGGGAGCAGTCCTGCCCCGCGAGGCCTTGCTGGAGTGCCTGCCTGACGCCCCCGGCGAACACGCACTCGACATGGCAGTCAGCAGACTCCGCCAGGCACTGCCCGACGCGTCGCTGGTGGCCACAGTCATCAAGCGCGGCTACCGCCTGAACGTCTAGCCCGTGCCCCCAGCGACCTCGGTTGAACCACTGCGTCGGGCCTCACGGCCGCCGTTACAGGCACGGGGCCTCGTATGACGCACCGAAATGCGCTGTGTACCGTCCTCGTTTGTGCGCGCTCTGCCAGATCGTCCCTCCCGGCCAGGCAGCCCTCGTTGGAAGCCACGATCTCGCGGCTAAGGAACGATCTCGTGCATACAAGTTCCCATTCAAGGGACCCCGACGGAATTAGCACACGCATCGGACCGGCGGTGCGCGTCACCGGGGCCTGCACCTGGCCTCCACAAAGGCACAAGCGCTTCTCCACTTCCACATTTGGTCCCTGCATGCGTAGCCTCGGTGCCCGTGCTTCCCAGACTGGAGGAATGGACCGTGACTTGCTCAAGATGAAAGCACTCGATGTCTGGCCTTCTTCTCTCGTGGCCACTACCGCCCAATTGGCGGAGCTGGGTCTCAGCACCGCCTTCCTGGCCGCGGCCGTTCGGCATAACGTGCTCGTGCGGATACGCAGAGGCGCCTACATTCCGCTGGACGTCTGGAGGGACAGCCTGCCGGACCAGCGGGACTTATTCCGGATCCAAGCACATTTGCTGGCAGCTCGGCATGGCGGCATCTACAGCCATGTGACAGCTGCCCGGCTCCACGGCCTCCACACCTGGGGCGTCTCCTCGGAGGTGCACATAACTCTCGACTTTTCCTGGACGAGGTCATCACAGAGCAGGGATACTCTGGCCCATACATTGAAGCTAGACGCCGACGAGGTGACATGGATCGAAGGCCCCGGTGGGAATCTGTTTCCGGTGACCACGCTGGAACGAACAGTAGTTGACTGTGCCCGCACACTGAACCTTCATCAGGCTGCGGTCATCGGTGATAATGCGCTCCACCGCGGAGCATCCCTAACCCGGATGCGCGAGCTTGTGCAAGCGAACGCAGGTAAGCGCGGCATCAAAAAGGCGGGTCGAGTCCTCAGCCTCCTGGATGGCCGCTCCGAATCACCAGGCGAAACGCGCACTCGTCTGCTTCTAGGTACTTTCGGCATTCCGATGCCTGAACCGCAGGTACGGGTTTCAACAAGACACGGTGATCATAGGCTGGACTTCGCATGGAAGGACATCATGCTCGCTCTTGAATTCGATGGCCGAATCAAGTACTTCGATTACGCCCCGACCGACCAAGTACTTCTTGAAGAGCGGAAACGCGAGAACGCTTTAACCGAGATTCATTGGAACTTCTGCCGCGTGTATTGGCCGGACTTTTCAGATCCCGAAGGGCTGAAAGCCCGGCTCATAAAAGCGATGAAACTCGCTTCGGCCCGCACTGCAGCGCTCCAGCAGGCTCGCTAGCCGCAGCTGGAGAGCTTGCCGGTAGTTTCTATGCCCGGACCGTTCTGGGAACTCAGAGCGATGCCGACCACCGTGGCGGTGATGTCTTCCAACGCCGTCTGCATAAAAGCCAGGGAGCGCATGTTCTCGGCCCGCTGCTCCTTCGGCGCGTCCTGGGAAGACTTCAGCCAGGTGTACCGGGTGACCTTGCCGTCGAGCTCTGCCAGCAGGGTTTGGATTTCCTGCAGGAGGCATTCGCCGTGCGCGCCCAGAAATTCGCCAAGCTCCAACGTGCTGTCGGAGGGCCTCGTGGCCACCGACGCGTCGGTACGTAGCATCGCCACCTCATGCGGCATTTTGTCCCCTTTCCAGGGAGTCTCGGTTCACTATCCTCATAGTGACAACAGACACATACGATACCTTGTCGGACAGGTTGATGGAAGGATTTACCGATCATTCGTTTCACTTGTTATCTAACCGCAAGAAGACGTATCTGCCGCTAGAACGGGTACTGCGCGTGGCCGTACTGCTGGATGGTCACCCAGCGCAGCTCGCTGAACGAATCGATCCCGGCCTGCCCGCCGAACTTGCCGTAGCCGGAGTTCTGCACCCCGCCGAACGGCGCCATCGGCTCGTCCGCCACCGGCTGGTCATTCACATGGACAATCCCGGTACGCAGCCGCTGCGCCACCTTCAGTCCCTCGTGGATGTTCTCGGTGATCACGCCCGCGGTCAGGCCGTACTTGGTGTCATTGGACAGCTCGACTGCATGCTCCGGGCCGTCGGCCTCCAGCACGGTAGTCGCCGAGCCGAAGATCTCGTCGTGGTAGATCTTCATATCCGGCGTCGTCCCGGTCAGCACGGTCGCGGGAACCAACGAGTTTTCCAGCTTGTGGCCGCCGGCCACCGCGGTAGCACCCTTGGCCAGCGCGTCGTCGATCAGGCTGTACTGGCGCTGCGCGGACTTCGCGTTGACCGCCGGCCCGATCACCGTTTCCGGGTCGGTCGGATCACCGGTCGGCAGCCCGGACACCTTCGCCGCGAAGCGTTCGGTGAACTCGGCTGCCAGACTCTTGTCCACCACCACCCGGTCCACCGACATGCAGATCTGCCCGGCATTCATGAAGGACCCGAAGGCCGCCGCGTTCACCGCATAGTCCAGGTCGGCGTCCTTGAGCACCACCAGGCTGTTCTTCCCGCCGAGCTCCAGGACGGCCGGCTTCAGGTGCTCGGCCGCCTGCATGCCGATCTTCCGGCCCACGGCAGTGGAACCGGTGAAGTTCACACAGCGGACGCGCTCGTCGGCGATCATGGTGCTCACGACGTCGGCCGCATCCTCGGGCGCATTGGTCACCACATTCAGCACACCGTCCGGGATCCCGGCGTCAAGCAGCGCGTCGGCCAGGAACAGACCGCAGGACAGCGGGGCGTCCTCGCTTGGTTTCAGGACGGCTGTGTTTCCCACCGCCAGCGGAACCGCGATCGCCCGGATGCCCAGGATGAACGGCGCGTTCCACGGCGACATGGCGCCAACCACGCCGAACGGTTGCCGGACCGCCAAGGAGTACACGCCGGGCATATCCGTGGCGAGAACATCGCCCTGCGGTGCCGTGGTTGCCGCCGCCGCTTCACGCAGGATGTTCGCGGCCAGGCCAATGTTGAACAGGGCCCAGCTCCGCACGCCGCCCACTTCGCCAGCCATCAGGGAGACGCCGTCTTCGGCCCGTTCCTCGAGGATGTCGGCCGCCCGCAGGAAGATTTTCCGCCGTGCGCTGGGCGCCATGCCCGCCCATTGATCGAAGGCGCCGGCGGCCGCGTCGACAGCACGGGTCATGTCCTCGGCACCGGCGGCAGCGACCGTGGCATAGGGCTGGCCGGTGTAGGGGTTGATGTCCTCGGTGGTCTTGCCGGATGCTGCGGCAACGTGCTTTCCGCCGATAATCAGGTCACGCTGAATTGCCATGATGTGCCTCCCTGTCCGGCAGGCGCCCGCTCTTCGCGCCCACGCACTGCGACACGCACAGCCGCGCCTGCATTGAAAAATAAGGTTACTTCCCTTGCTACCACGCACGACGGCGGAAAGATAGGTGCGCGTCTACCCCGCCTTTTACGCTTCCCGGGCAAGCGGCAGACGGTGTCCTCCTCCGGCCCATCCTGTCCGTGCGCGAGGTTAGACTGGCCGGGAACTGCAACATCAGCCGCCCGAACACAGGAGCAGCCATGAGCACAGTCGAAAAGTTTCCGCAGGGCGCCCCGGCCTGGGTCGACCTGCAGTCGCCGGATCCGGAGGCGTCCAAGGCGTTCTACGCTGGCCTGTTCGGCTGGCAGTACACGGACAGCACCAGTTCAGCCCAGGGCAGTTACGCCACGGCCACGATCGGCGGCGTTCCCGTCGCCGCGATCGCCGGGCAGACCACGGAGGCGGTGGAAGCGGGGGTGCCCACCGCCTGGAACACCTACTTTGCCGTCGATGACCTTGATGCCACGCTGGAGAAAGTGATCCCGGCCGGCGGCCTGGTCGTCATGCCCGCCACGGACGTGTCCGGGTCCGGCCGCATGGCCGCCATCGAGGACGGGGTCGGGACGCCGCTACTGCTGTGGGAGTCCGGGCAGCACACCGGCGCCGGACTGATCAACGAGCCAGGCACCATCGTCTGGCATGAACTGGCAGCGGACAACTGGGACCACGCCGTGCCGTTCTACCTCGCCGTGCTCGGCGGCGAGGCACACGAGGAGCAGGTTGACGGCGGCACTTTCACCATGCTCAAGGCCGCAGGGATGTACGTGGCAGGCTTCAAGGAGCCCGAGACCGAGGACAGGTCGCCGCGCTGGGAGGTCTACTTCGGCACCGAAGACGCGGACGCCGCCGTCGTTATTACGCAGAAGGGCGGCGGGACGGTCCTGCGAGAACCGGTAGATATTCCGGGCGTGGGGCGGATAGCCATGTTGCAGGATCCGCACGGTGCCATTTTCTGGGTGCTGCAGGAGCCGGCAGTGGAGGGCTGACCCGGAATACTCAATACCGGGCCCCCATAATTGGGGCGTTGACCCGGGTACGCGGTGCATCGATTATGGAGTCCCATCCATAATCATTCGCGGGCAGTTCCTCCAGCGGGGCAGTAGGGCCTTGCCCGTCACTCGAGAAGGACCTCGATGTGAAGCGCCTAACTACTGCCCTGCTTTGCAGTGCCCTCACAGCCTCAGTGATGCTTCCCGCGGCGCCGGCTACAGCCGCCCTGCCCGCCACGTCGGTGGTGGCCGTCGGAAGTTCGAATTCGAAGGCCTTGTTCAGCAACGCGGGCGGTTACGTCGCATCCTATAAACGCTTCTCGCAGCGGTACATCCTGAGGAACATCAAGACCAACCGGACGGGCGTGCTGCAGGAATCGCGCAATGGCAAGTGGATCACGTTGCAGAAGCTGACGTGGAAGAAGCAGGCCGGGAAGGCCACCTCCACCGCAGTCACGGTCCGGACCACCCACACCGCGGCCACCGTGAAGAAGAAGTACCGACTGGTGGTCAACGCCAGCGGCAAGGAAGCCCGGTGGGAATCCAAGCACGTCACGCTGCGGCACGAGAACCCCAGGTCGTACAAGGGCTATAAGAAGACCGTCTACAACCAGGTCAAAAAATACTGCCCCAACGTGATCATCCTGGAAGAGGACCGGCTGCGCAGCTACACCTACAGCACCTCGCTGCGGATGAATGTCGCCCGCCGGCCCGCGGGGAACCTGCTGAAATATGCGGCCCTGCATGAATGCGCGCACATCCGCGAGTTCAGCCTCTACCCGCCGTCGCAGCAGGGAACGCTGCGGGCCAAACTGAACAAGATCTACAAAACCACCGGTACCGGCGGGATAGAACAGGCAGCGGACTGCATGGCTTTCCGGATGGGCGTGAACAGCAAACTCATCTTCGGCACCTACACCAAGAACTGCGCCGGTGCGCGGGGAACAGCGGCGGCCAAGCTCCTGGCCGGCAAAAAGCTCTGACTCCGGGTGCGCCGGGCCGACACCGCGTGGAGCCCCGGGAGCACCCGGCCGCGAACGGCCCGGAGTCAGAGACCACTTCTCCTTCAATGCACACGCCCTTTTGCCGGCGTAACGAATGTGGAACTATGCGCACATGAACGAAAACGAACCGAAACCCTCCGGCCACGGCAGGCATGACCAGAGCGCTTCTGCCGGGCCGGCCCAACCGGGCGCCGCCTTGCCCGTTGATGACCCAAGGGCCGTGGCGAAGCGGCGGCGCGAGGCCGAGGAAAAGCTCGAACAGCACCAACAAGAAGCCAAGGAAGAGGCGCGGGAAGCCGGGCACAATGCCGGGCACGACGATCGTCCGGGTTAGCGCAGCCGCGTCAGCGTTGGGCCGGCGCGGCCTGGGCGGACGCCACTGTCTCCAGTTCGTGTTCCAGTTGCAGTTGCAGTTGCTCCGCCAGTTCGTTCCCCCACTCCTCATGCTGCTCCGGCCACGGCCCCGCAGCAGGGGTTTTCAGGTGTGCGAGGTAGAGCGCGAACCCGGTCAGCAGCACGCCGCCGACGAAATTGCCCAGCAGCACAGGCCCCTGGTTCCACAGCCACCAGTCCCCCAGGCCCACATCGGCGCCCAGCATCATGCCCGCCGGGATCGCGAACATATTGACCACCGCGTGCTCAAAGCCCTGGGCGAAGAAGCACGTTATCGGCAGCCACATCGCCAGGATCTTGCCGCCGGTGGAGGTGGAGGTCAGCGCCAGCACCACCCCCAGCGTGACCATCCAGTTGCACAGGACGGCCTTGATGAACACGAGCGCAAACCCCGCTCCGCCCAGCTCGGCATACGCCAGCGTTTTCGCCTCCGCGAGATTAACCAGCGTGGCAACCATCGGATCGGCGTCGGAAGTCCCCATCCGGGTAATCACCGCGACGTAGGCCGCCGCATAACCCAGGCACCCGACCAGATGCCCAAGGATGACCACGGCGTAATTGCGCAGCATATCCGCCAGGCAAGCCTGCTTCCGGTAAACGGCCAGCGGGATGAGCGCGAAGGCGCCGGTAACCAGTTCCAGGCCGAGAACCACGATGATCACAAAGCCCAGCGGGAAGATGATCGCGCCGACAATTCCGGTGGTCTGTCCGGCCGCAGCAAGGGCCATCGTGGTGGCGCAAGCCAGGATCGCCCCGCCAAGAATGCCGCGCATCAGCAACTGCAAATTGCCCGCTTCCGCCTTGGCCTTGCCCGCCGCGACGGCTGCCTCGACCACCTGTTCCGGTTTAACGTAGGACATGTTTCCTCCGGCTGCTCGTTGATTCGAAGCAACGCTACGGAAACCGTGTCCCGGCCGGATTGCGCCTCGATGTCGGCTCTGTAAATTGAGCCTCACCCGCATCGGCGGCGGCAGTGAGATCCAGGGCTCAGTTGGTCTGCAGGACGGCGAAATAGCCGGGAATCTGCTCTGTCACCGAGTCCTCCTTCATCGGCACCGCCTCGATGATGGCCGGACCGTCAACCAGCAGCTGCCACCTTGAGGCCGGAAACACTCCGGTCAGCTCCCTCTGGCCGAAGTGTCCGGGCATGGGCAGGCCCTCGATGGCGCGCCGCAGCGGATGCGGGATGCCGCGGCGGGTGGCACCGAGATGCCCCACGTACTGGAACCGGTTGCCTTGGAAGTTGGTTTCGGCGAGGAACACGCGGCCTTGCTCCCCCACCAGCGTGTGCAGGTTCGCCGCCAACCGCGCCTGTTCCTCCGGCTTGAGCACATGCAGCACGCCGCGGAGGAACACGTTCGCGGAACCGCCAAGCCGCTCGCGCAGCAGATGCCCGGCACCGTCGGCCACCGCGTCCATCGCCGCGAACTCCACATCGCGGATGCCTTCCGCTTCGGCCTCGGACTGGGCACGGCGGACGGCGCTGGCGGAAACGTCCACGCCCAGCACCTGCGGGAACAGGGTGGCCAGCCACCGCGTGTAGGTTCCGTTGCCGCAACCTACGTCGACCACCGGCAGCGCCGGATCAAAGTGCTCCTTGATCGGCGCGAGGTAGCTCAGGCGCTCGGACTCGGCGGCGGCGTCCCACAGGACCTCGCCGTCTTTGCCGGTGCGGGTGATGCCGGCCCAGTAGTTTTCCCACGCATGGTGCGGATTTTTGGGTACGCGGGAAGCCAGGCGGGCGAGCTTGGGGAGCAGCAGTACCGAGTCCCAGATTTTTGGCATGAAATTACCTTACGCAGACGGCAGGGGTGAATTGAGTAAAGCCACGGTTTCTTCCGCCGGGACAGGCCTGCCGAAGTAATAGCCCTGGCCAAAGCGGCAGCCCAGCCGGCGCAGCTGGGCAACCTGCTCCGCGGTCTCAATGCCCTCGACAATGGCCTGCAGCCCGGCCGACTCGATCAGTTGCAGGACGGCTGCCACGAAGGTCTGTTGGCCGGCGTCGTTGTCCATCCCCTCGATCAGGGACTGGTCCACTTTCACCGTGTCGGCGGGCAGTGACCGTAGGTAGCTGATGGAGGAATAGCCCGTGCCGAAGTCGTCGATCTGCAGTCCGACGCCGAGTCCGCGGATTTTTCCCAGCACCTGCGCCTCTTCGGTTTCCCGGGTCATCAGCACGGTCTCGGTGATCTCGAAAACCAGCCGCCCCGGGTCGATGCTATACCGCGCCAGCGACCCTGCGATGTCCTCCAGCAGGTCGTTCCGCAACAGCTCCGCTGCCGAGAGATTCAGGTGGAGCTTGAGCGGGGCAGGCAAGGGTTCGACGTCGTTCCAAGCCTTAAGCTGTTGCAGTGCCTCCTGCAGTACCCACCGGCCCAGATCCACGATGAGCCCGGTTTCCTCGGCCACCGGGATGAAGCTCTCCGGCATGATCATGCCGCGGGTCGGGTGCACCCAGCGGACCAGCGCCTCGATCCCGATGATCCTTCCGGTCGCCAGCTCCACCACCGGCTGGTAATACAGCGACAGTTCGCCGTTCTCGATGGCGTTGCGCAACTCGGCGGCTGTGCGCGAGCGCTGCTGGGTGGCATGGAGCATGGACGGGTGAAAGACCTGGACGTTGTTCCGGCCGCGCGATTTGGCCTCGTACATGGCGACGTCGGCATCGCGGAGCAAGGACGCGGCCGATGTCCCCTCGTCGCCGATGCTCACGCCGATGCTGGCCATCGCCCAGACAGAGACGGTGCCCACGGTGATGCTGCTTTGCAGCGCCCGCAGCGCACGGTCCGCAATTGCCCGGGCGTCCGACTCAGTGGCCTCGGGGATGAGGATGGCAAACTCGTCCCCGCCCAGCCGGGCCACTGTGTCTGTGTCCCGTACAGCCGAGCACAGCCGGCGGCCCACTTCCACCAGGACCTCGTCCCCGGCGCTGTGGCCGAGGCTGTCATTGATCGGCTTGAACGAGTCCAGGTCCAGCATCAGCACGGCCGGCGCACGCTTCCCGCCCTCGGCACCAGCCAACGCTTCCTGCGTCCGCTCACGCAGAGTTGCCCGGTTGGCCAAGCCGGTGAGCGCATCCGTCATCGCCATCCGCTGCAGCTCGTACTGCGCCTCGATCAGGGCCGCCGTCCGCTCCTCCACCCGCTGTTCCAGGTCGGAGTAGATGTAGTGGAGCTCCTCGGCCAGCAGGTTAACGCCGGTGATGACGGCGTCGATATCATCCCGTTTCTCGGACGGCTCGATCCTGGCGCTGAGATCGCCCGCGGCCAGCTTGACGACCCCCTCGACCAGCTGTTGCAGCCGCGGGTCCTCAGCGGGTGCGGAGTCCATGGGTTCCCTTCAAAATGGCAACGTTCATCACCAGTTTATGTGAAACCTTTACCTCCAGCTGCTATCTCAAGCGGTCGGCCATCAACGGCGCGCGGGCAGCTGGACGGAGACCGTGGTTCCTTCATGCAGCCGGGACGAAATGTGCAGTTCGCCGCCGTGCTGGTGCACCAGGTCCTGCACAATGGACAGCCCGAGTCCCGTGCCCTGGATGGCGGCGGCGGTGGCATTGGACGCACGGAAGAACCGGCCGTACAGTTTGGGCACCTCGTCGGCCGGGATGCCAATACCGGTGTCACGTACCTTGACGCAAGCCCGCGGGACCCCAGCGTCACTCCTGCTGCTGCTGATATCGACGGCGACGCTGCCGCCGGCGGGTGTGAACTTCACGGCATTCGAGATGATGTTCACAAACACCTGCTCCAGCTGTTCCTGGTCCGCGTCCACCTGGACGTCCGAAGCCGACTCCCGCAGGCTTAGATCAATTCGACCAGACGCTGCCGCAGGCGCCAGCGTGCTAATGACGGACTGCAGCAAAGAGGAAAGCTTAACCGGCTGGATGGACTGCTGGATGTTTCCGGCGTCACTTCTGGAGAGCGTGAGCACATCCTCGACGAGGTTGTTCAGCCGATGGGCATTACGATCCACGATCTCAAGCATTCTGGCAGTTTCGTGCGGAAGCTGGCCCACTTCGTCGTCCATGATCATGTCCAGGTAGCCGATGATCGAACTCAGCGGGGTCCGCAGTTCGTGGTTGACCGTGGCCACGAATTCGCTCTTGGCCTGGTCCAGTTCACGCACCCGGTCCAGCACCTGCCGCTGGGCGGTGATCAGCTGGCCCTGCACCAGGCCGTGGGCCAGGTTGCCGGCAACGTGCTGGATCAGCGACAGCTCGATCGGCGCCCATTCACGGGCGCTGGCTATCCCGGCGAGCCAGACCAGCCCGAAGGCTTTGCCGCCGTGGCCCAGCGGCACTAATACAGAGGTCTTGAGCCCGTCATTGCCGGCCGCTTTGCTCAAGGATCCACAATCGGGCAGCTCCGTGCCTTCGTGGTCCGGCACCGCCAGGACCGTCTCGTCCTCCCACAACATTGCTGCCATCCGCTCTGCCTCCTCCGTGGGCAGGGCCGGTGCTGAGGCGTTGATGCCGTCGCTGTCCCAGCCCATTTCCAGGGCCGGGACGCGTTCGTCGCCGAACGTACGAATCCAGCTGCGGTCAGCTCCGAAAGTCTCGCTCAGACCGGCGATCACCTGTTCGGCCATGAACTGCGGGTCGTTTGATGAACGAATCGCCGCCGAAATCGCCCGGGTGCGCTGGCGCAACTGTGCTGTGGACTCACGCCGGCGCTGCTGCCGCTTTGTCCGTCGCAGCAAACTGCGGATCCGCAGCACCAGTTCATGTTCCGGCGCAGGCCCTATCAGGAAATCGGCGACGTCCAGGGCCGCAATTTCCTCCGCGGACATACCCTCGCTGGCCAGCAGGATGACCGGCAGGTTTCCACCGGTTCCTTCCACAGCTTCGGACGACAGTCCGGCCAGCACGTCGGCACCGTTTCCGTCCGGGCCCACGGCAACGACGGCGACATCCGGTGCCGCTCCTGCCGCCCCGGTTCCATCCACCACCGAGATGCCCGCTGCACGCAGGGCCGCCGGGATGCCCGTCAGCGCGTCCGGACATCCCGCGACCAGTGCCAAAGGGGCAGGCTCGCCGCCGCCCGGTGAGTCCGCGGTAGATGTCATTCCAATATCTCACCACGTCTTTGGCGCTTGAACCTACCGGCACGCCCTTTTTCGGCCTGCCGGCGGACCCATTCACCGCCATCGCGGACGACTCGCCGTGACCCATGCGGGGGCAGTGCTTCTATGCAAAGATGGGAACTCCAGAACAAGCCGTCGAAAGGGTGACTATGTCCGGGATCGCCTCCTACATTGACCACACGCTGCTCAAGCCGGACGCTTCCCGCGATGACATCCTTGCCGTGTGCAAGGAGGCCGTGGAGCACAAGTTCGCCTCGGTCTGCACCAACCCGCTCTGGACTGCCCTGGTGCACAACACGCTCAAGGGTTCCGGCGTAAAGACCTGTTCCGTTATCGGATTTCCGTTCGGAGCCACTCCCACAGATGTGAAGGTCTACGAGGCCCGCGGTGCCAACTTGGACGGCGCGGACGAAATCGACATGGTCATCAACATCGCCGCAGCCCGCGCCAATGACCGCAACTCGCTATACACGGACATCGCTGCCGTGGCCGATGCCGTTCACGCCGGCGGGGCGGCGCTGAAGGTCATTCTGGAAACACATTTCCTCACCGACGAACAAAAGACCCTGGTCTGCGAGGTCGCGGCCGAAGCGGGCGCGGATTTCGTGAAAACCTCCACCGGTTTCAGCGGCGGCGGGGCAACCGTTGAAGACATTGCCCTGATGCGCAAGGCGGTCGGTCCGAAGCTCGGGGTCAAGGCGTCCGGGGGCATCCGTTCGCTCGAGAACGCGCGTGCGATGCTCGAAGCGGGCGCCACGAGAATTGGAGCGAGCTCATCAGTGGCTATTGTTAACGGTGAGCAAGCTACTTCCGCATACTAATCCGCTCAATTTTGGGCACTTCTTTTAGCACGGCATTTACGAGGAGAATCAGTTCCATGGCAACCCCCAAGCAGCGTTCCCATTCCGGCGAAGGCCACCTGGTCAGCAACATCATCACCTTCGTCATCATGATGGTTCTCTTCGCCGGCGCCCTCCTCGCCTTTGGCTTGGAGCCGCAGATCGGCGCCATTCCCGCTTTCGGCATCGGGCTGCTGCTCTTTGCCCTCGCATTCTTCATCCCCAAGGAGATCCTTGGGCGCTCGGACTCGCACGAGGAACTCAACACTTCCCGCTAAGTCCAGGCTTCACAGCCCCACACACCTGGGCGCATAGCCTTTAGTTGCAGGAGAACTCCGGTGCTCGGCTCTGGCCGAAAACCCGGTGGCACCTGCAGCTAGGCTGTGCGCTCAGCTAGTTAACGCAAGTGAATTTACCCCGAAGCTCTGCCCTCTTCGGCTCCGTCGCGCGGTGTCCGGCTAAGGCAGTAACAGACGACGCACCTCACGCGCTGAGATGTAAACTTGCTCACGGTGTGACGGGAAGTCTGGTCGTCGAGTACGTCCGTGATGTCAAAAACCGTCTGGAGAACCAGTGACCAACTCCGCCCCCGGAAACGGCAAGAAGACCATTCTTAGCCGCGGCAGCTATCCGGAATACGTCCGGCTCAGTGATCTGATGCGCAAGGAAACCGTCGGCGGCATCATGCTGCTGATCGCCGCGGTAGCTGCCCTGATCTGGGCCAACTCCCCCGCCGCGGACAGCTACTTCGCCATCCGTGACTTCAAGATCGGCTACGAGCCCTGGCACCTGGACCTCAGCATCGGGAAGTGGGCCTCCGACGGCCTGCTGGCGATCTTCTTCTTCCTCACCGGCCTGGAGCTCAAGCGGGAGTTCGTTGCCGGCGACCTGCGCTCCCCCAGCCGGGCGGTCGTACCCATCGCCGCGGCATTCGGCGGCGTGGCAGTTCCGGCTCTCATCTACGTGATCATCAACCTCGCAGCCGGCCCCGAGGCACTGCGAGGCTGGGCTATTCCCACCGCTACCGATATCGCCTTCGCCGTCGCTGTCCTTGCGGTCATCAGCTCGCACCTGCCCAGCGCCCTGCGCATCTTTATCCTGACTCTCGCCGTCGTGGATGACCTGATTGCCATCGCGATCATCGCCTTCTTCTACACCGCCGAAGTCCACGTCCCGTTCCTGCTCCTGATGTTTGTCCCGCTGGCGCTGTTCGCATTCCTGACCCAGAAGTACGCAAAGTTCTTCGCCAAGAACCACATCGCCGCGTGGGTCATCCTGCTGCCGCTGGGCGTCATCACGTGGGCTCTGATGCACTCCTCCGGTGTTCACGCCACCGTCGCCGGCGTGCTGCTGGGCTTCATGGTGCCGGTGCTGCGCAGCAAAAAGGAGGGCGGCCCGGATGCCGGCCCCGGTCTGGCCGAGCAGCTGGAGCACCGCTTCCGCCCGCTCTCAACCGGCTTCGCGGTTCCCGTTTTTGCATTCTTCTCCGCCGGCGTCGCGTTGGGCGGCTGGGATGGGTTCGGCGCCTCCCTCACGGAGACCGTTGCCCTGGGTATCATCCTTGGCCTGTTCCTTGGCAAGCCCATCGGCATCATGATGACCACCTGGACCTTGACCAAACTCAGCAAGGCCAATCTGGACCCGACGCTTAAATGGATCGATGTTTTCGGCATCTCGATTCTCGCCGGCGTGGGCTTCACCGTCTCGCTGCTTGTCAACGACCTCAGCTTCGCCCTCGGCACGGAGCATCACGACCATGCGAAGGTTGCGGTTCTGACCGGCTCCCTGGTTTCCGCGCTGGCTGCCACCGTCATCCTGCGCGCCCGCAACAGTCACTACCGCAAGATCGAGGAAATCGAGACCGCAGACACTGACCAGGACGGCATCCCCGACGTGTTTGAGGGCGAGGGCCGCAGCTAACCCAGCGCGCTTTACTGTCGATGCCGCTGCCACCCCTGAGGATTGGGATCCGACCGTCCCTTTGTACTGGCAGCCGGGATTGTAGACCGGAAAATTTGCTCAAGATGCTGACGAACTTGCACGTCAGGCAATCTTGAGCCGATCTTGAGTCTTTTTTGCCCTGCATCCTGAGCATCGCAAGGCACGATGAATGTCGTAGCGAAGTTGAGGTCCAGGGATCAAGTGCGAGCGGTCAATTGACTGGCAGAAGGGCGGTAGCAATATGCCGAAAGTTGCGCCGCTAGTCTCTCTGGAAACGCTACGTCAGCTGGCGGCTGAGCTTGAGGATGAAGAGGCCTGCCGGGCATTCGTCCGGAGCTTCATCGGTATCTGGGACGAGCGACAAGTCCGTTTGTGCCAGGCTATCCGGGCTTCCGATGCGAAGGCTGCCATGGACGTTGTCCTGAGCGTGAAGGTTACCAGCGCGATGGCCGGCGCTGGCAGACTGTCCCAGTTGGCAGCGAACCTGCAGGCAATGCTCCTTCGTCTGGGCGAAGACATTATGACTTCCTGCACTTTGGACCTGTTGGAAGAAATCACGGCATGCGGTCGCGCCACCATGGCCCAGTTAGAACTGGACTACCTGGAACCACAGGCAGGTTGTCGGAGCAACGGCGGCAACTAATACTAATCCGGCAGATGGGCGGGCGATGCCAGACGCCCGAACACGGCGGGGTCGGTTAGCGGAGAGTCTTGGGGGCTAGCCGGTAACCGACTCCGCGAACGGTTTCCAACCAGCGCGGTTCGCGCGAATTATCGCCCAGCTTCCTGCGCAGATTACCGATATGGACTTCGATAGCGCGCATATCGGCGTCGCTGATAAACGAGCCAGTGTCATAGTCCTCGTAGCGGAGCCGACGGACAAGGTCCGTCTTCGTACGCACCACGCGCCCGCTTTCCATCAACGCGTGGAGCAGGTCGAACTCCGTGCGGGTCAGCTCAATCTCCTGGCCGTTGACCTCTGTGGTCCGCGTATGGTGGTTCAGCAGAAGCCCGTTGTGCAAGTATGTGCCGGGTTGGTTTCCATTGGCCGCCGATTCAGCCACGTGAGCCTGGCCGTTGCCTTCCGGCTGCCCTGATCCATTGGCCGGAGCGACTGGCACGGGGGCCTGCCCCACAGAAAGCGCACCCGTGTCGCCCATCCGCGGCCGCCGGAGCATGGCTGCGACGCGGGCCCGCAGTTCGCGCGGGCGGAACGGTTTGGTGATGTAGTCATCTGCGCCGGATTCCAGCCCCAGCAAAGTGTCCAGCTCTTCGGCGCGGGCGGTGAGCATGATGATGTAGCTATCGCTGAAGAGACGGATGCGGCGGGCTACTTCGAACCCGTCCATGTCCGGCAGGCCAAGATCCAGGGTGACGATGGACGGATCGTGTTTTTCGACGGCTTGTACGCCTTCTTCCCCGCTGGACGCAGCATAGACCTCGAAGCCCGACTGAACCAGAACAGCTTCGATGAGGTCCCGTATGTCGCGGTCATCTTCGACGATGACTGCTACCCGTGATGCTTCCAAAATCCCCCCGAACTTCTTGCCGGCACATCCATGATGCGCCTCGATGCAACAACTGTTCGTATTATACCTTTCACCTCGGACACTTTTTCCGGCGTAGCCGGGCTACCATGGCCGGAACGGGACAGGCCCACCTTTATACTGAATTTCCGGCGGGTAGAACAAGCTGTGCCGGGTATCAGTCTCATCTGCTGCAGGAACAGGAAACCGGGGAACATGTCCGCAGTCGTCAAAAACGCGCTGGCCATGATCGGCGTGCGGAAGCAGTTTCATGAGCTGAATCTGCGGCACCGGGTCTTCCTGAGCCAAATGCCGCTGGTGATTTCCGTGACCCTGGTGGCGCTGGTGGCGGCAATCTTCTTCCCGGCAACCCTTGACAACCTTGCTTTCCAAGCGGGGCTCATCATGCTGGCGGTTCTGACAGCGGCCAGCTTTCTGGTCCCCTGGGACCGACTGCCGTACCCCACCTACTGGGTCATCCCGCTACTGGATTTCGTTGTCGTAGCGGCGCTGAGGACAGGCGGGGCCGAGTCCCTGAGCGGGCTGAGCATGCTGGCGGTCTTCCCGGTGTTCTGGCTGGCATGGTCCGGCATAGCGCCAGTCGCCGCCAGAATCATCAGCTTCTTCGTACCCTTGCTGCTGGTCTGGATTCCCGTTCTGACCTCCGGTGAGCCGGTTACCGCAGCCGGGCTGGCCGATCCTTTCCTGATTCCCATCATCATGCTCGCCATCTGCGTCACGGCGTCGATATTCAGCCTGAGCGAGACGGACAAACAGTCAGTCCTTGAAGCCAAAGACCGCGAACTTCAGTCTGTCCTAGAAGAAACCAGGGACCGCTCCAGGCTCATGCAGACGATGATGGACACGGTCGGCGTCGGTCTGGTTGCCGTGGACAAGGACGGGCACGACATCCTGATGAACCGGCGCCAAGTGCAGAACCACATGCTGGCGGCTCCCTCAGGAAATACTGATCCCAATGAAGGCCAGCTGCATGTGTACAAACCGGACCGCACCTCACCGATCCCGCCGGATGAGCGGCCGGTTCTGCGGGCCGTGCGCGGGGAGACCTTCTCCGACGAATTGGTCTGGATCGGCGAGGGCAAGCAGCAACGGGCCATGTCCATCTCCGCCAGATCCATGCGGGACGACGACGGCGCCTTCGCCGGTTCTGTAGTTGCCTTCAGCGATGTCACGGATCTGGTGAACGCCCTGGCTGCCAAAGACGATTTCGTGGCCAGCGTGTCGCACGAGCTGCGCACACCGCTGACCTCAATCATCGGCTACCTCGATCTGGCACTGGAGGAGACCCAGCTGAAGGATCCGGACGGCTCCATGGCCGTATCCCTGCGCGTGGCGCTGCGCAATGCCGAGCGGCTGCTCCAGCTGGTCTCGGACCTGCTCACCACCGCCTCCGGCCCGGCCAAGATCGAGCAACGCAACGCCGATCTGGCCGACGTCATCGCATCCTGCCTGGCTTCGGCAACACCTCGGGCGGAGGAATCCGGCGTCGTGCTGGTCAATGAGAGCCCCGGCGATCTTGAGGCGTTCATTGACCATGACCGAATGTGCCAGGTGATGGACAATCTGCTCTCCAATGCCATCAAGTACTCCCCCGCTGGCGGCCGCGTTACCGTCCGGGCATGGCAGGCAGCGGACAGTGTCGGCTTCGAGGTGGAGGACCACGGCATGGGCATCGCGGAAGAAGACCTGGGCGGGGTCTTCACCAAATTCTTCCGCACCCCCACGGTCCGCCGCGCGGCCATCCCCGGAGTTGGCCTTGGCCTGGTGATCACCAAGGCAATCGTGGAAGCGCACGGCGGCGCAATCAACTTCACGAGCGAGCTTGGCAAGGGCACCACCTTCAGGGTCCTGCTTCCGGCCGACGGCCGGAACCGGATCCGTCCCACGGAGGCGACGTCGGCGGACAGGGTTTGATGCGGCACACGTTAGGGACCAAACTGGGGACGTGGGCAGCGAAGTTGGGCATGCAGGGTAAGGAGTTCGGGACGAAACTGGCACCGCTGGCGGCACGATTGAAGTCCGCAGTGCAGGCGATGCGCCGGTCGCGGCCCCGGGCCAGGCTAGAGTCCTGGTTCCGGCGAACGCACGATGCCAAAAACGGTGCCCGGCTGCTGACCGTACCTGCCGGTGGGCGGCGCGGGCATCTGCCCGGCTTCCTGCTGATCGGCTACCTGTTGACGGTGGCCTTGGTAGTCCTGTGGCCAACGCCGGTGGACCGCGATGCGAGCGGCACGATCCTGCAGGTGCTGGCGAAGCTGCATGCCTTCGGTGCGCCGGACTGGATCGATTACAACTTCGTCGAGACCAGCGCCAACATTGTGATGTTCGTGCCGATCGGCCTGCTCGGCGGGACCCTCCTGCGCGCGGGCTACCGCTGGATCGCCGTGCCCGCTGCCTTCGCCGTCTCCTTCCTGATCGAACTGGTCCAGGACACGTTCCTGCCCGGCCGGTTCGGGACCATGCAGGATGTGCTGGCCAACACCCATGGCTCGGCGCTGGGCCTCGTGGTCCTGTATGCGTTCCTGGAATACCGCCGTGTGGCCAAAGAGGGCGCCGCCGCCGAACATCCGGAACAGATGAACGACGGCGGCGCTAACCGGTAGCTGTAACGCCGGTTTGTATTGGGCTACTTCTGTGCGGAGTGGCCCTTGAACTTCATGTCAGCAACACCGCTGTTGGAGCCGCCCTTGGCCGTGCCGTTGACTGCGGACGTGGTCTCGGCAAAGGTGAGCGAGGCATGCGCGACGGCGTCGGACATCTGATCGAGCGCCTCCATGCTCACATTTTCGATATCGTCGCAGGCCTGGTGGTAGCAGGGGTCATAGGCTTCCCCCTCCGTACCGCCAAAGACAGCAGCCTCTTCTTTTGTTTTGACTCCTTCGGCTCCAGTGAACAAGCCACCTGCCGGAATGCCGTTTGCGATGAAGGCAGCATAATCGGAGCGGCCGCTGAAGGCCGTCGGTGCTGAGGCCAGCCCCTGAGAGGCGAAGTAGTCGTTAAAGACATGTTCAATGTGGGCCGATCCGTTCGGGCCGACCTGGCCGAAAGCATCGCCGTCGCCGTCGTATACAAAACGCACGAAGTTTGGCGAGCCAACCATGTCGAAGTTCAGGTTGAGGGCGTGCTGCTTGATCTCCTCCTTGCTCAACTGTGAGACGTAGTGGGTGGAGCCGATCAGCCCGCTTTCCTCTGCTCCCCAGAACGCAAAGCGCACGCGGTTGCGCGGCCCGTCATCGTCCAGCTCAGCCATCTGGATGGCTGTCTCCAGGATGGCGGCGCTGCCGGAGCCGTTGTCGTTGATGCCGGGGCCTTCGGCCACGCTGTCCAGATGGGCGCCGACCACCACGGTGCGGTCCGCCCGACCGGCGGTATCCGCCAGGATATTGAACGTGGTGGACTGCTTGACTTCGGCATCCACCTTGACGCGTGCCGTTGTCACCGGATCCGCGGCCAGAGCCTGGCCCACAGCGTAAGTGGCACCGACCGTCGGGATCGTAACGGCTTCTCCCAAGGTTCCGTTCAGAAGCCCTGTCCGGTCGTCCCCATTGCCCTGGTTGAAGATTATGGCTGCCGAAGCACCTGCATCCGCAGCGAGCTGCGCCTTTACCCCGAAGGTGCAAGTGCCCCGCTGGATCAGTGCGATATTCCCGGCGGTGAAGCCTTCGAAGTCTGCGGCTTCGCAACCGCTGGTCGAGGCCGCCGGATCGGTGAAGTTAACATCCACCGCTGTTACCGCGGCCTCAATTTCGCCGGCACCCGAGTACTCCATGGTCGTAAAGTCGGTTCCGTTGACGTAGGTCTTCTCCGTCGGCGAGACCTGGGCCAGCTCCGAGGGCGTGTGTTCGATGAACTGCTGGTAGTCGAAGTACTGGCGCTGCGGATCGTAGCCGGCATCCTCCAGTTGGGACTCGATGTACTCCGCCGTTGCCTCGTAGCCCTCCGTTCCGGCCGCACGGTTCCCGCCGTTGTTGGTGGCCACTTTCTGGAGTTGTTCAAGGTGGTTCAAGATGCTCTCAGCAGTAACGGCTTCACGCAGCTTTTCCGTGTCCGTTCCGTTGTCCGCGTTGGCGGGCAGTCCGGCGCTGAGTGCCAAAGCGACGACGGCGGTTATCGCCCCGGCACGCTTATTGCGACGATGATTCATTTTCGTCATTCCCCTGATTTCGGTTGAATGTCGCCCGGCATGGCCCCCAACACCGGTCGTGTGGCTGACGTTAGTCGAGGGATTCTCGGGCCGGAAGAGCGCACAACCAGTTAGCCCTTCGCGGAGGCAAAATTGCCATCAGGGGTTGACAAAACCTCTTGTCAGATTCGGGAATTGAGGCCGCTAAGGAGGGTGCCGCCCAGGCTCAGCCCGCTCAATCCTCCACAGGCGTGGCCGTGGCGAAGGCTATGGTGGCGTGTGCCAGGGCGTCAGCCATTTCCTCCAGCAGGTCCGTGTCCACGTTCTCGATCGTGTCGCAGGACTGGTGGTAGCAGCTGTCGTAATCCACTCCCGCCTCGCCGCCGAAGTCCTGGGCTTCGGACCGGCTCTTGGTGCCCGCGTCGCCGGTGAAGAGCCCCCCGGAGGGAATCCCGGCTTTGAGGAAGGCCGCGTAGTCGGAGTCGTCGTCCAGGAACGGAGTGGGCAGCACCTCCAGCCCGCGGTCGGCAAAATAGTCGACGAAAACGTCCTCGATCTCATCCGAACCATTGGGGGCGTTGTCGCCGAAAGTTGAGCCGTCGCCGTCGTGCACAAGTCGTACGCCGTTGGGCGAGGCCACCATGTCCAGGTTCAGGTAGACCGCATGCTGCCCGGTCTCGCTGCCGCTGAGTTCGTCCACGTAATGCTGCGATCCGTACAGCCCCTCCTCCTCGCCGCCCCAGAACGCGAATCGCACCTTGTTGGTCGGCTCGATCCCGAAATCCGCCATCCGCAGTGCCGTTTCGAGGATGGCGCCCACCCCGCTGGCGTTGTCGTTGATGCCGGGCCCGCGGCGCACCGAATCCAGATGCCCGCCCACCACAATGATGTGCTCGTCGCTGCCGCTGGTTTCCGCGAGGACGTTGAAGGTCTCGACCTTCTCGCCGCCACCGCCGCCGTCGTCGTGGTCGTCGTGGTCGTTCTCGTAAGTGAAATGCTGGCGCACAGGGTTGTAACCGGCCGCGCGCAGCTGCTCCTCGACATATCGGGCGGATTCCTCGTAGCCGGAACTGCCGGCGGCCCGGTGGCCGCCGTTGGCATTGGCTACGTCCTGCAGCGCCTCGAGGTGGTCCATGATGTCCCGGGCGTTGACGGCCTCGCGCAGCGCCGGTGTC
Organism: Arthrobacter sp. B055-34; assembly: GCF_059090425.1. Taxonomy (NCBI): domain Bacteria; kingdom Bacillati; phylum Actinomycetota; class Actinomycetes; order Micrococcales; family Micrococcaceae; genus Arthrobacter; species Arthrobacter sp. B055-34. The sequence continues at coordinate 280,972 of NZ_JBNHFQ010000001.1, forward strand.
GGCGCTGTGCGTGGGAACCAACGGCGGCGGAGAGGCGGAACAACCTGCAAGAACAACGACGGCGGCGGCGGCCACCGCGGCAAGACTTGCCCGGGCACCTCTATGCATTTTCATGGATGTTCCCCCTTGCGTTGAAACTTAGCGCATCTCCACGACCGGTGGAAGTACTTTCCGCGTCACGCTTAGGCACAGCCAGAAGCAGACCGCGTAAGCGACCAGAACCGACGCGGAGACAAGCGACGGCAGCGAGAAATCGGCCCCGACCGAGGCCTCCAGCAGCACCCCGCCGAGCAGCAGGAACAACCCGCCGGCCGCCGTCAGCGCTCCGGGCGCCAGCACGCTGGCAATCAGGACCACGGCAACGCCGGCGATCGCCCAAATCCAGCGGTCCCCGGGCAGCCCCAGCGTCCCCAAGCCAGTGGGCCCGAGGCAGAAGGTCAGCAACACCAGGGCGGCATACGTGCACATGCCCACGTCCAGGATGGAACCGTGGCTGCCCATCTTGTGCAGCGTATTGGGCAGCACCGCGATGAACGCAGCGGCCAGCAGCGCAATGTAGGCCGCGGTCCAGAACGGGCGCGGCAACCCGGCTGCGGAGGACTGCGCCGCCAGCTCAAAGTAGGCGGTGGTCGCGTAGAACACCGCCGCCGCCGCGATGATGAACTCGATGAAAGACCGGACAAGGTGCAGGCTGCCCGACCGCGCGGGCCGCTGCCGGACAAAGCTGCAGAACAGGCCGTAGGCAGCGCCCGCCGCCAGGCCTGCCCCGATCAGCTCTGGAGTCCCGCCGCTGGTAAGCCCGGCGAACAGGGCCGCTGCCATGACGCCGGTGAAAAAAGTGGACCGCAGCATCGCGGGATCAGTCTTCAGCAACCGCGGCGGTTTGCGCTGCAGCGCGAAAAACAGGAACACCAAGGCAAGACAGAGCACGCCGACCAGGACCGTTCCATTGTCCGCAGCGGCTTGAACGCGTGCGCTCATGAATCCGGTCATGGCAGCACCTGCTGTTCTGCACGGCTGGTTGTTCGGTAGTTCTGTCCAGATTGATGGATGGCGTTTCGGACGCGAAAAAGTACAGACATATGAGTTCCCCAACTCCCCAATAATCGCCCATCGCGTGCCCGTCCCCAGATGGCACAAGCGTTTAGGCTTGTGCACACCCTAATGTATGAACCTCAAGGTCCCCTCAAGTTCAGTGGCGTTTTAATCTTCTCTTCATGTTTGCGGGATACTGTCAATAGGGTTTTCCAAGAAAGTCTCGTTCAAAGGATCTGTATGCGTATCTCCGTCATTGGCTGTGGTTACTTAGGCGCCGTCCACGCAGCTTCCATGGCCAAGCTCGGTCATGAAGTTGTTGGCATCGATGTGGACCAGCGCAAGATCACCGAGCTCCAGGCCGGCCGCGCACCCTTCTTCGAGCCCGGCCTGCCGGAACTGCTGACCGAGGTCCAGGAGACCGGCCGGCTGAAGTTCAGCACCTCCATGGCCGACGCCGAAGGCGCCCAGGTCCACTTCGTCTGCGTCGGCACCCCGCAGCGCAAAGGCGAATACGCCGCGGACCTGACCTACGTCGACTCCGCGTTCTACGAACTCATCCCCTACCTGCACGACGGCGACATCGCCGTCGGCAAATCCACCGTCCCCGTCGGCACCGCCGCCCGCCTGGCCGACATGGTCGCCGCCAAGGCCCCCGGCGCCGTCCTCGCCTGGAACCCCGAGTTCCTGCGCGAAGGCCACGCCGTGAAAGACACCCTCACCCCGGACCGCTTCGTCTACGGCGTCCCCGCCGGCGAACGGGGTGCCCGCGCCACCGCCGCCCTGGACGAGGTCTACGCCACCCCGCTGTCCAACGACACCCCGCGCCTCGTGGTCGACTACGCCACCGCCGAACTGGTCAAGACCGCCGCGAACTCCTTCCTGGCCACGAAGATCTCCTTCATCAACGCCATGGCCGAGGTCTGCGAAGCCGCCGGCGCCGACGTCACCGCCCTCGCCGACGCGATCGGCATGGACGACCGGATCGGCCGCAAGTTCCTCAACGCCGGCGTCGGCTTCGGCGGCGGCTGCCTGCCCAAGGACATCCGCGCCTTCATGGCCCGCGCCGGCGAACTCGGCGCCGACCAGGCCCTGACCTTCCTGCGCGAAGTGGACGCGATCAACATGCGCCGCCGCTCCCGCGTGGTCGAGCTGACCCGCGAACTCGTAGGCGGCTCCCTGATCGGCAAACGCATCACCGTTCTGGGCGCCGCATTCAAACCCGAGTCCGACGACGTCCGCGACTCCCCCGCACTCAGCGTCGCCCAGCAACTCCAACTGCAGGGCGCCACCATCACGGTCACCGACCCCGAAGCGCTGCCCAACGCCAAGGGCCGCTTCCCCGAACTGTCCTACGAACCGGACACCAAGACCGCGCTGGCCAAGGCCCACGCCCTGGTACTCCTGACCGAATGGAAGGAATACCGCGAACTGGACCCCGCCGCCGTCGCAAATCTCGTGGACGACAAGAACATCCTCGACGGCCGCAACGTCCTCGACCCCGCCACCTGGCGCGACGCCGGCTGGACCTACAAGGGCATCGGCCGCCCCTGACCCCACGGCCGAGGAGGAACCCATGAACGCGATCGTCCTCGGCTGGGATCCTGCCGATTGGGATGCGTGGCAACCGGCCTTCCCCGAGGTGGTGGAGCTTGTCGCCGAATCCGGCGGGTTCCGGACCAGATGGATCGTCGGCTCGGCATCGGAGCTTGCCCCGGGCACCGAGGTCTGGCTGCTGCTCACGGGCGGGAAGCACCGGGGTCTGATCGGCCACGGCGCGGTGGGACCGGACAGTGTCTCCGCGCCCCGGTCCGTGGGATTGGAATCAGGCTCCGCCGTCGACGTCGTTTTCGACGCCCTCCTGCGCCAGGGTGAACATGTCCCCTACGACGAGCTGGCCAGCCGCGTTCCCGGCGTGCCGTGGGACCTGATCCGTGGCTGGGGCGAGATTATCCCGCCCGCCGAACTTCCCGCACTGCGGGACGTCTGGGCCGATTACGCCGGGCCGTCGCAGTTTGAGTTGACGCTGCCCGTGCCGGGTGCGCTTCCCGGTGAGGCCCTGCTGACGGTTTCCGCCAACCGATACGAAGTCAGCCCGCAGGCGAGAACGGCCTGCATCCGCCACCACGGATCCAGCTGCGCGGCCTGCGGTTTCAATTTCGAAGCGGCCTACGGCGGGCTCGGCAAAGACTACATCCAGGTCCACCACATCGTTCCGGCCGCCGAACAGGGTGCGGACTATCAGCTGGATCCGCTGACCGATCTGGTGCCGCTCTGCGCCAACTGCCACGCGATGGCTCACCAGCGCACGCCCGTCCCCTACTCCCCCGCAGAACTGAGGCGCTTGATGGCCGCGCCGCAGCACGTTGCCGGTTCAGTGCTGAGCCCCGAGGAAGAAGCGGCCCAGCGGGATGCCGCCCGGCTGCTGCAGATCAAGGGCACCGGGAACCGGGACTGACCGGACCTGCTACACGTTGCTGGTTTCGCCGAGGACGCGCAGCCGCTCCTGGTACTCGTCCAGCGTGATCTGGCCGTGGGCCAGCCTCTGGTCCAGGATCTGCCGTGCCACGCTTCGGGGCGGCGGTGCATGATGCGTTGTTGCCGGGGTCAGCAGGAACGGATCCTGCCCGCCGCGGGTGGCGGTCACAAAGGCCCGCACCACCATGACTGCCAGCAGTACCACGACCATCAGCAGCACCAGGCCGAACAGCCAGGCTCCTCCGACTAAGACCCATTCTGCACTCATTGCGATGCATCTCCCTCGACGCGGAAGCAACCTTGCCGTAGAGCCGCGGGCAATGTCGCCTCTGAACGGTGTTCCTTATAGCCAGATTACCCATCTCCGACGTGGAGTTACAGGGGTGCGAGTGGCACCGCAACGTAAACGTTGCAACATAACTTTTTCCCAAGCACCGGGACGAAGAATGGCACCGGAGTGCAGTAACAGCTGCACCGATCGTATTCATTGACACCACTTGCAGGAGCAGCGCAAGGTAGAGACACCGACTGCGCTGTTTCAGGGGGCAGCATGAGCAACAGATCCTGGTCAGGCACGGAACCAACCGGCCCGGCAGTATGGCGCAGGACCGGTATCGCGGTGGCCGTTGCGGCATCGTTGGCCGCGGGCCTGGCTGTCCTGCCCGGAACCGCCGCCCTTGCGGCCCCTGATCCACGGTTGTTCGAATCCCAGCCCGGCGCGGCAAGCGTGGGCGATAAGTACTTCCCGCAGGCCGGTAACGGCGGCTACGACGTCAAGCACTACCAATTGGATCTGTCCTACCATCCGCCCACGGACAAGCTCGACGGCGTTGCCACCATCAGCGCCCGTGCCGCCCAGGATCTTTCCTCCTTCAACCTGGACCTGCGTGGACTCTCGGTGGATTCCGTCGAGGTCAACGGTCTCTCTGCCTACTGGTCCGTTCCGGAGGACGGCGAGTTGAAAGTCCGGTCACCGCTAAACATCCGCGAGGGCGACAAGTTCACCGTGGTCGTCAAGTACTCGGGCGTGCCCAAGACCATCAAGGTGCCCGGCTTGGCCGGCTTCATCCACACCGCAACCGGCGCCACGGTCACCGGCCACCCGCTGACCGCGCCCACCTGGTTCCCGTCCAACAACCACCCGCGGGACAAGGCCACCTACACCTACAACATCTCCGTGCCGGACGGCTGGGAAGCCCTCGCCAACGGCGCGCTGAAGGGCAAGAAGTCCAAGAGCGGCCGGACCACGTGGACGTGGGAAGCCAAGGAACAACTGCCGGCGTACCTGGCCTCGATGAGTGTAGGCGAGTTCGAGATCGATTCCTACGCCAAGGACGGCGTCGATTACTGGGACGCGCTGGATCCGGAACTGAAATCCGTCATCACCCCGCGCAACGGCAACGGCCTGGCCTGGTCCCACACCTCGGACTCCTCCTACAAACGGCTCAGCCGCACCATCAGCATTCCCAACGACGGCGCCGAGCTGTCCTTCTGGCTCGAACGCGACACGGAACCGGGCTGGGACTTCGCGTTCGTGGAGGCCCGCACCGCCGGCGCCGAGGACTGGACCACGCTCAAGGACACCACCGGCCATGCCACCGACGACACCGGCCTGGCCTGCCCCGCCTGGCACGAGGTGCACCCGTTCCTCAAGCATTACCAAACCGACGACGGCGAGGGCGGCTGCACGGCCGAAGGCACCTCGGGCAAGTGGTGGGCTGCCAGCGGCACCAGCGATGGCTGGGAGAAATGGGAGTTCGACCTGTCCGCCTACAGGGGCACGGACGTGGAGCTCTCCATCACCTACGCCAGCGACATCAACGGCCAGCGCGACGGCGTGCTGATCGAGGACATCATTGTCTCCACCGGCGAGGGCACCACGTCGTTTGAGAACGACCGCAACCGCGACCGCCTGGAGGGCTGGACCATTCCCGGTGCGCCGGAGGGCAGCCCCGGTAACGAAGATGACTGGGAAGCCGGCGTTTCCACCCCGGTCTCCATCGGCGCCAGGGTGGAAAAGGGACTGGCGCGCCAGCCCGAAATCATCGGTTTCCTGGCCGACAATTTCGGTGACTATCCCGCAGAGGCGGCTGGCGGCGTCGTTAGTGGAATTGACGGTCTCGGTTTCGCCTTGGAGAGCCAGAGCCGGCCGACCTACTCCGAAGACTGGTTCTATGATCCGGCCAGCGCCGACTCGATGATGGTGCACGAGCTGGCGCACCAGTGGTTCGGCGGCAGCCTGTCGCTCGCCTCGTGGCGGGATGCCTGGCTGGCGGACGGTTTCGCCACCTACGCGCAGTGGCTGTGGAACGAGGAGCAGGACCTCGGCAAGGCCCAGGATGCGTTCGAATTCTACGGCGGCATTACGGCCGACGATCCCTTCTGGGACCTGCGCATTTCGGATCCGGGAGCGGAGCGGGTCTTCGACGCCTCCGTGCAGGCCCGCGGCGCGATGGTGCTGCACGCACTGCGCGAGGAGCTCGGCGATGACACGTTCTTCGGCCTGCTCAAGAGCTGGAGCACGGGGAAAGCCGGCAAGGTCGTCTCGACGAAGCAGTTCATCCAGTTTGCCGAGCAATACTCGGGGCAGGATCTGACGGAGCTGTTCGACACCTGGCTCTTCACTCCGGGGAAGCCCGGCGCCCTGTGACGCGATCAGGTAACGGCGGGCCACCCGCGGTATCGAAACGACAACACCAGCGTGTTTCCGCCACCCACGCCACGGCCGAGGCCTACAGTGGCTTTACCTTTCCTGGGGAGGAAAAATGTCACGTGAACAGAATCTGGACATCGGCAACTTCCTGACAGTTTCGGACGTCGCAGCCCGGCTCAATGTCAGCAAGATGACCGTGTACCGCCTGGTGCATTCCGGCGAGATGCCAGCCGTGCACATCGGCCACTCGTTCCGGATCAACGAGACGGCGGTCGCGGACTATCTGGCGGAGGCCGCGGTGGAGGCGGATCCGTCGAGCTGACGCGGGGGCGCCGCATCCGTACAAGACAGTAGGATGGACTCTGATCCCAACCGACCGATCTTTGGAGTCCACCTATGGCCTTGAGCGCCTCCACCAACCTGTCCCACCCCGTTGCCCAGGTCACCGAGACCTTTGTCAGCGCGGACTTCCTCCGCCACATCAGCGAGATGGTCGGCGGCAGCCTGGTCTCCGTGGAGCAGGAGGGCGACGTCGATGGTCCCTTCACCCTGACTGTGGTCCGGAACATTCCCACCACCCGGCTCCCGGACATTGCACGCAAGATGCTGGGCGAGTTCCTGAACGTGACGCAGACCGAGCAGTGGCAGGCCCCGGAGGCCGATGGCTCCCGTACCGTCAACGTCGGCGTCAAGATCGCCGGTGCGCCGGTTGACGTGGCGGCCGTGCAGAAGCTGGTTTCCGAGGGCGGTTCCACCCGCGTGGATCTAGAAGGCGAAGTTTCCTCCGGCATCCCGTTCCTCGGCGGCAAGATCGCTTCGGCGGCCGAGCCCATGCTGGGCAAGGCGCTGAGGATCCAGGCGGAGCAGGCCGAAGCCTGGATCGCCGGCCGGGCATAGGGGCTTACCGACTGTGAACGTACCTGCTGCCCTGGCCTGGATCCTGGTCTTCGCCGGCTTCTGGAGCGTCATCGCCTGGGTGCCGTTCCTGCTCCAAGTCTGGAAGGACCCGCGGTCCAAGGACGACAAGGGCAATATGACCAGTTACCTCAACACGCGGTTTATGCTGATCACCACGTCGATGATCCTCGGGATTGCCACGCTGGTGATCGGTTTCCGGCTGATGGCGGGCTAGCTTCAGTCGCTGGCGGCTAGCTTCAGCCCGCTGGCGGGCTAGCTTCTGCCCTCTCCGCCGTGGTTTTTTCGCGACATCGTCCCTGCCGCACCAGATCGTCCCTCCCACGAGGTGTCTGTACCGGCAGGGACGATCTCGCGTTTTCAAGGGGCGGGTTGCGTTTGCAAGGGGCGGGTTATGGGGACTCAGCCCCTTTCCGGCCAATTCTCCGGGTGATCACCACGGCGGGGATGATGAGCAGCCACATATACATGGCGGCATCCGTGTGGAAGAACGCCACCGGGATGCTCAGCACGAAAACCAGCGGCACCGGCAGGATGGACCAGAACACGTACCGGTACATGGCCCGGTCCACGTCCTTGGTCATCAACTGTGCCCGCCACGCATGCATCCAGATCAGGTTCAGCATCACGAAGACAGCCGCCGTCACGCTCGCGTAGAGCACTGCGGGCCACGGCGAAATTTCCCCGCCATAGTTGCTCAGGAAACTGGTAGGCATCGGCAGGACCGCAATGAAGAACAGCAGCAGCAGGTTCAGCCACTGCAGACGGGCGTCGTAGCGCCGGATGACAATGAATTTCCGGTGGTGGTTCATCCACGCAGTGCTGATCACGGCGAAGCTCACGGCATAGGCAAAGAACTCCAGCATCGCCGCCAGCAGGGCAGCGCCCAGATGCTCCTGGTCCAGCCCTTCGGGAATGATGATCTCCAGGACCAACAGCGTCATGGCAATGGCAAAGACGGCGTCGCTGAAAAAGACGAGCCGCTCGAGCGAGGCACCGGAGCCGAAGAGCCTCCGATGCCGTTCCCGCAATCCCTCGTGGCGCTCCGGCACTCCCTCCTGCCCGGCGCCGGCGCCCTCCGTCAAAGCCGGACTAGGTTAGAACAGCGAACCGCGGATGAGGTGGCCGTAGTAGATCGAGCCCGGCCGCTGGGGATCCCCCTCGTAGCCGTGGTCCGAGTTGTCGTTGTTGTACTGCTCGGTCGCCTCCACAAAGCTGTCCACCACATCCGCCACGGATCCGGTGCAGGTGCCCTGGTTCAGGCAAAGCGCCACGGTTCCGGCCACTGCAGGCGAGGCGAAGCTGGTGCCGTGAGGGGAGGCTGTTCCACCGCCGCGGGCTGTCGTTTCAACGCAGACGCCCGGTCCCGCGACGGTGTGCTCCTGGTCGTCGCCCTGTGTGGCGAAGTTGGAGAAGCTCGCGGGCCTGTCGTCGTTGGCGTAGGCACTCACGTCCTGGCCCAGGCACACCGGCGATGCCTCTCCGCCGGGCCTTCCGTCGAAGTCGCCGATCGCCGTCGCGGTCAGCACCTCGTCGTAGGCGGCAGGAACCACGCCGGCCACATCGGTCGCGCCATTGCCGGCCGCCACCACGTAAGTCACGCCGGCTTCCACCGAACGGCAGATCGCCGCATGCATGGGGTCCCCGCTCTGGCTGCCGCAGGCGCCGTCGTCGGTCCCGGGTCCGGCGATGCTCACGTTGGCGACCGCGATGTCGTTGTCCGCATTGTTATCGGTCCGCGTCCCGGTCACCCAGTCATACGCACAGATCAGGCTGGACTCCGAGATTGTCCCGGCGTCGCTCAGCACCCGCACGGACCAGATCGGTGCGCCGGGAGCCATGCCCACCACGCCAAGATCATTGTCGCGGGCCGCCGCCACACCGGCCACCGACGTTCCGTGGCCCATCACGTCCACGGGCGCCGGTACGTTTACCGCGGAGCCGCTGCTGCAGTCGACGCCGCCGCGGACGTTGAGGTCCGGATGCGTAGCATCCACGCCGGTGTCGATGACGGCAATGTTCACGTCGACGGAACCCGCTCCGTCACCGGCTTTGGCGCTGGACTGATCGGCCCCGGTGCGCGTCACGCTGACCGGCGTCTTCTGCGCTGCCAAGGTGAATTGCCGGTCCAGGGCGACATACGCCACCGCCGGATCATTGCCCAGTTGCTCGGCGTTGGTCGCGGTCATGCTCGCGGCGTAGCCGGAGATGGCCTCGCTGTACGTCGAGGTTTCGTCGACGTCGAATTCCTCCTGATGGTCCGCCGCGATGTCCTCTACATCGGCAGCGGAGTCCTTTAGCACGACGATGTAGTCGTCTTCGGTCTCGGCCAGTGCCGGCGATCCGAGAAAAGCCATTCCGGCCGTAGCGGTTGCTGATGCAGCCACAATGGCTAGCAAACGGCGTGCTGCTGGATGCAGACTCCCCATGATTTCCTCCGAAGCAGGTTCGATCCCAATATCCCCAAAATCGATATGCGGCCACCTGCCCCAAGCGCTTCACCATATCGTTATAAACCCCTTTGGAATCACAGTATGGACCTCGGAGGAAGAAGCGTCCATAGCTGAGGCAAAATCATGTGCCGCATTACGAAACCGCCAGTAATCGGGCCCTAATTCCTCCAGTTTGTTCGGGCAGCGGGAAATAGGGCATTAAATCAGCACTAATTATTCAGCTCCATCCGGGCTTACCGTGGAAAGAGGTGTCGTCCGTCCCGGACGACCTGACATGGAGGTTCTGTCGTGACTGTTACCACCAGTGTTGCCGACTGCAGCGTGACCCGCTGCGGGTTCAATGATCATGAAGGCTGTACCGCGGTTGCCATTACCGTTGGCGGGGGCGAGGACCACGCCGAGTGTGCAACCTTTGTAGACATCGGAAAGCATGGCGGCTTGCCCAAGGTCCTCGCCCAAGTGGGTGCCTGCCAGCGGGCGGAGTGCGTCCACAACGACCATCTGCTCTGCAACGCATCCGAAGTCCACGTCGGCCCCGGCGCGGACAACGCGGACTGTCTGACCTACTCACACAAGTAGTAGCGAGCCCGCCCGATCACGGGCTTCCGGCACCGCAACGCTCATAGCCTTGCCCTTGCGCTGGAGCGGTTCTCCGACCGCTCCAGCGCATTGTCGTGCCGAAAATCAGCGGACGATCACGATTCCGCCCGGGAAACGATGCATCGGAAGCCTGCGCGGCGGATGGAGTCACAGGTGGATAACATGCGTTGCAGCCGCTCTGCGCCGTCCGTAACGTGAAAAAACAGGGCATTAAAAGACGGCCGGCCCGGGATGGAGGAATCCGCCACAACATGCTGCCGAACCCGCCCGATACTGACGTGCCGACGAGGAGGCACCATGACAGGTGAAGTCGGAACCGGCCGGGTAAACAACGGATAGTGGGGCTGGTCAACAGACAGAAGCACGGCCTTGCCGGTCGCCATCCGAGGGGAGAAGGAAATGGTCAACATCAACAAACCGCGTCCGGACGAGCGGCGGGCCCACGCAACGCCGGTGCAGAAAACCGCGCGGATCGTCGCGATAGTCCTGGGCCTCTTGGGAATCCTTGGCTTCATCCCGGGCATTACCACCGAGTACGGCCAGCTGGAGGTAACAGGTATCGGCACCGATGCCCTCCTCTTCGGGCTGGTGCCGGTCACCATTACGCACAATGTTCTGCTGCTGCTGTTCGCTGCCGGCATTTTTGCTTCTGCCCAGCGCAGCGCCGGTGCTGCTAAAGCCACCCTGATCGGGCTGGGGTTGTTCAATGTCGCTTGCGCGGCCTACGGACTCATCAATGTCAGGTACGGGTCTACCTTGTGGGTGCCCGCGGGCGAAGGGGACAACTGGTTCCATCTGGTGCTCGGCGCGCTGCTGATCGGTCTCGGCCTGATCAGAGGTCCGAAGAACCTGGACCGCGAAAGGCCGTGATTCCGGCGCCCTTGAGCGTGGGCAGCTGCCCCTGGCCCTGACGCTGGCCGCTCCCGCTTAGCCGGGGAAGGCCGGATCCAGGACCACCGGGGGTGGCTGCGCCGCCCAGCTGTGTCCCACGCGCGAGTAGACCGCATCGGAGGTCTGGAGGAAGATGTCGTCCGGCCCGTTCCCTGCACTGATTTCTGCCATGCCGTCCAGCTCCCCCAGTTCCTCGGAGCTGCCGTCGAGCCGGAGCATGGCTGTCTCGCTTCCGCCGGAGTCCAGGACCGCTACGGTAGTCTCGTCTGCCCAGGCTGCGCTGTCGGCGGCGACGGGGGAACGCAGTTCGTTAGCCTCGCCCAGCCGGAGCGGGGCTCCGTCCCCGTCCCGGACGATGCCCGCCACCAGTACCTTGCTGTCCCCGCCCTCCTGCGTGATCAGCAGGGCACGGGTTCCGTCGCGCGAAATCCTCAAGTCCGTCACTTCCGCACCTGCCAGCCACTCCGCAGCAACAGGCACCGCAGGCCCGCCGCTCCGGTCCAGCGGAACCGCCGACACCGTGCCGCCGTGACCGGAGGCGGTCCAGACCCAGCCGAACGGCCCGATGCTCGGACCGGTCAGTTCCGTGCTGGCAACCACGTTCTTTACTGTTCCGTCCGCACCGATTGTGAACAGTCCACCGTCGCCGAGGAAGGCTGCTTCGTCCCCGTAGGGAGCCAGCGCCGGTTCGCGCGGATGCAGCTGCGCAACCTCCGGCAGCTGCGTCTCCGGCACGACAGCCGATCCTTCATAGAAGACCAGCTCGCCGTCGCGCACGGCAATCTGCCTGCTGCCGACCGCCGGATCCTTCACCGCCGGTTCGAATCCGGACGCGGCCCGGTCGCCGATTTCAACATCACGCTGGCCCACCGACATCCTGATGCTGCTCACCGTGTTCAGCGGACCAAGGGTCAGTTCCAGTTGCTGCTGCATCCGCTGCCGGTCCAGGAAGGTCGTGCCGTCAAGGGCATCAGACGTCAGGTCCACGCCGGCCACACCCGATTCGACCGGCACCGCTTGTTGCGCGAGCCGGGTGCCTTCGGGGAAGGCGCTCACCACGGCCTCGGCTAAGTACGGCGCGGGACCTTCGAGCATCAACGTTGCCAGGCTCGCCGCGACTCCCTGGCGGCTGGCTAGCCACCGGATGTCGGGTACCGCATAGCTGTAGGTGGGGTCGAAGAAATACGCGGTATACCCCTCGAACAGCGAGGGGAAGTCCGAGGCGGAGACCATCGTCCCGTGCGGAATACCGGAAATGCGCCACTGGCCGTCCACCTGTTCGAGCTGCACGGGCACGGAACGCGTGGTGCCGGGATCCGCGATTACCCTGATGCCGCTTGCGTCGATGACGGAGGCAACCTCGAAGTTCAGGACATAAGCGTTCTCCCCGGCCGCCTTGGTGATCTTCACCCCGCCGTCGTAGACCAGCGTCCGCTCGGTGGGCCACCATGCGCCCGCGAGCTTCGGGGCGAGGAATTGCCGGGCCGTACCGTAATCATCCTGGGTCGCGGTACCCGCCAGCAGGAAGCCTTCGATGACCTGCTCCGGTCCGGCACCAGGTTCGGGTCCCGGCGGATTGAACGTGTACTCCCCGACCGGAGCCCCTTCGGTCGGCGGTTCGACCTTATCCACCGGCCCCATTTCCGGAATGGAAGAACATCCCGCGAGGGCCAGTCCAAACAGCAACACGGCAGCCAGTGTCCTGAACGCTGAACGCAAAACGATAGGGTCCTTCCAACAACGACGTCGGCCGCTCGCCTTGGCAGCGGAAGCTCACCTTCCACGCGGGTAATCGTCCGGCAGTGGCCGGTCATCACCCTAGGCGGTCAAACTTCGGGCGCGCTCCATACATGCTGGGAGGCGGCTGTGCGCCTGCACCGTTCTTTCGACAGATTCGTCTGGCCGCTCAGCGCCGTCGGCACTGTGGTCGAATTCGAGCAGGAGCTGGTTGTCGTCGCCGACGAGGTCCAGGAAACCTTAGCCAGTCAAGGTGATGATGGGCAGGTCGCCGTCCGTTTCGATGGCATCTCCTCCGCCGTTCCTGCTGTGGTACCCGGTGGAGAAGTGCCTGACTGTGTGGACGGCGGCACCGGCTGATTGCAGCGCGGACGTAATCAGATCCCGCTCGTTGTCCGTGTTCTCTGCGATCTTATGGGTGATCTGGAAGGTGAACAGGGACAGCCCCACCCGGCGGTCGAATGTGGCTGCGCCCACCAGATCAACCTTGAAGCCGCCGGGCAGCCGCCATCCCGGCGGACAGTTCCAGAACCGGACATGGTGGCGTTCCGCCGGGCTGCCTGCTACCTCCCGTTCAAACACCAGCGTTTGCTTGTGCCCGAAAACAAACAACGGGCTGACGGGTGCAGCGGGATAGCTGCGCCGCAACAGGGAGGCCCGGACAATATGCCAGCCCGTTCGCCAGGTCAGCGGATCCGCTTCCGGCCACCCGGCGGACAGCATGGCGGTCCGTAGCTGCGTGGCAGTGCCGATGACCGCTAGGTTCACCGGATCACCGAGCAAGCCGTCCGCGGTGCGTGTCCGGCCGATGAAATAGCTGGGCACGTAGATCCTCGTCAGTAACCGGTTCAGTCGTGGCAACAGCACGTAAGCCGCCAGCACCCAGATGGGCAGGAACAGCCAAAACCGGCGCCCGCCGTCGTCAATTTCCTCAAGCAGCAGTTCGTAAACAGCCCATCCTGCCAGCGCAGTGGTGAGGAAAAAGAACGACCGCTGCAGCCAGAGCAGGGCAGTTGCCTCTATCCGGCGGTACCAGCGCAGGTCTGAAATCAGGTGGTTCGGTTCCCGGTCCCCGCCCTGCGTATTCATCGTCCGGTCAGCGCGGCTGGCCTTCGACCAGTGCCTTGAGCCGCTGGAGGCTTTGGGCCATGCCTGCGTGCATGACCGCCCGCCGGTTCTTGTTTTCCTTGCTGCCGGACTCGATGATCCACCAGCCGATCCGCGTGATCGGACGCACCACTTCGTAGAATTCGGTCACCCGGGTTCCTGATCCTTCCGGCTCGAACCGGTAGCGCCAGACCAGGGTCCCGGCGAACGGTTCGGTCCGGGCGAACGCGAACTCCCGGCCCGGCTCCGCCGTGGTGATCACCGGCTTATTGTGCCAACTGGCCCGGCCGACGGTGTTGCGGGCCTTGAACCTCGCACCGACCTCGGCCCCTGAAGCGCCGTCAAGCCAGACGCATTCGGCCACCTCCGGGCTGTATTCAGGTGTCCTGGTGACGTCCGCGACGATGGCGTACACGGCCTCGGGCGCAGCGTCGATATAGGTGGTGAGCTCGTCCCGGTCCAGGGTCTGCACAGCAAAGCTCCTCCATTGAACTTCCGCACCCCGGACGGGGCACTAGTGAAGTTCAGCATCCGCCTGCCGGGCGGTGCGGTCAAGGATTCCGGCAGCACAAAGCGGCGGCCCCGGGCCCAATGCCCGGAACCGCCGCCTGGTGTTGCCGCTGGCTGCTGCCGAATCCTGCGAGGGACTCTTACAGCGTGCCCTTGAGCACCCCTGGCTTCACGCCGTTGTTCGTGAAGCGCGTGCCGGCGTAGTAGTACAGGGCGCCCGTCGGCCGGGTGGCCAGCAGATCCGGCTTGTTGTCCGTGCCGGCGTCTCCGGGCCCGAGGATACGGTTGTACTGGGACCAGCCGCTGTTGCCGATCTTGCGTTCCGCCGCGAACCAACCGCCCGAGGAGGCCGCTGTGCGTCCGGCCAGCAGCCACAGTGTGCCGTCAGGCTTGCGGGCCGTCAGGTCGCCGGTCCCGCCGTCGTCGTAATCGCCGACGGCGGTGAGGTGGTCGTATTTGTTCCAGCCGGTGGCGATCCGGCTGCGCGCGGAAACCTTGCCCGTCCCGGTTCCCGGATAGAGCCACGCCGTTCCGTCCGGGCGCACGCCGATCAGGTCCTTCTTGCCGTCCCGGTTCACGTCGCCGGCGCCCAGCAGCGAGTTGAACTGGTTCCAGCCGCTGGCGCCGATGCGAATCCGGGGCATGTAGCCTTCGCTGATGGAGTTGACCCGGCCTGTGCCCTTGTAGAGCCACAGCGAGCCGTCTGACTCGCGGGCCAGCAGGTCGTTGGCGCCGTCCCGGTTGAAGTCGCCCACGCCGACCAGTGCGGTGTAGATCTGCCAGCCGGTGCCGATGCGTACCGCTGCGGCGTGCCCGCCCCTGCCGTTGCCGGCGGCGAACCACAAGGTGCCGTTGGACTTGCTGGCCACCAGGTCGGCCCTGCCGTCGCCGTTGAAATCGCCCGGCGTTGCCACCAGGTTGTAGGCGTTCCAGCCCGTTCCGGCGGCCACGCGCGGCAGCATGCCGGACGTGTCCTGCATCTGGGTGCCGGCGTAGAAACGCAGCGACTTGTCGGGGTAGATGCCCAGCAGGTCCGGCTTCCTGTCGCCGTTGTTGTCGCCCGCGCCGAGGACCTGGCTGAACTTCTGCCAGCCGCTGGAGCCGACCTTCTGCGGCACGCCGAACGAGGCATTCAGAGCCGCTTTCCGGCCGGTCCCCCGGTACAGCCATAGCGTGCCGTCGGACTTGACCGCGAGGACGTCGGCCTTGCCGTCGCCGGAATAGTCGCCCGGCGCAGCAAGCTTGGTGTACTGCCAGCCCGAGGCCACTTGGACCCGGGAGCCGGTCTTCCCGGTGCCCAGGCCCGGGTAGAACCACACGGTCCCGTCCGGGCGCGTGGCCAGCACGTCCGCCCGGCGGTCCCCGTTCAGATCGCCGGCGGCGATGACCTCGGTGAACTGGTTCCAGCCGCTCGAGCCGACCTGGACTCTGGGCATGAAGGCCTTGGCGCCGACGGCGCCGGTGCCCTTGTAGAGCCAGAGCGAGCCGTCCCGGTGGCGGGCCAGCAGGTCAGGGTAAGCATCGCCGTCGTAATTTCCTGCGCCGATCAGCTTGTTGTAGATGTGCCAGCCGCCGCCGATCTTCACGGCCGTGCCGTAGCCGCCTGCCCCGTTACCAGGGTAGTACCAGAGGCTGCCGTCGGTGCGGCGCGAGACCATGTCGGTCTTGCCGTCCCGGTTCAGGTCGCCGGGGACCGCGCTGGTGACCGTGTAGTCACCGGCCGGCGCCGGCGCCACGGCGGGCGCCGGCGCGCTCACGCCGTTGGGGTACTTGGCGAAAGCGACGAGCTCCGCCTGCGTGCCGCGCCAAACGTTGGAGTCGCCGAGGAAGGGACCGGATTCGCTGTACTGCCAGATGTCGTAGCGGGTCCAGCCGGCGGGCAGCCACGGGTAGGTGACGTTGCCGGTAGAAAAGTGCGCGACGTGCAGCGGGTGGTCCTTGAAGGCGCTGCTGTAGCCCAGGCACTGGTTCCACCAGCTGCCGTTGGTGTAGATGGCCGGCACGCGGCCGGTCCGGGCCTTGATCTGGTTGGAGAAGTCGCGTACCCAGTTGACCAGCTGCGAGGGGCTCATGTTGTAGCAGGTGTTGCCCAGCTCGGGGTACGGGTTGAACTCGATGTCCAGCAGTGGCGGCAGCGTCCTGCCGTCGGCGGACCAGCCGCCGCCGTTGTTGACGAAGTAATCCGCCTGGACCTTGCCGCTGGTGACGTTTGGAATCGCGAAGTGGTACGCACCGCGGATCATGCCCACGTTGTAGGAGCCGGCGTACTGGCTGCCGAAACTGGGGTTCTTGTAGCTGGTCGCCTCGGTGGCCTTCACATAGGCGAAGCGGGCGCCGAGGTTCCACTCGGTCTGCCAGTTCACGCTCGGCTGCCAGCCGGAGACGTCCATGCCCTGGACTCCCTTTGGCCGCCAGTGGCTGCGGTTGGTGGCCGCGGCGATGGTGACGGCCGCCGTCCGCTCGATCTCGAGGACGTCGAGCGTTTCGGCGAGTTCCTCCTGCGCGTCTTCCTGCTTGAGTTCGGCTTCGCGCTCCTGACGCATCTCCAGGCCCTTGCCCATCTCGGCGCCGTGTTCGCCCTGCAGCTCTTCCAGCAGGGCCAACTTCTGCGCCTGGGTCAGCTTGTCCACGTCCACCTCGACGGGGGTATCCGACGCCGACGTGCCCGTATCTTCGGCGGGTTCGGTGACGGTTTGGCCCGGCTCGAGGACCTCCGGCGCTTCAATGGCCGGCGCACCTGACGGCTCATCGGCGGGATCGGCGGCGGGTTTTTCCGCCGGTGCGGCGTCTTCCACCGGTTCCGCGGACTCGAGCACGTCCGGCAGCGTTTGTGGTTCGGCCAAGCCGGTGTCAACCGACGACGGCGGCGCCTGGGTTTCGGTTGGTTCCGTCACCGTGACGGCCGGAGCGGGGAGGGATTCGGCCGCGGCTGCCGGCTGCATGATGAGCACTCCGGCAACGCTAATGGTCAGGGCGGTGGCGCCGGAGACAGCGCGCTGCCAGGCCTTCCGCGAGGTCAATCGTTTATATAAGGGGCCGCAGGAAGGCCGGCGCGAATGAACTATGTTCACAGGTAACTCCAGGTAGCGAGACTTGGTGCACCGCCCCAATCCGAGACACGCGGCGCCGAATAAGAGTAACCGATTCACCACGTGCTTGGGTTACGGTTTGGTCACGCTCGCGCGCCTCACTGGCGCCCGGAAGTGTTGTGGCTTGTCAGGGGCTGCAAGGTATTTCCAAGGTGACCCAAGTAACTTTTCACCTGACCACTGCAACCTATGCCGGTCGCCGGCTGAAAGACAGGTTCATGAGCTACGCGACAAACACCTTGGCTTATCCGCGCCGCCGCGACATCCGCCTCGGTACCGCCGATCCCGTTCCGCCCACGGCAATGATGGCCGCCGTCCCGCTGGTCAAGGTACCCTCCGGCGCCCCGCTGCCGATGCGACGGGACCTGCGGACGGGCCCCCGGCTGCGGCAGGTCCGGACAATTACGGCAGCATTCGCCGTCGCCGCGTGTGTAGGGGCCCTTTGGTTGCTGCTGGGCCGGTAGCTGCCGGCCGCGGAAATGTCCTGGCCCCGGGCTAGGCTGGGGTGAATCAGGCAGTTGGGGGAAACAAATGCCGCAAAGCTGTGGGGATGGACCGTACCCTCCGCCCGCCGAAAACGTCAGCCGCAGGATCACCGGTACACCGGAGACCCTGCGCCGTTCCGCGTCCGGTCGCATCCCGCAATGGGCGCTGGACGAGGCCCTCGGTCAGGCACCGGCGGGCTGGGGGACTCCCCCGGTTCCCGCTGCTTCCCCGGTTTCCCGGCGCAATCAACGCCGCGCCCGACGCCGCAGGAACCAGGGTGGCCTCCACCGGAACCGCCGGTACCCTCTCTGGCTGACCACCGCAGTGTCCATCACTGTCGTCGGCGCCCTGCTGCTTGCCCCGACCATGGGGAGCCGGGTGCTCAACGCCCTACCGGGGTTTTTAGCGGCAGCCGAGATGCCGCCGTCGGGCGTTGAAGCTGCGGATGCGCCGCTGGGCACGCCGCCGGCCGCCACCGGCTCGGACCAGTACCGGTTCCTCGAATTCGATGGGCTGGACCAGCCCTTCGTCGCCTTCGACCCCTGCCGGCCGATCCACTATGTTGTCCGCGCGGAGGGCGCGCCGGCAGGCGGAGCGGAAATGATCGAGGAGGCCGTCGGCATTGTCTCCAAGGCTTCCGGACTGCAGTTCATTAACGACGGCGAAACCACCGAAGCGCCTCAGGCCCGCCGGCCGAAGTACCAACCGGACCGCTACGGTGAGCGCTGGGCGCCGGTACTCATAGCCTGGTCAACGCCCGCGGACAATCCGGATCTGGACGGCGACACCATCGGCCTGGGCGGCAGCTCCCCGGTCGGCCTCGAGGGCGAAACGATGGTTTATGTCACCGGGCAGGTGGAGCTGGACGGCCCGCAGATGCGCGAGGTGCTGCAGTACCCCGGCGGCTGGGAAGGTGCGCGGTCTGTTGTCGTGCATGAACTGGGCCATGTCCTCGGGCTGGACCATGTGGATGATCCGGGCCAGCTGATGTACGCGGGCGGCAACTCCCGAACACAACTCGCCGACGGGGACCGTGCCGGCCTTGCCCTCCTCGGCCAAGGCGAGTGCGTTCCCGAGCTTTGACGCAAACACCGACGGCGGCGCCTCCCTTATGCGGGAAGCGCCGCCGTCGGCTTCATTCAGCGGGAGTTGTTAAAGGCCCACGCCGAACACGAATGGCACGAGAGTCATCAGGACGACCGGAATCATGACGATGCTGACGATATTCAGCCAGATGCCGCCCCGAACCATGCTCTTGATCGAAACACCGCCGGCGGCGAAAGCCACAGCGTTGGATGGCGTACCAACTGGAAGCATGTAAGCGCCGGAAACTGCGAGGGTGACCGTGATGGCCATAACCAGCGGGTCAATACCCACTCCGACGCCCACGGAGGCCATGATCGGCATGAAGGCCGCGGCGGTTGCCGTGTTGCTGGTCATCTCCGTGATCGCCAGCAGGATAATGACGATGATCAGAATCAAGATGATGGGCGGTACGTCCGCCAAGCCCGACACACTGTTACCGATCCATTCGCTCAGTCCCGTGGCTGTTACTTGTGCGGACAGGGACAATCCACCACCGAAGAGCAGCAGTAGGCCCCAGGGAACTTCCTTCGTCGCGGACCACTCGAGCAAGGGGCCGTTCTTGGGCTTATCGCCAGGAACCACAAAGACGAGCAGAGCGGCGAGAACAGCGATGGAGGTGTCATTGAAGTTCGCCGCAAAAGGAACCACGTCAGCAATCGCCGGGACTTTGGCGATGAACGGCAGGAAGATCCAGCAGAAAGCAGCCCCGGCAAAGATGGCGATGACGCGCTTCTCCTGGCTGGTCAGCCCGCCCAGTTTGCGCAGTTCCTCACGCATGATTTCCTTGCCGCCGGGAATTTCGTCGACCTCGGACCGGAAAACGATCTTGGTCAGCACAAGCCACGCCGTGGCCAGCATGAATGCCGCAAAAGGCACGCCGACCAGCATCCATTGGCCGAAACCGACGGTGATCTCGTAATTATCAGCCAGGTATGCCTTCATCAGAGCCATGGGAGGCTGGCCAATCAAGGTTCCCATGGAACCAATCGTCACTGCATACGCAATGCCTAACAGCATGGAGGCCGCAAGCTTGGGCGTCACTTTGGAATTTTCCAGAGAGTTGATCAATGCCAGGATGGCGCCGCCAATGGGAACCATGATGACGGCTGTGGCGGTATTGCTCACCCACATCGTGATCATGGCACTGGCGAGCATCAAACCGAAGACAATCTGGCTCGGTCTCGTACCCACCGCCAGAATGATCAGCAGGGCCACACGGCGATGCAGGTTCCATCGTTGGGTCGCGAGCCCCAGGATCACACCACCCAGAACCAGGTAGATGACGTTGTTCGCATAAGGAGCAGCCGCCGCTCCGATGTCTGCAACTCCTGTAATCGGAAACAAGACCAGCGGCAACAGCGACGTGACTTCCAGCGGAACGGCTTCAGTCATCCACCAAGCGGCCATCAGAATTCCGATTGCGGCAACACCGCGGGCCTGCACAGACAGGTTGTCCGGTAACAGGAAGAATGCTGCCACGGCCAGAATCAGGCCGGCCACAACAATCGGCCACTTGATCTTCGTAACCTTTGCGGCGGGCGGCGAGACTGGCGCCTCTACCGCATCATGTTCTCTTACTGTGGTCATACTTCGCTCCTTGGGGGAAGCCCCTTGAAATCTGTCGCTAGGACAGTAGGAGCTCAAGAAAGATGGAGCGCCGGCTACTGCGGCGCAAGTCACATCGATCTACCGTAGAGGAAGGATTGCCTGCTGAGAAATACCTAAAACGCCGTGATTGGTAGGCACCAGATATAACTCATAGTGGATCGGGGTAATGTCGCGAGCCTGCTGGGAAATAAAAACGCGGATACTCTGCCTAAGTTCAGTCCGTTTCCGGACCTTCGCAGTAGGGGCAGCGGCCGGAGCCGAAACCGCAGGCGTCCGGAAACGCGTCTGCGGCAATGCCGTCGGTTGAATCGAGGGTGATCTCGGTCGGTTTGTCTTCCAGAACAGTGTGGGTCATTGCCAGTCCTTAATGCGGCTTCTCATCCTGCAGCCGGGAGGGTCAGATGCGGTGCCACGGCAGGGTTTGCTGCCGCGGCACCGTTCGGTTCCAGGACTTCAGGGCAAGAGGTCGGTCGAGGCCCTGGACCTGCACTCCCGGACGGAGTGCGGACCGGTCTTCCGGTTGAGGATTGCGGTCTTGGTCACAGACTATGGGAGGCAGTGGCACTCCGTCAGTGTGCAAGTGCATAGCATCAGGGAGGAGGCTATGTGCTGCTGACAAGGACTTTTCCTCCCCCTCGCCGGGGGCGGAACGGACGGATAAAATGGCGGAACAAGTGGCACACTGCGCTCCGGCTCAGCGGAACCATGCCTTCTTAGGCGACCTCCCCAAATTCCCGCTCTTTTGTCGCATCGGACTTCCCCATCATGAAAACCCTGTCACGCGCTTTGGCTGCGGCCGGAGCCGCCGCACTCCTGACCGCCTTTTCCGTCGCCGCACCCGCGAGCGCAGCCGGCACCATCACCGCTCCCGACGAGGGCGAACTTCTCGGTGACGGCGCGGCTGTCACCTTGTCCATCACCTATGAGTGCGACACCGGGCAGAATGCGAACGTCTTCGCCGAAATCGCCCAAGCCATCGATGATGACCGTGTCGCCACCGGCAACGGATTCGCCGCTCCGGTCGACTGCACCGGCGCAGAGCAAAGCGTCGAGGTGTCCGTGCTGGCGTCCGGCGGCTTCTTCGCGTTCACCGAAGGAACCGCCGTCGCCCGCATCTTCCTGGCCACCTGCACCGTGGGTGCCTGCGAGCAGGTGACGGCCACCGCGGAGCTGGAACTGGTGGATGATTAGCGCATGCTGAAGGGAATCTCGCCGAAGTCCCCGGTCTCGTAGAGCGGAGCCACTTCGCGCATGTACTCGGTCCACTGCGCCCCGGCGATGGTGGAACCGTCCACATAATCGCGGACCACGCCGTTGATCGGGACGTAGTTCAGCGACGAGTAGGACGTCCAGTTGCCCACCCAGGACGCGGTGGAAATGCCCTTGGTGTAGCCAACGGTCCAGGTCTGCTCGGAGAGGTCGGTGGTGCCGGTCTTCGCTGCGGCCGGCACCCCGATGGGCGTGATGTTGCCCGGCATCTCCTGCACCAGGTCCTGCAGCGGCCTACTTATGGCTGCCGCGACACCCGGTGCCAGAACCTGCTCGCACGCCGGTTCCGGGATCTCGTAGCTCTTGCCTTCAGAGTCAGTGACCTCGGTCAGGGCGATCGGTTCGCAGTACTCTCCCCCGCTGGCGAAGGTGGCGAACGCGGCGGCCATGGTCAGCGGGGAAACTTCCTGCCCGCCGATCACGAAGGACGGATTGTTCACGACCATCGGCTCACCGTCCACCGCGCGGTGGACGCCCAGCTTGGTATACACATCACGGATTTCGCACAGGTCCAGCATGGCTGCCTGGGCCGCGGTCGCCGAGTTGACCGACGAGGTCAGCCCCTCGCTCACGGTCATCGGACGGTCGTAGCCGGGCAGCGCGTTCTTGAAATCCCACTCGCTGAAGTACGCGGTAGCCGGCAGGCAGCTGGCCGTCCAGTTGTACCCGCCGGGATAGTAGGTGCGGCTGGCGTCCACCACGTCGCTCAACGCGTTCCCGGCCTCGAGCCAGGCAACGGTGGTGAACGGCTTCACGGTCGAGCCCGGCTGAAAGCCGTACGGCGTTCCGCCCATATCCGGGTCCACGTTGAAGTTCAGCTCGGTGTTGCCCTCGCCTGCTTCGGGCGTGTAGTTGGTGTTCTGCGCCATCGCGAGGATCTTCCCTGTACCCGGTTCAACCGAGACCATGGCCGAGCCGGCGCCGGACGCGTCGCCCACGGGCACCTGCTCCTCGATCTGCTCCTGAGCTTCCTCCTGCAGACGCGAATCCAGCGTGGTCTGGATCTTGAGGCCGCCGCGGGCCAGCAGCTTGGCGCGCTCTGCGGCATCTTCGCCGAAGGCGTCGGACTGCATCACCAGATTTTCCACGTAGTTGCAGAAGTAGGCGGCGGACTCGGCCCCCACGCAGCCCGACTGCACCGTTTGCAGGTCAATCTCCAGATCCGAGGCGACGGCGTCGTCGTACTCTTTCTGGGTGATCTTCCCGTTGCGCAGCATCGCCCCCAGCACCGTGTCCCGGCGCTCCTTGGTGGCCTCCGGATTGGTGACCGGGTTGAAGTAGTTCGGCGACTGCACCATGCCGGCGAGCATGGCGGACTGCGCGATGTTCAGCTCGGCGGCCGGAATCCCGAAGTAGGTCTGCGCGGCGGCCTCCACACCGTAGGTCTGGCCGCTGAACAGCACAATGTTCAGGTAGCCCTGCAGGATTTCCTCTTTCGAGTACTCCCGTTCGACGGCGATAGCCAGCTTGGCCTCCCGCAGTTTGTCCGTGATGTTCTTGGTGCCGCTGATGGTCAGCTCATCGACACTCTTTCCCGCTTCCACGCCGTTGTCGATCAGCACGTTGTTCACGTACTGCATGGTCAGTGTGGACGCTCCCTGCAGGCTGCCGCCGGCGAGGTTGCTGGCCGCGGCGCGCATGATGCCCTGCAGGTCCACGCCGTTGTGCTCGTAGTACCGCGTGTCCTCGATGGAGATGATGGCATCCTGCATGTGCTGCGACACCTCGTCCAGCGTCACGGGCACCCGGTTCTCCGCATAGAAGGTGGCAATGAGCTCGCCGTCCGCAGAATAGATGGTGGAAGGCTCATCCATGGGACTGGTCTCGAGATCGCTTGGCAGCTGATCGAAAATGTCCACCGAAGTGTTGGCTCCCGCGGCGGCCACGGCGACGGACGGGACCAGGAGCCCGGCCGCCAGGACGCCGCACAGCACGCTCACCCCGAAGAAGAGGGCCAGTTTGCCCAGCTTCGTCGAGCTGTCCAGCAAAGGAGTTTTGTGAATGCGCATGGTTTTAACTGTAAGGTGCAACCCTGACCGTTTGCTTCGAGTAAGCAACCACTGTGAATTACAATCCGAGAACGAGGACGGGACGCTCAGTCTGCGAGCAGCGCGGCAGTTTCGTTCGCCGCCTGCATAAGGCGGTTGCGCTCGGCGTCCTCCAACGAGGCCGCTTCGACAGCGCTGCGCAACTGGTCCAACTGCAGTGCGAGGGCGTCACGGTAGCGCCGGTCTTTGTCGCACCAGGCTACTTCCCGCAGCAGCTCGATCAGCCGCGCGGCCACCATCGGGTCCTTGGCGCCGTACAGGCGCGGTTGGCTGACGGCCAGGTCCAGCAGCTCCTCGAGATCCGGCAGCGCAAGCACCACGCGGACCCGGCCGCCGTCGTCGTTGTTGTGGCCGTCGCCTTTGCCACGGCCGCCGTCGTCGTCGTCAGTCATCATGCGCGGTCCCGGATTCCGGTCCACCAGGGTGCACAGCAGGCTGGACAGGTGGCCCAGCACATGGATCGCCGTGGTCGGGTCATTGATCCCCGGCGACAGCGCGCGTGCCGCCACGTCCACCAGCTGACGGAAGCCGAACGCCACATCCTGCACATTGGTGCGCTCGAAGCCGGTGGCCACCGCCTCGTTCACCAGCTTCTCCAGCTCAGCGGCTTCCTCGGCACCAGGTGCGCCGCCGGAACCGCTCTTCCAAGCGCGGGCAAAGGGCACGCCTTGGATCAGCGAGCTGCCCGGATCCCGGTCGATCCGCACCACAGTCCCGGTCTCCCGCGCCGCCTCCAGCAGCGCTTCTTCGTCGATGCTGGTCAGGAATCCCGAGCGGGCGGAGACGATGGGAATGCTGCCCGGACCCGGTTCGGGCTCCTGCGGTTGGGGCGGGGCGCCGGCGGGAAAGATCCGGTCAATGGTGACTTTGGTTTCCTCGTGCACGTTGCGCATCATCGTTTCTACCCGGATTTCGCGCGTCAGGTGCGCCAGGAACAGGACGAGGCCCATCACGCTGGCCAGCGACAGCACAAATGAAACCGTGACGGAGATTTCCGGGACGAACGGCCCGTCCTCGTCCTGCTGGGTCCGCACACTCCGCAGCACGGTCAGCGCGAAGACGAACGTGGCCAGGAACAAAGCAAGCGTCACGTGCACAAACCTGTCCCGCGTGAACGTACGGAGCAGCCGCGGGGAGAACTGGCTGCTGGCCAGCTGCAGCGTGACCACTGTGAGGGAAAAGGTCAGCGAGGTAACCGTGATCAGGGACCCGGAAATGGCCTCCAGCACCGAACGCGCGGCCTCAGGCCCGCCGCCGAACAGCAGAGCCGTCACTGTCGGCGGCAGGTCGTCGTCGACAGCTGAATCGAGGCGGGGAAGGAAAACGCCAAGTCCCACCGAGAGAACGACGGCGACCGCCGGCACCGGCCAAAGCTGGGTCCGCAGGGCGTCCCGGATGCGTTCGCTGCGCCTCTTCATGCCCTCATTCTGCCCCAGCCGGGGCTGCTGTCAGTCTCAGGGGCTCATATCCACATTGACTGCCATGATGTACGGTTCCTGGTCCCATGCGGCGTAGAGGGGGTCGTCGAGGTCCGCGCCGAGATCGTCTTCGACGTACGGCAGGTCCAGCACCGTGTGGACCACGCCTTTGACCTGCACAGGTTCGCCTGGCTCAAGGTCGGCCAGATCGCCGTCGTAAATCACCAGCAGCGGCTCAACCGCCGTATCCTCGGTCCCGGCGATGGTGAAGGCCTCCGGCGCCACCATCTCGTTCACGTCGGCCGAGACCGTGACGGTCTGGCCTTCGAGCGAGTCCAGCTCGTCAACGAACTTCTGGTCATACAGTCCCTCATAGGGGCGGCCGGGCACCAACGGCGGCGCCGAGCGCGGCGCCTCGGCGCCCAAGGGATCGTCGGCAGCCTCCTGGACGTCCTCAACGTCGACCCCGCTCTCGGGTCCTGACGTTGAGCAGCCGGCCAGGCCAAGTGACGCGAAAACGACGGCGCCAGGAAGCCCCAGGCGAACCATCCAGCTCCCGACGTGTTCACTCTTGGAATGATGAATCGACATGGCCCTGCTCCTTCGGTGTGCAGTTGTTTCAGCTGTTTCACCGTAGAAACTCTCCCGAAGAGCGGTCAACGGACGTGACGGAACCGGAACCAGGGAACACGCGGCGTTATCTCCCCGTTCTGCGTCCGCGCCAGGCCGGTTACGATCCGGTCAATTCCGTTGTCCGGATTGATCAGTGTGCTTATGTTGGGCATATACGTACCTGTTGGACGACCAGCGTTAGGACCCCCGTCATGAGAAAACCAGGCACCGCCCTGCGGCATCTGATCGCCGTGCTGGCCGCTCTCGCCATGGCCTTCACGCTCTCAAGCTGCGCAGAAACGGACGTGGAAGAAACAGATCCGGTAGCCAACGGGGTCAATGCGGACATTGGACCCATGCAGGTGCGGAGCCTGCTGATCGTCGCCGCGGCCGAAGGTCAGCCGGGCCGCCTGCTGGGCACGCTCTCCAACACGGCCGACGAGCCCACCGGGGTCACCATCAAGGATGCCAACAGTGAAGTGACGGTGACAGTCGACGGCGGCACCGACTACGGCTTCGACACGAACCCCCACCAGCTCTCGACTGTCGCCGAACCCCCGGGCTCGCGCGTGCCGGTCACCGTCACGGTCGGCTCCGAGAGTACCGAACTGCTGGTCCCGGTCTTCGACGGCACATTGGAACCCTACCGCCAGTACCTGCCGCCGGGCGCTCCGTCCCCCAATGCCTCGGAGACGGCCTCTTAGATCGGCCGTCGTCCTGCCGCCCGGCGGATATCTAAGCTGCCAGGGGCTCCAGCACCTGCAGCCGGCATTCGGAATGCAGCGGGTCGGATTTCTCCGGCAGGCAGCCG
The DNA here is from genome assembly GCF_059090425.1 of Arthrobacter sp. B055-34. Classification (NCBI taxonomy): domain Bacteria; kingdom Bacillati; phylum Actinomycetota; class Actinomycetes; order Micrococcales; family Micrococcaceae; genus Arthrobacter; species Arthrobacter sp. B055-34. The sequence goes on from NZ_JBNHFQ010000001.1 coordinate 307,778, forward strand.
CGCTCTACCGCGGTCTGCAGATCCGCCAGTGCTTCGGCACCGGCGTGGGCCTTGGACAGATCAACAACTATTTCCATGCCGGGCACCAGCGCGTTGGTGCGCCGGGCAATGGCGTAGAGCGCCTTGAGGTTTTGGACCGTCACCGTTCCGCCCACCTGGATCCGAGCGGACTGCATCGTGGTGTCCAGGCGCACCAGCACCTTGAGTTTCCGGCTGGCAGCGCCGGCGAATCCGGTCTGGCCCGAAGCGTTCCGTACTAGCTGTGTGGTTGTCATACCCGTCCTTCTGAGATCTCCGGGGAACTGCTGATGGCTGCCGTGGACCGCCGATAGCCTAGGCGGTCCACGGCTGCATTTCCGTGCTGGGACCCCGGGCGCCTTTGCTCGGGACCGGTACGGAATCGGGATTGCCACTTACGTGGTGCGGCCAGTCCCCCCTGCTGGCTCCCGAGATGCACCTCCTACAGACTCCCGTGCCCCGCCCATTGCCAATAGGGCCCAAAGTCCCGCCTTCGGGTCAGGCGTACCAGAACCACCCCGGCGGTTCCCAGTCCGAGGGCACATCGTGACCGCTGAATTGCCCGCATTTGAGACAGCTGTAGCTGGCTTCGGCTGACGTAAGGCCGGTCCCGGGCTGCAGCCGGGGCGGAACGAACTCCTCAATAATCAGATACTGGTCCGAGCGGCAGGTCTCGCAGAAGGGCAGTTCCGGCCCGGTCCCGATCGTGGGGACCGCTGTTGCCGCTTCGTCATCTTGCCAGGCGGGTAGAACCATAGGGGGTTTCCTCCGGTCTTGCTCAAGCCTTGTGCCGGACGTCATTGTTCCGGCGCAGCAGCCGTCAGAGGCCGCATGACCAAGAGTCTGCCTTAGCCACCTTGGAAAGAGGAGGGCCTTTCGTCCCCCAATTGTTATAAGGGTGCAAATAGTCCCTGATTGAACCATTCAGCACGTACGACGGCGGGTGGTTGCCGCATACCGGACGTCTCTGTATAAGGACGACGGCATGATCCGGTGCCGTAAGAGCTTGACGGGTGTTGCCCCGGCAACTTAGATAACAGTCCAGAGCTTTAGCGCAACAGCCGGGCTGCAGAGTACGAACATCGGTTGGGGGACGTATGGGGATTCCCGATTCGCCGGTTGAAGGTAGGACCGGATGAAGCACCTCCTCGCGGCCGTGATGGCGGTTGCCGAAGACCTGAGTCTGGAAACCGTCCTGCGGAGGGTGGTGGAATCGGCGTGCCAGCTCGTGGACGCCCAGTACGGCGCCCTGGGCGTTGCCGCTGAAGACGGCACGTCGCTGAGCCACTTCATTACGGTTGGTCTCGATGAGGAAGAACACCGCCGCATCGGAGACCTGCCAACCGGGCACGGCGTGCTCGGGCTGCTGCTGCGCGAACCCGTGGCGTTGCGGCTCAACCCGCTCAGCGGACACGCGGACGCCCATGGCTTTCCACCCAACCATCCGCCGATGCAGTCTTTTCTCGGAGTGCCGATACGCGTCCGCGGCGCCGTCTTTGGCAGCCTGTACCTGACGGAGAAGAGAGGTGGCGGCAGCTTCACCGAGCGGGACGAAGAATTCGTCTCCACCCTGGCCGCGGCGGCAGGCGTGGCGATCCAGAATGCCCGCCTGTTCGAGGCCCTGCGCCGCCGTGAGCGGTGGCTGCAGGCCTCGATGGAATTGAGCATGAGGCTGCCTTCCAAGTCGCAGGACCCGCGCGACCTGATCGTTGACCACGCGCTGGCACCGTCCGGAGCTGCGCTCGCGGTGTTCGCGACTCCAGCCCAGGACGGGATGATCGCCCGGTGCGAAGCTGCCGCGGGCGAGCGAGCGGGGGAAATTGTCCGCCAGAGTGTCCCGGTCTCGCTCACCGTTCTCCACTCCGTGCTGGAGACCGGAAAGCCCGTGCTGTGTGAAGCGGCAGATCTGGTGGATCCGGAAAAAGCGGAGGGGCTGGGGGCTGCGCTGGTGGCCAGACTGTCCCCGCGCGGCGGCGAACCCAGCCTGCTGGTGCTCTGCAGAGAGGCCGGTGCCGACGGTTTCCACCCCGTTGATCTGGGTATGGCCGAAATCTTCTGCACGCATGCTTCGCTCACCATGGAGCTGGCGCAGGGCCAGCGGCTGCGTGAACAGTTGGTACTCTTTGCCGACCGGGACCGCATTGCCAGGGACTTGCATGACGTCGTCATCCAGCGTTTGTTCGCCGCCGGCCTGAACCTGCAAAGCCTGCGCCGCTACGCCATGGAGGACAGCGCCCAGGAGCGGATCTCCGACGTCACCCGGGAACTCGACGAAGCCATTCGCGAGCTGCGCGACACCATCTACTCCCTGCGTGCCGATACCCAGGAGGAAGTCCTCAGCAGCAGGATTGTCCGGGCTGTCCAGGAAGGCACCCGCGCATCAGCCTTCACGCCCCGGCTCGAAATTTCCGGTCCCATCGACTCGGACGTGCCGGACAAGGTGGCCGAACACCTGCTGGCGGTGATCCGGGAAGGGCTCAGCAATGCGGTGCGGCATTCGGATGCCGACCATATCGAGGTCTCAGTGGCAGCTATCGACAACCGCATCCGGCTGGCCATCGAGGACAACGGCCGCGGCTTCACTAATCCCCTGCGCCGCAGCGGTCTGGCCAACCTGGAGCAGCGAGCGGAGGAACTTCACGGAACGCTGGAAATAATGAGCGCGCCGGGCAAGGGAACAAGCGTGGTCTGGACGGCACCGCTGGCATAGCCGCCAATGACAAGGTCGGAAGTCATCCGGCGACCGCCACCCGGGTGCTACTTTCCCGCCTGCAGCTACTGCCCGGCCCCCTCCGGCTGCGCTTCGCCGGCGGCCTTCGCCACGAACACCGCCGCCTGCGTCCGTCGTTCAAACCCAAGTTTGGCCAGGATGGAGGACACATAGTTCTTGACCGTCTTCTCGGCCAGGAACAGCTGGTCGCCGATCTGCCGGTTGGTCAGGCCCTCGCCGATCAGCGCCAGGATGCGCAGCTCCTGCGGGCTCAGCGCTTCCAGCCGCGGGTCCGCCGCCTCGGGCCGGGCCAGGCCCTGCAGGATCCGGGCCTTCAGATCCGGCTCGAAAAGCGACTCCCCGCTGGCGGCCTTGCGCAGCTCCGCCACGAGATCAGTCCCAACGATCTGCTTGAGCACATAGCCCAGCGCTCCGGCGATGACCGCGCTGCGCAGGGAGCGTTCGTCGTCGTAACTTGTCAGAATCACGCACCGCAGCGACGGATCCACCGAGAGCACGTCCCGGCAGACCTCGATCCCGGTACCGTCCGGCAGCCGAGCATCGAGAATGGACACGTCCGGACGCAGGACCGGAATCAGGCCGGTCGCCTCCCGCGCCGAGCCCGACTGGCCGATGACTTCGAAGCCCTCGCCCTCCAGCAGGTCCTGGAGGCCGCGCCTAACCAGCTCGTGGTCATCGAGAATAAAAACCTTGATGGTGCGGTCCGCCGAATCCGGCTGAGCGCGCGCTGCCTCGTCCACCTGTTCCCCAATCACGATGGCACCCCCCATGTGCTCCGTCATACGGTCCGGTCCCCTAGTTCATTCTTACCGGATCCACCGGATTCTCCAAGTGGCGAAGGTCCTCTATGCAAATGTGATCGAAACGCTATCTGGCTAGGGCATTTGAGGTGGGCCCGGCCCATAGGATGGAGAAAACACTCCCATCCGACGTCCGGCTTGCCCGGCTGAAAGTCGAGTTGATGACTCCCCCGGCTGAAAACGCCCCTTACCCCCGCCGGCGCGACATCCGCAGCGGTGCTGCCGATCCGGTACCCCCAACCGGCATGATCCCCGTGGTCCCCTTGCCGGCCAAGCTATCCGTACCGGCCCAGCCTGCCCTGCCCGCCCGCAAGGAACTGCGGACCGGAATGATCCAGATCGTCCCGCCCGCGCAAGGCCAGCCCTCCTCGGCAACGCGCTATGTACCGGCGCCAAAACCTGAAACAACGACGGCGGAGCCGGCCTCGCGCCGCAAACCGCTCTGGATCGCCGGCGGCGCGGCCGTGGTGGTGGGGCTGGTCGCCGCGACGTTCCTCTTCTGGCTCTGACGCTCCTGGCGGCACCCCCCTAGTTGCTAGGGCAGGGTCCGCCGGGGCCTGGACCTTCTCACGAAGCGCGCGATGGCCACGGCAAACAGCGTCGCCAGGATGGGGATGAGGACAAGCGGACCGACTCCTGCCAGTCCGTTGCCGGCGGCCAGCAGACCCATCATGCCGATCCAGCAGAGCACTGCCGCGTAGGCTGCGACCACCGCAAGGCCGTTGAAGAAGCGGGGGTGGCTGGCCGGGTACCGGCCGAGTTTCGTCGTCGGACCGGACTGCCGGTGCTGCTGCCGCCCCGCAATCTTCCGGTGTTGGCCCTGCGGAGGCTTCCGGTGCCGCCCGTCTGCAGAAACGTCAACCGGCTCTCTCAGCCAGAGCCGCCAGGCTGCGTATAGCCCTGAACTGAACAGCACGGGGAAGAACAATAGATGCGGTATCGCATAGACAAGTCCGGGCACTGTGAACAGCAGTGCAATGGCCCCGAACCAGCACAGGCCTACGCCGTACACGCCGATGACCAGAAGGGTTTTCTTGGCGCCCTGGCTGAGTGCCGGAAGCTTTACGGGGATGAGTTCCTGGCTGGACATATCCGCTCCGCTGCGAGACTGGGACGATCTGGAGTCATTCCATCACAGCACGGATAGCCCGCATTGGCGAGACCTACTGGCCGCGGTTCTCGGACGCCCGATCGGCGGCCAGGGCGGCGTCTTCTTCGGCCCGCAGGAGCCGGCCAAGGGTGGCCGCGAGCTCTGCGCGCTCCTCGTGGGCCAGGACCGCGAAGAACTTCTCGGCCTGCTCCAGCTGGGCCGCACGAATGGCCTCGGACAGCTCGCGGCCGGCGTCGGTCAGGGTGACAACGGTGGCACGGCGGTCGGCGGGGTCCGGCTGGCGCACGCACCAGCCGCGCTCCTGCAGTCCGTCCACGACTTCGGTGGCGGAGCGCGGAACAATGTGAAGCCGTTCGGAGAGTTCCCCCAGCCGCAGCTGGCCGTGGCGCCTGAGCATGCCCAGCGCCCGTGACTGTGATGGGGCAACATCCCAAGGCGCCAGCGCGTCCCGGGAGAGGTGCCGCAGCCGCCGGGCTACGGCCCAAAAAGAATCCAGCAGGTTTTCATCAGCCACGGGAATAGACTATCAGCGGTAGCGGTTGTACCCTCATAGTGAGGTTACCTCAGCAATTCTGCTGGTTCCTCAGTCATCAACCGGCCGTCCATCAGAACGGCCTGGCACCCCTCGAGAGAAACGGGGTGGTTCCCACGGAATCCATCAATACCATCAGCTTCGGCCCCGGCGGCGGCCGAGGCGGCGGACCGGGCCGCGCGCCCACTGCTACCGAACGCGACCAGGCGCAGCACGTTTCGCTGCGGCGCATCGCGGCGCTGTTCCGCCCCTACCGCTGGCAGCTCACGCTGGTCACCGCCATCATCATCGCGTCCTCCGTGGTCTCGATGGCCTCGCCCTTCCTGCTGCGCGCCGTCATCGACACCGCGCTGCCCGAGCAGGACGTCCGGCTGCTGGTTTTCCTGACCGCCGGAATGCTGGCCGTCGCCGTCATCACGGCCGCCTTCGGTGTGGTCCAGACCTGGATCAGCACCCGGATCGGGCAGCAGGTCATGCATCGGCTGCGCTCTGACGTGTTCGCGCACCTGCAGCGCCAGTCGATCGGCTTCTTCACCCGGACCCGCGGCGGCGAAGTGCAGTCCCGCATCACCAACGACATCGGCGGCATGCAGACGGTTGTCACCTCCACGGCCACAAGCATCGCGGCGAACCTGACCACCGTGGTGGCCACCGCCGTCGCCATGGTAGCCCTGTCCTGGCAGCTGAGCCTGATCTCGCTGCTGGTGATGCCGCCGGCCGTGATCCTCACCCGCAAGGTCGCCACCATGCGGCGCGAAATCACCGCCCGCAAGCAGCGCGAGCTGGCGAACATGAACGTCACCATCGAAGAGTCGCTCTCCGTCAGCGGCATCCAGCTCAGCAAGACCCTGGGTACCGGAGCGGCGCTGTCCGCCCGGTTCACCGAGTCCTCCGGGCGGCTCACGGACCTGGAACTGCGCTCCGAACTTGCCGGCCGCTGGCGGATGGCCACCATGAGCATCATCTTCGCGGCTGTTCCCGCCGTCATCTACCTCGCCGCCGGCCTGCCTGCCACCGCCGGGAACATGACCATCGGTACCGTGGTGGCGTTCACCGCGCTGCAGAGCGGACTGTTCCGGCCCCTGATGGGACTGCTGAACGTCGGCATCACGCTGACCAGCTCGCTGGCCCTGTTCGCGCGCATCTTCGAGTACCTCGACCTGCCGGTGGAGATCAAGGATCCGGCCTCCCCCGCCGTCGTTGTTCCTGCCGAACTCAAGGGCCATGTCCGTTTCGAGGACGTCAGCTTCAGCTACCCGGGCAGCGAACTTCCCGCGATCGACGGCGTCAGCCTGGACGTCCCGGCCGGCACTACCCTGGCGCTGGTGGGGCAGACCGGTTCGGGCAAGAGCACGCTCGCTTCCATGGCCGCCCGCCTGCACGATCCCGGTGCCGGCCGCATCACCATCGACGGGGTGGATATCCGCACCATGGCGCTGGCGGACCTGGCCTCCGTGGTCGGCATGGTCAGCCAGGACACCTACCTGCTGCACACCACCGTGCGCGAAAATCTGCGCTATGCCAAGCCGGACGCCACCGATGCACAGATCGAACAGGCCGCCCGCGATGCGCAGATCCACGAGCACATCATGGCGCTGCCGGACGGCTACGACACCATGGTCGGCTCCCGCGGCCACCGCTTCTCCGGCGGCGAAAAGCAGCGCATCGCGATCGCCCGGACGCTGCTGCGCAACCCGCAGGTGCTCATCCTCGACGAGGCCACCAGCGCGCTGGACACCCGGACCGAACGAGCCGTGCAGGAAGCCTTCGACCGGCTGGCGCAGGGCCGGACCACCATCACCATCGCGCACCGGCTCTCCACCGTCCGCAAAGCTGATCAGATTGCAGTGCTCGACGGCGGACGGATCGTTGAGACCGGGACGCACCATACGCTGGTGGAAGAAAACGGCCGCTACGCCGCGCTGGCTGCCTGAGCGGCCCGGCGCGATGGGCTGCGGCATACTGGGACCATGAAGCAATTGCTGACCGTCCTCCTGATTGCGGCCATCGTCCTGCTGGTGCTGGGCATCGCCGTCCAGGCCGTGAAGTTCCTGCTCTACGTTGGCTTGGCCGTGCTGGTGGTCTCCGGCGCCGTCCTCCTGCTCACCCGCGAACAGGACTGACGGCCGGGCCCGTATCACGGTCGGGAGCTTGTCCTTGTCACCGCATGCCTCCGGTGGGAATCTAGAAGAAACCCCGTTGAAAGGACACGGCCATGGCTGAGCAGCACAAGAGGCTTCCGTTCGACCCCCGCAGGTCCCCCGGCGAACTGCTGGAACCGCTCCGCCGCCTGTTCGATACGGAAATGGAATCCTCTTCCGGCATCCGGGTCGAGGAGTTCGTGGACGGGCAGACCATGGTGGTGCGCGCCGAACTGCCGGGCATCGACCCGGACCAGGACGTGGACGTTTCCGTCTCGGACGGCGTCCTGCACATCAGGGCCGAGCGCAGGGAACAGACCGAGCACCGGGACAAGGACACTTACCGCTCGGAGTTCAGGTACGGCTCGTTCACCCGCGATGTCACGCTGCCGGATGGCGTGAACCCGGATGACATCAACGCCACCTACCGCGACGGCGTACTGGAAGTCCGGACGCCGATGCCGCCCAAGCCGGCTGGAACTCCGCCGCGCAAGGTGCAGATCAACCGCGGGTGAGTTAAGAAGCGAAGACCCCCGCCAGTCTCGGAGCGGGGGCCTTCGGGGCGTCCCGGCCGGATGAATGGGGGAAAGCATCCGGTCCGGAAGCGGCCAATATCTCGGGGGAAGATAATCGCGGCCAGCTGTGCCTCGTACAGTCTGCCAATTCACCGCACACAATGGTGAATCGTTTGTTACAAATGACGTAATGTTGCGCGCTTGGCCAATATCGCCCTATTCCCCCATCCCGGTCGGTCACGGGAGAAGATCGAGAAGTGGCAAACGTAGATCAAAAAACTTCAGAACAGCCGACGGCGGAGCAGCTGCGGGACATCGCCGAGCACTCCTTCGGCATCGAGACCCTCCGCGAGGGCCAGCTCGAAGCCATGGAGGCAGCCGCCGGCGGCAGGGACGTTCTCGCCGTCATGCCCACCGGGCATGGAAAGTCGGCCGTGTATCAGGTGCCGGGCGTGGCGATGCCGGGCACCGCCGTCGTTGTTTCGCCGCTTTTGGCACTCCAGCGCGACCAGGTGCAGGCCATCAACGCGGACCTGCAGGCGGAGCGGGCCTTCGCGATCAACTCGCAGGTGCGGGCCAAGGCCGAGCGGGCGGCGTGGGAGGCACTGGAGAACGGGGAGGCGAAGTTCATTTTCCTGGCGCCGGAGCAGCTGGCGCGCGAGGAGACCATGGCGCGGCTCGCCAAGCAGGACATCAGCCTGTTTGTGGTGGACGAGGCGCACTGCATCTCGTCGTGGGGCCACGATTTCCGGCCGGACTACCTCACCCTGACCGCGGTGGTGAAGCGGCTGGGCCATCCGCCGGTGATCGCGCTGACCGCCACCGCCTCGCCGCAGACGCGCAACGAGATTGTGGACCGGCTGGGCATGCGCGATCCGCACACCTTTGTGCACAGTTTCGACCGGCCAAACCTGAACCTGAGCGTGCAGCGGCACCACGAGGAACGCGGCAAGCAGGACGCCGTGCTGGACCAGCTCGCAGAGCTCCAGGGACCGGGGCTGCTCTACGCCGCCACGCGCAAGGACACCGAGTTCTACGCCGCGGAGCTCGCCGAGCGCGGACTGCGGACGGACGCCTACCACGCCGGCCGCAAAGCCTCGGAGCGGAAGGCCATCCACAAGCGTTTCCACGCGAACGAGGTTGATGTCGTAGTGGCCACTACCGCGTTCGGCATGGGGATCGACAAACCGGACGTGCGGTTTGTGGTGCACGCGGACATCACCGACTCGCTGGACAGCTACTACCAGGAGATCGGCCGGGCCGGGCGGGACGGCGAGCCCGCCCGCGCCGTGCTGCACTACCGCTCCGAGGACCTGGGGATGCAGCAGTTCTTTGTCGGCGGCACCCCGGCCGAAGAGGATCTGGCCGCAGTGTTCGAGGCCGTCCGGGACCACTCCCCCATCCGCGCCGCCGGGCTGCGCGAGCACATCGGGCTAACGCCGCGGAAACAGACGCGGGTGCTGAACCTGCTCGAGCACAGCGGCAGCATCGCGGTGAACCGCAGGGGCTACCGCGCCGTCGGCTCCGTCAGTACCGAGGAAGCGGTGGAGAAGGCACTGGCCGAATCCGAATCGCGCCGGCTGATCGACAAGTCGCGCATCGAAATGGCGCGCGGCTACGCCGAGACGGACACCTGCCGGCGGGACTGGCTGCTCAACTACTTCGGCGAGGAGACGGACGGCTACTGCGGCAACTGCGACAACTGCGAAGAGGGCTCCAGGGCCGAGGCGGAGGCGCACGAGGCCGCCATGCCGGAGGGCTACGAGATCCAGCGGCCGGTGACGCACCGCGAATGGGGCCACGGCATTGTCATGGGCACCCAGCCGGACCGCATCACCGTGCTCTTCGACTCCGTGGGCTACCGGGATCTGGCCTTGAAGGCCATCGAGGAAGATGAGGGGCTGTTGACATAGGACGGCGGCGGCGCGGCTTAGTCCCGCGGGTCCCGTTCCGCAGCTGCCCGCCCTGCTTAGAAGAACGTCTCGATCAGGCGGGTGACCTTGGCACTGGCTCCGGGTGTGAAGGTCTCAACCGCGGGGATGAGCCGCCATTTGTCGAACATGGTGCACGGGTGCGACAGCCCCAGCACCACCAGATCCCCCACGGCGGGCTCGGCGCCGTCGGCCGTCCGCAGGAACGAGTGCTGGTCATTCATCCCGCTCACTGTGGCCCCGCGCAGGTCGGAAGTCTGACCCGTTGTCCGGGACACGGCAGTCAGCGGGATCGGAAAACCCTCGTCGTAGGGAAAATCCCGCTTGCCGCCGTCAAGCAGGGCAAGGCCGGGCTCCGGCTGGGACAGCACCCGGCAGACGGCGCGGGCAGCCGGCACTAGAGTCTCATCACCAGTGGACGCGCGGTCCGGGTCGAAGGGCGACAGCGCATGGTAGATCCCGTGGTCATGGGTGATGTACGCGCCGGACCGCAGGACGTACCGCGCCGTGTCGGACTTCCGCGCCTGCGCGAACAGTTCGCTGACGACGTCGGGATAGTTGCTGCCACCGCACGTCACCAGCACGTCGCCGTCGTCGTACAGATGGCCGACCCGCCGGTGCAGCTCCAACAGATCCGAAACGTAGCGGTGGAGGAAGTCCAGCGTCGCCTTGTCCCGGTCGTGCCCGAGCGCTCCCTCGTAGCCGGCCACCCCAGCCAGCCGCAGGACCGGTGAGGCGTTCACCGCTTCGGCTAGCGCAACCGCCTCGTCCACACTGCGGCAGCCGGTCCGTCCTCCCGGCGCGCCGAGCTCCACCAGCACGGACAGCGGCCGGGCCAGCGTGACCCCGGCCAGGGCTTCTTCGGCAACGCCGATGGCAGCGGGATTATCCAGCCAGGACCAGATGGAGCACTCGGGATCCTGAAGCTCGCCGGCGACCCAGCGGATGGCGTTCGGGTCCGTGAGCTGGTTGGCCAGCAGGAGCGCGTTGAAGGAACGGGCCCGCCCCACCCGCAGCTGGCTCGGATTGGCCACGGTGATGCCCGTGGCGCCCGCATCGAGCTGCTGCTGCCACAGCTGCGGCGCCATGGTGGTCTTGCCGTGCGGCATCAGTTCCAGGTCCCGCTCGCCCAACCAGCCGGCCATGAACGCGACGTTGTGCGCCAGGGCTTCCTCATCCAGCACCAGCAAGGGAGTCCAGAAATCCGCCAGATCCGGACCGGCCGCAATGTACTCCTCAACCGTCCGGCCGGCCGCGTCTCCCGGCAACCCCTTGTCGTCCGCGCTGATCATCCGGGCCTGCTGTACCTGCTGCTGTGGGTTCAACGTCGCCCCGCCTTTCGTCGTCGTCGTTGGCATTTGTCTCCAGCGTAGTGGGCCAACGACGGCGGGGCTCACCTTTGCGGGTCAGTCGCCAACTGACTCGCGGCCGCGGCGCACAATCAGCGGATCCGGCTCGTAAACTACAGAGCTGTCCTTGTCCTCGTAGTCGAACTGGTTGAGGAAAAAGCGCATCGCGTTGACCCGCGCCCGCTTCTTGTCATTGGACTTGATGGTGATCCACGGCGCGTGGTCCGAATCGGTGCGCAGGAATGTGTCTTCCTTCGCCTGGGTGTAGTCCTCCCAGCGGTCCAGGGACGCAAGGTCCATCGGCGAGAGCTTCCAGCGGCGCACCGGGTCGATCTGGCGGATCGCGAAACGGGTACGTTGTTCGTGCCGCGTCACCGAGAACCAGAACTTGGTGAGGTGGATTCCGGAGTCCACCAGCATCCGTTCGAAGACCGGCGCCTGGTCCATGAAGGTCTCGTATTCCTCCGCACTGCAGAACTCCATCACACGCTCCACGTTGGCCCGGTTGTACCAGGAGCGGTCGAACAGCACGATCTCGCCGGCCGTGGGCAGATAGTGGATGTAGCGCTGGAAATACCACTGGCCCTGTTCGCGGTCCGAGGGTTTTCCCAGCGCCACCGTCCGGGCGGCCCGAGGATTCAGATGCTCGGCGAAGCGCTTGATCGTCCCGCCCTTGCCCGCCGCGTCGCGGCCTTCGAACGCGATCACGTGCTTGAGGTCATGGTCCTGGCTCCAGTACTGGAACTTCAGCAGTTCCACCTGCAGCCGGTATTTCTCCAGCTCGTATTCTTCCCGGGACATCCGTTCGTCGTACGGGTAGTCATCCCGCCACGTCTCCACCGCCGAACCACCGGGATCAATAAGCTCCGGGTCCTCGCCCTGCCCGCCCCTGACCGAGTAGCCCAGCTTCACCAGCTGGTCGATGGCCTCGCGCAGGTTCTCCCTGACCCAGCCTTGATTCTCAATCGACCAATGTTTGCCGTCCTGAGTCATCCCACCACCCCTTCCGGCTCGCGAATTCACGGCACTCTAACAACGCCGGGTGAACGGTTGGTGAACTCGCTCCGCCTGCGACGACGACCGGCGGCCGCAGGGCGTGATGGAATCAGGGGATGGAGATCCGCCCCTACGCCGAAACCGATGCCGCAGCGACGCTGGGCGTATTCCTGGCGGCGGTGACGGAGACGGCTTCAGTGCACTACTCAAGGGAGCAGATCGCGGCATGGGCGCGGCCAGCTGAACGGGATGCCGTCCAATGGAACTTGGCGAGGAAGGCACGCAATACCTACGTGGCCACGATCGGAGGCGAGGTCGCCGGATTCTCCGACGTCGGAGACGATGGCTACATCGACATGATGTTTGTCGCCCCCAAGTTCAGTCGGCGCGGTGTCGCCGGCGCCCTCCTGACGCATCTCCACGGCATTGCGGTAGGAGCCGGCGCATCCGAGCTGTATACCAATGCGAGCATCACGGCGCGGCCGTTCTTCGAGCAGCATGGCTTCGCCGTCGTCGCAGAGCAGCACCCCGTCACACACGGCGTAGCGATGACCAACTACAAGATGGTGCTCCCGCTTTAATGGAATGCTGGGCCTATGACAACGCAGCCGCTCACTGCAGGCCGACGCCGATACGCGGCGGCTGCGATGGCCGGCGCCGTGATCTACGCCGTGGTGGATATTGTCCTTCACCTGCTGCCGCCGCACTACAACCCGATCAGCGACGCCGAGAGCAACCTCGCGGTGGGCCCGTTCGGCTGGGTCATGAACCTCAATTTCCTCGGCCGCGCCGCCATGACTTTCTGCGTGATTGCGGCCATCGGCAGTATGGGGCAGGCGACGGGACTGCGGCGTACCGGTTCCTGGCTCCTGACAGTCGGAGGCGTGTGCTCGGCTGTTCTGGCGTTCTTTTCGGCCGATGTCGATGCTGCCGGCGCATCCGGCCTGCGGGTTTCCACTGTCGAAGGCACCATCCACCTTTACGTCGCGAGTCTCGGGTTCCTCGCCGCGTTGGCGGCCTTCGTCCTGCTGACACTGTGGATCCGGAACAGTCCGCAACTGCGCAGCGCCTATCCGGCAGCACTGGCCTTCACACTGCTGGCCGGCGCCGGACTCGCGTCTCTTGGCATGACCATTAGCTTTGCTCCGGACCTGCTCGGCTTGGCGGAGCGGATCTGTTTGGTCGGCATCCTCGGCTGGGCTTTCGCCGTCGCCGCCGCTATCCGCCGGTCCGACCCCTGACCTGTTGGATCGCCCCGCCCGGCTCCCGCGTCGCCCAGCCGCGTACCCCTAATATGGGACAAATGAGAGCTGATCCGGACCGACCGAGCACCCTCAGGGTACATTCCGGTGCCCTGCGTCGCGACCGGGTTCCGCGTGCACGCCCCCAGCTCCGGCTGCCCAGCAGACTGACCCGCCGGGGCCTTTCCATCGGGATCGATATCGGGGGCACCAAAGTCGCCGCCGGCGTGGTCGATGCGGACGGCCGCATCCTCGCCGAAGAAATCCGTGCCACCCCGGGGCACGATCCCCGCGAAGTCGAGCACGTCATCGTCTCCCTTGTCCGCTCCTTGTCCGCTAACCACCGCATCCTGTCGGTCGGCATCGGCGCCGCCGGCTGGATGGACCGCAGCGGCAGCACCGTGCTGTTTAGCCCGCATCTGGCCTGGCGCAACGAGCCCGTCCGCACCAACCTAGAAAAGCTGCTGCACCGCAGGGTTTCGCTGGCCAACGACGCCGATGCCGCAGCCTGGGCGGAATGCCGTTTCGGCGCGGGCAGCGGCCAGAGCCGGCTGGTCTGCATCACGCTGGGAACCGGTATCGGAGGTTCCATCGTCATCGACGGGCGGCTCGAACGGGGCAACTGGGGCGTGGCCGGCGAGTTCGGCCACCAGGTCATCGTTCCGCACGGCCACCGCTGTGAATGCGGGAACCGCGGCTGCTGGGAACAATACGCCTCAGGCAACGCCCTCGGCCGCGAGGCGCGGGAACTTGCTCGCGCCAACTCCCCGGTTGCCCATGAGTGGCTCCGCGCAGTGGATGGCCGCGCGGAGGAGATTACGGGCGCCGTCGTTACTTCCCTGGCCCGCGAGGGCGATCCGGCCAGCATCCAGTTGATCGAAGACATCGGCGAGTGGCTCGGCCTGGGCCTGGCCAACCTTGCGGCGGCCCTGGACCCCGGGATGTTCGTGATCGGTGGCGGACTCTCCGAAGCAGGCGAGCTGCTGCTGGAACCGACCCGCCGTGCATTCGGACGCAACCTCACCGGCCGCGGTTTCCGTCCAGCAGCGCCCATCGACCTGGCGGCACTGGGACCGAAGGCGGGACTGATCGGCGCCGCCGACATTGCCCGCTTCTCCTGGCGTTGAACCCCTGAGACAGAGCGCCCGCTCCGCCGATCTGCCCCACCCGCAGGAACGGCGTGCTAGACAGTAGAGATGATGTGGCTCTTCACTTTGCTGGGCGTCGTTCTGATTGTTGCCGGGCTGAACGACGTTTTCCACACCCTGCTCCGGCCAACGGGGCGGGGACATTTGAGCCACTTCGTGGTCCAAGCAATGTGGCGGCTGTTCAGAGGCAAAGAAGCGAGCCGGAAGTATGCCGGCCCGGTGGCGATCGTCTCCGTGATCCTTTCGTGGACCGCGCTGCAGGCGGTGGGCTGGGCGCTCATCTACTACCCGCACTTTCCCGACGGGTTCTCCTATTCACCCGGACTTGATGAATCCAGGTATTCGAATGTCGCCGAAGCAATGTACGTGTCGGTCATGACGCTGTCCACGCTCGGCTACGGCGACGTCGTTCCCATCGACAACTGGATCCGCTGGGCCTCTCCCCTTCAGGCAGTCACCGGATTCGGGCTGCTCACTGCAGCGGTTTCGTGGTTCATGCAGATTTATCCTTCCCTTTCGCGCCGCCGGACGCTGGCACTGAAGCTGTCCTCGATGAGCAAGAGCGGGTACAAGGACAAACTGTTGCAGCTGGAACCTGCCGTGGTCTGCAGCGCGCTGGAATCTGTCGCGGAGAGCATTTCCGAAGCCCGCATTGACCTCAGCCAGACCACTGAGACCTATTACTTCCGCGACACCCCTGATGCCTCTCTTGCCGTTTCCCTCACCTATGCACTGGAGCTTTCCGCGGCCGGACAGGAGTCTCCCAGCAAGGATGTCAGCCTCACCGCCGAGGTGCTGGAGACTTCGCTGACAGAGCTGGCAGGGTACCTGCGGGATGAATTTGCCCTGGAGGGCGCGACCACACGGGAAGTTTTCCTGGCGTTCGCGGCAGACCACGGCCACCGGGACTGATGCATCTCCCCTCAACCCAAATTCCTGGTTCAGCGCCGACAGAGCTGACCTGGCCTAGCGCCCTTCGCTACCTGCCAGTTGCCCGTCGAGAAACGCCAGCACTTCGGCGGAAGCCGGATTGATGAGATGCCCGCCCTCCACGACCTCGTGGCCTGCCCCGGGGATCAGGTCGGCCAGAACATTGTCGACGGCGCGGAAGACCGGCGGCGACGCGGCACCGGAAACAATCAGCACGGGCTTTCGCACGTGGGCCAACTGCTCGTGGTCCGGCCTGGAGGACCCGCCCTTCAGTTCGGCCATAACGGCAGGAGCGTTATCGAGCACCATGCGCCGCCAAGCATCGGGCAAGTGCGTCCAGCCCTCGTCGCCGAGGATCTCGCGGTAGAAACAGTCCGCCCCGGCCTCCGGTCCACCGGTTGCGGCAGCCGCGGCGACGTTTGCCTCCAGGGCACCCTCCCACGCATGGGCTTCCGCCGTCATGGTCACGATGGCCGGCTCCAGCAGGACCAGTGCGCGGACCAGTCCCGGGTAGCGTTGCACCAGGTCAACGGCGATCTCGCCGCCGTAACTGCGTCCAATAACGACGGCGGGGGTCGCCTTGAGTGCGTGCAGCAGCGCCGCGGCGTCCTCGGCATGTTCGCCCACCGAGGTCATCGTGTACGGTTCCGGCCGCTCGCTGCGGGTGCAGCCGCGCCGGTCGTAGATGATCGTCCGTCCGCGCTTGGCAAGCTCGTCCACCGCCTCACCCCAGACTTTCGCCGAGCTGCCGGTGCCGTGGATGCACAGGATCGGAACGCCGTCGCCATGTTCCTCGTAGTAGAGGGACACCCCGTTCACACGGATCTCGCTCATAGATACAACGCTACGCGCATCCCAAACCGCCCGTCCATGGCCCCGACAGGGCGAGGAACGCGGAGAACCCCGCGGCGACCGAGCCGACCCCGGCACAAAAGGCCCGTTCTTTTCAGGTCCGTGCACTTTAGACTTGAGCGATGACCAAGAACTACGCGGAGACTCCAGTCGCGGAACAACTCCAGGACCTGATCCTCAGCAGCGAGGATGTTGACGACTTCCTCGAGGATCTGGCCGTCTTTTCCTCCGACATCCTTGGCGGGGGCGTCGAGGTGCACTGCGGAGTGACTTTGAAGCGGGACAAGCGTGCCATCACGGTAGCCAGCAGCAGTGCCCAGGCCAAGCTGCTGGACGAGGTCCAGTACGGTTTCGGCGACGGGCCTTGCCTGCACGCCATTGCCACCGAACACACAACGGTCATATCCGATGTGCGCACGGATAACCGGTGGCCGGACTACTTCGCCGCCGTTGCCGAGTTCGGCTTCTACTCAATGATGGGAGTGCCGCTGATCCTGGGTCAAAGCGGCGGTGCCGCGTTGAACTTCTATGCGCGGGAACCGGACACGTTCGGGCCGGATGCAGTCCGGATTGCAGAAGGCTATGCCGCGCAGGCGTCGCGGGCGCTGCAGCTGGCTCTGCGTCTCGCCCACAGGTCCGAAACTGCTGACCACCTGAAGCGGGCCATGGACTCGCGGACCACTATCGATCTGGCCGTCGGTATCATCATGGGCCAGAACCGCTGCAGCCAGGACGAAGCGTTCCGCATCCTGAAGAACGCCTCCAGCAGCCGGAACGTCAAGCTCCGCGAGATCGCAGCGGGAATCGTGTCCTCAATAGGCCAGGGACCGGCCCAAACAGTCTTCGATGACTAAACCGGGCACTGGCTAAAGCGGATCCTAGTAGCCGCTCCCCAACGAGGTGCACAAAGGCGTCTCGGCCAGCGCAGTTTCGTTCTGGCAACGCTCCTCCACATACCTGCTGGGAAGCGTATTGCCCAGAACGCCCTGATGCGCCTCGGACGCTGCCTCGAACTCGCTCAAATTGGAGCACGCGGTGAAAGCCGGCTCCAGGAACTTATCGGTGTCCTGCAGCTCCCGTTCCTTGTCGGCGGCGGCGAAGGCCTCCATGCAACCGGCGGACTCGTTGCCGGTGCTCTCGCCGCAGGCCGTCAGAGCCAGCGCGGCCACGGCGATGAGCGCCAATCCACGAGGAATGTCCATGGGCCGAGCATACGCCCGCCACCATCGCGGCGGGCGTAAACGGGCAAGAAAAGTCAGGTCCCCGCTGGCTTCGGCAGGCTCCGCTCCAGATCCGGAAGCTTGCTTTCGGTCACCGGCTGGACGCTGGTCACGGTGGCGTAGCCGGCTGCCAGCAGCGCGAAGTCGCTCTCCGGCGGCGCCTCCTCCTTGCTGTCCGCAATGGCCAGGCGAAGATGCTGCTGCCCGCGTTCGGCCATGGTGGTCTGGACGATACCGAATTCGGCAAGCGTGGCCGTCCGGTATTCGGGCAGTTCAGGCGAGTCCGTGTTGGGCACATTGAGGTTCAGCACCGTGCCGGCCTCCTGCTCCAGCAGGAACGGCAGCAGCCCGATCGCCAGCCGCGCGGCGTTGTCCCAGTACAGGTGCGCGGGATGCATGCCGGTATCCAACGACACTGCCATCCCGTGGCCGCCGTTGATGCCCGCGGTCAGCGCTGCACCAACCGTGCCGGAGTGCAGGATCACGCGTCCGACATTCGCGCCGCGGTTCACTCCGGAAAGTACGACGTCGGGCGGGTCGCCGAAGGCGCCGTGGGTAGCAATCATGGCAATGAAGCCTGGCGCACCGTGGACCGCGAACGCCGGAACACCGTCGAGGCCTTCCAGCTTCCGCTCTTCGATGCGGATGCGGCCCTCGTCCTCCCGGGCGGTGATGGAAGCGCTGCTACCGCTGGCTTCCACCACCGGTGCGGCAACCGTGACGTTGAGCCCGGCCTCAACCGCACCGGCAGCCAAAGCATGCAGCCCCGGGGAGTCTATGCCGTCGTCGTTCGTGATCAGGACCATTTTCGGCTTGTTCATTGTTTCCGTATCTTCTGCGCGAGCTCGTCCGGACTAATTTGCTGCGACTGGTCTGCTTCGGCCTCGCCCTCGAAGGGGACCACCTTCACTAGGCTGCTCAGCTTGTGGATCGCCGCGGCCTCGCCGGTGCCCAGGCCGTGCCGGGTCACGTTCAGCGCGCCGGCAGCGGTTCCCAGCACCACTGCTTCGTGCATGGAGCCGCCGTCGGACAGCGTTGCCGCGACGCCGGCGGTCAGGGAATCGCCGGCTCCGCTGGTGTCCACGCTCTGCATCTCCGGCATGTGTATCTCGCTGACTTCGCCCTCGTCCAGCAGCAGCGACGGCAGGTGGGCGCGGGTGACGATCACCGTTTCCGCGCCTTCCTCGTTCAGCTTGCGCATCGCCTCGACAATGTCAGCCGGACTGGAGCTGGCGGCGCGGCCGGACTCAACGAGCTCGTCGTCGGCGATCTTGACCACGGCCAGGCCGCCGGCCAACGAAGCTGACAACCGCTCCCCCGTCAGGTCGGTAATGACCCTACACCCCGCGGTACGGAGGTCCGCCGCCAGCCGCCGGTACACGTCGGCCGGCACTGCGTCTTCCCGAGCGGCACCGCTCAGGATCACCGTGCCTGCGTCCATTCCCGCCTTGAGCGTCAGGCCGTACAACTCGTCGAGCTCGTGGCGGGAGAGCTTGTCGCCCGGAGATTCGGCGACAACTTTCCGGCCACCGTCCCGCCGGTCGTGGATGTAGGCGCCGCCGTTGCCTTGGCTCTCTACCGAGAGCACATGCACGCCTTCGTCAGCGATCAGATGGTGCACTATGCGGCCGGTCTCCCCGGAAAACACCCCGCACATCGTGACCGAAGCCCCCAGGGCGGTGAGCATTCGCGCCTGCCACACGCCCTGGCCGCCGGCGTGGAGGTGGATGTCGGCAGTCCCTTCGACATCCTCCACCGTCACGGTCAGCACCGGCGACGGAGCAAATATCACTACGGAGCCCATCGCAGGCTCCTCTCAGTCCGGCGTTCAGCCATGCCAGCCTCCTTGCCTCGGGCAGCCGCGCAACGACGCCCGCCCGATATTGATTGCGGTCACGGATGGAATGGATCCTGCTTCCGACACTAACCCCGCTTCAAGGACCGGACAATGGGGGTTCGCTATTTCCGCGGCTTGCCGTGCTCGTCCGTCCGGACCGACTGGGTGACGAACTTGTTGCAGAACATCGCAAACGAGCCGTCCTGCCGCTGCACCAGGGTGGCACCGTCCTGCCAGATGCCGTTTTCCGCCGACCACTGCGAATCGAGCGGATCGCCTTGGTTCTGGTGGATGTTGTGCACGCCAAGCCCGTTCTGGAACGGTTCGCCGAACACCCAGATCCGCTGCGAAACCTCAAGCAGCGGCTCGAGGTCGGCGAGCGCCTCGGTGCTCACGCCCGACTTCCACCGCACGGGAAAATGCACCCGGAACACCGCGGCAAGCAGGCCCGGAATACAGCCCAGGTGGTGCCGCCAGCTCAGGTCCTTGTTGCGGATGAAGTCCAGTGCACCGGAATCCGGTGTGGACTCCAGCCGATGCCAGCCGTCGGCAAGCTTGTCCACGCCCTGGAGCATTGAGGGCCGCAGCTCGATGACCCGCCACTGCACGCCGTTCGGGACGGCCTTGCTATCGACGTCGATCGCACAGCGGTAGACGCCCGCCGGCGTGCGCAGCCGCAGGTTCCCGTGGAAGTACTGCCCGTAGTCGTTCGGTGGATCCCGGAAGTAGTCCTCCTTGACTCCCGCGACCACCCCGTACCCATGATTCAGTGCCATAGGAACCACCTCACCTGCCCGACGCTGGGCTGTTCCTCACATCCTAGGCACGGATCCCGGCCTCCCGCCAGAACCTATCCCACACCGGACCTTGCCCCTGAGCAGGAAAAACAGTCAAAGCACGACGGCGGGTGGCTGGCTTATGCACACGCGCCTATACACACTGACTCCGAAAGTCGCCAATCTCCTACTGAAACCTAAAGCTCAGGCAAATACCTTTGGGGGGTGCCTGGCTCAACGTCACGGCCTCGTTCTGTAACGCTTCCGTCACGCGAAAATAACGCCGTATAAGCTACGTTTCCCGAGCGGCGAAGTTGCGCAAGTCTACGTACCCATCCAGGTTTGGACATTGACGTCCCCGATGAAGGAGTGCGCGATGATCTCCAAGAAAGCTTGTTCGAGCGCAGGCGGGGCTACAGCGGGTGTCCTGATTGTCTCGCTAGCTTCGGCATGCGCACCGGCGCAACAAAGTGAACCGGCCCCCGCTCCCGTCACCGTGACCCAGACGGTGGAGGCTCCGCAGGCGCCGGCCGCTCCTCCACCAACAACAGCGGCTCTTCACTCCACGGCCGCGGCTCCTGCCTCCACAGCCGCTTCGACTCCCGAGCAAGCGCAGGGCTGGCCGGAAATAGTGGAAGAAGTAAGTTCCGGGGTGGCCAGAATCAGCACCACCACATGCGAGGGCGACTTTACCGGTTCAGGCTTCCTCATTGACGAGGACCTGGTGGTCACGGCTGCCCACGTCGTCGAAGGGGCAACGGCAATCAACGTCGCTCTCGACGACCAACTGGTCGGGGCACAGGTCCTCGGTATCAACGAAGCAGCGGAGCTGGCCCTCGTGCGCACCAACAGCGATGTGGAGGGCTACCACTTCACTTTCAACGAGACCGAACCGGCGCTGGGCACAGATGTGGCGGCCCTTGGGTTCCCGCTCAACGCGGAACTGACCCTTACTAAGGGATCCGTCAGCGGCCTCGATCGCGAAATAGATCTCGGCGCTGGACCCATTGCCAATATGATCCAGACCGATGCTGCCATCAATCCCGGCAACAGCGGAGGTCCTTTGCTGACCGTCGACGGCCGCGTCGCCGGTGTGGTCAGCGCGATTCGACAGTTCTCGGATTCTGCGGGTACGCGGGCCGAGGGTACGGCCTTTGCCGTCACTGCACCACGGGCGGCCGCGGCAGCAGAAGAATGGCAGGCTCGGGCAACTCCAGTTCCCCCGGTCGACTGCGGCGCAGCTCCGGCTCCGGGCTTCGGTGACATCGTGTCCACGGTGCTCTCAGACCACGACCAGGCGTCCAATATCGCGCAGAGTCTCCTCGTCCATGGACAGGGCATCAACCGCGCCGCCTATGATGCGGCTTACGAGGTTTTCACTCCCGAAATGCAGGCGGAGTTCGGCGGCGTGGAGGCGTGGAGCAGCGGTCTCAGTTCCTCTTACTGGACGGACCTGACTGTCTTGGCTGTCAGCGGCGAAGAGGATACTCTGCTGGCCGACGTCGACCTGCGCACTATTCAGGATGCGGCCGACGGACCCCAGGGGCAGACCTGCTCGGACTGGAAAATCCAGTACACCATGCAGTGGGACGGCTTGTCATGGCGGATAGCCGGCTCGTCCTTGCCCCTCGGGGCCCCGACCGCGTGCTGAACGAACGGGCGCGCTGTGCGGTCACAGGGTGATGGAGTAGACTCCGGCGGCCAGGACCATCATGCCCAGGACCGCTACGGTTGCGTTCGCAATGCCGCGCTTCGCTTCGGGTTTCATCCGGCGCCATTTGCGCCGCAAACGTCGTATATTCATGCAGTTCCCCAACTGTCTGTTGCATCTTCCCAACGGGAGCACAATCAGTCTGAAGAGCCGGGCACGCGCTGACCCGATTTCGGGGGATCAAGTGAAGCACGTGCCCGGCAGTAACAGAACTGAGAGCCTCCCAGTACTTACACGCACTAGGGCACGGCAAGGAAATATCTATCCCCAACAGGAAGTATCGTTCCCCAACGCCCCAACTGCGCCGGCAGATGAAGGAAGCTGCACCAACATTTTCCTTCACTGCTGACAATAAACTACAGCATCGTGATACCCGCGCGAAAGATGCGGGATTAAACGTTAGCGTTCCGTGTCGCGGGAGCCGCCGTCGTTCTTCGGTTCTACTGCGCGGCCACGGTGTAGCTCGACCAGCCGGTACCGATGAGGTCCCGCTCGGCCCAGCTGCCCTTGTTGGCCTGGTAGTACCAGAGCCTGCCATCGCTGTCCCTGGCGATCAGCCCGGCGGTCCCCTCCCCTGCGTAGCCGTTGGAGGTGACGATGTTGCTCATCGAGTTCCAGCCGGAGCTGCCCACAATCTGGCGGTTCTCGCTGATGAACTTTCCGGAGCCGTTGCCGCGGTAGAGCTTGAGCTGCCCCGCCGGAGTCTTGGCGACGACGTCCTTCTGCCCGTCCCGGTCCCAGTCCATCGCGGTCAGCGTGTAGTCGCTCCAACCGCTGCTGCCCAGCACGTACCGCGGGGAAAGCCAGGTGCCGGAGTCGTTGGGGTACACGTAGAGCTTTCCGGTGGAACTGTTCTTGGCGATCACCACGGGGTACGTATCCCCCGTCCGCCACTTGGTGACAGTCAGGTCGTATGGTGCCCAGCCGCTGCTGCCGATGGTGTGGCGGGTGAAGTCGCCGTCGCGCTTGGCCTGGTAGTAGTAGAGCCTGCCGGACTTTGACTGGGCGATGATGTCGATGTACCCGTCGGCATTCCAGTCCACCGTGTGGATCTCATCCATGGTTGTCCAGCCGGACGCACCGATCATGACCCGGGTGGATCCGGTTCCACTGTGCCCGTAGTTCCAGAGCTGGCCGGAGGAATCGAAGGCCACGATCTCGCCCTGCGACGTGATCGAGGGGCTCGCCTCCGGCGCGGCATCGGCCGTGACCTCTACGCTGCCCAGGTTACGGAAGTCCCCGGACGAGTTGCCCAAGGTATCCCGCAACGGATACAGCGTCACGTCCCACGTGCCGGCAGCCGCTCCCTCGGGAAGCGTCATGGCCCGCTCCCAGGTGCCGTTCTTGACGTCGCCGGAGACCAGTTTCATCTCGCCGAAGCCCACGGTTTCACCGGCCCCCTGGTGCTCCAGTTGGACCGACGGCGGCACCGCACCGGTTGCGTCCGTCACTTGGACCTTCACGGTGACCGTGTTCGTACCGTCCGCGAGGTTCAGCGATTCCGGCGTCACGGTTGAGCCGGCCAGTGCCGGTGAGGCGGTGTCCACCTGGATGGCAGACGCGCTGAAGGAATGGGACCATTCCGTGGTGGAGCCTTCCCGCAGGGTGTACCCCGGCTGCGCAGCCGCGGTGACCACCACTGTGCCGCTGCCCGGGTGGCTGCCGGCAGCGACCGTCTTGCCGTTGGCCTGGTAGCGGACCCCCTCGACCGACGGAATCGTGTAGCTATCGGCGGCGGTGCCGTCTTTGTCGGCGAAGACCACGTCTTTCGGCACCACCTCAACGACCGGTGGCTCCGGGGTCGGCGACGGGGCAGACCCCAGCGCCGCGGCGGCATCCACCAGCCCCGCACCGCAACCCTGCGTGCAAGCACCCGGCAGCGGCCGCGCGGTATCCTTGAGCCGCTTTTCCACGGCGGCCGGCGTCATGGTTCCGCCGGAGCCGGCGATCATCAGCGCAGCCACCCCGGCCACATGCGGTGCCGCCATCGACGTGCCCTGCGAGTAGAAGTACGATTCGGTGCCGGGCGTGGTGGCGCCGTCGTTCAGTGTGGAGGCGATCCCGCTGCTGACATCCGTACTCATGTCCCCGCCCGGAGCGGTCACGTCCACCACCGAGCCGTAGTTCGAGTATTCGGCGCGGTTGCCCTCGCGGCCGCTGGCGCCCACGGTGATCACGTGTTCGCAGTTCGCCGGGGTCGCGTTCAGGGCGTCCCGGCTCTCGTTGCCGGCGGCGACCACCACGGCCGCTCCGGCGTTGTAGGCGTAGTCGATCGCGGCCTGCGAGGTGTTGGAGCAGATTCCGCTGCCGCCCAGGGACATGTTGACCACATCCGCCGGGGTCGGGTTGGCCGGCACACCGGGCACCGTGCCGCCGGCGGCCCAGATGATGCCGTCGGCGATGTCGGACATGTAGCCGCCGCACGCACCGAGCGCGCGGACCGGGAGGACCTTGGCGCCGGGGGCCACGCCGGCCACGCCCTTGCCGTTGCCGGTCACCGCGGCCACGATTCCGGCCACGTGGGTGCCGTGCCAGGACGAGCCAGCGCTGCCGGTGTTGGAGCCGCATTCGTAGGCACCGTACCAGTCCCCCGCGTCACGCGCGTCGGGGTCGCGGCCGTTGCCATCACGGGACATGGCGGGATCGGAGATCATGTCGTAGCCCGGCAGCACGTTCGCGTTCAGATCGCTGTGGTTCGTGATGCCGGTATCGACCACGGCGACCACGGCGCCCTCGCCGCGGCCGGCATCCCACGCGCCGGGCAAGCGCAGTCCGGCCCGCTCTTCCCAAAAGTTCCACTGCAGTTCATACAGCGGGTCATTCGGCGCCGCCGCTGCCGGCTGCAGCAGCGGGTCCGGCTCCACGTAGGCAACGTCGGGATTGGCCTCCAGCCCGGCCACGAGGTCCTCGGATGCGGTGGAGTCCAGCGTGGCGGCGGTTTCGATCACCTGTGCTCCGGTGGCGGTGGTCCGCACTTCCTTGACGGAGATGCCCAGGTCTTTGGCAGTCTTCCCGTAGGCATGGGCACGGCCGGCGGAACTGCGCCCGGCCTTCTCCTTGAACTTCACCACGTACCGGCCCGACGCCGGCACATCTTCCCGCTCGAGACCGGCTTCCGGCGCTACCGGAAGGGGTTCTTCGCCGTCGCCGGGGAGCAGCTTTTCAGCTGCGGCTCGCGGCTCTTCGGCGGCCGGGGCCGGTTTTTCGGCGGCGGCTGCCGCGGCGGGAAACAGCAGGCCGCCCAGCAGCGCCGCCGCGCAGAACGAGGCGGTTCCAGAAGTGAGCCGGCGGGGACGGAGCTGAGACATAGGCATCCTGTCAATGGTGCACCGCTGGGGAGACGGCGCAAAAAAAGCACTTCAAACGGAAGCGCCGCGAACACTTCCGGTATTGATTGTACGTTTTATCTCCGGCTTCGCACCATGGAGGAGCCAAATAATGGGGACCGAGATTACGACGTCGGGTGCCCGGCTTCCGCTGGCCGGGCACCCGACGTCGTAATCAAGACATTGGGCTACTTCAAGACGTCAGTGCTGGATCAGGAATCCCGCGCCTCTGTCCGCTCCCTGTGCAGGGGTTGTCCGGCCTTGCGCCGGCCGTACTTCACGTAGAAGAAGGCATAGCAGGCGCCGACAAACGGGATGCCGAAGTAGAGCGCACTGACTTGGTTGGGGTCGAATGCGAGGCCGATCAGGGAGACGACGCAGAGGCTGAAGGCCAGGATCGGCACCAGGGGGAACAGCGGTGCCCGGTAGGCCAGCGTGCCTACGTCGCCGCCGTTCCTGATGAACGCCCGCCGGTTGAAGAAGTGCGCTGCAGTGATGGACATCCACACGCCCACGGTCGCGAAGCCGGCTATCGAGACCAGCACAAGGAACACCGTGGAGGGTGCTACGAAACCGCTGACCAGGGAGGCAAGCCCGCCGAGCATGCTCACGCAGAGGGCTACCAGCGGGATCCCGCGCTTGGTCAGTTTCTTGAACACCTTGGGCGCATGGCCTTCGTCGGAGAGCGAAAAGAGCATGCGGGCGCAGGAGAACAGCCCGCAGTTTCCGGCAGACAGCAGGGCGGTGATGATCACAAAATTCATCAGATCCGCGGCGTACGGAATGCCGATTGTGGCGAAGACCGTCACGAACGGGCTTTCGTTCAGCGTCACCTGGTCGTACGGGATGGTCGCCGCGACCACGATGATCGCCCCGACAAAGAACACGGCCAGGCGGATGACGGTGGTCCGCATGGCTTTGGGAATGTTGGTGCCCGGATCGGCCGTCTCGCCGGCCGCGACGCCGATGAGTTCGGAGCCGGAAAAGGCATAGAACACCACCAGGCACGTCACCAGCACGCCCGTGAAGCCGTTGGGAAAGAGCCCTTCGGCCGTGTCGAAGTTCTCCGCCAGGAACGGATAGTTGCCTTCGGCCAGCGGATGGAAACCGAACAGCGCGGCCCCGCCCAGCACGATCAGCCCGATAACCGCGCTGACCTTGATCAGAGCGAACCAGAACTCCGATTCGCCGAAGACCCGCGACGAGATCGCGTTGAGGGTAAATAGCACGGTGGCGAAGACCAGGCACCAGATCCAGACATCCACGTCCGGGAACCAGCGCTGCATCAGCAGGCCGGCGGCCGTGAACTCCGAGCCGAGCGCCACGGCCCAGCACAGCCAGTAGAGCCAGGCCGTGGCAAAGCCGGTGGCCGGACCGATGGCGCGGGCAGCGTAGATGTGGAAGGCGCCGGAGACCGGGTAGATCACCGCGAGCTCGCCCAGGCAGGCCATCACCAGATAGACGACGACGGCGCCCACCAGATAGGCAAGGACGGCCCCGAGCGGTCCCGCCTGCGCGATGGTATAGCCCGAGCTCAGGAACAGTCCTGACCCGATGACCCCGCCCATCGCGATCATAACCAGATGTCGGGCCTCCATCGATCTGCGCAGCCCGGACTCGGGCGGATTCGGCGCAGAAAGCGGGTCTGGGATCGGCGAGGGCGAGCCGGATGTGTCGGCTGGAACGTCGGTATGCGAGGGGGAACTAGGTCCCATGGTGCCTCCGGGAAAGTAGCAGCGAGTGGTGGGGTGATCCGGTGGGCCTGCCGGAAAACAGTGATCAAGCTAACAGAAATAACCACGCGCCACCGGAGTTCGGGAATTGTTGCTGGCCAATCGGAAAAACCCTTATGGAAGGAGCGGAGAAAGCCGGCATGAGCATAAGAATTACTAACGGAAGGACATATTGAGGGTAAATACCTCTTGGACCTCTGCTAGCGTTCGAGCCGAATTCCCGTTGACGAGTTCCCAGTTGAAAGGACGTTTTGTGGAGACCACCCTTGAGCGCATCGAATACCCGGCAGTGTCGGATCGCGAATTGACCGGGCACCCTGCCTGGATCGCCCTGAAGCAGGCAGCGACGGAGCTGCAGCTTCTGCAGGCGCAGGACGGTTCCGTCCACGACCCGGCGCATCACGGCCAAGCGAGCAACGCCGTCGAGGTCATCGCGAACTCGGTCGGCGAGCTGGCCGGCTACTTCCCGCATGACACCGAGTACCTTTCACTCCTGCGGGCCGATCTGGAGAAGTGGGCCGCCTCGGACTTCCAGGTTCCGGACTTCCTCGACTCCCTGGTTGCCTTCCAACCCCAGCAGCACCGCGTGGACGGGCTCAAGCACCTTGTCGTCTTCCCGATGTACACCCAGAACGGCAGCAGCAATCGGTTCATGGAAGCCGTGCTGGTAGAAGTACTTTGGCCCGACTTCGTCGGCGAACTGGAGGCCGGCAGTTACTCCAACAAGCTCTTCGTCCCCATCCGCTTCCTCGACTTCACCCCCGGGTACAACACGAACTCGGCAGTGCTCTTCCCCGAAAGCGTTGCCGTCCGGAGCACCCCGCAGTTCAGCTGGGGCGGCATCTTCGCCGACCGCGAGGCCGCCCGGTTCCGCCGTGTGGTGCGGGCCGCCAGCGAGATCACGTCCCTTGAGCTTCCCGCCGAAGCGGAGGAACTGCTGCAGGACCAGCGCCTGGCCGAAGAAACCTTCGTGATGTGGGACCTGATCCATGACCGGACCCACATGCGCGGGGACCTGCCATTCGATCCCTTCATGATCAAGCAGCGCATGCCCTTCTTCCTCTACACGTTGGAGGAGCTGCGCTGCGACCTGACCGCCTTCCGCGAATCGGTCCTGATCGAGCGGGACGAAGAGTCCTCCCCCGAGGCCCGCTCGCACGCCAAACTCGTCCAGTACGCGGTCATCTTCGACCGCATCTTCCGGTTCGCGATCACCGGCAGCCGCACCCGCAACTACGACGGGTTGGGCGGGCAACTGCTCTTCGCCTGGCTGCACCAGCACAAGGTTCTCCACTGGACGGACAGCAAGCTCTCCATCGACTGGGCCGACGTCCCCGACGTCGTGATTGAACTGGGCAAACGGATCGAAGAGCTCTACTGGCGCTCCATCGACCGCCCCAAAACCGCCCACTGGCTCGCCGCCTACGAGCTGATCAGCGGAACCGTCACGCCGCATCCGGCGTCGGTCTGGGCACAGGGACCGGTGGCCCTCCCACTGGCCGGGCCGCCGCGCGGCCTGACCGACCAGGTGCTCGACGATGAGTTCCCGCTCTCCATGTTCTACGAGGCGCTGGAAAAGAAGATGCGCGCGGTGATTGAATCAACCGCCGGCATCACCGGCACCACGGACGTCCGGGAGGGCTGAAACGCACGAACAACGACGGCGGGTGCCCACCCGCCGTCGTAATCCCTGCTCCGCTCACCGGGGTACTGGGTCAGCGATCCTTTTTCCCCTGGCCCGATGGGAAGCCGCCGCGCCTGAAGGGGCACGGTGGCGCCGCGCAACGGGTTTGCCTTGCCGTATGTCGGGCCCGCAGATCAGCACCGCTAAAGGGGCGAAAGCGAGTGCGACGACGATGACGAAGAGGGAAAATTCCATAACCAGCTCCTGCCGTTGGAATCAACGGTAAGCGCCAAATGACCGGCACACAACGGGTTGAGGAACGGACCGGGTTGCCGCGCTTACTTTCCTTCGTGTCCGCCGGAACTACGATCGGGCTTGGCTCCTGAAACGGTCAGCAGGGCGTCTTCGTAACCGCCGCCGAAGCCGATGCGGGTGATGTCCTTGAGCCGGTACTTGGTCATCTCTGTATCCCAGCGGGCGTGCCTGTCGAGTTCGAGCAGCCAGACGCTTTTCCCGCCCCAGTCGACCGGGGCGCCGATAAAGCAGGCATCAGGCTTGTTCTTCTCCTGATGGATCGTGAGGGCTTCCCGGCTCTCGCCCGCCGCGCGGATGATGGCCTCTGCACTGGAGAGGCTGATGGGCTGCTTCGGTGCGGCCGGCGGCCATTGCTTGAGCTTCTTCAGCAGCTCCGGTTCGAACCCGTCAACCTTTTTGACCTTCGTGATGTCCTTGGTGCGCAGGGCAGTGAAGCCGTCCAGGTAGCCTCCGTCACGGGTGTCGGCGATGAGGATCCAGTCGTCGGAAAGCTGCACTACGTAGCCGTGGATGACGTCCGCGTCTTTGATTTTCCGGCGAATATCAACGTACGCCTTCTTATCCATGGCGCTCTGGAGGGCGGCAAGGACCTTACGCCTGGACTTCTTCTGCGACTTCATGCCACCAGCTTTCCACAGGCCCGCGGTTCCGGGAACGGGCGAGACTTCACCCGGGGTTGGGCGAGTCGCTACGTCTGCTTCCCATCCTTGTGGTCTGCCGGTGGTGAAACGTTCACCAAACCTTGGAACAGTGCCTTTGGCAGCGAGAACCGCTAGCCAACATCACTCGACCGAAGGAACATGGTGAACCCCATTACCACCCCGTCCAAGTCACCTTCTGCCAGACCCCTCGCCCTGACCGCCGGCACGCTGGCGCTGATTTTCGGCGGTGTCGTGCTCTCCCCCACGGCCACCGCCGCACCCGAAAGCGCCCCTGCCGACACCGGCTGGGCCGCGAGCGCCTACCGCGGCAGCGTCGAGGTGGTCGAAGGACCGGACGCCGACCAGGAGACCATCGACGGCAGCGTCTTCGACGACAAGAACCAAAACTCCGTGCAGGACGACGGCGAGCGCGGCCTCGGCGGCGTGACCGTCTCGAACGGCCGCGACGTCGTCACCACGGACAGCCAGGGCCGCTACGAACTGCCTGCGTTCGAGAACATGACCGTCTTCGCCACCCAGCCGCGCGGCTACCAGGTGCCCGTGGACGAGAACAACGTGGCGCAGTTCTACTACCACCACCTGCCCGAAGGCTCGCCGGAGCTGGAGCACGGCGGCATCGCCCCCACCGGCGCCCTGCCGGACGCGGTCAACTTCCCGCTGGCCAAGAGCTCGCTGACCCAGTCGCCCGAGCAGCACTGCCTGATCGGCGGCGACATCCAGACCTACACTGAAGAACAGGTGCCCTTCGCCCGCACCGGAGCCTTCGCGGATCTGGCCGAACGCAACGACTACACCGGCTGCGGCGCCCTCTTCATCGGCGACGTGGTGGGCGATGACCCCGGGCTGTACCCGCAGACCCGCGAGCTGACCAGCATGCTCAACGGCCCGGCCCGTTTCCTGCCCGGCAACCATGACCTGGACTTCGACGCCGCCAGCAGCGAGCACTCGTTCGATTCGTTCCGCGCCAACCTCGGCCCGGAGTACTACTCGTACGACGCCGGCAAAACCCACGTGGTGGCGCTGAACACCGTGGAGTACAAGTCGGGCACGCCCTACAACGGTGCGCTGGACGAGCGCCAGCTCGAGTGGCTGCGCAACGACATCGCCCAGGTGCCGGAGAACAAGCTGATCGTCCTCGCCGCGCACATCCCGCTGCTGGACTACGCCGACCAGGGCAGCTCCAAGCACCAGGTCGACCAGGTCAAGGAGATCTACCAGATCCTCGAAGGCCGCGAAGTGGTTGCCCTGGGCGGACACACGCACAGCATCGAGAACCTGCGCGAAGGCGACTCGCTGGCCGGCTGGTCCGACGTCTTCGGCGTCGACGGACTGCCGTTCACGCACATCACCGCGGGCGCCATCTCCGGCGACTGGTACTCCGGCCGCATGCTGCCCGAGGGCTACCCGCTCGCCGTCCAGCGCGACGGCGGCCTGCCGGGCGTGCTCACCCTCGACATCAAAAACACCGAAGTCAAGGAGCGCTTCACCGTCCGCGGCGAAGACGATTCCCTGCAGATGGCGCTGGGCCTGAACACCCCGCGCTACCGCGGCTGGTACGCCGAGAACGTGGACAACAAGGGCTCCGCTCCTGAGTTCACCGACCCGCTGACCGTCTCGCAGGAAGACCTGGCCAACCAGACCTGGCTGACCACCAACTTCTGGATGGGCAGCACCGGCTCCACCGTTGACGTGAAGATCGACGGCGGCGACACCACCGAGGCTGTCCGCACCCAGCAGATGCAGGGCGAAGGCCAGCTGGTCGGCGCCGAGTGGTCCGACCCGACCGCCGTCCAGGAGCAGCTGGTCCACGGCGGCAGCCTGGCCGACCGCATGATGCACCTCTGGCGGCTGGAACTGCCCACCGACCTCGCCGTCGGAGAGCACACCGCCGAGGTCACCGCGACCGACGTCCACGGCCGCGAGTTCACCGAAAGGCTGACCTTCCAGGTCACCAAGTAGTACTGCCCCGCACCGCAGCTGTCCGCCCAGCCAATCCGCTGGGCGGACAGCTGCTGCCCCAAGCCACACCATTCGACCGGAGAATCCATTGCATCCGAATGTCCATCCGAGAAAACCGCTCTCCAGCAGGCCTGCCCGCCTGACCGCCAGCACGCTGGCACTCGTCGTCGGCGGCGTCCTGCTCTCCCCCGCCGCCACCGCCACACCTGACAGCGCTCCCGTAGATGCCGGCGGAACCGTCGCCTACCAAGGCGCCGTCGACGTCGTTATTGGCGCTGACGAGGACCAGAATGTCCTCGATGGCACCGTGTTCAACGACAAGAACCGCAACTCCAAGCAGGACACCAACGAGCCCGGCGTCGCCGGCGCCACCGTGTCCAACGGCCGCGACGTCGTGGCCACCGACGAGCAGGGCCGCTACGAGCTGCCGGCGTTCAACAACATGACCGTCTTCGTCACCCAGCCCCGCGGCTACCAGGTTCCGGTGGACGGCGACAACGTTGCCCAGTTCTCCTACAACCACCTGCCCGAGGGCTCGCCCGAGCTGAAGTACGGCGGCATCGCCCCGACCGGCGCGCTGCCGGACGCCGTGAATTTCCCGCTGGCCCAAAGCAAGCTCACGCAGTCGCCCGAGCAGCACTGCGTGATCGGCGCCGATGTCCAGACGTATGACCAGGAAGAGGTGGAGTTCGCCAAGGCGGGCGTCTTCGCCGATCTGGCCGCCCGTGATGACTATGCCGGCTGCGGCGCCCTCTTCATTGGCGACGTGGTGGGCGATGATCTGTCCCTGTTCACCCAGACCCGGGAGCTGACGGGGATGCTGAACGGCCCCGCCCGCTTCCTGCCCGGCAACCACGACCTCGACTTCGACGCCCTGGACGGGGAACACGAGTTCGATACCTTCCGCGCCAAGCTGGGCCCGGAGTACTACTCCTACGACGCCGGCAAGGCACACGTCGTGGCGCTGAGCACCATCGAGTACCCCACGAAGGTGCCGGCCAAGAAGAGCAGCTACACGTACGGCCTCGGCGAGCGGCAGCTCGAATGGCTGCGCAACGACATCGCGCAGGTGCCCAAGAACAAGGTGATCGTGCTGGCATCGCACAGCCCGTTGCTCGAGTTCTTCTACAGCAACTCGCACACCACCAAGCAGCTCAAGGAGATTTACGAAATCCTCGAGGGCCGCGAGGTCATCGCGCTGGGCGGCCACACCCACATGTCGGAGAACCTGCGCGAAGGCGACCTGATGGCCGGCTGGATGGACGAGGTTGGCGAGCAGGGCCTGCCGTTCACGCACCTGACCGTCCCCGCCGTTTCCGGCCACTGGTACGGCGGACGCGTGGTCGAGGAGGGCTACCCCACGTCCATCCAGCGTGACGGAACCCCGCCCGGCGTCGTAACGCTGGACATCATGAACACGGATGTCACCGAACGCTTCACCGTCCGTGGCGGCGACGAATCCCAGCAGCTGGCCGTCGGCCTGAACGGCCCGCGCTACCGGACCTGGTACGCCGAGAACGTCGGCAAGCCCCGCGGCTCGGCACCGGAGTTCGGGAACCCGCTGACCGTCTCGCCGGAAGACCTGGCCAACCAGACCTGGCTGACCACCAACTTCTGGATGGGCAGCACCGGCTCCACCGTTGAAGCAAAGATCGACGGCGGCGAAACCGTTCCGGCAACCCGCACCCAGCAACTGCAGGGCGAGACCGTCCGCGTCGGCGCCGAATGGTCCGATCCCGTGGCCATCCAGGAGCAGTTCGTCCACGGCGGCGGCCTCGCCGACCGGTCGATGCACCTGTGGCGGCTGGAGCTGCCCACCGACCTCGCCATCGGAGAGCACACTGCCGAAGTCACCGCGACCGACGTCCACGGCCGCGAGTTCACCCAGACCCTGACCTTCGAGGTCACCGAGTAGCCCAACCCCACGAAGCCGTCCGCCCAGTCCAATCCGCTGGGCGGACGGCTTCGTGGTCGTTACCCCCTGTTTGGTGGATTGACGCGTGGGCGATGCTGAGTGAGTCTGAACACACGCGACGCGACGAGCGCCGCCTTGGGGAAGGACGCGTCATGAGGACTATGCGTGCGTCCACAGCCGTCCTACTTGCGACAGCCGCGCTGACTGCACTCTCATCCTGCACCCTCGGCGGACCGGAACCGCCCGACACCGTCCCCTCTACTTCTGCCAACGCCCCCGGGTCCACCGAGTCCTCGCGGGAGCCCCACAAGTCCTACCGGTCCACGAATTCCTTTGCGGCCCGGCTGCCTGACCCGTGGACTGGCGGAGCCTCGTGGGTGACCGAGGGCGGGGTGATCGGCACGTATGGCTTGGACACCGGCATTGCCGCGCTGTCCGAGGACGGCATCATGACCGTCTACGACAGACGCGGCGGCGTTGTCTCGCAGTCGGAGGAACCCAAGGAGCTAAGGCCCGACCAGACCAGAGGCACCGAGGTGGCCCAACTCTATGAAGGCGGGAAGAAGTTCCTCGCCATCTTCAGCCAAGGAACTCCACCGGAGGCAGACGGTACAAGTCCCTCCCCCGCCGCCCTTGCTGCCGTGATCACCGTGTTCGACGGCGCAAACGGCGAGCTGCTGCACCGAACGGTTCACACGTTCCCGTCCGACGGCGACCATAACACCGGGCTGCTCGGCCACAGCGGCTCCCTTCATCTGCCCGTAGCCGTGGCTCCGCTGGTGTTCGATCCGGTCAGCGGAGAGTTCGAAACCGTAGAAGTTCCCGAGGGCGATGAATGGATCCTGCGGGTGGACGGGGTGGACGTATTCAACAGGGTCGATGACCTGCCAACCATGGACCTTGGTGACCGCCGCCAGCTGGGCTATGAGGCGTTCACTGGGGATTGGCGTCACGAGGGGTTTATCGCCGTCGCCAACGCAGTAGGCCCCTATATCAATCTGGCCATCGGCAACGGTGGCGTCGCGACGGACAAGTGCCGCGTCGTCAACGTGCATACCGGCGAAAGCATCGGCGCGTCGGAGCAGCTGAACAACGGGTGCCTGCGGACGGGCTCCAACCACATCCACGGCTTCAACGGGCTCCTGTTCGTGGGGCATCGGGGCCGCGGGTTCGCGTCTTTTGAGGAGGGCACCGTCCTGGTTTCCATGTTCGACCCGGAGACCGGGCGGCAGTGGGTGGAAAACGCCGATCCGCGCGACACCGATTCGGAGGACTTCCGCCCCTACTTTGTCGGCGCCGACCGCATCGTCTACGGAAAGTACGCGGCACCGGACACCAGCGAGGGGCAAGCTGCCAGCTATGACCCTGCGCTGGGGACGGAACCTCGACCCTGGCACGAGGGCAATAAGACTGTGCTGCCCGCCGCAGTATCCGGCGACGGGATCGGAGCCTTCCCCGGCCTCGGCGGGAACGGGATGGCCTACATCGTGAAGGCCGCCCCTTGATCCGGATTCCAGCACCGCGACGGGCCGACTGGACTTCTGCCAGGGCCCCTAATAACGCTTGCCGGTAATAACGCGCAGCGTTATTATGGTTGCATGATCCTGTCATTCGCGGACAAAGACTCAGAACGCGTATGGCAACGGATGCATGTGCGCCGACTCGGACCGGATTTGCAGCGAGCGGCCAACAGAAAGCTGCTTCTCCTTGACGCCGCCGAAACCATCAACGACCTGTGCATCCCTCCCGGCAACCGGCTCGAACAACTGCAGGGCGACCGCAAAGGCCAGCACAGCATCCGTATCAACGATCAATGGCGTATCTGCTTCGTATGGACGCCAGCCGGACCAGCAAACGTCGAGATCACCGATTATCACTGAAAGAGACACCGCCATGGCCACCACTCATGACCCCATCCACCCGGGTGAGATACTGCTTGAAGAGTTTTTGAAGCCTCTGGGAATTAGTCAATATCGTCTTGCGACGGCGATTTCCGTTCCGCCCCGCCGCATCAACGAGATTGTTCATGGAAAGCGCGGCATCAGCCCTGACACTGCCCTGCGCTTGGCGCGGGCCCTAGGCACCTCTGAGCGGTTCTGGATGAATCTGCAGACGCGCTATGACCTCAGTGTGGAAGCCATCAAACACGAACAAGAGCTCAAGCGCATCCAACCTCTCCTGAGCGCGTGACGGCCGCCCTCAGAGTTCGCCGTCCTGGACCTCGAGACGGAGCGGCAGCAATTCCACGCCCGTTGCTCAATCAGTCGTGCTCCCGACGCCTCCGCCCCTGGCCGGAGCGGCCGTGGATCTTCCCGTCCTCGTGCAGCACCAGGACCGGACAGGCGGCATGGGATACGCAGGCCGAGCTCACCGACCCGAGGTGCATGCCGAGGAAACCGCCGTGCCCCCGTCGCCCAACCACCAGCATGACGGCCTCTCGGCCTGCCTCGACCAGTAGCTCGGGTGCCGGACCGCGCAATAGCTGGCTGGTCAGGTCTGCGGGCCTATTCTCACCGAAGGCCTGATCCAAGGCGGCCTCGAGTTCCTTCTTCGTCGAGGCCTCGAACGCCTCGAAATCCGGCGGAACATAGCCCTCGTAGATCGGGGGAAAATGCCAGCAGGAAATCGCATGAATGGACGCATCCAGGGCCGGAGCCAGGCGTGCGGCCATTCGCAGCGCCTCTACCGACCCCTCGGAACCATCCACACCGACAACAATCTTGCCGCTTGCCGACACCATCGCCGCTCTCCTTCGTTCACGAATCCGCCCCGCAACTACAGAATGACAGGGAATGCGAGGCGTGGAAAGACATCGGCGATCTCCGCGGGCGTTGCCCCCTGAAAACGACGACGGCGGGTGGCTGCGTTGTGCAGCCACCCGCCTACGTGGTCGTCACTAAATGGTCGTCCCGTTAGGTTCAGGAACCGAGCCGCAGAGTCTCCCAGCCGCCTTGGCCGATGATGATCCGCTTGTTGATCCGGTTCTTGGTCACCGCGTAGTGGTACAGCGTGCCGTTCATGTCCCGGGCGAGGATACCCATCCCGCCGTCGGCCACATGATTGGGAATGGCCGAGAGGTGGCCCATGGCGTTCCAGCCGGACCTGCCGACTACCCGGCGCTCTTCCGAGATGAAGCGGCCGGCACCATTGGAGCGGTACAGCTTCAGCTGGCCGGTGGTCATCTTGACTACCAGGTCCATCTTGGCGTCCTGGTCGTAGTCCATGGCCATCAGGTCCAGATTCCGCCACCCAGAGGAGCCGATCAGCGTGCGGGGACCGTGGTTCTCGCCTGTCGGGTTGGTGTAGGCGTAGAGTTTGCCGTCGCGGAGGTTCTTGGCGATGACACCGGGGAACTTATCGCCGCTGCGCCAGTTGGTCACCAGGACGTCGTAGCCCTGCCAGCCGCCGCTGCCGATGACCGCTCGTTGGAAGCCCCCGGTTGCCCTGCCGTAATCGACGGTCAGCTGGCCGTTCTTCCAGTTGGCAATCAGGTCCTGGACGCCGTCGTTGTTCCAGTCCGCCACATCCACGTTGAGCGCGTTCTGCCAGCCGGCGGACACGAAGGTCCGGGTGGCCAGGTCGCCGCCCTTTGCCGAGGGGTACGAGTACAGGGAACCGTCGCCCGCCACCGCGGCAATGTCACCGGGCAGGATCTTCGCGGTCTTGTTGGCCGCGGGGAGGCGGTCCGGCAGCACCCGCAGGTCACGGGCCAGCAGGGCCGGCATGTCGTAGGACCAGTGGTTGACGCCGGGCAGGACCGTCATGGTGGTCTTGGTGAAGCCCTTGTCGGAGTAGATCTGCTCGGCACGTTGGGCGGTGCCGAGTGCGGACCAGGTGGCCAGCGTGGTGCCGCCCATGCCGTCCAGGCTGCCGGCGATCCAGTTGAGGTTCATGTTCTTGACTGCGGTGGACGGGGCCGTGGGCATGCTTCGGTATCCGCCGCCGCCCACGATGGTGGCGCCGCCGCCCTTGATCCAGTTCTGCCGGTCGGAGAGCACTTCCATGCTGGTGAACTCTGCGCCGCCGGAGTAGCCGTGGAACCAGACCCGGCTCGGGTCGACGTCGTACTTGGCAATCAGCATGGCCGCGAGCGATCGGAAGTAGTCGCCGTTGCGGTCGATGTCTTCCCACCAGGTGATGCCGCCGACCTTGTCCGGGGTGATGACCGGGACCATGATCATGTTCTTCTTGGCCGCCTCGGCCGCCATGCCCTTCATGATCGAGCCGGTGGGCTGGTGGACGTAGGACTGCGCCGGGTAGCTGTAGTCGCCGTGAAAGACGAACACAATTCCCACCGGCTGCGAGGTGTCCACGTTGTTGCCGAGCACGTGGTACTGGCTGGTCAGGCCGTTGGGCGCGGTGTAGTTCCGGTAGGTCAAGGTGCCGGGCGCGGGCGCGTAGGCCACGATCGCGGTCTGGGCCGTAGTGACCGTCCGCGACCGGTAGTTGGTCTTCGAGCCCGTGATCCGCACCGAAAGCTTCGTCCCGGCGTCGGTGGTGGTCACCTTGTAGGTTGCGGCAGTGGCGCCGGTGATGTTCCGGCCGTCGCGCAGCCACTGGTAGGTCAGGGTGGCCCCGGTGGTCCAGGTGCCCTTCGCGGTGAGGGTGCTGCCCACAAGTGCGCTGCCGCTGATGGTCGCGGCCACGCTGTTGGCCACCGTGCCCAGGATGACCTTGGCTGTTAGCGCCGAGGTGGCGGAGGTGGCGGTCATGCCGGACTTAGTTCCGGTCACGCGGACGCTGATCCGCTTGCCCGCGTCCGCGGTGGTCACCTTATAGGTAGCAGCGGTGGCGCCCGTGATCGGCTGGCCCTCGCGCAGCCACTGATAGGCGAAGGTGGCGCCGGTGGTCCAGGTGCCCGCCTTGGCGGTCAGGGTCTGGCCCAGGACCGCGCTGCCGGAAATGGTCGGAAGGACGCTGTTGACGACCGGCTGAGGAGTGGCCTTGACGGTGGCCGGGGCCTCAGTAGTAGTGGTCGGCGAAGGGGCCGGCGCAGGTGCTTCGATGGTCGGTGTTGTCTCCGGCGATTCCGTGGCGGGAGCTTCCGTGGCGGGAGCTTCCGTGGTCGGAGCCGGCGCCGGCGTTTCTGTTTCCGGAACGTCAGTGCTCGGGGCAGGCGTCGCCGCATCGGTGGCCGGGGCTGATTCGTCCGCTTCCGGAACCTCCGTCAGCGGTGCCTCCTTGGCTGGCTCGCCCGTAGCGGAGCCGGTTGCCTCGGGGGCGGGCTTCGTCGACGCCGCCTCATCGGTCCACTCCGCCTTCACAATCTCGGACACCGTCGTGCTGCCTTCGACAGCAGCGCGGAACCGGAGCTCGGCGGCCTCGGTGAACTTGAACGTGCGCTGGAAGGCCTCATCGCCGGTTTCCAGAGCATCCGATGTCCACAGCTTGGCCCACTCGCCGTCCCAGAACACCTGGAGCTCGATGGTCTTGCCGGCTGCGTTAGTAGCCTGGCCCTCGAACTTGAGCTCCGGGTCGCTTGCCTCGCGCTTCAGGATTTCCAGCTTCACAACCGGTTCTGCGGCAGCGTCCGCAGCGCCGGACGGCGCGGGATCAGGTGTGGCAAGGACAGATGCGGGAGCAGAGCTGCCGGTCGCATCGCCGGTTGCCACCGAGGTCGCATCGGTTGTCGACAGTGCGGTCTCGTCTCCCGCGTAGGCCGGCGTCGCGGCCGGGATGATGAATCCCGCTGCCAGTATTCCGGCAGCCGCCAGCGCAACAAAGCGTTCTTTCACAGTTTCGCCCCTCAAAAAACGATCGGCGGAACCGTGATACCGGCTCCGAGCTAAGGTAGGTGCCCGGCGAGCCGTGACCCTTCCCCCGGGAGAAGCGTAACGTTTCACTTAAAGCTTTCATACCCCAGTTAAACCCCAGTCTTGCTTTGCGTTCCAACACGGGAGTCCGCATGTGATCCACGGCATCGGACGCCGAGAACCAATTTGCGAAGCACTCTCCAGGCTTCGCATTTCTTCCGCTACTATTGCGTCACGTTAATCACTCGCTGGGGAGAATAATTGAACAACAAGATACTTTTTGTGGCTCCGCTTTTAGCGGTCGCTCTATCAACTCTGACCGCGTGTGGTGGAACAGAGGAATCTGGGGCTACATCCGAAACCATTGCCGCGCCTACCACAAGTACGGCGGCAGTCGTTGTTTCCACGGACACCACCTGCGAGCAGCTAATGGGATCCGGCTCTAACGGACCGATCTTCGAGGGCGTCGACTTCGTCATGACATTGACGTCACATGAAGGCATTGATCCCGAAGACATCGCTTCAGCGCGAACGGTCGCGGACCGGCTCAGGCCGATCGTCGACCGTTCGGGACAAGAGTTGAAACCATATCTAGAAGCGTTCATTGAACCGGCGGAAGCTCTGGTCGAGGCCGCCGATGGCAGCGGCGAATATGATCAGAACTTCGATGACTGGCAAGCGTCGTCAACCGAGCTCCTCACTAAGTGTGGGGAAAAGGCCGATAGCAGCGAGACAAAGGAAAATTCGGATCAAACCCTTGTTGTATCTGAAGCGGCAACTTGCATGCAATTGGTGGGTCCAGATGAAGATGGCCCGCTCATCCGAGGCGTGGACGCCGTTACGTCTGTGACAGACGGCAATCCGGACGTAGAACTGGCGGAAGAGGTCCTCGCAGAACTGGAATCGGTCATGGAGCATTCCAACGAAGAACTGACACCGTATATCGATGCCTTTGCGGCACCAATTGAAGCCTTAGTTGCAGCATCAAACGGCGAATTACCCGCCGATTGGGAAGCAGACATTGATGAGTGGCAAGCAGCCGGAACAGAGCTGCTGACGCGTTGCCAGTGAGCCTCTACGGCCCTCATTTTCACAAGGGTCGTGCCGACTGGGTCGAGCAGCGCAAGCAGGCCGGCTAACGTGCCATTCCGGCCTGCTCAAAACGCTATTTCAGCTCGCTAGTTATTTCCCACCAGTTGCTATGCCCGGCCCTTTCCTGAGAAGGAAAGGGCCGCCAGTCATTGCACCGCCTTCTGGCGCTAAAGAGTCACTGATTGAGCCGTGGGCAAGTGTCACTCACTTGATTCATCGCCGCCTCGTCTTCCTCCGTAAAGCTCTGCCTGGCCAAGTCACCCTCGGCAAACCGAGCGGAAAGGCGTTCCAGAGGAGATTCGAGGGGCGCTGCTACCCGTTCAGAAAGATCTTTAATAGTGCGACTAAGCTCATCGGCACTCTCATCGGATATCGCGCCTTCTCCGTTGGAGGCCATCGCCGCCACCATAACAGCCTGAATTTCGTCACATGAATCTGCAACGGTCATGCGCTCTGGAGCGCATGCGATTAGCCCGGCAGCGGCCACGATTAACGTGGTGGCGGCAGAAAACTTTCTCATCTATTCCCCCAAAAAATGAATGTGCCAGTGAGCAGTAAGATTACAGCTTTATCCCAATACTGCGAGACAACTACGCGAAATTCCCTTGCGCAAATTGGCTGCAAGTTCATGTATGGCCGCACGGACACACATGAGATGCATGTCTAGGGCGCTGGAGACCCTCGCTAACGCTTCTCCGAGTACTCGCAGGCGAAACCAGTAGAACCATTGACTTCCTCAATCGTTCAGACAAGCATTAGTTGTCCGATTAAACGATCTACAGTGAGGTTTCCCCAATGACCCGCACCATGCGTCAACGCTGCCGCACGATTGTTTCAACGTCCGCCCTTACCCTCCTGCTGGCGACGGCGGCCGTCTCCCCCACCGCCGTGGCTGGCCCGCCGGCATCCGACGCCGGCAGCGCAATCAAAACCGATGCGCAGCAAGCACCGTCCACTGTCGCCACCGGTACCCTGGACAACGGAGCCACCTGGCGCGCCGAAGTGCCCGCGGACTGGAACGGCAAGCTGGTGCTCTTCGCCCACGGCTTCCGCGGCGGCACCGACAACCCGGCCTGGGACAAAGGATTCGCCCCCACCGCGACAGAACTGATCAAGCGCGGGTATGCCGTCGCATCGTCGTCGTACTCCGAAACCGGCTGGGCGCTGGAGACGGCGGCGCAGGACCAGCTCGACACCATGACCGCGTTCGAGAAGCAGTTCGGCGAAGCGGACCGCGTGATTGCCGTGGGCCGGTCCATGGGCGGCCTCGTGACCAGCATGATGGCCGAGATTCCGGGAGCCGGTATCGACGGCGCCGTGAGCACCTGCGGTCTGGTCGGCGGCGGAGTGGCCCTGAACAACTACCAGCTCGACGCGGCCCACGCGGCGGCCGAACTCCTCCTCCCCGGGCAGGACATCCGGCTGACCGGCTTCACTACGCCAGTCCAGTCGGATGCGACCATCGCCAGCCTAAAGGCGGCGCTGCAGGAAGCCACGGAATCAGCCGCGGGCAGGGCCCGGATCGCACTGGTGGCGGCACTGCTGAACACTCCTACCGAGCTCGACGACGTCGACCCGACGGATCCGGAGGCGCTGGCCGCCGCCCAGGCAGAGCTCGTGCTGGACACCCTGCCGACCGTGATCGAGCGTCGGCACACCATCGTCAGCGCGGCCGGCGGGGACAGCGGCTGGACCGCGGGCGTCGACTACGCCAAGCTTCTGCGCTCCTCCGACCAGCGCAAGCAGGTGGAGCACATGTATGGCCTGTCCGGTCTGGATCTGTCTGCCGACCTCGCCACCATCACCGCCAACGCCGGCATCGAGCCCAATAAAGGCGGCCTTGAGTGGATGCTGCGAACCTCCACCCCCACCGGCGAACTGCAGGTGCCGCTGCTGGCAACGCACACCCTCGTAGACCTGTTGGCGCCCGTGGAGTACCAGGAGGAATACGCCGAAACCGTCCGTCAGGCCGGCGAGCGCTCCTTGTTCCGCCAGGCCTTCGTGGACCGCGAGGGACACTGCAGCTTCACCGTGGCCGAGAACGTCGCCTCGGTCGAAGCCATGGACCAGCGGCTGGAGACCGGCTATTGGGCCGACGTGGCCAAGACCTCTGTATTGCAGGAGAACGCCGAGGAAATGGGTCTCGACGGCGCCGCCTTCGTCGACTTCCGGCCCGGCGAGTTCATCAATGACCGCGACTGGACCGCTGATTCCTGAGGGCGTCCAACAACGACGGCGGGTGACTGCTTTGTGCAGCCACCCGCCAAGTTCGTTCGGGGCCATCGCCTAATTGCTTTTACAGAACATCGGTGAGGATCTTCGCTACATGTTCTTCCACCGCGTTCCGGAAACCTTCATGAGAGGCGATGCTGTCAGGAAAGATCGACGACAGGCCAAGGAGCCGATTCACCAAACCGGCGTCACTCCCCCGGGAAGCTGCCTGCAGCTGGGCTGCCATCGGATCATCAAGAACCAGTTCCCTGCCGTTGATATCGCGTCCCCGGTGAACAAATACCATCCAAGCTGCGACAGCAAGGGCCGTGGCATAGGGCACTTCCCCGGCCACCAAACGGTCTTGCACCGTTCCCAAAATCCGGACGGGAAGTTTTTGCGACCCGTCCATGGCAACCTGAATCGTCGTATGCCCAAGGTTGGGATTGGCAAAGCGGCTGAGGATGGCCTCTCCATAATCGGCCAAGTCCAGACCAGGCGGAGGAGTCAACGTTGGAATAACGTCTTCCTTCTGCAACCGCCGTGCAGCGTCGGTCAGCCTATCGTCCGCCACGGCCGCGGAAATAGTCGAGAACCCATAGAGGGCTCCCAGATACGCCAGCAATGAATGCGTGGCATTGAGCATTCGTAGTTTGGCGATCTCGAAGGGCGCCACCTCGGCCGTGAGCGTAGCGCCAGCGCCCTCCCAAGCTGGTCGGGGTCCCGCGAAATTGTCTTCGATGACCCATTGCCCGAAGGGCTCTGCTACGACGAGCCCCTCATCCCGTTGGCCAAGAATCTGCTGGCCCTCGGCGAGGTTGTGCGCGGTAGTGGCAGGAACGATCCTATCCACCATGGTGCTGGGGAAGGCCACCGACTGCAGCAACCACTCTTGAAAGCCCGGAATGCATGCCGCCTCTGCGAGCGAACTTACGAGATCCCTGGTCAAGGCACCGTTGGAAGTCAGGTTGTCGCAGGGAAGAACTGTCATGGGCGCTCCGGAAACCGCATAACGCCGCGCGAGTCCCCGGGTAAGCAACCCGATGGCAGTTTTGGCGTTAGTTGCCGCTGAGCGAGTTGCAGCTTCCGCTTTAAGGCTTCTGATATCGGCAGCGACCCCCGTATGGCTAACGTCCAATTGCCCCTGATCCGTCCGGGGGTAACCCTTTTCCGTGATCGTCAGTGAGGCGATGTGCGTTGTTTCGACCGCAAGGCTCTGGATTACCCTCTCGGAATCGGTTCCTGGAAAGGCAAGCCCACGCAGGGAACCGATGAGCCTCAAGGAATGCGATTCCTTCGCCTTCGTCAGGACCGAATACAACCCGTCCTGTGGCAGTAACTGATCGACGACACGGGCGGAGCGGCCCGTTACACCGAGGATGCCCCACCGGCTGTCACCGGAAATTGCAGCGGCGTCTTCTGTATACACCGCTTGGTGCGCACGGTGGAAGGCGCCAACCCCTAGGTGGACGATACCTATGTTCAGGGACCGGGGGTCGACGGCGGGTCCACGGACACCGGTGCGTGCCGCCGCCTTGGGCAACTTAGCCAGTGAAAGGCGCTCTGGGTCATTGGAGCCAAGGCTCGTCATTGTCTTCTCATACTTCCGTGCGTGGGAATGGATGTTTTTCTGATGCTTCCGTCTGTCAGTCGTTGTCTTCCTTCACCTGGGATACCAACTGCGTCGGATTTACAAAACGCAGGGCGACCACCAGCAGTGCCATCATCATGAGCATGTAGATCACGGCCATCGCGTCGACACTTTGTTGTGCACGGATCCCGGCGCCGGTCATCGCGTTGAACAGGGCCACCACCAGGGTGTCGGAACTGGAATCGGACGTGAGGAAGGTCAGTTCGAACATGCCGACTGTCCTTACCAGTACCAGAACGGCTGCGGCAAGGATGCCCGGGATCAGCAGCGGGGCCAGGATCTTGGCGAAGAGCTTCGTCATGTTGGCTCCGCACATTCTGGCCGCAGACTCGATGGACGGGTTGATCTGTTCGATGAACGGCGTCATAGTCAGGATCACGAAAGGCACTGAGGGAACCAGGTTTGCCAAGATGACGCCGGTCAAACCGGGTGCCAGGTGGTAGTACGTCAGCAACGTTGCCAGCGGAATGCCATAGGTAATGGGCGGCATCATGATCGGCAGCAGGAAGATCAGCATGACAATGCTCTTGCCTGGAAAGTTGCGTCGGGCCAATACGTAGGAGGCGGGCGCGCCAATCAGGACCGAAAGGCCCACGACCGCAATCGATACGATCAAAGTGGTGCTGACAACCTGGGCAAGGTCATATTGCTTCCAGGCCTCGCCATACCAGGACGCGGTGTAATTGGCGGGTAGCCACGTGTCGAACCATTCTCCTGCG
Source organism: Arthrobacter sp. B055-34 (assembly GCF_059090425.1). Taxonomy (NCBI): domain Bacteria; kingdom Bacillati; phylum Actinomycetota; class Actinomycetes; order Micrococcales; family Micrococcaceae; genus Arthrobacter; species Arthrobacter sp. B055-34. Next base: position 352,577 of record NZ_JBNHFQ010000001.1, read on the forward strand.
AAGGAGTTGACAACAACAGAGGAAACGACGCCGAGCAGGAGCAGGAGGAAGATCCCCATGCCGCCCCAGACCAGGAACGTTCCCGGTGTCGCGGCCAGCGCCCGCTTAGTTGGCGCCTTGGGCGCGCGGGTTTCTTTGACGGCGGTGCTCATCAGCCTTTACCTCCGGTTGAACCTTTGTACATTCTCGAACGCCAGATCAGAACCAGGACGATGACGATCAGCTCCACCGCTCCCATGATGACGGCGGCGGCGGATGCAAGTGGATAGTCGAACTGCTGGCCCCAAGCGTTGTAAGCCACGTAGGCAATAACTCTGGTGGACCCGGTTGGGTCACCAACCAGAATGGCCGATGGGAACACGCTGAAAGCCAGGACGAAGGTCAGACAGAAGGTAATGGCCAGTCCTGGAGCTAGCAGCGGAAGGATGATACGGCGGAAGCGCTGCTTCCAGTCCGCGCCCAGAGTCTTAGCGGCTGCCTCCAGTGTGGGATCGATCCCTGAGAGATACGAGAGAATCAGCAGGAATGCGAAGGGGAATCCAGAGATGATCAGGGACCACAGCACGCCCCAGTAGTTCTGGACGAGATCCATCGGACCCAGGCCAAAGATGTCCAGGAACCGGTTGAACCAGCCCCGCTGACCGAAGAAGTTGAGCAGGCCTTCGGCCGTCAGGACGGTGCCGAGCGTGATCGGGATGACCAGTACGGTGGTGAGTGCCCGTTTGCCACGAAACTTGACCCGCATCTTGTAAGCGATAGGGACAGCGGCCAGGACGTTAATCAGCGCCGCGGGAACGGCCAGCTGCAGCGTGACCCAGATGGATTCCATGCCGCGCATCGAAGGGTCTGTGAAGAATTTGATGTATGCCCCGAACAACCCGCCCTCTTTGGGCTGGAAGGACAGCCCGACACCATAGAGGAACGGATAGACGAACAAGAGCAGCGCGAAAAGTACGGCCGGGACCAGCAGGAAAAGCAGCCTGTCCACCCCGCGTTCGGCAAGGCGGTGAGACAGCGCGGCGCGTTGTTTCGGCTGGCCAGCACCAGCTTCGGGCCTGCGTTTGGTGTCCAGACTCATGATGCTGCCTCTTCAAACTGTGGAACGGTCATAGGCGCCGGGCCCAGCTCCGAGGGGTATACCAAGACCCGTTCGCTGGCTGCTACCAGGACAACGTGCTGTCCCGGATCAACATGCCGCGGAGTACGAATATGCAGCGGCTGCCCGCTCGCGGACCGCGCTTCGACGGCAAATTCCCGCCCTTGGTATTCCACTACCTCTACGGTTGCTTCAATATGGCAGGCATCTTCTGCCGATACGCCGGCAGCGGCAATCTCCAGGTCCTCAGGCCGCACTGCGACCTTCACGGTGTCGCCCGCATTGAAGTGGTGCTTGCTTGACCCGCTGACGGTGGTGCCCAAAGCCGAGACCGAGACTGCGCCGCCATGCATCCGTTCAACAGTTCCCTCAAACAGGTTGCGGTAGCCCATGAAATCGGCAACATGCCAGTTGGCAGGTTCTTCGTGGAGTTCGCGGGGCGTTCCCACCTGCTGGACTTCACCGAGCCGGAGAACCACGAGCCGGTCGGCCAGGGACAGGGCCTCTTCCTGGTCATGGGTGACGTAGATAGTCGTCAGGCCCAGCGACTGGTGCAACCTGCGGATCTCCGTACGCATCTCCAGCCGGAGTTTTGCATCCAGGTTCGACAACGGTTCGTCCATGAGCACAAGCGGCGGCCGCAGTACTACGGCCCTGGCAATAGCGACGCGTTGCTGCTGGCCGCCGGACATCTGGCCGGGCAGCTTCTTCGCGTGCGGGCCGAGCTGGACCAACTCGATAGCCTCAGCCACCCGCTTTTTGATTTCGTTCCTAGGCACGTTGCGCATTTCCAGTCCGAAGGAAATGTTCTTTTCCACTGATAGGTGGGGAAACAGTGCGTAGTTCTGAAAGACCATGCCGAACCCCCGCTTCTCAGGCGGCAGTTGATCGATTTGTTTGTCATCCATGAGGATTCGTCCGCCGGTCAGGGGAAGTAACCCGGCCAGGCAATTCAAGGCCGTGGACTTACCGCAGCCCGACGGGCCCAGCAGCGCGATGAACTCGCCGCTGTTGATGGTCAGGTCGAGATCGCGGAGAGCCGCTTGTCCGCCGAAGTTGCGGGCGACATTTTCCAGCCGGAGGGTGTTGAATGCGCTTGCGTGGATACTCATTGTTTCTCCTCAATTTTTCCGCTCGCGACTTCGGTGTCCCACTTGTTGAAGGCGGTGACCAGGTCAGCGGCATCAATCGGAGTGGCCTTTGGATTGTCTTCGATCAACTTGTCGTATTCCGGCCGGCCGAACTCTTTGATGACATCACGGCTGCTTTGCGGAGCCATGTCGATGGCGACGTCCTTGATGGCCGGACCCGGGTAGAAGTATCCGGTGTCAAAAGTTTTCGCCTGCTGCTCGGGAGTCAGGGCATATTGGAGGACCTGCAATATTGCGGACATCTTGTCGGCGGAAACGCCCTTGGGGATCGCGGCGTAGTGCGCGTCAGTAACCCACGTGAAGCCTTCGAGCTCCTGAACCTCGAAGCCGGCCGGGACTTGGCCCAGCGCGCGGGGGTTGATATCCCATCCTGTGGTGGTAACGGCCATGTCCCAAGTCCCGTTTTTCAGGTTGTTCATGGTGACGCCAGTTCCTGTGGGGTAACCGGATACGTGCTGGTTCAGCTGCTTGAGATAGTCCCAGGTCTTGTCCCAGCCTGCTTCGGGATCCTTAGGATCCGAGTCACCAAGAATGTAGGGCAGGCCCATCAGGAATGTTCGTCCTGGACCAGAGTTGGCTGGCCGCGCGTAGCCGAACTTACCGGGGTGTTCCTCGGCCCAAGCCAGCAGCTCTTCGGCGGTTTTCGGAGGATTTGGGACCTTCTCGGGGTTGTACTCCAGCAGCGGGCCCGAGGGGTAGTAGGTCAAGGCGACGCCATGGCCCTCAGCCAATTCCTGCATGTTGGCCGCAGGCTCCTGATAGTTGTCCATGTTGGACAAACGGTCTTTGAAGTCCTCGGTAACCGGCAGGAACAAGTCCTCGCTAATGCCGGCGGACATGCCATCGGTTCCGGTCAGTACCAGGTCGATCTGCAGGTTCCCCGCCTGCTGCTGCGCCTTAATTTTCCCCGCCATATCCGGCGCACCGGCCGTTTGCCAGGTGACATCGGAGATGATTTCCGGGTTTTCCTCGGCGAAAGCCTCGAAGATTCCTTCCGTCAACTGCTTATTGCCTGCGACGTCGAGGATATTTAGGGTTACGGCCTCCGAAGGTGCTTCCGGCACATCGGCAGAATTGAGCGGTTCTGCCGTGTTGGCTCCGCCCCCTGGCGCTGCACAGCCTGCTGCCAGCAGGCCAGTGACGGCGATCGTTGCGGCCCACTGGACGTTTCTGGTTTTTCGCATTGCTATCCTTCCGTGTCGCCCTGCATCGGCGCTGGACGATTGTTGAATCCGGATGATGGGGGTGTTGCGGTTGACTGACGCACTACTAGGTCGACTGGCAGGTATTCGGAGTGATCCGGGCCCGCGGTCTGCGACAGTTTGTCGATAAGCAGATCAACGGCCGTGTGTCCGAATTTGCGGAGCGGCGCCCGCACGGTCGTAAGGGTGGGGTTGACGAGCATCCCTGCTTCAATGCCGTCGATGCCGACAACGGAGATATCCCTCGGTACCTCGATCCCTCGGTTTCCCAGACGGGAAATGATTCCCAGGGCGACCAGATCGTTGTACGCGAGGACCGCCGTTACCCCGCTAGCCACGACGAGGTCTGCAGCAGAGCGGCCTCCGCCGAAGACAGGGGCAAAGGCCCCGATGGAAGTGACGTCCAGACCCGACAGTTTCGGGACGACGCTTTCAATTCCTTTTCTACGCTGCTTGTCCGAATAGGAACCGGAAGGCCCGCCCACATAGCCAACATGTCGATGTCCCAAAGCGTAGAGATGCTCCAGTGCCTGGCGCACCACATCGCTGTCATCGGCTGAAATGCTGGTCAGCCCTTCCAGATTACGATTGACGACGACGGCAGGGGTCTCCTGCGCGGCTTCCGTCAGATCCGCATCGGACATACGTGGCGAGCATAGGATGAGTCCGTCTACCTGAGCGGCCAGCCTGCGCACCAGATCCAGCTCCGTCCGAGCATCTTCGTCCGAATCTGCAACGAAAACGGCGTAGCCCTGGGTTAGGGCACGGGCTTGCACGCCCTTCGTGACGGAAGCGAAGTAGGGATTTTCCAAATCCGGAACTACCAGGCCGAAGTTTCCAGTCCGTTTGGGCTGAGCTCCCCTGACCAAGGTTGTGGTGTTATACCCGAGCAGTTCCGCAACCTCAAGAATGCGCGTACGTGTATGCGCCGCTACCAGATCTGGCGAGGAAAGCGCCCTTGAGACTGTCGCAGCCGAGACTTTGGCCTCTCTTGCCACGTCCCGCACTGTCACAGATCCTGCCATGGTTGCTCCGCCTCACTTCACTGTTGATGCCTTGATTGGATGCCACACTGTGCGGTCCATCACATCCTGTAATGATTTCATGAAACTGTCAATAGCAATTTCACCAGTGATTCATTTCTACTTCCATCAGGCATTTCCATCCCACGAGAACCCTTGTTTTGTGGGGTAATTTGGTGAATAGTTGACCGCAGCGCCGTTTCATTCTTGTTTCATTTTGTTTCAAAGGAGAGGCAGTTTCGCATGAATAACTCCATTTCCGAGCTCGATCCAGACCGGGCCCTACCCGCCGACCAAATGATCCGGCCACTGGCCAGAGAAATCTATGCACAGGTGGCGAATCTCCCCATCGTCTCCATGCATGGGCATGTGGAGGCGGAGGTATTCCTGAGCAATGAGCCGTTTGGAACCCCGACTGAAATGCTGGTCATTCCGGATCACTACTTGGTTCGAATGCTGGTTTCGCAAGGACTGACGCATGCGGAACTGGGCGTAGCACGTCAGGACGGCTCACCAGTCGAGCAGGACGCGCGCGCCATCTGGCGACGCTTCTGTGAGAACTGGAAACTTTTCCGCGGAACTCCCACCCGATTCTGGCTTGAGCACGAGCTTGCCGTTGTCTTCGGCACCTCCCTTCGGCCTTCGGTGGAGAACGCCGATGCTCTCTTCGACGCGCTCTCCGCGGCTCTGGAAACAGAGGCTTTCCGTCCCCGCGCCTTCCTGGACCGATTCAACGTCGAAATCCTAGCCACTACGGACTCGGCACTCTCTGACCTGACAGCCCATCACAAATTGCGCGAATTGACCGGACCGGACCGGATTGTTCCTACGTTCCGTCCGGATTCGCTGCTGCACGTGAACCATGCAGCTTGGAGAAAGGAAATCGGACAACTCTCGGATGTCTCAGGCATCGAAGTCGGCGATTATCGTTCCTTCCTCGCCGCACTGCGCCAGCGCCGGGACGCTTTCCTTGCCGCCGGTGCCCGCGCCACCGACCATGGACACCTGTCTGCCGACACGTCGCCCCTATCTGTGGCTGAGGCCAACCGGATCTTCGCGGCGGCGCTGCGCGGTGAGGCGACGACCGAGGAAGCAGAGGCTTTCTCCGGCAACATGCTCTTTGAAATGGCCCGGATGTCGGTGGAAGACGGTCTGGTCATGCAGCTTCATCCCGGAGTGTTGCGCAACCACTGCGACGCCGTCCAGGACGTGTACGGCGCGGACAAAGGCTTCGACATGCCGGTCAAGGTGGAGTTCACCCGGTCGCTGCGGCCAATGTTGAACAGCTTCGGGATGAACAAGGACTTCCGGTTCATCGCCTTCACGACCGACGAGACCGTATACTCCCGCGAGCTGGCACCGCTGGCCGGCGCTTACCCGGCCATGAAGCTCGGCGCCCCGTGGTGGTTCCTGGACAGCCCCGAGCAGATGCGCCGCTTCCGTGAATCCGCCATAGAAACAGCGGGCTTCTACAACACGAGCGGCTTCGTCGACGACACTCGCGCCCTCGCCTCCATCCCGGCCCGGCATGACTTGGCCCGTCGCATCGACTCTGGATATCTGGGCAGGCTCGTCGCCGAAGGCAGACTTTCCCTAGCCGAGGCAGTGGAGACCGCCGTCGACCTGACCTACAACCTGCCGCTGCAGTCCTACGCCCCTCGCAGCTGAACGACAGTCAACCACCAGCTGCGCCACTGAAGGAGAACCCATGGCCATCAGGTCAGTCGAAGTACTCATCACCAGTCCGGGACGGAATTTCGTCACGCTTCGCGTCACCACAGAGGACGGCGCCGTCGGCCTCGGTGACGCCACCGTCAACGGGCGCGAGCTCTCCGTAGCCGCCTACTTGAAAGAGCACGTTGCTCCGCTCCTTATAGGCCGTGACGAAACCCGGATCGAAGATACGTGGCAGTACCTTTACCGCAGCGCATACTGGCGCCGCGGACCTATCACCATGGCGGCCATCGCCGCTGTCGATATCGCTCTGTGGGATATCAAGGCCAAGACGGCGGGCATGCCGCTGTACCAGCTCCTCGGTGGGGCCTCCCGGGTGGGCTGCCTGGCCTACGGGCATGCCTCGGGCAGCGATGCAGCAGCCCTGTTCGTTTCCATCAGAAACCACTTGGAACAGGGATTCAAAGCCATCCGCATCCAAACGGGCGTGCCGAGTCTGGGACAAATCTACGGCGTAGCCACGGACCAACAGCCGGGCCAGCGCTATGACTATGAACCAGCCAAACGGCTGCCGCTGCCGGCAGAGGAAGTCTGGGATACGCGGGCCTACCTCCGTCATCTGCCCACGGTTTTCGAAGCCGTCCGAGAAGAATTCGGGCCGGAACTGACCCTCCTACACGACGGCCACCACCGGATGACGCCTAACCAGGCTGCCTCACTTGGCAAAGCGCTTGAGCCCTACGACCTCTTCTGGCTCGAAGACTGCACTCCAGGCGAAAACCAGGAGGGCCTGCGCCGTGTCCGGTCCCAGACAACTACACCGCTGGCCATAGGCGAAGTGTTCAACACCGTCTACGATTACCAGACGCTGATCACCGAGCAACTTATCGACTACGTCCGCTCAGCGGTCACACATACCGGCGGCATTACCGCACTGCGTAAGCTCATGGATTTTGCCGCGATCTATCAGATCAAGTCCGGCTTCCACGGCCCCACTGACATCTCCCCCGTCGGCCAGGCCGCCCAACTGCATCTTGGCTTGGCCATTCACAACTTCGGCATCCAGGAGTACATGAAGCACTCGGAGGAAACACTGAGCGTTTTCCGGACCAGTTATACCTTTGACAACGGGCTGTTGCATCCGGGAGACAAGCCCGGCCTCGGCGTGGATTACGACGACGACTTGGCGGCAACATTTGAATACACCCCGGCGTATCTGCCGGTGAATCGGCTCTTGGACGGGACGGTGCATGACTGGTGACCTCCTCATCTGCCCTCCCCCTGGCCACCGCTGTCCTCCAGCTCTCCGGGAAGGATGACGTCGCCGTAGCCGTCCGCGACCTGCCTGCTGGAACCGAGCTGGAGACGGGCACAGCCGAAACGTTGACGGTGCTCTCCGATGTACCCCGTGGGCATAAGATCGCCCTGACAGAAATCAATGCCGGCTCCCCCATCCACAAGTACGGCCAATCTATCGGGCAAGCCCTGACGGCAATTCGGCCAGGCGAGCACGTGCATACCCACAATCTCGGTATGGGCGAGGTGGCTCACCGCTATGAATTCGGCACCGCCAGGATCCCGCAGCCGTCCCCGATTGGACCGCGCCCGGTGTTCCAGGGCTACCGCCGCTCCAACGGCAAGACCGGAACGCGCAATTACATCGGCATCATCACCTCGGTAAACTGTTCGGCCAGCACTGCGCGAATGGTAGCTGACCAATTCCGCGGTTCCGTGCTGGACGACTACCCGAATGTTGATGGAGTGGTGGCACTCACGCATGGAAGCGGCTGTGGGATGGTCCTCGGCAGCGACGGGGCCGAGGTACTGACCCGCACTCTGCGTGGTTACTCCCATCACCCTAATTTCGCAGGACTCCTTGTCCTCGGACTGGGATGCGAAATGCTACAGACCGAGCGCTTCATGGATGACGGCGTCTCTGCACAGCTGGTTGAACGTCTGACAATCCAGGAGTCCGGCGGCGTGCGCGCAACTGTTCGGGCTGCCGTCGAAAAGATCCTGGCGATGCTGCCGACAATCAACGAAATCGGGCGGGAACCTGTTGACGCCTCCGAACTGGTGCTCGGGCTCAACTGCGGCGGCTCTGACGGTTACTCCGGCATCACCGCCAACCCAGCCCTCGGCATCGCCTCGGATCTGCTCGTTTCATACGGCGGCACGTCGGTTCTAGCCGAAACTCCGGAAGTATTCGGAGCCGAACACCTGCTGACGAAGCGTGCCGTATCGGACAAGGTCGGCCAACGACTGCTGGATCGAATTCGTTGGTGGCAGGACTATGCGAGCGCCGGTGGAGGAAGTTTGGATAATAACCCATCACCGGGCAACAAGGCCGGCGGCCTGACCACCATTCTGGAGAAGTCGCTGGGCGCCGTGGCAAAAGCCGGCCAGTCGGAATTGGCAGGTGTGTACGAGTACGCCGAGCCGATTGTGGACCGCGGGTTGGTTTTCATGGACACTCCGGGATACGACCCCGTGTCCGTCACCGGTTTGGTAGCCGGGGGTGCAAATGTCGTCTGCTTCACCACGGGACGCGGGTCAGTGTTCGGCTGCAAGCCGGTACCCAGCATTAAGCTGGCGACCAATTCGGAGCTCTACCGGCGCATGCCGGAAGACATGGACATCAACTGCGGAACGATCGTCGACGGCGAGGCAACGGTCCAAGAGGTCGGCGAGCTCATATTTCAGCGCATCCTCGCCGTTGCATCCGGCGAGCAGACCGTCAGCGAAGAACTGGATTTGGGACAGGAAGAATTTGTGCCGTGGCAACTAGGAGCAGTGACGTGACGGTTGAACAGGCCAAGCGCGCCTCCCCCAGCGCGATCCTCCGGCAGAATCCGGTGATCGCTGTGCTGCGCGCCCGCCACGCAAGCGAGTATGCACCGGTCATTGCCAGCCTTGCCAAGGGAGGCGTTCGATCCATCGAGCTCACGCTTAGTACCGCGGGCGTGTTCGAGGAGCTTCCTTCCCTTCTCCGTTCCTTCGGGACCGACATTGAGATAGGCGTGGGAACTGTTACCTGCATTGACCAGGCCGAAGCGGCGCTTGACGCCGGTGCCCAGTTCCTTGTCACCCCGGTCATGGACACCGAAGTGGTTCGCTGCGGCACTTCCCACGGAGTCCCTGTCTTCCCCGGCGGCCTCACTCCCACAGAGTTGCTCGCAGGGTGGCGTGCCGGAGCAACGGCGGTGAAGATCTTCCCCGCATCAACGGTCGGACCGGGCTATGTTTCGCAGCTGCGCGGGCCGTTCCCGGACATCCAGGTAGTGCCGTCCGGCGGCGTCGATATTGAGGACGCACCCGCATGGATACAGGCGGGCGCCCTCGCTGTTAGCCTCGGCGGCCCATTACTCGGTGACGCGCTGAAGGGCGGGGACCTGGCCGCCCTTACGGAGCGTGCCCGACGCGTTTCCGGATTAGTGGCGGATGCCTTGGCCGAACGGACAGGTAAATGATTCAGCACGGAATGACCAAAGACCTCGACGTTGTCACGCTTGGGGAGACAATGGCGCTTTTCAAGGCCGAGACGCCCGGCCCTCTCGCCCACGCCGGCGCGGTGAGCATGGGGATGGGCGGCGCTGAAAGCAACGTCGCCATCGCATTGCGGCGGCTCGAAACATCCGCTGCCTGGGTAGGACGATTGGGCGCGGATAGCCTAGGAGACCTCGTCCTGCGTGAGCTCCTGGCCGAGGGTGTCGAAGTGACCGCCGTCCGTGACGACGCCGCATCCACCGGGCTTATGGTGAAGGAACGACGCACGGCAGAATCGATCAAGGTCTGGTATTACCGATCAGGTAGCGCCGGCTCGCGGCTCAATCCGGTTGATGTACCCGAAGGCCTCATCGCCCGGGCCCGTCTGCTCCATCTGACCGGCATCACCCCGGCCCTCTCCAAGACGGCCGCAGCGGCCGTGGATCAAGCTGTCGACGCGGCGAAGGCAGCCGGAACCTTGGTCTCCTTCGACCTTAACTACCGCGCCGCGCTATGGTCTCGGGGGACAGCAGGACCTGTCTATCGCAATCTGATCTCAAGGGCCGATGTGGTCTTCGCTGGTGACGACGAGGCTGCCATTGCCGTCGGCGGCAAAGCAAGCCCGTTGGAACTGGCCAAGCGCCTTGCTGATCTGGGGCCGTCCCAGTCAGTCATCAAGCTCGGAGCGGATGGCTGCGTTGCCCTTATAGACGGAACGGAATACCAGCAGGCTGCCATCCCTGTAAGAACCGTCGATACAGTCGGCGCGGGAGACGCCTTCGTAGCCGGCTATCTCTCGGAGCTGCTCCGCGGGGAGCCAGTAGAGCAACGTCTGCTCACCGCAGTCCGTACCGGGGCTTTCGCTTGCTTGGTACCAGGAGATTGGGAGGGAATGCCTCGCCGTGCCGAGCTTGCGCTGCTGGAAGCCGCTGAACCCGTTTCTAGATGATTCGATTTTTTGACCCTCTCGAAAGCGTCCTTACGCTGACCGGAGCTGTTCCGATTCAATAACGACGTCGGTGCCCGGCTTCCGCCGGGCACCGCCTCCGTCTCTGCCCACCTACATCAGCAGGTTGTGCAGCGGTATCTCCGTGGCTTCCGGCATGGTGGTGAACCCGCCCTCCACTCCCTTCTGCAGCAAGGGCATCAGAGTGCTGTCACGGAAGGACTCCCAGCTCTCCTTCGACTCGTGGACGGCGATGACCCTCCAGCCGCCGTCGGACGGTCCCGCGGCGTGGAAGATCTGCCCCGGCGGCCGCTGGCCCTCACCCGGATGGGCCGCGGCCACCGATGCCTCGTACTGGTCCTTGGTGCCACCGGGAAAGAAATGCACGATTGCGTAGGCCGACGTTTCCATGAGTGCCTCCTTCAATTGTTGGAATGAACCAATGGTGGCCCTGCAGCGCCGGGCAGACAATAGGTTTTCCGCCAGACCACGACCCCCACATCATTGCCAGTCATGGCTAGGACTAAAGTCCCTAGTAATCCGCGGTGCTGAATCGTTATCCTGATCGTGACGCATCAACAAACCACGGCTTCGTTGGGGAGGCCGTGGTTTATTGATGAAGGTTGGGGGAATCCGTGTGGGGCCTGGCGTGTTGGGGAACAACAGGCTCCACACGCCCCTTGCGCAGTAAGGCCATCGGCATTCTGGCATTCACGTTAGATTGATAGGACCATCGCTGCGCAAGGAGTTCTTCATGGCCCGCCCCCGTTCCCCGCTCTTGTCGGTCGACGCCATCGTTGATACGGCACTGGAACTAGTGGACGAGGAAGGGGACTTCAGCTTTCCCAAGGTCGCGCGGCGCCTGGGCGTGAGCCAGTCTGCGTTGTACAACCACATTGATAACCGGGAGCACATCATTGAGTTGATGCGTGGAAAGACGTTTTCCCGTGTTGTAGGAGTGGATCTTGACCATATGTCCTGGGAGGACGCGCTGCGGACGCTGGTGCGCAACTACCGCGACTGCCTACTCCCCCACCCCCGACTGGTCCCGATGTTGATTACCCAGACGGTGCAGGATCTGGGCGTGATCGCATCCTACGAAGACATGGCCCAGGTGCTGGGACGAGCGGGCGTACCCAACGAGGAGGTCGTTCCCGCCATTAACACGATCGACTATCTGGCATTGGGATCGGCTCTTGAGCTCACCGCGCCGGAAGTAGTCTGGAATCTGCCACCGGGACGCTTCCCTGCGTTCACCCAGGCGATCTCCAATCTAGGCACCCCCGAGGAACGCGCGGAGGCAGCGTTCGTCTTCGGGCTGGATCTCCTCATCGCCGGCGTGCGTGAGAAGGCGTTGAAAATTTTCTGAAAGCCTTTCACTAACCTCTTGAAATCCGAGAAGTGTGCCCACATAATAATGAAAGCCTTTCATTTAGTGATATGGCTCCCACATCTTCTCCCACCGATGGAGGACAGCTATGTCCAACGACTCCTCAACTACGCATTCGACACGCGTACCGCTGACTGCCACCCGCGCAGTTTCAATTTTCGGCATCAGCGTGGTCGGATTCATGACCGCGAACCTGGTCCCGATCATGCTCGTAGCCCTCATCGAGGAGCTCGCATTCTCAGCAACAGCCGCCGGCACGCTGCTGACTGGTTCCCTGCTGGCCTGTGCAGCCATCTGCCTCCTGACGTCGCGTTGGGCATCCCTCGACGGACGTTATGTCATCGCACGGAGCGGACTCGCATTATCGGCTTTAGGTTTCGGTGCCGCAGCCTTCATCCCCTCCGCTCCGGTGGTCATCGCAGGCGTGCTCCTCGGCGGCTTGGGAAGTGGCGGCGCTGTTTCCGCAAGTGGAGCCGCTTTGGGTGCCTTACGCAATCCTGACCGGGCTTCGGGCATCAGCGGATTCGCCAACCGGGCGTTGGTCTCCGTGGTCCTCTTCGCCATACCGGCACTGGGCGCCGGAATGGGCAGCGCCTTCGGCCTGCTGGCCGGCCTGGCCCTGGCCGCGCTCTTCACCACAGGATGGCTTCCGGATCGCCCCGCCGTCAAATCCCCCGCTGTTGTAGCAGCAGCAACCACCTCGCCCGCGGCGTCGCAGCGCAAGACAACTATCGCGGGCCTTGGCCTGCTGGCTTGCTTCGCTCTCTGGGCACTGAGCGAAGATTCGCTGTGGGCCGTGGCGGCCACGATGGGTGCCGAACAGGCACGGCTCGACGAAACGGGAATGGGCCTGGTGTTGAGCCTGTCAACGCTCGGCGGGTTGATCGCTTCCGCCCTGGTCGGAGTGGCCGGCGGACGCTTGGGCCGGACCGTTCCCCTTGCCGTCGCCCTGATAGCCGGCGGCGCCCTGAAATTCGTTTCCGGCATGGTTACCGATCCCGGCTGGTACATGGTGGTCATCATCGCGTGGAACACCATCTACATGCTCTCCTTCATCTACGTCGTCGCTACTGCGGCAGCTCTCGACGCGACGGGCCGCTGGTCGGCACCGGTTCTCGGCGTCTACCTCATAGGTTCCTCGTTCGCCCCCGTCTTCGGCACCTCCATTTCAACAGCCGCCGGCTATACCACCCTGGGAATGGTATTGGCAGGCATGACCTTCGTCCTGCTGGTTCCCTTCCTCATCATCTCCAGGTTCTCCGTGCGCGCTGAAGCCGCCCAGGGCGCAACCACCCCCGAAACAAACCTCAACCAGGCAGCGATTGCCTGATGTCCCATACCCACCAGTTAGGAAGCTTCCCTATGCGCACGCTCTACGCCAACGGCACCGTCTTTACCGCGGATGGAGGCAATGCCGAAGCTTTCGTCGTCGAAGGTTCCCGCTTCGCGTACGTCGGCGATGAGGCCGGCGCCCGTGAGTTTGCCGGAGTAGAGGGTGACGAGGTCGATCTCGAAGGCGGCTTTGCCCTCCCGGGTTTCATCGACGCGCACACCCACCTGCTGATGACGGGACAGGCCCTGCAAAAGGTCGCCCTGCGCGACGCGGCGAACCTGGCCGAGCTGCAGGATCGCCTGCGCCAGGCCGTCCTGGATTCCCCGGAAGCGCCGCGCATCCTCGGCGCCGGCTGGCTCTACAGCACCCTTGCCGGCCACGCACCCACCAAGGGATTGCTTGATGCCGCCGTTCCGGACCGTCCGGTCTACCTGGACGCGAATGATCTGCACTCGATGTGGCTCAACAGCGCGGCCTTGAAAGAACTGGGGATAGATGACTCGACGCCGGATCCGATCGGCGGCCGGATAGGACGGGACCCCGTCACCGGTGCGGCGGACGGCATGCTGTACGAAACGGCTGCCCAGCAGATTGCTTGGCCTGTTCTGGCCCGGATGGCCTCCGATGCGGACCGGGACTCGCAGTTAGAGGAAGCGTTCAGGAACTACCTTGCCTCCGGCGTGACCAGCGCAGTGGACATGGCGGTGCAAGAGGACGATCTGGCCGCATTTCAACGCGCTCAGCAGCGACACGGCGGCCGCTTGCCGTTGCGCGTCAAGGGACACTGGCTGGTCTCGCGCCGGGAGTCCACGGACCAGAATCTCGCCCAGGTTGCCGAGGCTGTGCGCCTGGCTGAGGAGGTTTCGGGCGACTGGCTGCGCATGTGCGGGATCAAGATCGTGGTGGACGGCGTCATCGACAGCTGCACCGCGGCCATGAAGGAGCCGTACAGCGACGGCAGCACCTGCGAGCCCATCTGGGACCGGACATCCCTGACTCCCGTCGTGGTCGCCGCCGACGCCGCCGGGCTGCAAATCGCCCTGCACGCCATCGGCGACGAGGCGTCCGACATCGCGCTGGATGCCCTCGAGGAGGCCTACCGGATCAACGGTCCCCGCGACCGCCGGCACCGGATCGAGCACTTGGAAGCGGTGACCGAGGCCAATGTCCGCCGGCTGGCCCGCCTGGGCGTGGTCGCCTCCATGCAACCGGTCCATGCCGACCCGTCGATCCAGGAGAACTGGCAGGCCATGCTGGGCGACCACCGGACGGAGCGGGCCTATCCGTGGACCGAGTTCACGGATGCCGGCGCCACCCTGGCCTTGAGCAGCGACGCTCCCACGGCCCCACACCACCCGCTGCCCAACATGTACGTAGCCGCGACGCGACGCTCCGCTTTGGACCCTGCCCTGCCGGCCAACCTGCCCGGCTACGCCCTGGACCTGGCCGACGCCCTGTGCCATGCCACCCGCGACGCGGCCTACTCCTGCCGGTCGGAGAACAAGGAAGGCCGCATCGCCGTCGGCCATTTCGCCGATTTCACCGTTCTCGATACCAACCCGCTCGCCGCTGAGCCTGCCGAGCTCCTGACCAACCGCGTCCGCCTCACCGTCGTTGGAGGACGCGTCGCCTACCGCGCCGCCACCGACGAGCTTGTGTCGGGGATGAAGTGATTCTGGTTCTCGCGACGGACTAAGTACGACGACGGGTGGTTGCGTTGCGCAGCCACCCGTCGAGTCGCTCTGAAAACCCCAAGACCACGGGCGTCAAGACCAGGCTGTGCCCCGCTGGACCAGGTTTTCCGGTTCGGTCCCGGCACTGAGCGCGGCGAGCTGGCGCTTGAGCAGCCGCACTATGCGCGGAAAGAACGCGGAGGTGTTGCCACCGATGTGCGGCGTGATGAGGGCGTTGTCTGCCCGCCATAGCGGATGGTCAGCCGGAATCGGTTCGGGATCGAAGACGTCGATGGCGCAGCTGATCCGTCCGGATACCACCTCCGCAGTCAGTGCCTCGGAGTCAACGACGGCGCCACGGGCGACATTCACCACCAGCGCACCGTCGGGCAATGCCGCCAATACCTCCCGGCCAATCAAGCCCCGCGTCGCCTCAGTCAGCGGCGTAATGACGATAAGCACGTCGGCATTCCGTGCGAGCTCGACCAGCTCCTCCGTGCCATGGACATGTCCTTCACTGTCCTCGCGGGCCTTCGAGCCAACGCGGGTCAATTCCACTTCAAAAGGCGCCAGCCGCCTTGAGATCTCGGCCCCGATGCCGCCTACTCCGACGAGGAGGACACGCCGGTCCGCCAAGGAGAGCCGACGCTCGTGCCGCCACCGGCCCTCGAGCTGGTCCTGTGCTGCCTTGCCGATGCCTCGCAGCGAGGCAAGCGTAAGGCCGACGGCCAGCTCAGCCGTCGCCGCCGCGTGAACGCCGGCGGCGCTGGCAACCGCTACGTCTTCGCCGACAGCCTCCCGGACGCCGTCGATCCCGGTGGTCTGCGCCTGCACGAGCTTCACGTTCCCAGCCTTGTCCAGCTCCCCCAGCACCGCCCCGGCATTCAAGTACGGGAGGACTACGGCATCGAGGTCCGCCAGGCCCGCCCCCTCTGGGTCACCTTCAAAGTCCCAGACCACGCCGCGCATGCCGCTGGGCAGCGGCTGCGCCGAATTCAACAGATCTTGGTCGGGAAAACTGATCGTTTTGATATCGCTCGTCGTCGGGCTCATGGTTGTCCTCCCATGGTTGGTTGAATGGAATCTTGCGGCCGAACGGCGTGCTTACCGGTCGCCCTTGGACGGGACATGCGTCAATGCCGAAGCGGCCGACCTGAGTTCCTGTGGCCCGGCACCGTCTTCGAAGGCCTTGGCAAAACGCATGTAAGCGCTCGTGAGGTGCTGCTGCATCGCTTCCTCCGCTCGGCCCGGATCGCAGTCCCGGATGGCCTGCCAGACCTGGCGATGTTCTTCCAAGGTGATAGCTCCGCCGATGTCCGCCGGGTAAAGGCGGAAAATGTGCAGGTGGCAGTGTGTCTGGCTGTAGGCATTTGCCACCACCTTATTGTGCGTGGCGGAGAGGATGAGGTCATGAAACCTCGTGTCGTGACTGACCAGTTCCTGCCGGATGTCGTCCTTCGATTCGGTCTGCTCGCGGAACCCGTCCAGCTCCCGTTCGAGGCGGCGGGCGGGGTTTTCGAGCCGGTCCACGGCGGCTGAGCGGGCCGCCCACGGTTCAACCAGCAGGCGGAATTCAAACAAGTCCCGCAACGCTTTCAGGTCCAGCAGCGGCGTGGTGCTGTAGCCGCGGCCCGACGTAGCCACCACCAGATTGTCGCCCTGGAGTCGATGTAGCGCCTCGCGGACAGGTGTGGGCGAGACACCCAACTGCCGAGATACCGCGTCGATATTGACCCGGGTCCCGGGTGGAATCCGGTTTTCCAGGATCTGCGCGCGCAGCTCCTCATAGACCTCCCCGGTCGACAACTTTGTCCTGCTCTGCTCCGGCGACTCTGCCACATGCATCCCTTTCATCCCCTAGCAGGTTATCCCTGCCCGCTCCTTTTGCCCGAGCGGCTCATTTCGATCCTTTTGGAAGGATCACTTGCATTGTGCGATAAATCATATAGGGTTTTCATCGATCCTATATGAAGAGTAACGAGGAACACACTTTGAAACTTCAGAGCTACTCACCTTACGACCTCATCCGATTCGCCTCCAAGGCCTTGCAAGCCGTCGGGGTACCTGTTGCGGATGCGGACCTCACCGGCGAGTCCCTGGTCGAAGCAGACCGACGCGGCATCAACTCGCACGGCCTGCTGCGACTGCCGCTTTACGTAGCGGCCATCGAGGAGGGCGGCATCAACCCGCGTCCGCAGCCGCGGTGGCTAAGGGATACCGGCTCCGCTGCCCTGCTCGACGCCGACGGCGCCTTGGGACAAGTCGCGATGCGGGCCGCCACGGACTACGCGGCGACCCACGCCTCCGAACGCGGCATCGCTGCCGTAGCGGTCCAGAACAGCAGCCACTACGGCGCCGGCATTTTCTGGACCGACCGCATGGCTGCCCGTGGCCTGATTGCCATTTTGACGTCCACCACCGGACCCACCGTGGCGCCTTACGGGGGTGTCGCCAAGGTGTTCGGAACCAATCCCTTGACCATCGCCGCTCCCAGCGCCGGCGACCACCCCTTGACCGCAGACATGGCGACCAGCACCGGTGCCTACGGAAAAGTCATTGCCGCAAAGAACGAGGGAACCAGCATTCCCGAAGGCTGGGCTGTAGACGCCCAGGGCATCCCGACCACCGATCCGGTCGAGGCGATGGCGGGAGCGCTGATACCGTTCGGCGGCCACAAGGGCTCCGCTGTGTCCGCCCTGCTCGAAGCGATCGCGGCCTCCCTCGGCTCCGGAACCTTCGCCCATGAAACCGAGGACATCTGGTCCAACCCCGGATCACGGATGAACACGGGCCACCTGCTGATCGCCCTGGACACAGAGGCATTCGCAGGCCGGCAGCACACCGAGGACCGAGTGTCCCGGCTGCAGGAGCGGATACGCGAGTCAGGTGTCAGCGGTGCAACGGTCCATGCACCGGGCGACATCGAGTATGCCAGGGGAAACCGGAACAGCGAGACGGTGGCGCTCACTGCCTCCACCACCCGCCTGCTCAACGAGTTGGCCGAAAAACTCAACGTTGCCCAGGCCGCCCAAGCAGCCGAAGAACCCGCCCACTAGCTAGACCCAAACTACGACAGAGTTCACAAACCGTTCGAAGGAGAACCAATGATGTTGGATTCACAGCACACCGATTTCCGCAGTGCAGGCCGTGGCCACCGTGTTGCCAAGGCCCTGACCCTTTCCGTCACTGCGGCCGCAGCCGTGATGCTCGCTGGTTGCGGCGTGGGCGGCCCCGTAGAAGCGGGCGCCACCAATGCCGCCGGCGCCGACGGAGACCAGGTCCTGCGCCTGGCACACGTCTACGAGGCGGGGCACCCGGTCGAGAAATGCGGCGTCGCAACGCTCAAGGAAGAGCTGGAAGGCAGCGGCATCACGGTGGAGAGCTACCCGGCAGCCCAGCTCGGCAGCGAGGCCGAATCTCTCGAGCAAGTAGCCACCGGAGGCCTGGACATGGCCATCGCCGGCCCCTCCTTCCTGGGTGTCTGGCACGAACCGGCGGCCGTCCTGGACGGCGCCTACCTCTTCGAGGACGTCGACCACTTCGTGGAAACCATCGAAGGACCCGAGATGCAGAAGGTCTACGACGACATGAACGCGGAGACCGGCATCAAGGTCCTCTCGGGCTGGTACTACGGAACGCGCCACGTCACCTCGAACAAGGAAATCCACGGCCCCGAGGATATGCAGGGCATCAAGATCCGCACACCGGATGCGCCGCTTTACCTGACAAACACCAAGATCATGGGCGGCACGGCCACCCCGATGGCCCTCGACGAGGTCTACCTCGCCCTGCAGCAGGGCGTCATCGACGCACAGGAGAACCCGATCCCCACGATCGCCTCGGCCAAGCTCAACGAGGTCCAGGACTACATCAACCTCACCGGCCACATGATCCAGGGCATCAATATCGTAACGGGGTCTGCCCTCTACGACTCGCTGCCCGAGGACCAGAAGACAGCACTCGATTCGGCCATGGACGCTGCCTCGGACAAGGTCCGTGAATGCGTCGAGACCGAGGAGAAGGAGACCCTCGAAGAGTGGAAGAAGGGCGACGGCATCAAGGTCAACGAGGATGTCGACCGCGAGGTCTTCGCGGAGCGCGCCCGCCAGATGCTGCCGGGCGAAGTTTCCTGGGGCGACCTCTACAAGCAGATCCAGGATGCTAAATGATTCCCGAACACCCCGACGAGCCTGACTTCCTTGAGTCCAAGAGTCCTGTCCTGCGAAGCCTTGTGAACGTCGAGCGGCTGGCAGCAGCTGGCCTACTGAGCCTCACGCTCGTCCTGGTACTGGTGCAGGTTGTCAGCCGGTATGTCTTCTCAAGTCCGTTGTCCTGGACCGAGGAGCTGGCCCGCTTTGCACTGGTGTGGCTGACGTTCATTTCGGCCGGATTCGTCATGGCGAGACGCCTGCACGTCACCGTCGACCTTCTTGCGGCCAAACTCAACAAGCGGGCGGCAGTGCTGATGGATTCCTTCGCCATGCTGGTGGTCCTGGTCGTCTCGGCGGCGATGACCATCGCCGGGACCCAGTTCGCGATCTCCGCAGCGAAGCTGAACGCCCCTGCGACGGACATTCCGATGAGCGTGGTGTACACGGCCGCCGTCCTGGGATTCGCACTCATCTTCGTACATGGCCTGCTGAATACTTTGGTCAACCTGCGGCATCCGGAGGAAGTGCCGGAAGCCATGGACAATCTCGAAAAAGAATCCTTCTGAGGAAACCCATATGACATTGACCCTCATGCTCGTAGGCCTTCTGGTTCTCCTGGCCCTCCGAGTTCCCGTTGCGATAGCCCTGCTGGTGCCCTCGCTGATCTACGTCACGATGGACCCGACCGCGTCCCTGGGCATTGCAGTGCAGCAGACTACATCCGGCGTCAACAGTTTCGCCATCCTTGCCGTGCCCCTCTTCATCCTGCTCGGTAACGTCGCGAACGTTTCCGGCGTCTCGGACCGGCTGTATACAACTGCCGTGGCCTACTTGGGCCACATCCGCGGCAGTCTCGGCTATGTAAACATCGCCACTAGCTTTGGCTTCTCGTGGATGAGCGGTGCCGCAATTGCTGACGCCGCTGCCATGGGCAAGATCCAGGTCCCCGCTATGAAGCAGCGCGGGTACAAGGAGGAATTCAGCCTCGGCATCACCGGTGCGTCCTCTTTGATCGCCCCGATGATCCCCCCAAGCATTCCGGCCATCATCTACGCGGTGACGGCCGGGGTATCCGTCGGAGCCCTGTTCATGGCCGGCATCATTCCGGCCCTGGTACTGATCCTCTGCCTGACGTTCATGGTCTGGTGGCTGACCCGCACCGAGCACCACCTCACCCTGCCCAAGGCTTCCTGGGGCGAACGCGGGCGTTCCCTGCTGGCAGCCCTTCCGGCCTTCGGCGCCGGCGTGGTCATCCTCGGCGGCATCCTCAGCGGAATCTTCACGCCCACGGAGGCCTCCGGAATCGGCGTTCTCTACATCTTCATCCTTGCCCTCATCTACGGATCATTGACGTGGCGCAAAACCTATCGGATCCTCTTAGGCTCCGTCGAAACGTCGGGTTCAGTCCTCCTGATTGTCGCCGCGGCGGCGTTGTTCGGCTGGGTACTCGCCCGTGAACAGGCTCCCCAGCTCGCAGCGGACTTCATCCTGAACTTCACCAACCATCCGATTGTCTTCCTGATCCTGGTCAACCTACTGCTGCTGGTTATCGGCTGTGTATTGGAGCCGACGGCCGCCATCCTGATCCTGGTACCGGTGCTTGGACCGGTCGCCGAGACCTTTGGCCTTAGCCCGATCCATTTCGGCGTCGTCGTGATCTTCAACCTGCTGATCGGTTTGTTGACGCCGCCCGTCGGATTGGTGCTGTTTGTCCTGTCCAGCGTCACCAACATCCCGGTCCCCAAGGTCATCAAGGGCGTGCTGCCGTTCTTCGTGCCCATGCTGATCACCCTCTTTGTCATCACCTTCGTCCCGGCACTGAGCCTCTGGCTTCCTTCAGTGCTTGGCTTCGTCTAGACCCGCCCGAAAGGCCCTACAAAATGTCGAAAATCACCTCCGTCCGCACCGAAGACATTCGGTTCCCCACCTCGCTTGACCTCGACGGATCGGACGCCGTCAACGTAGACCCGGATTACTCCGCCGCCTACGTCAGCATCAACACCGACGACGAATCCGGCCACGGCTTCGTCTTCACCTGCGGCCGCGGAAACGAGATCGTCACCGCGGCCATCGAGTCCTATGGCCAGCTGCTGGTCGGCCGGGACCTGGACGAGCTCGTAAGCGATCTGGGCGAGGCGTCGCGCCGGCTCATCCACGACTCCCAGCTCCGCTGGCTCGGCCCAGAGAAGGGCGTGTCCCACATGGCCGCCGGCGCCCTGGTCAACGCGCTCTGGGACATCCGCGCCAAGCGCGAGCAGAAGCCGCTGTGGCTGCTCCTGAGCGAAATGCCCGCAGAGGAGATCGTCAACGCCGTCGACTTCACGCACATCCGCAATGCCCTCACTCCCCGCGACGCACTCGAGATCCTGCGACGAGCAGAAGCCGGCAAGGCCGAGCGGATCGCCGAGCTGCAGCGTTCCGGCTACCCCGCCTACACCACGACGCCGGGCTGGCTCGGTTACAGCGACGAGAAGCTGGTGCGCCTGAGCAAGGAAGCCGTCGCGGACGGGTTCGGCATGATCAAGCTCAAGGTCGGCGGGGACCTGAACGAGGACCGCCGCCGCATGAAGTTGGCCCGCGAAGCCGTGGGCGAGAACGTGAAGATCTCCATCGACGCCAACCAGCGCTGGGAAGTCCAGGAGGCTATCGACTGGGTCAACGAGCTCGCCGAGTTCAACCCGTGGTGGATTGAAGAGCCCACCAGCACGGACGAGATCCTGGGCCACGCCGCGATCCGCAAGGGCGTCTCCCCAGTCAAGGTCGCCACCGGCGAGGCTGTTGCCAGCCGCATCATCTTCAAGCAGCTGCTCCAGGCCGGCGCCATCGACGTCATGCAGATCGACTCGACCCGTGTGGCCGGCGTCAACGAGAACATCGCCAACCTGCTGCTGGCCGCCCGCTTCGAGACTCCCGTCTGCCCCCATGCCGGGGGCGTGGGCCTCTGCGAACTGGTGCAGCACTTCTCCTTCTTCGATTACGCGGCCATCAGCGGCACCATGGAGAACCGAATGATCGAATTCGTCGACCATCTGCACGAGCACTTCATCGAACCGGTCCATGTGGAAGGCGGCCGCTACCTGGCGCCGCAGAAGCCGGGCACCGGCGCTGAGATGCTGCAGGACTCCCGCGACAAGTGGACTTTCCCCGGAGGCCAGGGCTGGCAACAGGTCGGCGACCGGGCAGCGGTAACCGGGAGCAGCAACCGATGACAACCACCTCAGCAGAACAGGCCGCTGCACAGATCGAGGCGGCCCACGCCGCCTACCAGCGGTCCCGGGATGAAACCCCGCAGACCCGCGCCGCCTGGCTCGAAGCCCTTGCGGCCGGGCTGGAGCAGCACGCCGACGAGCTCGTGGAGATCGCCGGGCGCGAGACGCACCTGGCCGAGGGCCGGCTCCGGTTCGAGCTCAAGCGCTCCGTCTTCCAGTTGCGCCTCTTCGGTGACGAGGTCAGCCGCGGCGAAAACCTGGACGCCACCATCGACCACGCAGATCCTGAGTGGGGCATGGGCCCCCGCCCTGACATCCGCAAGGTCAATGTACCCCTCGGCGTCGTCGGCGTCTTCGGCGCGTCCAACTTCCCGTTTGCCTTCAGCGTGATGGGCGGCGACAGCGCCTCGGCACTGGCGGCAGGCTGCGCCGTCGTGCATAAAATCCACGGCGGGCACACGGAACTGGGCCTGCGCACGGGGGAAATCGCCACCGAGGCGCTGGCCACAGCGGGTGCACCCGCCGGCCTCTTCTCCACCGTCACCGGCCGGGAGGCCGCCGAGGCCCTCGTGGACCACCCATTGGTGATGGCCATTGGCTTCACCGGCTCCACCGCCGGCGGCCGCGCGTTGTTCAACCGCGCGGCAAGCAGGCCCGTGCCCATCCCCTTCTATGGCGAACTCGGCAGCATCAACCCCGTGTTCGTGACCGAAGCAGCGTGGAACCTGCGCCGGGATGAAATCCTCGCAGGTTACGCTGGCTCGTTCACCATGGGCATGGGACAGTTCTGCACCAAGCCCGGTCTGCTATTCGCGCCCGCGGAAAATGAGGAGGACATCGCGCAGATCCTCGGCCGCGAACTGGCGGGCAAGCCCACCGCTCCCCTGCTCAGCCCCCGGCTCCGGGAAGGCTTCGACGAGGCCCTGGCCGGCGTCCGGGACACCGAGGGCGTGGAAGTGCTCATCGCAGGAAACGACGACGACGCCCCGGCCCCAACGGTACTTGCCACCACGGCGGACGCGGTCCGCCAGCGGCCCGAGCTCCTCGAGCAGGAGATGTTCGGGCCGGCCACCCTGGTGATCACCTACAAGCCCGGGACAGATCTGGCCGAGCTGGCCTCGCTCGTTCAAGGCCAGCTCACCGCCACGGTTCAGGCTCAGCCGGAGGAAGACCTCAACGACCTGCTGACGGTGCTGCGGGAGAAGAGCGGCCGTGTCCTCTGGAACGCTTGGCCCACGGGCGTTACCGTGACCTACGCGCAGCAGCACGGCGGCCCCTATCCGGCAACCACTGCACCGAACACCACTTCGGTGGGAACCGCGGCGATCCGCCGGTTCATGCGTCCGGTGGCCTACGACTCCTTCCCGTCCGCTCAGCTGCCCCTTGCACTGCGGGACGAGAACCCGTGGGGCATCGGCCGCCGCGTGGACGGCCGCTGGGAGCACCCCGTCGAAGGAGGCAACTGACATGGAGACTTTCCCCCTACAGGACATCCTGCCCTCGGATGCGGGCAATGCCCAGCTGGTCGGCCGGGTCTGGGACCCGGAAACCGGCGGCCCCCGCGTCGTCGCGGTCAAGGGCCACGACATCTACGACATCACGGACAGCGCACGCACCGTCGCGGACCTGATGGAACATGAGGACCCCGCCGAGCTCGTGGCCGCCGCCCTCGACCGCCCGCGCTGGACCCTGGCCGAACTGGTCGATGCCTCGTGGGCCAAGGAGACGCGCCTGCCTCACGTTCTCGCGCCGGTGGACCTGCAGGTCATCAAGGCCTGCGGCGTTACTTTCGTGGAAAGCATGGTCGAGCGGGTCATCGAGGAACGCTGCAGCGGCGACTTCAACAAGGCCGCCGAGGTCCGGGAGCTGGTGGGCAAAGCCCTGGGTGGCAGCATCTCCTCGCTGCGCCCCGGTTCGGACGCCGCGAAGCAGGCCAAGGAGGTGCTGATCCGGGAGGGGATGTGGTCCCAGTACCTGGAGGTGGGCATCGGCCCGGACCCCGAGGTCTTCACCAAGGCACCCGTCCTCTCGGCAGTTGGCTTCGGCACGGACATTGGGCTGCCCACGTTCTCGTCCTGGAACAACCCGGAACCGGAACTGGTACTCGTGGTCGATTCGGCCGGACGAGTCCGCGGCGCCACGCTGGGCAACGACGTAAACCTCCGCGATGTCGAGGGACGCAGCGCTCTCCTGCTCGGCAAGGCAAAGGACAACAACGCCTCCGCCGCCCTGGGCCCGTTCATCCGCCTCTTCGACCAGGACTTCACCCTGGACACCCTGCGCCAGGAGGAGATCACGCTTCAGGTGCGGGGCCGGGACGGCTACACGCTCGAGGGCCGCAACAACGTCGCCAAGATCAGCCGCCCCTTCGAGGAACTTGTCGATGCCACTCACGGCAGCCATCACCAGTACCCGGACGGCTTTGTCCTCTTCACCGGCACGCTGTTCGCGCCCACCCAGGACCGGGACACCACCGGGCAGGGGTTCACGCACAAGCCTGGCGACATCGTCAGCATCCGCAGTGAGCACCTCGGCTCGCTGGTCAACCGCACCGGCGTCACCGAGGAGCTTCCTCCGTGGACCTTCGGCATCCGCGCCCTGATCGAATACCTGCAGAGCCCGGCGGCCGTCGGCGCTCCCCAAGAAGCTGGAAGGAACGCATGAAACTCGTACGCTATGGCGCACCTGGTAGTGAAAAGCCCGCCGTGTTGCATCTAAACGGAGACGGCACGGAGCACGCCTATGACCTCTCGGCCCTCACCGAGGACATCACGGGTGGCTTCCTGGCCGCCGGTGGACTGGACACTGTGAGGAAGGCCTTTGACGCTGGGGAACTGCCGCCCATCGAGCTGGACGGCGAGCGTCTCGGCGCCCCGGTCGCCCGCCCGTCAGCCATCATCTGCGTCGGCATGAACTATGCCGAGCATGCGGCGGAGTCCGGGTCGGCCCCGCCCACCGTGCCGATCATCTTCTTCAAGACCCCCAACACGGTCGCGGGCCCGGATGACGAGGCATACATTCCCCGCAACAGCACCAAGACCGACTGGGAGGTTGAGCTCGGGGTCGTTATCGGAAAGCGCGCAAGCTACCTGGACTCCCCCGAGCAGGCAGCTGAACACATCGCCGGCTATCTGACCGCCAACGACCTGTCCGAGCGCACCTTCCAGATCGAGGACTCCGGCGGGCAGTGGTCCAAGGGCAAATGCGCCCCCGGTTTCTCGCCCCTCGGCCCCTGGCTGGTGCCCGCCTCGGACGTCGATGCCAACAACCTGCGCCTGCGCAGCTGGGTAAACGGGGAACCCCGCCAGGACTCCACCACTGCCGACATGATTTTCCCGGTTGACTTTCTGGTGCACCACCTCAGCCAGTACCTGACCATGGAGCCGGGCGACATAATTCTGACGGGTACGCCTCAAGGGGTCGCGCTCTCCGGAAAGTACCCGTACCTCAAGGCCGGCGACGTAGTCGAAATCGAGATCGAAGGACTAGGCCGCCAACGCCAGGTCTTCGCCCAGGCTTAGGCAGCAAACAACAAGCAAGGAGCGGTATGAGCAAGGATATGGAAGGACTGGCGGCCATTGTTACCGGCGGTGCTTCGGGCATCGGCGCGGCTACCGCGGACCGGCTTGCGGACCTCGGCGCACGGGTTGCTGTGCTGGATCTGGCCCCTGAGGCGGCCAGCGGTCGGCACTTCGCCGTGCCTTGCGATGTCTCCGACGACGCCTCCGTAAAGTCCGCGGTCCAGGCCGTTGTTGACCGTTACGGGAGGTTGGACGTGGTGGTCAATAATGCCGGGATCGGCGCCCAGGGAACCATCGAGGACAACGACGACGACGAATGGCACCGCGTCTTCGACATCAACGTTGTCGGCATGGTGCGCATCAGCCGCGCTGCGCTGCCCCACCTGCGGAAGTCGCCCGCCGCGGCCATCGTCAACACCTGTTCCATCGCGGCCACAGCAGGGCTGCCCGCCCGCGTATTGTATGGCGCGTCGAAGGGAGCAGTGCTGTCGATGACCATGGCGATGGCGGCGGATCATCTGCGCGAAGGCATCCGGGTCAACTGCGTCAATCCGGGTACAGCCGACACACCGTGGGTGGGGCGGTTGCTGGAGAAGGCCGAAGATCCGGAGGCCGAGCGGTCCGCCCTCGAGGCTCGGCAGCCGCACGGCAGGCTGGTCCAGCCCGATGAAGTGGCCGCCGCGGTGGCGTATCTGGCCTCCCCCGCAGCCGGGTCCACCACGGGAACGGCCCTGGCGGTGGACGGCGGCATGCAGGCATTGAGGCTGCGGCCTGCCGGATAAGAAGTCGGCGAAGAACTGGCCCTCGGGCAGGAAGCATTTGTAGCATGACAATTAGGAGCAGCGACGTGACCATTGAGCAGAGCACCAACCGCATTGGAACTGGCCAAGCGTCTTGCCGATCTGGGGCCGTCCCAAGCGGTCATCAAACTCGGTGCGGATGACTACGCTCGTGTAGACGGAGCTGAGTACCAACAGGCTGCGATCCCCATTAGAGCAGTTGATACGGCCGGCGCCGGAGACGCCTTCGGAGCCGGTTATCTCTCGGAACTGCTCCGCGGGAAGGCTATGGAGCAGCGTCTGCTCACCGCAGTCCGCACCGGCGCTTTCGCTTGCCTGGTTCCGAGAGATTAGGAGGCGCATGCCTCGCCGTTCGGAGCTTGCCCTGCTGGATGCCGCTGAACCCGTTTCTAGATGACGTGGAACCGTCGGCCCCTCGGCACTCCCACGGCCTCGGCGGCAGACTAAGTACGACGGCGGGTGGTTACCGTTGCGGCCATCAGCAGAATCGATTCGGGCACGCGAGAAGCCGGATCCGGACCTCGGCCATGGCCTATTTTATCGCCGAGGCGTCACGACCACATCAAGAATTCCAGTGCGAATCACGACTGCATAACTGTCCTTGTGGGCCCGATTCGGGCGTGCCTACTCTGGAATTCAGGGACGTACAGCAGGGCTGTGGGGCCCTTGACCCGCAGGAGGAATTGCCATGAAAGCAGAAACCGCAGGGGCAGGCCACTACGAAAGCGGCCGGGACCATCCGGCTCGGCAAACCAGGCTTGGCGGGGTGAAAATCGGCTCCGCTTTCTTCGGTTGGATGACAGCCACGGGCATTTTCGTCCTGCTGGCCGGACTCGCTGCTGGAATCGGGGCCCTCTTCGGCGTCGCCGGCAGCGCCGACCCGAGCACCATTGCCGAGCAAGCGGGACAAGACTTGATGAGCGTCAGCATTGTCGGGGCGGTGATCCTCGCGGCCATCATCTTCCTCGCCTACTTTTCGGGCGGCTACGTGGCGGGCCGCATGGCGCGTTACGACGGAGCCAAGCAAGGCGTCGCCGTCTGGCTTTGGGCCGTCGTCGTGGCGGGAATCATCGCCGCGCTCGGAACTGTGACCGGCACGGTGTCCGGAGCGCCACTGGACGTCCCGGCCCTCCTTGCCAGCTTCCCCGGAGTTCCGCTCAACGAGGGCACAATGACAACCGGCGGAATCGTGGTGCTCATCGGCATCGGACTGCTGTCGCTGGTGGCTGCCGTCCTGGGCGGCAAGGCCGGCATGCACTATCACCGCAAGGTCGATCAGACCGAGGCGAGCGGCTATGCAGATTGGAACGCCGACGGCAGCGGCGCCTGACCTACCCGAACCGGACCGGCAGCGTTTGGTAGCGCGTCCACAACGGCAGCGGTTCAAGTGTGAGCTCGGAGCGGTCGACGGCCAGCCGCAGGTTGGGATTACGTTCAAACAGGATGCCCAGCGCCACCCGGGTCTCCAAGCGGGCCAGGTTCGCCCCGAGGCAGTAGTGCACCCCGTGGCCGAACGCGAGGTGGTTGTTGGGCCGGCGATCAATATCGAAGCGATCCGGGTCCTCGAACACTTCCGGGTCGCGGTTGGCCGCCTGCGTCAGCGGCACGGCTGAAGCCCCGGCTGGAATAGTGGTGCCGTGCAAAACCACGTCGGTGACCGCGGTGACCGGCTCGGTTCCCCCGACCGGACTGTTGTAGCGCAGGACTTCGTCGACGGCGCCACGCCAGAGTTCGTCGTCGTTGGTCGCGGAGCGCAGCCGCCCAAGCTCATCCGGGTGGTCAAGCAGTGTGACGACGGCGTTGGCGATCAGGTTGTAGGTGGTCTCGTATCCCGCGGTGATCAGCAGGAACGCCATGGCCACCAGCTCATGCTCGTCGAGCCGATCGCCTTCTTCTTCGGCATGGATCAGACCGGTCAGGATGTCCTCACCAGGCTCGGTCCGCTTATGTTCGATCAGCTCACGGACCAGTTCGGTCATCTCGTTGACTTCCCGGACCCAACTGTCCTTGCCGTAGTCGAACCCACCGGCGATCAGTGCCTGCGCGCCCTTTTGGAAGCGGTTCTGGTCGACGTGCGGAACCCCCATCATCTCGTTGATGACGGTGGAAGGGATGGGCAGCGCGAACTGCTCGCGCAGATCTGCGGTCCCATCCTGTTCGAGCCGGTCAAGCAGGCCGTGGGCCAGCTCGGCCACCCGCTCACCGATCCGAGCAATCGCCCTCGGCGTGAAGGGCTTCACCACGAGCATACGCAGCCTCCGGTGAGCCGGATCGTCCATCATGATCATGCTGTAGGTGGTCAGCAGCTTCATCGGCTCCCGCGCCGCCTCCGGGAACTGCTCCAGGAATCCCGGGCCTTGCCCGCCCGGCGACCGCTGGAACCGCTCGTCGGTGAGCAGTGCCCGGCAGTCCGCGTATCGGGAGACCATCCACAGATCATGGTCGCTCAGATACGCCAATCGTCCGCGGTAAACAGGGGCGTTTTCCCGCAGCCACGCGTAGTGGGCATAGGGGTCGGCCAAGAACTCCGGGCTCCCCACCGTGATCGGATGTCTGACTACGTCTTGAGGAGTTGCCATGGTGGCTCCCGGAAAATCGCTTGGAAGGCGTCTGCTGGTTGGGTATCACCATTGTGGCCCCGGGCCCTCGTGGTTCCAAGGGCACATGCGCTGAAGCCTCCCGATTACCGGCCATGCGTATGGTACGTTTCTGGCGTGGTACGACACCCCGCAAGGGCGCGCTCTTGCTCGCCGGCGCGATTATCACGGAGGTAGCGGGCTCGCTGTCGCTTAAGGGTGCCTTGACCAACCCTCTGCTCTACGCCGTAGTTGTGGTCGGCTACGTCGCCGCCTTCGTGTTGCTGGCCGCTGTTCTCCGCACAGGCATGGCTATCGGCGTCGCGTATGGAATTTGGGGCGCCACAGGGGTGGCGCTCACGGCGATCATGTCACTGATCATTTTTGGCGAGCCCCTCACCCTGCTGATGGCGATTGGCATCCTCGTGATCATCGCGGGAGTGCTGTGCGTCGAACTGGGCTCCCAAGCTGCTCACAGGAGGGCAGCACCAGTGAACAGCGAAGTGGTTTGATGGCCTGGCTGTTCCTGATCGGTGCCATCATATTCGAAGTCGCCGGTACGCTCTCACTGCGCATGGCGGTCACGGCAGCAAAGCGCTGGTACATCAGCGTGGTTGCCGGCTACCTGCTCGCCTTCAGCTTGCTTGCGCTTACGCTCGCCAACGGCATAGCTCTGGGCGTGGCTTACGGGATCTGGACCGCGGCAGGTGTAGCCCTCACTGCGGTGCTCGGCAAATTCCTGTTCGACGAACCCTTCACCTGGCTGATGGGTCTCGGCATTGTTCTCATCATCGGCGGCGTGCTGCTCATAGAACTGGGCAACCCCGCCCAGTAAGCACGGCAGCCCGCACACCCGCCTTCAACCTCGGCTCGTCGCGAGGGGCGAATCCAGGCGGGTGAGGAAAGCTGTTGTCGTCCACTCCAGGAAAGTCGCCGCCGCAGCATCGAGCGCCTGCAGCATCTCCGGCAGCACAGGGTTCGCGTCGGATGCACGGCGTACCGCATAAATTCTGCGGCGCGGAGGATCGCCCGCCAGCCGGTGCATGCGGATATTTCGGTCAATCCCCAATGCCAGCGCCGGAACCAGGCCAACGGCCAACTGTTCGCTGACCAGTCCCCGGATTACGTCGAAGTCATTGCTGTTGAAGCGGATCCGCGGGGCAAAACCTGCCTCTGCACAGAGCATCTCCAGTACCTGCTCGCCGTCGGACCCGGTTGCGCTGGTCGCCCAGACTTCCTCGGCAAGGGACTCCAGCGGAATCCTCTCGTCCTGTTCAATATTGGGGCCGCCCTGAAGAATTACCAGTTCCTCGTCCAGGACGAGTCGG
Organism: Arthrobacter sp. B055-34; assembly: GCF_059090425.1. Lineage (NCBI taxonomy): Bacteria > Bacillati > Actinomycetota > Actinomycetes > Micrococcales > Micrococcaceae > Arthrobacter > Arthrobacter sp. B055-34. Next base: position 383,135 of record NZ_JBNHFQ010000001.1, read on the forward strand.
TATTTCAAATCTGCATGACGGTTCACCGGGAGTAGCGCATACTCGTAGACGATTCCCAGGTCGACTTCCCCATTGAGGATGACGTTCGGCAAGTTCGCCGACTCGAGGTCTTCCACGAGCAACTCAGTTTCCGGTTGCATATCGAGCAACCGGGAAATGGCCTTGGGCAGCAGTTGCGCCGCAACGGTCCCGGAGGCGCCAATTCTCAGCCGGCCGCGCGCTCCGTTCGCATAGGACTGCATGTCATCTTCTGCCTGGGCGAGCTGCTTCAGGAGTACCTGGGCGTGCTCCGCCATGGCCATACCTGCCGGCGTGGGCCAGAGATTACGTGGGCCTCGTTCGAAGAGGGCCACGCCAAGGGCCTTCTCAAGAGCGGCGACCTGTTGGGAGACGGCCGAAGTAGTGTAGCCCAGCTCTTTGGCCGCCGCGCTGTGCGAACCGGATTCAAGTACCGCCTGCAATGTCCGAAGGTGGACGAAACTGTTGGTACTGGTCATCCGCTGCATTCCGGCCTCCATGATTCACTCCCGCCGCCTCATCGGGACACGTTCATCAGCTTCAGGCAAAGGGTCGTTGAATCATATACTGGCAGACCGGACACATTCCTGACCGCTACGGCGTACGGCGGCAGGTTCGTGCATTCCAGGACTATTGCCCGTACTTCAGGTCGCCTCTTAAGCATGGCTTCCGTAACCGCAGCAACCTCCCGCTCCACGGCGCGTTCATTGAGGGGCACCTTGCCCTCAATGATGGCGCCGGTAAACGCCGGGCTTGAATCCATGCCTTCCACCGCCGCGGGCATGCCGGAGCATCCTGCAGCCGTGAAGTGCCGTTCGGTCAAACTTGCTGCTCGTGCGGTGATGACTCCTACCTGCCCATGCAGCCTCTCGGCCGCGGGAATTTGCAGCAGGCTCGAGGCGGCGAATGGTACCGAGAGCTGTGCCTGGATGTCGGCTTGATACAGGGACAGGAAACCGCAGCTTGTGGCGATGGCTTTAGCACCCCGTTGCTCGAGAAGCTGGCCTGCTGCAATGAACTCTCCGATTAACGCCGGGTCCGGATCCAGAACAACTCTCCGCACGGACGCGGTCGGCACTGTTTCATAGAGGACCGGAAACGGAAACGTAGCGGGATTGCCGATATCTCCTACCGGACGCCCGAACGTCGTGGCGAGCATGAGGACACCGAGCATGCGCTAGATGAACCAGACCAGCAGGCCGATAAGGAGGAAGTAGATGGAATTCGGCAGCGCCAGGATCATGACCTTGACAGGGTCGACTTTGGTGTTGAGCGCCGATCCAACGAGACCGCAGACCACGAAGGCTGTCAGTCCAACCGGCGGCATGTTTTGTCCCGCCGCGGCAACGTGGGATGCGCCGAGGGCTGCGTTGACCGGGTCCACTCCGAGGCCAACCAGAATGGGGCCGAGAAAGGTGACCAGTACAGTTTGAGCCGCGGTCTGGGAGCCTGTCAGCATCCCGACGGCGACGATTCCGGCGGCTCCTCCCAGTTTTAACTCCGGTCCGGCGAGTGATTCTGCTGCGGCGGCCACCATGTCGACGGCTCCCACTGCATAGAAGATTCCGATCATCGCTGCAGCACAGAGCTGGATCTGAACGGTTCCGCTGACCTTGCTCAAGCCTGTGGAAATGGTACCCAGCGTGTCACGTCGGACGCTCTTGAACAGGAAGCTGACCGCAATGGCAACGATGATGGCCATGACAACCGGGAAGGCAATGCCCTTGAGCACTGGGATGTTTCCCAGCCACGACGTGGTTGCGGCCAGCGGAGGAATCTCGGTAAAAACGTCGAACCCGAAGCCGGATTTCGCTACCACGATAACAATCAGAACGGCGAGAGGAATGAGGGTCTTCCATCGTTCGGCCATGAGTGTCATGAAGGCTTTGGGCCCGGTGGCATCGAGGGACCCGAATCCTGCCACCGACGATCCCGCCTGAGAACTGTTTTCCGGCCCGGTTGCTGCTGCGGACCTTGAGCCCGTAGAAGGAGATCCTCCTACAGACTGCGCTGCCGGGGCGAGTTTGGCAGCGATTCCCCGTTTGGCGCGGACGAACCTGAATGACTCGAGTATTGCGAAAAGGGCGCCGCCGCCGACCGTCAGGTACGCGATATTGGTGACCGGAGTAGGGTCTACTCCGACGAGGGACGCGGAGAGGAAAACGCCTTGGGAGATTGGCGGCATGATTGAGCCGATGGAGGCCCCGACGAGGATCATCATACCGATCTGAACGGGCTTGATTTTCAATTCGCTCAGTGCGTGGATGACCAGGAAGCCGATGACTGTTGCCGCAGCGATCGCGTCACCCAGCAGTGAACCGGCAAGGATCAAGGTCACGAAAACGGCTGCGATCAATGCGCGCGGAGATTTCCCGAACAGTGCCCGCAGGCCGAAGAGCGTTGTTTCCATCGCTCCCAAACGGACCTGTGCCTCGGCGTAGATGCTGCCAAACAAGGACAGGGCAATCACCCAGGCGAGGCGGTCAGCTCCGTCGACGAGGGCGTTGACCCATCCCAAGGGAGAGAGTCCGCCGATAATTCCGGCTGATACTGCGGCAGCCAGCAGGGCAGCGCGTATGTCACCGCCGATCCAGGGGATCTTTTTGATAAGTGCTATGGCGAACAGCAGTACCAGGGGGACGATGACGACAAGCATGCAGTGGCTCCTCGATCGGGCGGTGTCTAAGTGTGAACGGATCCAGCGAAGCGATTTATCGACAATGCATCCAGAAACGGGTCAGGGCTCGCTTTGTCGTCGAGGAGATCCCGGACCAGGACTCCAGTGATCGGGGCGAGGGCGATTCCGTCGCCCTCGTGGCCGGCGGCGATGATGTAGCCACCAACTTCCGGCGCGCGGTCGATGATCGGCAGTCCGTCCCCAGTGTATGGACGGAAGCCTGTCATCGACCGGATGATACGCAGCTGCGCAAGCAACGGCACAATCCTCGCCGCATGTCGGGCAATGGCAGCCATGATTTCCGGGCCCCGCGGCTTCTCGAAGCCGGTGAATTCCCTGCTGCCGCCGATTAGCAGGTTGCCCGAGTCGGTCTGGCCCAGTGACAGGCCTACGCCGTAAGGCGGAGTATTTCCGGCGTCAACCGCCGCCAGGTGTTTTGCAGCGATGTATTGGGCGCACAGCATGCTCCCATTTACCAATGGTTCCACGGCCTCGGATATCAAAATGGTTCCTCTACGCGGCTTTACCGGAACATGTACTCCAGCCAGCTCGCCCACCCGGCCCGCGAAGGGACCGGCCGCGTTGACCACCAGATCCGTCGATATGCGGCCGTGCGTGGTGTCGACGGAACTGACGCGGCCCCTCACTACGTTAATAGCGGTGACCTCGCAGTGTGTCCGGACTACAGCACCGCATCGCGCCGCGGCCCGGTACAGCGCTGTATTGAGTGCGAGGGGATTTACTTCCGCGTCATCTGGGCTATAGGACGCACCCAGCACGTGCGGGGCGAGGCAAGGCTGGCGCTCCCGCGCAGCATCCCCGTCGAGCAGCGACACCGAGATGCCGGCCTCCTGCTGCCGTCCAACGAAATCGCGCATGAAATCCAGATGCTCCGGCGTTTCAATCACGACCATGCCGCCGTCGTTCTTCAACTCGAGGTTGGCGCCTAGTTCAGCCTCGAGGAAGTCGTACATGCGACGGCTGGCCAGGGCGAGCTCCATGTGGATACCGGGCCGTTTGGACTGGAGAAAGATGGCTTTGTCACAGGAACCGGACGCACCTGATCCGGGCCCGTTTTTCTCCACGAGAACGACGCGGCGCCCCTGTTCTGCCAGGCGGAAGGCTATCGAGGCACCAATCACTCCGGCACCAATCACCACCACATCTGTGGTCATCATGAGTAGACCCCCGGGCTCAGGGCCGGCATCTCCCCGACAGTACGCGCCCAGGATTCCGTGGCCCGGCGCCTGCCCTGGAGGATATCGGGCTGGAAGGTTATGGAACTGGTTTCCCTGGCTTGGCCGACCCGGCCGGCCGCGAACGTCACCGCTGCTGCATCGAGCAGACCCAAACGGGCTGCTGCGGCGGATCCGGCCAGGCTTCCCTGTGCCATGGCAATTTTGGCCCCCTCAATACCGGCGATGTTTCCAGCCACGAACAGGTTCCTGCGGGAGGTCTCCAGTTCCAGACTGTGAAGCGGCACCTGTCCGCCCAGTTCGTCGATCCGCTCGATAGAGCAGCCGGCGGTCAGCTCCTGCACCGGATACAAGCCGCCGGAGAGGCAGACACAGTCCACTTCCAATAAACGGGAGCGGCCTGTTGGCCTGCCGTTGCGGTCAACGTCGTCTATCCCGACACCGGTTACGCGGTCGTCTCCGTGTATCGAGCTGACGCGTTGACGAAGTTTCAACTTCGCTCCGAGGACGGGAATCCCGTCTTTCGGATATAGGGCTGCGGCGAGTTTCCGCAAGGCCGGCACTCCAGCTAGCTTGGCGCCGGCGCGCAAGAAGGCGTTGGGAGCCAAATCTGCCATCCCTGCAAGGTAGCCAAGGGTGTACCGGGGATCACCTTTTTCCTTGCTGAAAAGATCGGCAGGAGGAAGGTAGATCCCAACTACCTCAGCGCCGGCCATAGTGAGCTCATGGGCAACCGTGAGTGACAAAGGATCAACACCGACGACGGCGACGCGCTTACCGGGAAGAACCCGATAGTAGTTTGTGAGGGTCTGGGCGGCGCCGATGGTCATTGCCCCTGGCAGTGTCCATCCTGGAATCGGCAGTGCCCGCTCCGCTGCACCCGAGGCCAGCACCACGCAGGAGGCAGCCAGCGTTTCTCCACCGTCGAGGGCGAGTTTCCACTGCGGGTACATTCCCCACACTTCCCGGCGTTCCAGCAACTGGACACCGGCGGCTGCCGCGCGGTCGGCGAGCTCTGCAGCTACGTCCTTGCCGATCCACCACTTTCCATCGGACTCCTGGTGGAGCTGTCCCAGCAACCTGCCCCCAGGTGCCGGATTTTCGTCGATGACGGTGACTCGGGCGCCGGCTTCAGCCGCGGCGATCGCGGCAGACAGGCCTGCCGGGCCAGCGCCCACAACGGCGACGTCGGTGGCGATCATGCTTCCGTCTCTGGCTGGGTCTGGCCGTGCGACTCGACAATCATCCCGTCGACGACGGGCGTAATGCACGCTCGCACGCTCACCGCCCCATCGACCGTGACACGGCACTCATAGCAGTGCCCGATGCCACAATAGATGCCCCGCGGCTCCTCGCGTTGTTGGGAATACCGGAGGGTTCTGACATTGTTGGCCAAGAGCGCGGAGGCGACGGAATCTCCCTCATTGGCGGGAAAGCTCGTGCCATTGAACTCGAACGTGATGGCCTTTTCGCTCAGAGGGCCGAGGACCGGATGCTCGCTGATGCGTTTCATTCTGCTTCGCCCCGCTCCGGCTCCGAGGCCAAATTCATCAGGTCGGCCATGACGATGGGTCGGATTGGTTGGTTCCTCGCCAGTCCTGCATCGTTGCTCAACCCGCGGCCCGAGGCGTCCGCGATCGCCGTCAGAAGGGGCATACATGTGCGTCCTTGGCAGATTCCCATACCCGCGCGGGTCTGCAGCTTGAGTTCCCGGAGGGAAACGGAAGTACCTTGCACAGTCAGACAATTTTCTATCTGACGGAGCGTGACACCTTCGCACCTGCAGATCGTCGGGTCGTTCATGATGCCTGCCGTTCATAAAGAGTTGTAGAGCGTTCCATCTAATTTCCAGCAAACGCCGGTTGTGAACAATAGGTTGAGTTACAGAAGGAATCCACCGTGCCTGCAGAAAATCTTTCGCTCAAAGGCCGCCACTTGCGTGAAATAGATGGTCAGCTTTGTAACGTGGTTTACTACTCGTCGTTGCCTTCTACGTGAGGAGCCGGATGACTGCTAGCTGGGCGCAAGACAGAGTGAAAGTCGCTCCTGACCATTGGCTGGAAATCGCGAGGCCGACTTCCGCTCTGTCCCTCATCACCACGGTTGACGCAGCTGGATCGATGAATGCGGCGCCCTTCGCCACGCTTGTGCGTGTCAGTCACGATCCCTTGCAGCTAGCCTTTACTGCTGCAGAAGACAGCGACACCTGTGCCAACATCAGGGCAACGGGAGAGTTCGCAGTGAACTTCGTACCGTTTGAGGAAGAGCTGTTGAAGCAGGTTCTCGTGGCCGCCCGCCCCTGGCCGGGCGGTGTCGATGAAATTGCCCAAGCAAGGCTAACAGCCTTTCCTGCCATCAAAATTGCGCCGCCGCTGTTGGCGCAATGCTACGCACATCTCGAACTCGAGACTGAATGGATCAAGCCCTGGTCAGGCCGTTGCATGATTGTGGGTCGCGTGGTGGCTGTCTCCGCCCGAGCCGATTGCCTCAACGACAGCCAAGAACTCATCTGGGAGAAAACACAGCCAGTGCACTTCTGGGGAAGCAAGCGCGGACCTTCGTTCTCCCAAATGGGCGCACCGGTGACGGTCCTGCCCGATTGAGCAATAGATCTCTTGCCCGCTCTTCCAGAACCACGAATGCATTACCGTTCATGTCATAGGTGATTACGCGACCTGTGAACCGGCAATCGCCCCGACCAAGGTATCAAGCGGTTTCTCATAACGTTCGCGAACAATGTCGGCGTGGAGCCAAGTATCGACAGTCATTACGGAACCGAGTTGACGGAGCCCGCCAGCGATACGGTTGAATTCCCCTAGGGACGCTACCCCCACTGTTGCAATCAGGTTGTAGTGCCCGAAACATTTCACGATGAACTCGGCACCTGGCACAGCCTCGAGATATCGGACCGCTTCTTCGACGCCGGAGGTGCTGAGGCCAAACCCAAACGCCATGGCCTGGGATGTGTCCGCCCGGCGCCGGATAGCGCCTATCTGCATGACATTGGCGTTAATCAGCTTGAGTACCCTTGTTCGGCAGGCACTTAACGACAGCCCTACTTCTGCCGCCATTTCAGCGAAGGACGCACGGCCATCACGTTGGAGAAGATTCATCAGCCGTAAGTCGTACTCATCCAGTTCAAGATCCATCAGTTTTGGTTCCGCCCCAAGGAAGAAACTGCGGATGACCTGCTCGTAGACGGTGACGTTAACGGAAGCGACTTGAGGCAGGGCACGAATCAGCTCAGTCTGCTCGTACATGGAAGCCAGCGTTGGCATACGCAGTTCAGCTGCCAAATGATACGGGCCAGTCGTCTGGGAGATGAAAACCGGGCTCTCCATGGCTTCCATAGCTTCGAGCACAGGAACAGGATCCCCAGTTAGCTGGACGGCAATGTGCGCGAGACAGTTTAGCCCCAGCACACGCGGGTGTACGGCAGCAACGATTCGTATCTCTCCTGACTCCAGCAGAGCATTCACATGAGCCGCAACTGTTGCACGGTTGGTATCCAAGGCCTTGGCCAGTTCGCTGAAGGAGGCACGCCCGTCTTGCTGCAGGTGCCGCACTAATCGCTCTTCAAGATCGCCCATCCACTGTTTATACCAACAAAGTTTCAGCTTCACCAGCAAATTTGCAGTTGAAACGCGAATCTACCCGTCATGCGTCGCAAAGATGACCAATACATTCAGCATTTAAGTCGCAGAATCATTGTAGGACAAAAAAACTGCTTGACGGATCGTGGCAAGTGTCACAGAATCATCTGCATACCGTTCAGCGGGCGCCTGTCAGCAATAGTTGCCCACTACCTGTACCCAGGAGATTTCCATGCGCAAGTCGATCTATTCCACAGTTGCAGCGTCAGCAGCGTTGCTGGCACTGGCAAGCTGCGGATCTTCCGCCGGCGGCGAAGGAGCCGCTGCTTCATCGGAGAATGCACCGTCCGGGCTCGTCAACGACGGTCAGGCAACGCTGTGCATCGATCCCGAATACCCTCCCCTTGAGTACTACTCGGACGGCTCGGGCGGTGACATCATCGGTTTCGACGCCGACGCCGGCCGCGCTTTGGCCGAGCACTGGGGCGTCGAGGTGAAGTTCGAGGTCACCGCGTTCGACGGCCTGATGCCGGGATTGCAGACCCGGCGTTGCGACATGATTCTCGGCGGTCTTTACATGAGCGAAGAACGGCTCCAGGTCGCTGATGCTGCACCGATTATGAACGCAGGTCCGGCGGTCCTCACAGCACCGGCAAAGGCGAGCGAATTGGCCTCCCCCACAGACCTCTGCGGACTGACCGTGGCGGCACAGGCCGCTTCCAGCAACGCGGCCAGGATCACGGCCCTCGCCGACGAGTGCGAGGCTGAAGGCAAAGAGGCACCGCGCTTGACGGAATACCCCAAGACGGCCGAGACGGTCCTCGCAGTCCTCAACGGCAAGGCCGACGCTCTTGTCGAAACGAACGTAGCAGCTTCATACATGGAGACGCAGAACGAAGGCAAGCTGCAGGTTGCTCCCGGAGTATTCAAGACCGATACCCAGTTCGGCGTCTTCAGCCGCAAGGGCAATGAACTGACTCCTGCGATCTCCGAGGGGCTCAAGGCACTGTACGAGAACGGCAAGCTGGCGGACATCGCCGAGAAGTACAACCTCGATCCCGCAATCCTCGACGTCTACTGATCCCGCTGATGGGAGCGCCGGCACATTCATCGGCGCTCCCATCCATGAGGAAGTGAAATCATGCTGTTCGATCCCGATATCTTTTTCCAACAACTGGTCAGCACCGAATACATGTGGGGTGCCCTGATCTCAGTGGCAGTAGCAGTACTGTCACTCATCCTTGCCACCGTCATCGGCTTCTTCCTTGCGCTCGGAAGGACTTCCCGCAGGAAGAGTCTCCAGGCACCGGCCAGCATCTATGTCTGGTTTTTCCGCGCCATTCCCGCGCTCCTGGTTCTGCTGATCATGTGGAACGCCTTGCCGCAGATCATTCCCGCCCTGCGCCAAGACTGGTTCACCCCGTTTATTGCGGCCTTCGTCGGACTCGGACTGGTGGAAGCGGCCTTCATGGCGGAAATTGTGCGCTCTGCCCTGTTGAGCGTGGATGAGGGCCAGGCTTTGGCCGGCCGCGCGCTGGGTATGTCGCCGACGAAGGTCATGCTCAAGATCACTCTCCCCCAGGCCATCCGGATTGCGCTGCCTCCTACCGGAAACGAGTTCATTGGGCTCGTAAAGTATTCATCCCTGGCCTCGGTCATCTCCCTGCGGGAGTTGCTGACCACGGCGCAGGTCGGCGTTAACATCACCTTCCGCTACGCCGAGTACTACGCCGCGGCGATCATCTACTACCTGATCATCGTGACGCTGCTGACGCTGGCCCAGAGTGCCTTGGAAAAGAAGTTCGCCTGGACCTCGAAGGCGAAAGTAAAGAAGAGCCGCGTTCTGGCTCCCGCCGCGAAAGCAGGCCTGTGATGACCCAAAGTGCCGAGATTGTTCAGGAGGCCGCTGTCGTGGACCAGCCCATCCTGCAGGTCAAGAACCTGCACAAGTCGTATCAGGGGCAGGAAGTGCTCAAGGGTGTCGAGTTCGACATCCGCAAAGGCCAGGTCAAGGCGGTCCTAGGCCCGTCGGGGTCCGGTAAATCAACGATGCTCAGGCTCATGGCGCTTTTGGAGCCGGCCGACCACGGATCCATCCAGCTCCGAGGCGAAACCATCGGCACCAAGCTCCAGCATGGGCGTACCGTCCACCTGCCCGAGCGCCTCTTGGCCAGGCAACGGCAGGAAATCGGCATGGTGTTCCAGAAGTTCAATCTTTTCCCGCACTTGTCGGCCGTGCGGAACGTGATGCTGGGGATGACCTCGGTCAAGGGAATCTCGCACCATGCGGCGCGGGAACAGGCCATGGAGATGCTCAACCGCGTCGGCCTGGACCATCGCGCGGAGCACTACCCCTCGGAGCTCTCCGGCGGACAGCAGCAGCGCGTCGCCATTGCCCGGGCCCTGGTCCTGAACCCATCGGTCATGCTCTTCGACGAACCCACCTCCGCGCTGGATCCTGAGCTGGTCGGCGAGGTCCTCGATGTGATGGAAAAGCTCGCGGCCGACGGCATGACGATGATTGTGGTCACGCACGAGACACGTTTCGCCAGCCGTGTGGCCAGTGAAGTGAGTCTGTTCGATGGCGGCGTCATCGTAGAGCAGGCCGCCCCCGACCAATTCTTTAACAACCCCCAGCACGAACGCACAAGGAAGTTCCTGAGCCATGTCCACTGAGAGCCATGAACAGTACCGTCCATTGGCTGTCTACACGGACATGGACGACACCGACTTCGCTGCCGGTGTGAGCCACCTCGAGGTGGCCGGATTCGACGTGCGCTACGCGGACAGCCAGGATCCCGCAGTTATCGCCCGTGAAGCAGCGAAAGCCACGGCTCTCCTCGTCGGATACGCACAGATCGACGCAGAACTCATGGACAAGCTGCCGAATCTGCGCATCATCGCGCTGATGTCCGTGGGCTACAACAATGTTGACCTCGCAGAAGCCCGCCGCCGCGGCATCTGGCTGACGAACATTCCGGCAGCGGCCACCGAGGAAGTGGCCACCCACGCGTTGGCTCTGGCCTTGGCCGCAGTCCGCGATCTCCCCTTTTTCGCCCAGGCTGTAAACAACGGCGAATGGAACATCCGTAATGACCGGGCGCCCGTGCGGTTGAGCGCCCGCCGGCTCGGGCTGGTAGGACTTGGCCGGATCGGCAGGCGCTTCGGCCAGCTTGCTTCCCCCATCTTCGGCGAGGTCATCGGCTACGATCCGATGCTTCCTGATACACCCGAAACGGAGGCGGAGCTCAAGGCGGCAGGAATCAGGCGCACCGGGCTGGACGAGGTCTTGGAGGCCTCGCATGTGCTCTCGCTCCATGTACCGCTGACGCCGGAGACGGACCAGTTAATGAACGCGGAGGCCATCAAACGCATGCCCGCCGGCAGCTTCCTGGTCAACGTCAGCCGCGGCCAGTTGATCGACGTCGAGGCCGTGGTGGAAGCGCTCAATTCCGGGCACCTCGCCGGCGTCGCCGTGGACGTGCTGGAGCAGGAACCTCCGGCTGCCGACCACCCGTTACTGACCCATCCACGCGCTCTGGTGACTCCGCATGTGGCCTACTTCTCGGACCACACCGACTCTGAATACGTCCGGCAGCAGGCCCAGAACGTGGCCAGATGGTACGCCACCGGCACGCCGGACACCCCCATTTTTCCGCTGGAGCCGGCCCGGACCTAGTCCGGCCGGCAAGCACCCTACAGGAGCAACATCTTGCGCAAACTCAAGCATTTCGAACAGCAGTCCTACGGCCATGTTCCCGTGATCGTGACGGCCAGGACCATCCACACGCTCGCGGATGGCGAACAGGCACCTGAGGCGATGCTCGTCCTCGGCGGGGACATCGTCGCTACCGGTTCCCTCGAGCACTGCCGGGCAATCGCGGCCAACGTCTCCACCGTGGAACCGCAACTGCAGGACTTCGGCGATGCCGCCGTCGTTCCCGGTTTCATCGATCCCCACGCCCACCCGCTCATGCTGGGACAAATGATGAGCTGGGTGGACTGCGGTCCGGGCAAAGCCGCGAGCATTCCGGAGATCGTCGCGCTGCTGCAAGCTGCCGCCCGCAACACTCCGACCGGGCAGCCGGTGCGTGGTTACGGTTACGAACACCGCAATCTTGCCGAGGGCCGCCACCCCACCCGCCACGAACTGGACCAGGTGGCCACGGACCGCGAGGTCTACCTGATGAACGCCTCTGGCCACGGCGGCGTGGTCAACTCCTACACTTTCCAACTGCATGGAGTCACGAACGCAACGCCGGATCCGAAGGGCGGGGTGTTTTTCCGGGACAACGACGGCGAGCTGACCGGCGAGCTCTCGGACGCTGCCTGTAACATCCTGACCGGCCTCGAGGGCGTGAAGGTAGGCCACCACGGTCCGAACTTCCACCTTGCCGACGAGCCCGCGGAGCACCTGCGCCAGCTGCGCGCTGCGCAGGAGAACTTCCTGGCCGGCGGCGTGACGGCCATCGGCGACTGCCAGGTATCCAAGCGCGAGTTCGACATGTACCTGCGGCTGGCTGAGGAAGACCAGCTCAAGACCCGCGTCAGCATGTACCTGCTCTCCCACCTGCTCGACGACGCGCTGGACATGGGTCTGCAGGGGCAGTTCGGCAACGCCCACCTGAGCTTCGCCGGTATCAAGTTCTACGCCGACGGCACGCTGGGCGGCTGGACCGCCTACTTCCCCGACGGCTATGTGGGCGACCCCTGCCGCACCGGCCAGCTCTACCATGACCCGGCCGACTACGCCGACCTGATCCGCAAGGCCCACCTTGCCGGGCTCCAGACGGCCACCCATGCCCAGTCCCCCACCGCGCTGGAAATGGTCATCTCCGCCATCGAGCAAGCCCAGGCAGAACGCCCGGACGCGGACGCCCGGCACCGGATCGAGCATTGCGGACTGCCCACCTTGGACCAGATCCGGCGCATGGCGGCCGCGGGCATCTACCCGGTGAACCAGCCGCAGCACTACTACAACTGGGGCGAAGGGGTCACGGCCGCCATCGGCACCCCCGGCGAGCGCTTCAACCCGCTGGGCGAATTCATCGCCGAAGGCGTTACCGTGACCCTGAGCTCCGACGCCCCGGTGGCGGAACCGCGTCCCCTCGAGGCAATCCAGGCAGCAGTCACCCGCGTGACCCGGCTGGGCCACCGGCTCGGCGCCGACAACCTCCGCATCTCGGCCTACGATGCGCTCGTCGGCCATACCCTCAACGGCGCCAAAGCGCTCGGCCGCGAGGACGAGCTCGGTTCGCTGGAGGCCGGTAAGCGCGCGGACTTCGCCGTGCTCTCCGCTGATCCGCTGGCCGTGGCTCCCGAGGAGATCGGCGGCATCGCCGTGCTGCAGACTTGGATCAACGGCATCTGCCAGTACGCCACCCCGTCGGGTGACGCAGCAGAAGCAGCAGACGCCCAATTGACCGCTACGGCATCGGCTTAGGAGGCCACAAACATGGAAACACTGGATCAGGAAACGTCCGTGGCGCCGGTGCAGATCCCTGTGGACAACGCGGGCCTCGCCATCATGAGCGTGCTGCGCAACTACGGGATCAACACGATTTTCGGCATTCCCGGCACTCACAACCTGGAGTTCTACCGCCATCTGGAGCCCTTGGGCATCCGGCCTGTCACCACCCGGCATGAGCAGGGCGCCGGCTACGGCGCGGACGGCTGGGCCCAGCAGACGGGACTTCCCGGCGTCGTTATCACCACCTCCGGGCCGGGGCTGCTGAACGCCCTCTCCGCCGCGGGGACTGCCTACTGCGAATCCCGCCCGCTGATTGTCCTTTCCCCCGGGGTGCCCGAGGGCGCGGAGTTCTCCGACAACGGCTCGCTGCACGAGACCAAGGACGCCTCCGCCGCTGCCGGCGCCATCATGGAGTGGAGCCGGCGCGTGCACAGCGCGCAGGAAGCGGTGCAAGCCGTCCACGACGCGTTCGAACTCTTCCGCTACGGCCGCCCCCGCCCGGTCCACATAGAAGTTCCCCTCAATATCCTCGAAAGCCGTCACACCTGCCCGCCCGAATCGCTGGAGGCCCTGCCGCTGCTTGAGCCCGTTCAGGCGGACGACGGCGCCGTGGCAGTTGCCGCTGCTGCCTTGCGTTCCGCGGTGCGTCCCGTGATTTTGGCCGGCGGCGGTTCGCTCCAGGCGGGCGACAACTTGCGCAGGCTGGCCGAGAGGCTTCAGGCGCCGGTGGTCACCACGCTCAACGGCAAGGCTGCCATTCCGGAAGACTACCCGCTTTCCCTTGGCTCCAACATCAGGTTGCCCCGTGCCCAGCAGCTGGCCGACGACGCGGACGTGCTTCTGGTCATCGGATCCAAGGTGGGCGAGGCGGAAATGTGGGGCGGGGCCGTCACCCCGCGCGGCAGCGTAATCCGCGTCGACATCCTTGGCACCCAACTGGATAAGAACATTCCGGCGGACATCGGGCTGGTAGGCGACGCCGCCGCCGTCGTGCCCCAGCTTCTGGCAGAACTCGAGGGGCATCAGGCTCCGGTAACCGACTTCACCGCCCTGCGGACCGAACTCGAGCAGCAGGCCCGCTCCCTCTCGCCCGAGCTCGCCGCGGTCAGCGAGACCATTGCCGCCAACGTGGCGGCGGACGCAATCATCGGAGGGGACTCCTCCCAGATCACCTACTTCGGTACGTCGTCGTTCATCCCGCAGCAGCAGCCGCACAGCCTGCTTTACACCCCCGCCTACGCCACGCTCGGCTACGGCCTGCCGGCGTCGATCGGCGCCAAGATCGCGGCGCCGGAGCGCCAGGTGGTGTGCGTGGCCGGTGACGGAGCCTTGATGTTCGCCATCCAGGAACTCATCACCGCCGTGGAACAGGGACTGGACCTAACCGTGGTCTGCGTGGACAACGGCGGCTATGCGGAGATCCGCCAAAACGAACGCGACCGCGGCATGGAGCCGGTGGGCGTCAACCTGGCCCAGCCGAACTGGCCTGCCCTGGCCGATGCCTTCGGCGGACACGGCCAGCGGGCCGCGACCCTCGCTGAACTCGGCGCCGCCCTGCGCTCTGCCTCGGCCAGCGGCGGCCTGCAGCTCATCCATGTCCCGCTCGCCGAGATCGCCGCGAGCCTTTAACTACTGCATCCGAAGGAACAGTCATGACAGAAGTACTCTCCGGTCAGTCCGCTGGTCCGGCCGGTCTGACCGACGAAGCTAAGGCCTCCGCCCGTGCCTGGATCGACGCCAATATGGACCGGCTGAGCCAATGGCACCGGCACATCTGGGAGCTGGCCGAGCCGGCGTGGCGCGAGTTCCAGTCTGCTGCCTGGTACGTGGACCGCCTGCGTGCGGAAGGCTTCATCGTGGAAGCCGGCAGCGGCGGCATGCCCACGGCCTTCGCCGCGGAATGGACCAACGGCCAGGGCGGGCCGGTGCTCCTGACCTACGCCGAGTACGACGCCGTGCCCGGCAACTGCCAGGCCGCCGGCCACCAGGAGGAACCGCGCGACGGCCTCAGCGAATTCGCCCCGGGCCATACGGACCCGCATTCGGCGCTGGGCATCTCCACCCTCGCCGGGCTGCTGGCCACCAAGCACGCCATGGAAGTACATGGGATCACAGGCACGCTCAAGTACACCGGGGAACCCGCCGAAAAGGTCCAGGGCTCCAAGGTGGTGCATGGCCTGCGCGGCTACTACGACGGCGTGGATGCCATCGTCAGCTTCCACCCCTTCTACATGCTGCCGCTGTGCAACACCGCCCGCTGGGATACCCAGTGCGGCAGTTACTACAGCAAGGTCTACACCTTCGTGTGCGACCAGCCCGAAACCTGGCAGCTCTCCGCCAACCCCAACTCCCCCATTCCCGCCTCGCACTCCGCCGCCCGCGCGCCGGGAGCCAACGTGGCCCTGATGAGCATGTACAGCTCGTCGCGGATCATGCAGGATGCCATGCTGCCCAGCTTCGGCGGCTGGTCCCTCTCCGATGCCATCTTCACCCACGGCCAGGCCACCGCGGATAACCTGCCGGCGCGGATCGCGCAGATCCAGTACTCCTGGCGCTGCCCCACCATCGAGATGGCCGAACATGTCCTTACCGTGCTGGACCGCAACGCCGAGCATGCCGCCGCAATGGCTCACTGCCGGCTGGAAACCACGTGGGTGGCGCGGAACCGGCCGGGACGGACCAACCACGTGCTGGCCCAAACGCTCTACGACAACCTCGAAGCCGTCGGCGCCCCACGCTACGGACCCGACGCTGTCGCGGCCGCGCAGAACATCCAGCAGAACCTCGGCCTAGAGCCCATGAACAAGCCGTTCCTGGACGAGTGCGAACAGCTGATCACGCCGCAGGACGCGGAGGCGGCGCTGCGCGAGCACATGGCGCCCTGGCAGAAGAACTGGACCAGCGATGACTACGTGGAGATGACGCACTACGCGCCCACGGTCCGGTTCTATGTCTCCCGTCCAGCGCTGAAACCCGCCCCGGGCCAGGGCGCCTACCCCGGCTGGGTCATGAACGCCCTCGGCGGCATCCCGGAAACCATCGATCCCACCATTGAGACCGCAGGCAAGACGATTACCGGCACCTTCCTGGACCTGCTCACCCGGCCCGAAGTCCTGGCCGAAGCCCGGACCGAGTTCGACCGCCGGGTGGCAGAAGATCCCATGCCAGCTGTGCTGGAAGCTGACTTCATGCCGCCCACCGAGCTGGCCTGGCCGGACTACACCAAGGACACCAGCGGCTCACGCGTCTGGCACCCGAAGTCCATCTAGAACAACGACGACGGGTGGTTGCGTTTCATACGCAACCACCCGTCGTTTCGTTGCGATAATTTGCCAAACAGCTAAGCGTCTCCCATTCGCGTTCCCGTCAGCAGCTGCCGCCGGTGTGCCGGATCGGTGGCGAGATCGATACAAGTCCATGCCAAGGCAAGGGCACCGTCCCGAACAGCCTGGTCGCCGGCGCGGGAGACGGCGAAGTCCGAGAATTCGGCGCTGTGGATCGTTGGGCAGGCGTCGCCGAGTCCGATCATGGGATGGATCGTGGGAAAGTACTGCGACACGTTACCCATATCCGTCGATCCTCCCAACAGCGCTTCCTCGCGGGGATTCCTGCCCAGCAATATGGCATTGGCGTTGTACAGGCTGGCCATAGGACCGTCGGTCTTGAGGTTTGCGAAGCTGTGGCCCGTCTGGTCGATTTCCAGCTGGCAGCCGCTGGCAACTGCACCTGCTTCAAGGCAGCGTTGGAGCACTTTCGTTACCTGGGCGAGGGACTCCATCGAGTCCGCACGTACCATCCATTCGCCGATGGCTCTTTCGGGGATGACGTTGGGTGCGGAGCCGGCGTTGAGGACGTAGCCGTGGATCTGTTGGTTCGGTTTCAGCTGCTGGCGGGCGAGACCGATGGCAGTCAGGGCGACTGTCATGGCGTCGAGTGCATTGATGCCCTCGTGGGGTGCCGCGGATGCGTGGGCGCTTTGGCCACGGAAGGTGGCCCTGTAGCCGGAGCATGCGTATGGTTTCATGGCGGATTCGTCATGTGCGTTCGGGTGGACCATCATGGCGGCGTGGGTTCCGTCGAAGTCACCCTGCAGGAGCATGATGATCTTGCCGCCCACAGTTTCTTCCGCGGGCGTTCCCAGCAGGCGGACGGTGACGCCAAGCTCGTCGGCCAGCGGGGCCAAGGCGGTGAACGCACCAAGGGCTGCGGCGGCGATGATGTTGTGTCCGCACGCGTGGCCGATCCCGGGGAGCGCGTCATACTCCGCGCAGATGGTTAGGACGAGTTCGCCATGGCCGGCCTCGGCCCGCACAGCTGTGGGAAGTTCGCCCAGTCCGTGCTCCACGCGCGCTTGGTCGAGTGCTTCGAGCTCGGCCACCAGCCAGGCGGAGGCTTTGACCTCCTCCAGGCCGGTCTCCGGGCTACCGTGGAGTCGATGGCTGAAGTCCACAATCCGGTCCAGTCCCGCCTCGAGTGCCTCCTCGGCCTGCTGCTTCAAGATATCCACCGTGCTCATGCCGTGGCTCCCTGAATGCTCTCGGCGATGGCCAGTCCGAGGCGTCGGACGCCTTCGCGCAATCGTTCAGGCGTCTCGAAGGAGAATGCGATGCGCAACTGGTTATCGCCGGCGCCATCCGAATAAAAAGCACTGCCGGGAACGAATACCACCTTGTGGCCGATCGCCCGGTGCATAACGTCTTCGCCGGAAATGCCCTCGGGCAGGGTCACCCACGTGAAAAAGCCGCCGCCGGGCACGGTCCAGGTGGTGCCGGCCGGCATGAAGTCTGCGAGCGCTGTCATTGTGGCCTCGCAGCGGTCCCGGTAGAGATCGCCGGCTGTGGCTAGGGTTTGGCGCCATTCGGTTTGGCTCAGGTACTCCTGCACAAGCATTTGGCTCAGAACTGAGGGGCAGATGGTGGTGGCTTCGGAGGCCAGTTGCAGTTGCCGGCGCACGTCATCGGGCACTACCGCCCAGCCCACACGAACCCCTGGGGAGAAGATCTTGGAAAAGGAACCGAGGTAGAACACGTTCTCCGGGTCCAGCTGGTGGAGGCTCGGCAGGTAGAGGCCATCGAAGCTGAGCATGCCGTAAGGGTTGTCTTCGATGATGGCTAGGCCCGCCTCCCTGCAGATACGGACGACGTCCGCCCGCCGCTCGGCGGAGAGCGTGACGCCGGAGGGATTATGGAAGTTGGGAATGGTGTAGAGCAGCTTGACCCGTTTACCTTCGGCAGCCAGCTCGCCTAATTTTCGCTCAAGTTCCCCTGGGATCAGGCCGTCGTCGTCCATTGGGACATGAACCACGTCCGCCTGAAGTCCGTCGAAGATGCTGATGGCGCCGACGTAGGTGGGACCCTCGGCCAGGATGACATCCCCGGGATCGCAAAAGAGCTTGACCAGCAGTTCAAGCGCCATCTGGGATCCCGCCGTTACCTGCACATTGGCGGGAAGTGCCGGGTTTCCTTCGGCCGCCATGACTGAGCAGATAAGCTCCTGCAACTCCTTGGTCCCGCCGCCGCCACCATACTGAAGCGCGTCCAGGCCCTGGGTGCGAACCAGCTCGGCCGCCGTATCTGCGAGTGCGTCCAGGTGCAGAACGCTGAGGTCTGGATTGCCGCCAGCCAGGGAGATCATCCCCGGCTGCATGGAGATGTCGAAGACCTCGCGCACCGGCGACGGCTTGTAGCCGGAGGCACGGGCTGCGAACAGGTCCGCTGCCGTGGAGGACGGAAAGGAGGTGATGGTCATGAACTTCCTCATTCTGTTGGACTTGCGCAAAAGTGGATTCGGCGGACAAAAGCGGCTGGTCAGCGTTCTGCTGCGTAGGCGAGCGTGGACTCCCACGCGGACGTATCAACGCCCAGTTCGGCAGCGGCAAAGCGATAGAGCAAGCGCCGCATATCCTCGGGGCTACTGCCGTAGGTTCCGTTCACGGTCTGGATGGCAAGACCATCGACGACGGCGAGCAGGAGCCGGGCCGCGTCCTCGGGGTCATGCACAGGATTGATGCTGCCCTCAGCAACGGCTTCCTCCAGCACGTCCAAGAAGAACTTGCGCCATAGCTCGAGAATGGTGTTGACCTCCTGCCGCATGGCTGGGTCCTTATGCGACGCTGCATACAGCTCAAGCCAGAAGCCCCAGGCGTCCGCGAAGGACTTGTCCCCTTCTACGGAGAACGTCAGGAGGTCACGAATCTTCGCCAGTGCGTTGGCCCCACGGGAGGCGATCTCGCGCCATTCCTCCTCGGCTTCGTGGATCCGGTGGTCGATGGTCGCCAAGATCAGGCGGTCCCGCGTGCGGAAGTAATGCTGGATCATCCCGATGCTGAAGCCGCTCGCCTCCGAGACCGCGGCAAAGGAGCAGCCGTCTACCCCCGAGTCGGAGATGATGGCAGCCGTGTGATTGACGATAGCCAGCCGGCGCTCTGCGATGGCTTCATCCGTCACAGCATGTTTGATCCTTGATCCACCCACGGCTTACTCCCTCTGATCGCACCTCAGCTGCGGCCGGCTGGGGATTCCAACTCGGCGCATTCTCAAAAATAGCCCTTGACAGTGATCTCTGTCACTTCAATAATAAGTTGAACATATTGAACTTATCAACACTTCTTCGCAAACTCATTTCGCCGATGGAAGGCCCACCATGAACATGACGTTCCGGAACTCTTGCCTCGCAGTCACCGCACTCGCGCTGATGGCAGGTGCTACGGCCTGCACGAATACAGAGAGTGCCGCCTCGTCGGGCGGCGAAGGCTCTACCCAGGCTGCGGGACCCGTACTGGGTGCAGGCGGACAGGAGGCTGCGCAGGCGGCGGAAGAAGACCCAGCCGTCAGTGCACTCGTCCCCCAGGACCTCAAAGAAAAAGGAACCATGGAGCTGGTGACGGATCCGACCTACGCGCCCATCGACTTCACCGATGACAAGGGCAATATCGTCGGACTTGAACCGGACATGGCTTTGGCAGCCGCCAAAAAGATGGGCCTGGATATCACCATCAACAAGGGGGATTTCAACGGCATCCTCGCCGGCATTGAGGCCGAGCGGTACGACGCCTCCTGGGCCGCCTTCTCCATCACCCCGGAACGCCAGGAGCGGGTCACCATGGTCAGCTACATGCAAGGTGGCACATCGGTCATGGTCAAGAAGGACAACCCCGACAGCATCGCTTCGGTTCTGGACCTGTGCGGCAAGACGGTAGCCGCCCAGACCGGCACCACCCAGGCCCTGACCGTGTTGCCAGGCTTCCAGAAGGAGTGCAAGAAGGCCGGGAAGGAAGAGGTTACCGAACTGGTCCTGCCCCAGCAGGACAATGTGAATCAAGCAGTGGCAACCGGCCGGGCGTCCGCCATGGCGGCCGACGGCGCGCTGATCGCCTACTACTCGCAGCTGCAGCCCGACGTCTTCGCTGCCGTCGAGGACATCCTCGTCGAGCCGTCGCTGGCCGGCGTCGTCGTGAACCAGAAGGACAAGGACCTTGCGGACGCGTTCAAGGCCGCCATCGACTCGTTGATCGCCGACGGCACCTACACGGAGATCATGGAGGCTTGGAGCCTGGGCAACACCGCAGTGGAAGAGTCCGAGATCAACCCCGCCAAGTGAGCCGGACAAACCAGGAAGGCCAGGCCCAGACATCATGACCATGGAACGAACGAGCAAGCCCGCCCCGGCATCCGGGTTGCCAGGCACGGACATCGACTTCCTCGCTTTAACCGGGAGGCCGGTGCTTAGGCGCAAGCGCCCGGGTCAGGTGGTGGCGATCATCACCGTCGCATTCTGCATCCTCATCGCGGGCATCACGCTGGTTACCAACCCGGGCTTCGGCTGGGACGTGGTGGCCCGCTACTTCTTCGATACGCGGATCCTCGGCGGCCTTCTGACCACGCTGCAGCTGACTTTCATCGCCATGGTCATCGGGTTCGTTGTCGGACTGATCGTCGCGGTTATGCGGATGAGCGACAACTGGCTCCTAGCCGGCGTTGCGGGAGCGTACGTTTGGTTCTTCCGCGGAACGCCGTTGTTGGTCCAGCTGCTGTTTTGGGGCTTCGCCGCGGCGCTCTTCCCCAAGATCGGGATCGGCATCCCCTTTATCGGGCCGAACTTCGTCGAGTGGAACACCAACGACGTCATTTCCCTCATGACCGCGGCCATCCTCGGCCTCGGCCTGAACGAGGGCGCTTACATGGCCGAGATCGTCCGCGCCGGCCTGCTCAGCGTCCCGCACGGCCAGACCGAAGCCAGCCGGGCCATGGGCTTCAGCAAGATGTCCACGCTGTGGCATGTAGTCATCCCTCAGGCCATGAAGGTCATCATTCCACCGGTGGGCAACAACGTGATTTCCATGCTGAAAACAACCTCGCTGGTCATCGTCATCGGGGTGGGCGACCTGCTCTACAACACCCAGCAGATCTACGCCCAGAACCTGCGCCAGATCCCGCTGCTGATCGTCGCCAGCATCTGGTACATCATCCTCACCACCATCCTGACTTACTTCCAGGGCAAACTGGAAAAGCGCTATTCCAAAGGCAACTTCCTCATTGCCGGAAAGGCGGCCCGCTGATGGCAACCGTCGAATTCCTCAACGTTCACAAGAGTTTCGGTGACGTGGAAGTGCTCAAAGGCATCAACCTCACCGTCCAGCCGCAGCAGGTGGTCTGCCTGATCGGCCCGTCGGGTTCCGGCAAATCCACCCTGCTGCGCTGCGTGAACCATCTGGAGATGACCACTGCCGGCGCCATCCTGGTGGACGGACGGATGATCGGTTACGACGTAAAGGGCGACCAGTTGATGGAAGCCCGCCAAAGGGAGATCAACAAGCGCCGGTCGAAGATCGGCATGGTATTCCAAAACTTCAACCTCTTCGGCCACATGACTGCGCTGGAGAACGTCATGCACGGCCCGCTGAAGCTGCTCAAGGCGCCACGGGCCGAAGCAGAGGCCAAAGCACGCGATCTGCTGGGCAAGGTCGGTTTGGCCGACAAGATCGGCAACTACCCCTCACAGCTCTCCGGCGGCCAGCAGCAGCGCGTGGCCATCGCCCGGGCCCTGTCCATGGACCCGGACGTGATGCTCTTCGACGAGCCCACGTCCGCCCTGGACCCGGAGCTGGTCGGCGAGGTCCTGGAGGTCATGAAGAAGCTGGCGCGCTCGGGCATGACGATGATCGTGGTCACGCACGAGATGGGTTTCGCCCGCGAGGTCGCGGACATGGTCGCGTTCATGGACAACGGCGTCATCGTGGAGCAGGGCGCTCCGGACGACGTCCTGCTTCATCCGCAGCACGAGCGGACCCGCAGCTTCCTGGCCCGCGTCTCCTGACCCACGAGCAAGGACTTTCGAGAACAACGACGGCGGGTGGTTGCGTTTTTTGACGCAACCACCCGCCGTTTCCGCTCGGCCTGCTTATAGAACAAGCGCCAACCCTCACCCGGACGCACGGTGCGTCAAGACTTGAGCAGTTCTTGGGCCAATATTGAGGCATTTTTGTCAGGTACATGCGTCTGAGCAGCGGTTTTTCTTGAGGTTAGCCCGCGAAAGTGAATCCAGAGCAGATCAGCTTCTCGACTCACTAACAAAGGGGCACATCATGAAGAAGTTCACACGCAAAAAGCGCGTAGCCATCACGACCGCAGCCCTCGTCGCCATCGGCGGCGGGGCCGCCTTCGCCTACTGGACCGCCACGGGCTCAGGCACCGGCGGCGCCACGACCGGAACCACTGAGTTTTTCACTGTCACCAGCAAGACTGCGACCGGCGGACCGCTCACTCCGGGGGGACCGAGCCAGACCGTCGCCTTCGACGTCATCAACCCCGGCACCGGTATGCAGCGCCTGAGCGATCTGAAAGTGACTGTGGCTGACGAAGAAGGAAATCTGTGGACTGATGACGCCGGGTGCTCGTGGAAGGACTATTCCGTCAGCACCCCGATCTTCGAGCCGGACTTTGTCAAGGGCGACGACATCGCGCCCGGCGATACAGTCACGGGCACCGTGACGATCACGATGAACAACCTACCCACGAACCAGAATGCTTGCAAGGGCCTGGCCGTGCCGCTGCACTTCGCCGCCAGCTAACCGATAGCCGTCTGTACCTCCCGGCCCGCTTGACCTTCGTGTCGCGGGTCGGGAGCCGTGTTTCTAGGAATGAGTCCGGAAGGTCGAGATGCTCGTGCCCAGCCAGCCCGCCATCCCCGAATCCCCTCCCGGGGTCCGGGCCAGTGCGCTGCCTTTGAGGCGCCTGTTACGCTCCAGCGCGATCGTCGTCGCTGTCTGGTTCCTTGCGGTTGTTCTGGGTGCGGGGCCAGCAGCGGCTTACTGGACGGCGACCGGATCCGTGACCGCGGAGGTGTCGACCGGAACGCTGTCGGCACCGACTGCCGTGACAGTTTCCCTGATCGGCGCTTCCACCGTCCCGGTCAACTGGACGGCATCTTCGGGTACTCCTATCCCAGAGGGTTACTACGTCACGCGCGCCAGCAGCAACGGGACGGCCGTGGCTGCCTGCGGAACCAGTTCGACTGTTCTGGTCACGGGCACTTCCTGCACTGACACCGCCGTGGCGGCGGGCACCTTTACCTACACCGTGACAGCGGTCTACAAGTCCTGGACTGCTGCCAGCGTACCCAGCGGTGCCGTTACCGTCGTTGCGGCGAACAAACTGGCTTTCACCTCCTCGCCAAGTGGGGCTACGGCCGGCGCCCCCATTAGCCCCGCCGTCGCGGTGAGCCTGCAGTCGGTGCTGGGCACCACTGTCGAGGCTGCCGGTGTTCCCATCACTGTGTCCTTAGGCAGCCTGAACCTCAACGGTGCCAGGCTCTCAGGCACGCTGACTGTCTTGACCAACGCCCAAGGGGTGGCCGTCTTTACTGACTTGTCCATTGATAAGGCAGGTCTTGGTTACTCGCTGAGGGCGACCAGTCCGGGACTGATTGAAGCAACGAGCACCCCCTTCACCGTCAGCGCCCCGTTACCGGCTTCCAAGCTGGCAATCACCACGCCGCCTGTTTCAGGTCCCGCATCCACCACTGCGTCTCTGGGGCCGGTGACCCTGCAACTGCAGGACGCGTCAGGAAATTCCGCTCCTGCGCCGGCCGGAGGTACTGTCGTGGCCCTGTCGTCGAACTCCACCGGAACCAAAGTCTTCTCTGCCACCGCCAGCGGCACGCCCATCACGAGCCTAACGATCCCGGCCGGTTCCTCCACCGCGTCCTTCTACTACGGCGACACAAAAGCCGGCACCCCAACCCTCACCATCAGCGCCAACGGCCTGACCAGCGCCACCCAGACCGCAAACGTCAGCGCAGCAACCGCCTCCAAAGTGGTATTCACTTCTGCGCCGGTCACCGGAACCGCTTCCGCAACGGCAACCCTCGGCCCGACCACCGTGCAGCGCCAGGACACGTTCGGCAACCCCGTCACCTCCGGAGCCACCACATTGGCCCTGTCGTCGAGCTCCACCGGAAGCAAGGTCTTCTCCGCGACCACCGGCGGCACGCCCACCACAAGCGTCAACATCCCGGCCGGCTCCTCAACCGCGTCCTTCTACTACGGCGACACCAAAGCCGGCACCCCAACCCTCACTGTCAGCGGCAACGGCCTGACCAGCGCCGCCCAGACCGCAACCGTCAACGCAGCAACCGCCTCCAAAGTGGTATTCACTTCTGTCCCGGTCACCGGAACCGCTTCCGCAACGGCAACCCTCGGCCCGGCCACCGTGCAGCGCCAGGACACGTTCGGCAACCCCGTCACCTCCGGAACCACCACGTTGACGCCGTCATCGAACTCCACCGGAAGCAAGGTCTTCTCCACCACCGCCGGCGGCACGCCCATCACAAGCGTGACGATCCCGGCCGGATCGTCCACGGCGTCGTTCTACTACGGTGACACCAAGGCCGGCACCCCGACGCTCACCGTCAGCGCCAGCGGCCTGACCAGCGCCACTCAGACCGCAACCGTCACGGCAGCCCCCGCAGCCAAGCTGATGTTCGGTCAGCAGCCACCCAGCACGGTGAGGGGAGGTCAGATCATTGCGCCAGCTGTCACCGTTCTGATCGTGGACGGATTCGGGAATCAAACCGTAGATACGGCGCAGGTAACGATGAGAAAAGGCTCTTCACCCGGAGATCTCAAGGGGTCCCTAACGACCACTGCCGTCAACGGCGTAGCCACCTTCAGCGACCTATCTGTCGCTGGACAGGCTACGGCATCCCACGTCCTCATAGCCTCCGCACCAGGTTTTGCAGACGTTACCAGCAATACGTTCACTGCAAACTGATGAACCGCTGCAGCAGGAAGACCCTCCCATGAACTGTAACCAGCTCGCCGCCACCGGCATGCCTATAACGGCGCTGATAGCACTGGCCGTCGCCTTCGTGGCTGCCGGCCTGTTGTTGGTGGCCGCGGCCCGACGACGAGTCGGCACCAGACGGGGAGGCATCACTGTCCTGCTGCTGTTACTGCTCTTTGCTGGCGGCTCCGGCGCCGAGGTTCCAGCGCATGCCGCGCCTGACTGCGGCCCGGCGACCCACGGCACGGTCGGAACCGGGCCGGACGGGGATGTCACGGCTGAGCAGATCTCGACGATCACCGGCATAGCCCCCGGAGTCGAGCCCGCACTCATCACTGGGACCGTGACCAACGGCAGCACGGAAACCAGATACATCACCACGGTTACTACCAGGATCAGCTCCGTGGTTACGGCCCCCAGTGCGGCACCTGGAACGTGCGACGTCAGCGACTACATCCTGACCGACGCACAAATGCCAGTGCACCGCGCTCTGGCACCAGGAGAAAAAGCGGCATTCACCGGCGCGAAAATCGGCTTCAACAACAAATCTGTCAACCAGGACGCCTGCAAACGGGCCACAGTTACCCTGCGCTACGACGTTAGCTAGGTCCACCCCACGGTGTAGACGGGGTTGTAGCCGGCCGGATTCGCGGGGTCCTTCACGATGTCGAAGATCTTGCCGTCCCCGGCGGTCTTGGCGGCATAGGCTGCCACTGCGGAATCGACGACGTCGGCAGAGGCCTTTCCGGAACGGACGGCCGTCTGCACATCAGTTTCCAGCGGGAGCTCGGCAACGTTCACCGGCTCGGAGCCCTTGTCCTTGCACTGCTGGTCGTAGCTGCGGAGGATCTCCCCCTGCACCGTCGCCTTCTGCACGGCGACGTTCTTGCCACACAGGTCCAGCACGGTGGTGATGTTCTCCGGATTGCCCTCCGGGACCAGGATGGAGAACCCGGCGTGGAGGTAGTCCACAAAGTCCAGCATCTCCTGGCGCTCAACCGTGTCGTTCATGCCGGACATGATGATGTCGTTCTTGCCGGACTGCAGCGACGGGATGATGCTGTCGAATGCCTGCGTCTGCAGTTCCAGCCGCACGCCCAGCTCGGCGCCCATGGCCTGGGCAAGGTCGTAGTCCAGGCCCGTGAGTTGCTGGTTTTCATCGAACATCTCCAGCGGCGGATAGGGAATGTCCGAGGCCACCTTGATCACTCCGGCCGATTTGTATTCCTCCGGCAGGGCCGCTGCGGCGGCGGGGTCGATGTCGGCGGTGGAGATGGGCTGCGGCTCTGCAGCCGGGGCGGCTCCTCCTGCACACCCGGTGAGTCCGACGAGGAGGCTCAGGCTAGCGACGCCGAGGACGTGGCGCACGCTGACTGTTCGATTTTTGTGGCGCATTGTTTACTCCTGGTGTTGGGTGTAGGTCAGGCCTGGCTAGATTTGGTCAACCGGTACCACCCGGCCCGGGTGACCCCGGTGGCGCTGTAGCCGGAGGCGAATGCGGATTCGAAGATCCCGCGGATCGTCAACCGCCATTGGCTTGCTTCGTGAGGGTTCGCCGCCCTCAAGGCGACGATGTCCTTCGGTGCACGGCACCAGAGCATGCCGGGGGTTCCGCGGAGCAGTGGCCCGGAGTCAGGGCCGTATTCGAGGATGTGGACCAGATCGGATTCGGGCAGCTGCGGCTCTTCGACTACGCCTTCGCTGCAGTTGATGCTCCGCGTGGCGGTCAGCGGCCAGACGGCCACGAGCCGGTCACTTTCGTCGTTGGCGTTGATATCGTCCTGCATTTCGCCGTAGAAATCGCGGGCGTACTCCGTGGCGTGGGCACCGAGTTTCGTCAGGTTGAAGCGGGCGTTCCGGCTGACCACCGGATCGAACGTCCACGTCATGGTGTCGATCCCGCGGGCAAGGGACCAGGCCCGCTGGTGTTGTTTGAGAGCGAAACCCACCCCTTGTCAGCAGTGCCGGGCAGAACGCCGGCGATCAGTGCTTGTGCATATCAGTTCGAGCGTCAGTCAGCCTCAGTGATCCCAAAAGTACATCCGCGTTCGGCAGGTCCGCGAGTCCATTCCCGATATCCACAGCTAGTTGACGGAGAAGGCCTATCCCTTAAATACCGCGTCGATGACGCCTTGGGCCCATTCGAGGACGGCTTGGTCGGAGAGGTCGCGGCCGCCGATGCGGGAGGTTTTGGGCTTGGGGATGAGGATGAAGTCGAGGTTGGGTTTGACCTGAGAGCCGGGGTACATGCGGTTCAGGCGCATGGTCTTGGACTCCGGCAGTGATGCCGGGGCGAACTTGACGAAGTTGCCCTGCAGCGCCACGTCGGTCAGCCCGACTTCGCGGGCGCCGACCCGGAAGCGCGCCACGGCAATGAGGTTCTGCACGGGCAGGGGCGGTTGGCCGTACCGGTCGGTCAGTTCCTCGACCACTTCGTCGATGCCCTCAAGCGTCGTCGCTGAGGCGAGCTTGCGGTAAGCCTCCAGGCGCAGCCGCTCCCCCGGGACGTAGTCGTGCGGGAGGTGGGCGTTGACTGGCAGCTCGATCTTCATCTCGGCGGCCTTCTCTTCGGCTTCGCCGCGGTAGTCCGCTACGGCTTCGCCGACCAGGCGGATGTAAAGGTCGAACCCGACGCCCTGGATGTGCCCGGACTGCTCGCCGCCCAGCAGGTTGCCGGCGCCGCGGATCTCGAGGTCCTTCAGGGCAAGCTGCATGCCGGCGCCGAGCTCGTTGTGGGAGGCCACGGCCTTCAGCCGCTCCAGCGCCACCTCACCCAGCGGCTTTTCCGCCGGGTAGAGGAAGTAGGCGTACGCCCGCTCGCGCCCACGGCCCACGCGGCCGCGGAGCTGGTGCAGCTGGGACAGGCCGTAGTTGTCCGCCCGGTCCACAATCAGGGTGTTGGCGTTGGAGATGTCCAAGCCGGTTTCGATGATGGTGGTGCAGACCAGCACGTCGAAACGCTTCTCCCAGAAGTCCACAATGATCTGCTCGAGTTTGGATTCGCTCATCCGGCCGTGCGCCACTTCCACCCGGGCTTCGGGCACCAGTTCGCGGATGTGCGCGGCGGTGGCATCAATGGAGGAGACCCGGTTGTGCACGAAGAACACCTGCCCTTCGCGCATCAGCTCGCGCCGGATAGCGGCAGAGGCCTGCTTGTCCGTGTACGGGCCCACATAGGTCAGGACAGGGTGCCGCTCTTCCGGCGGTGTGGCCAAAGTGGAGGTCTCGCGGATCCCGGTCAGCGACATCTCCAAGGTACGCGGAATCGGCGTCGCACTCATGGCCAGGACGTCCACATTGGTGCGCATCTTTTTCAGCGCCTCCTTGTGCTCCACGCCGAAGCGCTGTTCCTCATCCACGATGACCAGGCCCAGATCCTTGAAGTCCACTTCCTTGGACAGCAGCCGGTGCGTGCCGATGACCACGTCCACCGCGCCGTTCTTTACGCCCTCGATGGTCTCCTTGGATTCCTTGGCGGTCTGGAAGCGGGAGAGCGCCTTGACCCGGATGGGGAAGCCGCTGAACCTCTCGGAGAAGGTCTCGTAGTGCTGCTGCGAGAGCAGGGTGGTGGGCACCAGCAGCGCCACCTGCTTGCCGTCCTGCACCGCCTTGAATGCGGCGCGGACGGCGATCTCGGTCTTGCCGTAGCCAACGTCGCCGGAGACGAGGCGGTCCATGGGGATCTCGCGCTCCATGTCCTGCTTGACCTCGTTGATGGTGGTCAGCTGGTCCGGCGTTTCGATGTACGGGAACGCCTCCTCCAGCTCGCGCTGCCACGGGGTGTCCGGGGCGAAGGCGTGCCCGCGCGAGGCCATCCGCGCCGAGTACAGCCGGATGAGCTCGCCGGCGATCTCCTTGACGGCCTTGCGTGCCTTGTTCTTGGTGTTGGCCCAGTCCGAGCCGCCCATCTTGGACAGCGCGGGCGCATCGCCGCCGACGTAGCGGGTGACCTGGTCCAGCTGGTCCGTGGGCACAAACAGCCGGTCCCCCGGCGCCCCACGCTTGGACGGCGCGTACTCCAGCACCAGGTATTCGCGCATAGTTTTGGTGGGCCCGGCCCCGGACGAGCGCTGCAGCAGCTCCACGAACTTGCCCACGCCGTGCTGCTCGTGCACCACAAAGTCCCCCGCGGTCAGCTGCAGAGGATCGACGGCGTTGCGGCGCTTCGAGGGCATCTTGCGCATGTCGCGGGTGGAGGAAGCCGAGGTCCGGCCCAGCAGGTCCGCCTCGGTGAGCAGCCCGAGCTTCAACCCGTCGAAGACGAACCCCTTGCCCGCACTCGCCGTCGTAATTTCGATGATGCCCGGCTGCGGCTGGTCCTCGAGGGAGTCGACGCGGGTGGCGGGGATGTCATTGTCGTGGAAAAGCTCGGCCAGGCGCTGCGCGGGGCCGGGGCCTTCGGTCGCGACGACCACGCGCCACTGGTCGCGGACACGGCCGCCGATGAACTCCATCATTTCCGCCACATCGCCCTGGTAGCCGCGGGGTTCGCGCGCGCTGACGGTCAGCGAGTCCACGTCCAGCACGGTTTCATCGTCCGGGTTGAAGGAGGTGATGGACCACCAGGAGACCTTGCGGTCCAGTGCGGTGGTGCGCGTGTCGGCTAGGGAGCGGAAGCTGGCTTCGTCCAGGTTCCCCTGCAGGGCCAGGTCCAGCGGCGCGTCGCCGCCGTCGGACGCAGTGGCCCACGCCGCGGCGAGGAACTCCGCGTTGGTCGCTTCCAGATCGTGGGCGCGGGCGCGCACCTTCTCCGGCTCAATAACGACGGCGAGGGAGCCTTCCGGCAGCTCGCCCAGGAACGGGACCATCGCGTCCACCAGCACCGGGGCCAGCGACTCCATGCCCTCCACGGCGATGCCGCCGGCAATCTTCTCCAGCATGTCCGCCGCGGCCGGCATCTGCGACTTCAGCTTCGCGGCCCGGCTCATCACGTCCGGGGTGATCAGCAGCTCGCGGCACGGCGGGGCGTACAGCGCGCTGGGGTGCTTGACGTTCTCGCCCGAGAGGCTGCGCTGGTCCGCCACCGCGAACCAGCGCATCTGGTCCACCTCGTCGCCGAAGAAGTCGATGCGCACCGGATGGTCCTCGGTGGGCGGGAAGACATCCAGGATGCCGCCGCGCACCGCGAACTCGCCCCGGTGCGTTACCATGTCCACGCGCGCGTAGGCGGCATCGGCCAGCTGCCTGACCACGGATTCGAAGGAGACTTCGTCCCCCACCTTCAGCGATACCGGCTTCAGCTCGCCCAGGCCCTTGACCAGCGGCTGCAGCACCGCGCGCACCGGCGCGATCACCACGCGGAGCGGGCTGGCGGCGTCGTCGTACTTGAGCCGGCGGAGCACGGACAGGCGCCGGCCCACTGTGTCCGAGCGCGGGGAAAGCCGCTCGTGCGGGAGCGTCTCCCAGCTGGGGAACTCCTCGATGGACTCGGCCGGCAGATAGCAGCGCAGCGCCGTGGCCAGATCCTCGGTCTCGCGCCCGGTAGCGGTGACCGCAAGAACGACGCCGGAATCCTGCCCCTCGACCATCTCCGCCAGCAACGCCGCACGCAGCCCGGGAGGCGCGCCGATCTGCAGATCCTCGCTGCGCTCCCCCGCCGGCCGGGACGCGTAGAGCCGTACCCGCTCGAAGGACTTATCTTCAGCGAGGGCAGTCCGCAGTCCGTTCAGGCTCATGGTCTTTTATCCTTACTCTTCCCCGGCAGGGCGCAACACAAGTACCCGAAGTTCAGCAGAACTCCGGGGTCACGGGTAAAAGTTTACCGCCAACGACTGACGTTCTGAGCCGGAGCCGTATCCAAATTCAGCGATCGCAGCTTCTCTCCTACGGTTGATTTGACCCCTTCGATCTCTGTCGTCAGAGCATCGAGCTTGGTGTCCTGTTCGGCTTGTTTGGTACCAACGCATCATTGGCTGATTGAGCCTTGCGTGGGAACTGGACTACTGGGTGTTTCCAGTTACGAGTTTTGAACCTCCCAAGAAGCAGCTGCCCGAGTTGTCGCTCGGGGAGGAAACGGACTTTACAAATGCTAGGGTCGTGGCCTTCAACTTCAACGGAGTGGAACGAGCGGTTTCGAGTTGGCGAGACCTGACCTCACAGGTGATTCGACTACTTGATGAGGTTAACCACGATGCGGTCTTTGACACAGCCGGAAAGAGCACCTGGTTTACCGTCGGGCAAGAATTGCCGGACTGGCAGGTCGAGATCATGCCGGGTCCGTCCATGGACATGAACAACAACACGTTGACGAAGACCCAGCAGATTCGTGCAATGTTCCACGCAGTGGGAGTTAGCCGGGATGACCTCACACTGTATTTCCCTGCCGATGAACCTCCGAAGCCGCCGTCCCGTCCCCCGCCGTGGCCGATTTGAATTTCCATCCATTCACGGATCTAACGGCGTTCCTTGATATCTTCGAAGAGCGTTCCGGGAAACATCTGGCCCCGGATGACAACGCCCAGCTGATCGAGCAGTTCTTGACTGCTCTGGCCCCTCATCAATGTGCTGATGTCTTGGCGGAGTTGGGTATGAACGCACTTCAGTTCGCGCACACGAAGAACGACTCCACGCGGCGACTACGATCCAGATACTAGCGCTCATCTCGGCAAAAGCAGTAGAAAAGGAGTCGTTCAATCCACACGCCCTGCACGCGGCAATCATGGATGGAACGCTGCTCGATTGGTTGCGACGTTTGGACGCTAGTGCGCTGTCCCCTGCCTGACGAGGACACCAGAGCAGAGCCTGCCTTTTCGGATCTGACGACGCCAGGATCGCGGCGCCCACGACGGTCTCGTACCTGCCGACGCGCCGTCCACCGACCCAAGGGAGACATGCCTTGGACAGTACGGCGTGATTAGCGCCGCCGCGCTTAGAGTAGCTGGCGACCAAAATCGTGAAATCATGCATTAGTCAAGGCCGTAGTCGAAGTACGCCGATACGGCCAACATTGTGGGTATGCGCGTATCGACGCAGCAAACACCAGATTTGCAAATGGCATGGATAGCGGCAGAGGGCAATGAGGGCCGGCGCCTTATCGACGAGGCCAACGGCTACGATCTGTGGATCAGCCCGGCGCAAGTGCAAAGACTCGGTCTGCTGGCCTCCGCTGCCGCGCGAAGGCCAGCATCAAACCAGCAGACCATGTCAGGCTCCTAACGCACAAACACAATCTTAGGACCGCTTAGGGGATTGACTCTGCACGTTTAATCGTCAAGCAAACGTCCGCACCTCATTCAGTATCATGACGGATTTGGACATGTGTTTGTTGACAGCAATCACTATTGTTGCTTTTTTCAATATAGGCGTTTACCTAGCGAATACAAGGTTCTGAGACTTCCTGAGATGAGCACATTTATTCATCCTGCTGCGGACCCTTGGGCCACTGATTATCTTCACCGTTCCTGTTACAAGCCGGACAACTGAGTTCGGCCGCTTACCAACCTGTTCAGCGCGTCCAAGGGAATGCGCCGGCAAGACATCGTAACAATCGGATTACGGCCAAGATTAACCGTTCACCTCCCCGGCTTTTAGGGTATTTCCGTCCCACAGTCACTCTTGTCGATTCGTTTAACTCAGCGTGTCTTTCCCGGCGTGTCGGAATCGCCTTACGTCATAAACTCACTTTGGCCGACCTCATTCTTTCCCGCATCTGTCTTTTAGGCCTGATCTACATTAGGTTTTTGCCACGCCTTAGGATTTATATCGGGGCAAACGCCCATCGCGCACTTCCATTGCGCATTCACCGGCATTTCGCGCCGGGCCTTTTCCCTGACGGAACTACGTATTTCTGCCAGTCAGAGAGGGCAAGGGCTGAACGATTCAGGGGAATATCGTGCACACAGGGGGAAAGAAATGCAAACCATACCGACTCTTAATATTTATGCTTTGGTAGGTTATCAAAGTTTCTTCAAGGTCTGTTTTCTAGGGTCGTGCTCTCTTCAATGCTCCGCCCCGAGAAAATGTGTGCGGGACAGCCAGCCTCTCCTAAGGAACAGAAAATGACAGATATTTTTGCATCCCTGGAGTCTGCGGTCCGCAGCTACTGCCGGGGCTGGGACACTGTTTTCGATCATGCTGTTGGGGACTCCTTATACAGCGAGGACGGCACAGAGTATCTGGATTTTTTCTCAGGCGCCGGAGCACTCAATTATGGGCACAATAATCCGCTCCTGCTGGAACCGCTGATTTCGTACTTGCGCTCGGGCTCGGTCATTCATTCGCTCGATATGAAGACAACGGCGAAGCGGCGATTCCTAGAGACGTTCCAGGAACTTATCCTGGTACCGCGCGGGCTGGACTATAAGGTGATGTTCACCGGTCCCACCGGGACGAACAGCGTTGAGGCAGCGCTCAAACTGGCTCGTAAGGTGACTGGCCGGCATCAGGTGCTGAGCTTCACCAATGCGTTTCACGGGATGACTCTCGGCGCACTGGCGGTAACCGGAAATTCCATGAAACGCCAAGGGGCAGGCATTCCGCTCAACAACGCCTCCACCATTCCTTACGATGGCTACCTTGACCGGCAGACAGACGATTTCCTGTGGTTGCGGCGTTTATTGGAGGACAGCGGGTCCGGACTGGATAAACCCGCCGCGGTCATAGTGGAGACTGTCCAAGGCGAGGGAGGGCTCAGGGCAGCCACTGGAAATTGGTTGCGGCAGCTCTCCGAACTTTGTCAACAGCACGGCGTGCTCGTCATCGTTGACGATGTTCAAGCCGGGTGCGGGCGTACAGGTACGTTTTTCAGTTTCGAGGAAGCAGGCATCCGCCCCGACATCGTCTGCCTGTCCAAGTCGCTGTCCGGTTTCGGACTTCCGCTTGCCGTCACACTGTTGAAGCCCGAATTAGACATCTGGAAGCCTGGGGAGCACAACGGCACCTTCCGGGGCCATAATCCGGCCTTCGTGACCGGGACTGCTGCGCTGGAGCATTTCTGGAACGGACGCGCATTCGAACGACAGATCGCTGCCCGGGCGTCGCAGCTGCACGCGGCTCTGGCAACGCTGGCGGCCGGCACCGAAGGCGCTCTCGTCCGGGGCCGGGGGCTCCTGGCCGGTATATATTTTCCGGACCCGACAATGGCACGAAAAGTTGCCGCTGAATCCTTCTCCCGCGGCTTACTGGTAGAAACCTCCGGCCCGGAGGGAGAAGTCGTCAAAGTCATGCCGGCTCTGACTATCAGCGCAGTGAATATGGCGCGCGGGCTTGACCTTCTTGCAGGAGCAGTCCGCTCAGTTACCGGTGAGGGACCCGAAGAAATACTACGCGACCTCGGCCGGGAAGTCCCTAAGCCGCGAGTGTCTAGCTCGGCTCTGCAGTAGACGGTTAGCACGCAGGATCCGAACACATTTACAAACACCGGATAGCGCTCCCGATGCATGTAGGAGAGCGCCGGAACTGCAGCACCAGACGCCGCTGAGGTGCAGCGGCCGTCCACGAAGTTGGGGGTCAGGGTGAAAAACTTTAAACGTCTGGATGAAACTACTGTCCACATGGCGAAAGACTCTTTCGCCCCACCGCCCAGCGCACCAACAATGCGCGCACCACTGCCGCTTCGCATGCTGCCGGCGGCGATGGGCTCGACTAGATCGTCGAAGAAAGTCATCGTGCAGAAGTATGGTGGCTCGTCAGTGGCGGATGCCGCAGGTGTTCGGCGCGCTGCGCAGCGGGTGGCTAAGACACAGGCGTCTGGATATCAGGTAGTAGCGGTGGTGTCCGCTATGGGCGACACCACCGACGAATTGTTGGATCTCGCGGCCAGTGTCTCCCCTCATCCCCCTGCCCGCGAGCTCGACACCCTATTGACGACCGGTGAACTCGTTTCGGCGGCCATGCTGGCGATCGCACTGGCGGATCTCGGAGTCGATGTCCGGACATTCACAGGCAGCGAGGCGGGCCTCATCACCGACGACCTCCATGGCAAAGCCCACATTGTCGATATCGATCCGCGCCGGATCCTGGCCTGTCTGAAGAACGATCAGATCGCCGTCGTGGCAGGTTTCCAAGGCAGAAGCCGCATAGGGAAGACGGTCACCACTCTCGGGAGGGGAGGTTCGGACCTGACCGCCGTCGCCCTCGCCGCAGCACTGGGTGCAAGCGTCTGTGAGATCTATACGGACGTCGACGGTATCTACACGGCCGATCCGCGGATAGTTCCCAATGCCCGCAAGATCGACGTGCTCGCCAGTGAGGAAATGCTTGAATTCGCAGCCTCGGGAGCAAAGGTTCTCCACCTCCGCTGCATCGAGTACGCTCGCCGCTTCGGCATTCCGATTCATGTCCGATCCTCGTTCACGCAAAAGCAGGGCACAATGATTCTGCCCAGTCTTGACCACTACCATGCAGACGCGCATCCGGGCGAACAGACTCTGGTTTCGGGTGTGGCCAGCGTTAACTCTGCAACACAAATCACCGTCGCTGGCGTCCCCGATTGTTCCCGAACCACCGCACGGCTCCTTCACGAGCTCGCCGCAGCGGGCCTGAACATTGAAATGATCGCCCAAAACCGGAGCGATACAGGCACCAAATA
Organism: Arthrobacter sp. B055-34; assembly: GCF_059090425.1. Classification (NCBI taxonomy): domain Bacteria; kingdom Bacillati; phylum Actinomycetota; class Actinomycetes; order Micrococcales; family Micrococcaceae; genus Arthrobacter; species Arthrobacter sp. B055-34. Next base: position 418,898 of record NZ_JBNHFQ010000001.1, read on the forward strand.
CGCCGATGTCGCCTTCACCCTTCCGTCCTCGGAAGCGCCGGCAGCCATCGCTGCGCTGGACGCGGCCCAGAGCCGAATAGGATTCGAAGCCCTCCATCACATTGACGAAATGGGCAAGGTCTCGCTCACTGGACTCGGCATGCGTTCTTCGCCCACTTCCTTCAGCACATTTTTCAAAGCGCTGACCGACGCCGGAATAAGTCCGGAAATTATCTCAATTTCGGAGCTGTGCATCGCGGCTGTGACGCGCTCCAATCAGCTTGCCGATGCTGTGAACGCGCTCCAGATTGCTTTTGGTCTAACGCCGCAGGAGAAGGACGTTGCGACCGAACCGCAGGTTAGACACACTTCCGCTGTTCGTGTTCAGGCGGTCGCCTCAATGAGGCAAGGAGATGTTCCTTGACATTCGGCTGGAAGGGGAAGGCGGATGCCTGGACACCTGCCCGTGTCCGGCCCGTTCCTGCGGTGAAATCCACCGCAGGCGACCCCCTAAACGAGATAACCCCCAGACAAGGAAAAACCGCAACAACGGAAGATACGATGGTTTTGCCCGACAACTCATACCCTGTACGCGCCGACAGTGAGGGCCCTGCCCTTGCGGGCCGGGACGACGAGCATGTCAGACTCGCCGAACGGAGAGTCGAACTCACCGAGACAGCGTGCAGCGCAGCACCGTACGAGGTGCTCTCGGATTATTCGGCGAGCGCGGCTGACATGGCTCATGAGGCGATGCCCGCTACTTTGGACCCGTTGCTGCTGCAGTCCTCCCACCGCCAAAGTGTGCGGTGGTCTCCAGGCGAGCGTCTGGAGGGGCTTTTCGAGAGCCGATGCGACTCGTTACGCCGTGAAGGTCGATCAGGCCAGTTGGCAGTTGATTCCGGGGACTCGACGTTGACCTACGATCAGCTTGATGCGCGAGCTAATCAACTCGCCCGTCACCTGTTGGCAGACGGCGCCCGGGCCGGCGACCGTATAGCGCTGCTGTTTGACCATGCGGTATGGTCCTACGTTTCGATGCTGGCCGTGTTGAAAATCCAGGCGGCTTATGTGCCGCTGGACGCCGGATTCCCCGCGGACCGGATGGGCTACATCATGGAGGACTCCGGGACCAGCCGTGTGCTGACCCTGAGCCACCTGACCCGTCTATTGCCGGGAATGTGCTGCCGCGCTCTGAATTTGGACGCAGCAGACACGGACATCAAGGGTCTGTCCGGCTCCCGACTCACGGACATCGAAAAGCCCGACCCAGTTGAGGACCTGGCCTACGTCATCTATACCTCAGGGTCTACCGGCCGTCCCAAGGGGGTGGGCATCGAACATTCCAGCATCTGCAACTTCGTCCGCGTCGCCGCCGAGGTCTACGGATATCAGAGCGACGACCGTGTCTATCAGGGGCTGACAATCGCCTTCGACTTCTCCGTCGAGGAGATGTGGGTACCGTGGATGGTCGGCGCGACACTCGTGCCCAAGCCGAGTTCGAAGAGCCTTCTCGGAGCCGATCTGGGACGCTTCGTAATCGACAATCGTATTACCGCGATGTGTTGTGTACCCACCCTGCTGGCCACGCTGGAGGACGAGCTCCCTGACCTGCGCTTCCTGCTCGTCTCCGGTGAGGCCTGCCCGCGCGATCTGGCCGAGCGCTGGCACCGGCCGGACCGGCGATTCCTCAATGTCTATGGACCCACCGAAACTACCGTGACCGCCACGTGGGACGTCATGCACCCCGACAGGCCTATTACCCTCGGGCAGCCCCTGCCGACCTACACAGCCATGATCCTGGATCCCGACGAGCCACGGGCGCTACCGAGAGGCGAGATGGGTGAGATTGGCATCGCCGGGATCGGGCTCGCAGTGGGATACATGAACCATCCCGAGAAGACGAATGCAGTTTTCATCCCCGACTTCATCGGCATTCCGAACAACCCCTCCGGACGCATTTACCGCAGCGGCGACCTCGGCCGCATCACCGACGACAGGTTGATCGAGTACCACGGCCGGATCGACACCCAGGTCAAGATCCGCGGATACCGGATCGAGCTGTCCGAGATTGAATCCGTGCTCCTGCAAGTCCCCGGAATCGCGCAGGCAGTGGTCGAGACCCATGAATCAGCACCGGGGGTAACAGAGCTCGCCGCGTTCTATACATTGCGCAAAGGCGTCTCCGATCTCGCGCCTCAGACGATCAGGGAGGAGCTGCGCGACCGGCTGCCGAGCTACATGATCCCGGCCTTCTACGAGCAGCTTCAGCATATGCCGATGCTGCCCAGTGACAAGGCCGACCGGAAGAACCTTCCGACGCCGAGCAACCGGGTGAGCGCCTCGGTCTGCGCCGAGTACTGTGAACCCACCACGGATATAGAGGCGGCTTTGGCCGCGCAGCTTGCTGCCGTGCTGGGATTGGAACGCGTCTCCGTCGAGGATCATATCTTTGACCACCTCGGGGCCAACTCCATGCTGATTGCGCACTTCTCCGCCGCGCTGCGCAAAAATACCGACCTGCCGCCAGTCGGAGTACAGGTCATCTACGAGCATCCGACAATCCGAGGGCTAGCTGAAGCGATCGCTGCTCCGACCGCTGCCCAGTCGTGGGCTGTACAGGACTCAGGACCCTATCGAGGGCGGGCCAGCACTTTCGATTTCGTCCTCTGTGGGGTCCTGCAGGCCGTGTTCGCCATCGGCTACTCTTATGCCTTCATCGCCGCGATGGTGGCTGGCTATACCTGGGTCGCTGAAGGGGCTGGGGTCTTGGAAGTCTGGGGACGTTCGGTCATCTTCGGGACCGGCGTCTTCTTCGCCCTCGCTATCGTCCCGATCCTGCTCAAATGGATGATCGTTGGGCGCTGGGAAGAACAGAACATCCGCATCTGGAGCCTGGCATATGTCCGATTCTGGTTCGTCCGGGTCCTGCTCAGGATCAACCCGATGGTCTTCTTTATCGGCACTCCCATCTTTCCGTTCTATCTGCGTTTGCTGGGAGCCAAGATCGGTTCCAACGTCACGATCCTCACCCCCACCATTCCTGTGTGCACCGATCTATTGACGATTGGTGAGGGAACGGTGATTAACAAGGACACCCGGTACCTGTGCTATCGCGCCGTCAACGGTTGGATCCAGACCGGACGCGTCACGCTCGGCCAGGGCGTCCAGATAAGCGAAAAGTGTGTTCTGGATATCGACTCCGCGATGGGGAACGGGGCGCAACTTGGACACTCGTCGTCCCTGCAGCGACTTCAGTCCGTACCCCCGGGCGAAAGCTGGCACGGATCCCCTGCCATACCGACCGATGTGAACTACCGGGTGGTAGAGCCGCTCGAGAGCAGCGTGCGCCGGCGGGTCATCTACAGTGCCTTCGTCCTGATAAACAATACGGCGCTGTTTAGCCCACTGGGCCTGCTTGCCATCGCGCAGCTTGTGCCGGCCTATTTGGAAACCGGGCATCTGAATTATGCGAACCCGGGGTTCTACGCCGATCTGGTGCTGGTCTCGCTCGTCTTGCTGCTCGGTGGCCTGCTTGTCTCTTTGGTCGGCGTGCTGACGCTTCCTCGGCTGCTCAACCTGTTACTCACACCGGGGCGGACCTACCCTCTGTACGGTCTGCACTACGCAGTCCACCGGGCGATTTTCCGGATGACCAATGTTTTCCAATTCATGCATATCACCGCGGACAGCTCCCTGGTCGTGCACTACCTCCGCCTACTGGGTTACAAACAACCCAACCTGGAGCAAACCGGATCGAACTTCGGCCCCGAACTCACCCACGAGAATCCATACCTGACCACCGTGGGATCCGGGACCATGGTCTCAGACGGCCTGTCGATCATGAACGCCGAGTACTCGGGCACGTCCTTCCGTGTGTCCGAGGTGAAAATCGGAGCGAAGAACTTCTTTGGCAATGACGTTCCGTATCCGGCCAGCGCCCGTGCCGGCGATAACATTCTCTTTGGCACTAAAGCCATGGTCCCCATCCACGGCGAGGTTCGCCGGGATGTCGGGCTGCTGGGTTCGCCGGCGTTCGAGATTCCACGAACGGTCGATCGAGACGCAGCATTCCTCAAGATCGACGGCCGGGAAGAGATCGCCCGCAAACTGCCGGGCAAGAACCGGCACAATGCAATGACGATTGGCCTGTACCTAGTCAGCCGGTGGACCCTCGTCTTCGCCGGCCTGCTCTCGGCCTCGCTCGCCCTCACCTTATTCCCGGACGTTGAGGGTCTCGGGCTCTACGTGGGCACCGTCAGTTTCTTCGCCTTCATGATCGCCTTCTTTATCCTGCTCGAGCGGGCCACCCAGGGATTCAAACCGCTGAATCCGACGATGTGTTCGATCTATGACGTGAAGTTCTGGCGGCACGAACGGTTCTGGAAGTTCATAACGTATCCGCTGCCTTTCTTCGATGGGACCCCGTTCAAGCCCCTGTTCTGGCGCCTGCAGGGTGTGCGGATGGGCAGACGGGTCTTCGACGACGGCTGCACCATACCGGAGAAGACTCTGGTCAGTATCGGCGACGACACGACGCTCAACGCCCACAGCATCGTGCAGTGCCACTCAATGGAGGACGGTGTCTTCAAACTGGACGCCATCACCATCGGCCGCGAAGTCACAGTTGGCATCGGCATCTATCTGCACTACGACGTCGTCATGGGCGATGGTTCAGTGCTGGAGGCCGACTCCTTCCTGATGAAGGGGAGCCATGTGCCGGAAAGCGCCCGGTACGGCGGCAACCCCGCACAGGAAATCATCTAAACACCGAAAGAAGGACAACGATGGGCTTACCTCATCACAAGAGAGGACGCCACTCCAGCCCCGCAGACGTCACCGCTGCACAGAGCCGGAAACGGCTCATCGGCCTCGATGCGGCACGCGGTCTAGCCCTAATCGGGTTGATCGCTATTCATATCTTCCCTACCGAGAACGAGACCGGCGACCCGACCCTGGCGTGGAACCTGTTCTCCGGCGACTCTGCCGCGCTGTTCGCCCTGCTTGCGGGAGTGGGCCTGGCCCTGTCCTCCGGTGGGCAGCGACCGCACAGGGAGCAGAGGATGGCGGGCGATCGCCTGGGACTGGTGGCCCGCGCCTTCCTGGTCGGCGTCGTGGCCTTGGTGGTCGCGGCCTTCATGCCACCCGACCCGCCTGCTTTCGGCATTCTGCTCTACTACTCGGTGTTCTTCTTGCTCGCCATTCCGTTCCTACACCTGCGACCCAGGACTCTATTCCTCAGTGCCGCCGTCTTCGGCATCGTCGCACCGCTCCTGCTGCAGAAGCTGGGGCCGCTGCTGCCCGAAACGTCGGACTTCAACCACACGCTGATAACTCTCGTTTCAGAGCCGGCCGGGGTTGCCTCGGAGCTGCTGTTGACCGGCTCCTACCCGGCACTGGCATATATGTGCTACATCCTGACCGGAATGGGAATCGGACGACTGGACCTGCGAAAGCCCGCGGTCCAGGGGTACCTCGCCGCTTTCGGCGCGGGACTGGCGCTCCTGGCCAATGTGGCATCGACCGTTCTGCTATATGCCATGGGAGGTTATGAGCAGCTGCTGGACACCCCGGGAATGAGCGTGGACTCTCTGGACGATGCCCTTCTCTTCGGACCCGCGGTCGTTCCGGACACCTCCCCGTGGTGGCTGGCCATTGCGACGCCGCACACAAATATGCCGCTGGCAATCGCCAGCAGTCTCGGCATCGCCCTGTCGGCGACCGGCCTGTTCCTCCTGATCGAGCGGGCGGTCACACCCTGGCTGCGGCCTCTGGCGGCGATGGGCACAATGACCCTGACCCTCTACTCTGCGCATCTCCTCGCGCTCAGCTTGGAGGTCCACTATGAGGAACCCGTCGTGTGGTTCATCGTGCACCTGGCGGTCGCCGTGGCGTTCGGCATGCTCTGGAGCCAGTGGCTGGGACAAGGCCCACTGGAGAGACCGGTCACCGCGGCCGCCAAAAACTTCCGGCAGATCGTGGACTATGGAGGTGCAGCAGGCTCTACCACCAAGGTGCCCGGGACGGTTCCCCGTTGATTAAGGACCTTCTCCCCCCTGACACATACGCCGAGGAGTGCTTCGGTGACCTGACGCCGACGACGGTTCTGCCGGATGAGCTTGCGGCAGTCACAACGGCAACTACTGCACGTCGCCGTGAATTCCACACGGTGCGAGCCCTTGCTCGCAGGGCCTTGGCACGACTCGCACCGGAATCCCCGCGACAGTACGAGGTCCATGCACTGCTACCGGACGCCCGAGGAGCGCCGATCTGGCCCCCCGGTATCGTCGGCAGCATGAGCCATAGCCAGGGCTACCGGGCCGCCGTCGTGGCCAGGTCGAGCGCGTACGCCGCCATTGGACTGGATGCGGAATCGAACCGGCCATTGCCGCCGGAAGTATGCGAGATCGTCTGCCGACCAGAGGAGCGGTCGATGATCGATGCGCTTACACGGCGGGAACCAACGCTGCCCTGGTCCTGCCTGTTGTTCAGCGCCAAGGAGTCCGTCTATAAAGCTTGGTATCCCCTTACCGGGGCCTGGTTGGATTTCAACGGAGTATCCGTGCAGCTCGAGCTCGGTTCCCACTCGTTTCGTGCTGCTCTGCCGTCGCACGTCAGAACAGGTCAGGCCCGCACATTCGAAGAGCTCAAAGGCCAGTGGATGATTACTGCAGACTTCATCCTCACGACCGCATATTTGCCGTCAGACAGTCCCCGAGCAACGCCCAGCGCTAGAATATTGCCGTGATGCTGTACTCATGAGGAATGAAATGACGCTGAACCGGCAGCGGAGCCGGCCCCGGAAAAAGACGGTCGTCATCACGGCGCTCGGGTTGATTGTTCTCCTCTTGGCGCTTGTCCTGGCCACAAGGCAAGCGGAGCCGCAGGCGCAAGCTTCTACAGCATACGAGCATCTGGAAGAGTTTCAAGCGATTGCCGATGTGCACGGAGACCGAGCTACCGGCACGTCCGGATACGAGGCCGCTGCTCAGTACGTTGAACAGCAACTCGCCAGTGCTGGTTATCAAAGCAGCCGCCAGTACTTCACCTTCGAAGATCAGGGCGAAGATTTCGAAACTTTCAACATCATCACCGAGACCGATGGCGGCACCGACGACGACGTGATCATACTTGGCGCGCACCTCGACGGGGTGCCGGACAGTCCTGCGATCAATGACAACGCTTCCGGCGCGGCGGCGCTTCTGGAGGCCGCGAAAGCGCTCAGCCAGCAGGAGGAGATCAACAACAAAGTGCGTTTCGCGTGGTGGGGAGCGGAGGAGTTTCCGGAATCGCTCGGTTCCAAGCACTACGTAAAGGACTTGGCGGAGCACAACAGCGGCGAACTCGACAACATCGCCGCCTATCTGAACTTCGACATGATCGCCTCACCCAACTACGCCATCAAGGTCTACGACGCACGGGAACTTGATCACAACTCCCGACTCGAAGTGCCCGACGGTTCCGTGGAGATTATGGACTTCTTCACCGGCTACTTCGACTCCCGTGACCAGCCCTGGGTGACTACGGAATGGAATTTCGATTCCGATCAGAGGGCGTTCCTTGACGAAGGCGTTGCAGTGGGCGGCCTCTTTACCGGCAGCAACGAGCGGAAATCGGGTAAGCAAGCCGACCTCTTCGGCGGCGCTGCAAGGGAGCCGCACGATCCCAACTACCACACGTCGGGTGATGACATCAGCAACATCCATCAGGAGGCGCTGAGCATCATGACCGACGCGATCACACATGCCGCCACCAGCTTGGCTAAGGACAACAGCGCTATCAAGTAGTCGGGTCAGCGACGAGAACAGCCAGGGAAGTCGAAAGCCCGCTGGCAGATCGCTTCTTCTGCAATAGCCCGATTCGGCAGCAATATGCGCCTGCGTCACCTTCGACTGCAGCCGGTCTAACGCCGATAACGGCCCATCTGTCGCTCTAAGCTCTCCTGCCAGTCAGAACGGCTATGGTCGGCAAAACAACCTGTCTCGTAACGACGCACGCAGCTTCGGAAGCTTGCAATAGGAAGGCAAGTGACACGGCCTCGGCCGCCGCACGCTCGATAGAATTCCCGGTTGCCGGCTTACTCCTGGCCCTCACGGTTATGGAGCAGCGTGCGCAGCAGCTCTTCGAGTTGCTGCCGCTGACGGGTGGTCATAGTCGCGAGCAGGCCTTCTTCATTGGCGACATGGTCCTTCAGCGCCGCATCGATGACTTCCTGACCCTGTCGTGTCAGGGCCACACGAATGGTGCGGCGGCTGAGCGGATCCGGCCCTCGGGTGACGAAGCCCTTGGCGACGAGTCGGTCAAGCCTGTTGGTGATCGCGCCGGACGTCACCATGGCACTGGCCGCAAGCTCCCCCGCGGTCAGGCCGTGTCCCTCCACATCCGCGCGCAGGAGAGTCGCCAGGATGTCGAACTCACCCGGTTGCAGGCCGTGCTGCGAGAAAACCTCCCGCAACTCACGCTCGAACAGACGGCTGAGACGGGACAGCCTGCCGAGCACTCCCATCGGGCTGACATCCACGTCGGGACGAGCCGCCGCCCACTGCGCGATGATCCGGTCGACACTGTCCTCCATGCGACACCTTTCAACGTTGAACTGTTTGACGCAAGCGATCGTACCACGTAGTCTTTTCAACGTTGAACATTTCAAGACCGAGGAGTTGTTGTGGACAGACGGACAATCACGTTGCTCACAGCGATCGCGCCAGCGGTGTGGGGAACCACATACATCGTGACTACGGAGTTACTGCCTTCCGGGCATCCCCTGTTCGCATCGCTGGTGCGGGCGTTACCCGCGGGACTGCTCGCCATCGCTCTGACCCGCGTCCTGCCCACAGGCAGCTGGTGGTGGAAATCTGCCGTGCTGGGAGTGCTGAACATCGGCGCCTTCTTCCCGCTGCTCTTCGTCGCCGCGTACCATCTGCCCGGCGGTGTTGCAGCGACCTTGGGGGCTGCACAACCTCTTGTGGTCGCCATCCTCGTCGTCGTCATTTTGGGTGAACGGTTCTCCGCGTGGCGCTTGTCGTGGGGGATCGTCGGGATTATCGGGGTCGCCCTGGTCGTGCTGCGTTCCACGGCGACACTCGACGCGGCAGGTGTCATCGCCGGGTTGCTGAGCGCAGTGTCCATGGGGTTCGGAGTCACCCTCACAAAGAAATGGGGACGGGCCTCAGGGGTGCCCCCGATGAGCCTCGCCGGGTGGCAGCTGACCGCCGGCGGACTGTTCCTGCTGCCCATCACGCTGATCTTCGAGGGCGTCCCAACGAACATCGACGCCGCGGCACTCGCCGGCTACGCATGGCTCGGACTCATCGGCGGGCTCCTGGCCTATACGCTGTGGTTTAGCGGCATCGGCCGCCTACCCGTTGCCTCGGTCGCCGTGCTTGGACTGCTTTCACCACTGGTAGCGGCTGCCCTTGGAGCGCTCCTCCTCGGAGAAAACCTTGGCATCGCGCAGCTGGCTGGGTTCGCCCTTGCCCTGACGGCGATCGCGGCAGGCCAGATCACCCCCGGCACTAAACGGACTAACGCCTCCGACGTCACCAACGCCTTCGATTCCGGCACCAGCAAGCCGGCCATGGCCGCCACGCACACAAGGAGTGAAGCATGAGGATCGCCATTATCGGAGCAACAGGAATGGCGGGCTCCCGCATTGCTGCAGAAGCGGCCCGCCGAGGGCACAGCGTCTCCGGAATCTCGCGATCAGACGGGGGCCGTGCACAAGCCCTTCCCGGCCTTACGTTCTCCACTGCGGATGCCACCGACCCCGGAGCCATGGGCCGCATGGCGAGCGAACACGATGTGCTGGTGCTGACAACCAGACCAGCTCCCGGAACGAATGACGACGCCGAATCCCCGGTGGCCAATGTTCTCGACGCCGCACTGGACTTCGGGTGCCGAGTCCTGGTGATCGGCGGCGCCGGACCACTCCGAAGCCCTGACCGCTCAGATCAACTCGTGATCGATGATCCGCGTTTCGTCCCCGAGCAGTGGCAAACCGTCGCCCAAGCCAGCATCGACCAGTTCAATGTGTGCACGGCACATCAGGCGGACTGGACCTATTTGAGTCCGCCCGCTCTGTTTGAACCGGGCACACGCAGAGGAACCTACCGCCGCGGAGGAAACCGACTCCTCATCGATAGCAAAGGAGTGTCTCGGATTTCAGCTGAAGACCTGGCAGTGGCCGCAATGGACGAGATCGAGAACCCATGGCCCGGCCTGCGGCACTTCACGGTTGCGTACTGAGGCTTAGCGGCGACTGTTGAGTTCGGGTTCGACGGCGGCGGTGCCAGTCACTGCTGCGAGTGCGGGGAAAGCCGCTCGTGCGGGAGCGTCTCCCAGCTGGGGAACTCCTCGATGGACTCCGCCGGCAGGGAGCAACACAAGTACCCGAAGTTCAGCAGAACTCCGGATCATGGGTAAAGATTTACCCCCATGACTGACGTTCAGGGAGCGCGCTCACCTGATGCGCCGCATATGTAACATCCGGGGATTCGGAAAGAAATGTGCCATATACGTCGCTTTTCTTCCAAATTCAGGTATGGTACATATATGTCACATCCTGAAAGCCGCACAGCGTTTTTCCGGGCTAGCACCGCTGCCTCATTCGGCGCCGCGCTGCGCGGCGCACGGCAGGAAGCCGGCATGACCCAGCAGCAGCTGGCCGACGCGATCGGCACCAACCGCCGCACCATTGTCCGCCTTGAGGCCGGCTCCGCCGTATCGATGGGGGTCGCAGTTGATGCAGTACGGGCCGTTGGTCGGGACATCGCGCTGATCCCCCGTTTCTCCAGGCTGGAGGTCCGGGAGTGAGTCCGCGGAAGACACTCGAAGTTTTCCTGCACGGACGGCATCTGGGGACTCTGGGCGGAACCTCCATCCGCCCTGAGCTTCGCTACGACACCGCGATCGTCAATGAGTACGGCGCCGGCTCCGTGCTGCTCTCCCTGTCGCTGCCCCTGTCACCGAAGAAGATCACCGGCCCTGCCGTCTACAACTTCTTCGACGGTCTCCTGCCCGAGGGCCAGGTCCGTGCACATCTGGCCCACCTGCACGGCGTCCCGACTACCGACGTCATGGGGCTGCTCGAAGCCCTTGGATCAGACTGCGCTGGCGCCATCCAAATCCTGCCCCAGGGACAGGAACCGCCTGCCGTTGCCGCGCCCTTGCCCATGACACGGCAGGAGGTCGTGTCGGCGGTAGAATCTCTGCCCACATGGGAGCTGCCGGATGACTTCACGATCACCACGTCTCTGGGCGGCGTCCAGTCCAAAATCCTGCTGAGCCAAGAAGGAAACGACTGGTCCTGGCCGGCTGCGGGAGCCCCCTCGACCCACATCATTAAACCGGACCCCCTTGACTCCCCCGTTCCCCACCTTCTGCAGGCTGGAGACTGGGCCTTGCGGCTGGCGGCGGCGTCAGGCCTGCCCGCGTCGGAAGCATGGCTGGAGACGTTCGGCGAAAGGCTGGCGATCATCGTTGCCCGCTACGACCGGCAGCCAGGCGGAGGCAGGATCCATCAGGAAGACTTCACTCAGGCGCTGGCCCTCGGCAGCAATGCAAAATACGAGGGCGGCACCGCCGGATCATCCCGGCTGTCCAGCCTCGTGGACACGGCGGTTCCGCATGTTCGGGACATGGCATCTTTCCGTTCGGCCCTGCTGCAGTACATCACCCTGAACCTCGTGATCGGCAACGGTGATGCCCATTCGAAGAACTACTCCCTGATCATTCGGGACGGCGGCGAAGTTCTGCTCGCGCCGATGTACGACATTGCCCCGACCCTGCTGCTGTATTCGAAAAGCCGGAACGCCGGCCACACCGTGGGTGGGCAGTCTGTGCTGAACTACATCACCTTGGAGCATCTCGTGCGGGAAGGAGCCTCCTGGGGCATGAAGGAGCCCGACGCCCGGGCCGCGGCGGCCGGCCTGCTGGAACAAGTGAATGCGGCAGCCTCCGGTGTGCCTTGCGGACAGGAGCTCAGCTTCATACCGGAACTGGTCACGCTCAGGGCGCAGGACCTTCTGGCGGGCAAGACCGCCCGCAGGAGCCTGCCAGCATCCTGAGGTCCCGACACCAAAGGTTTATGAGCCTTGTGATCGCCACATCCGCGGTCAAAGACCTCGTCTGCCGAGTCCGCGGCCGGAACCACGGTCATGAGGTCGAGGGGCTGGAACGGGTACATGATCGGCAGCTGAGCCTGGCCGGAATGCGGGCAGGCTCTTCCCAGCGCTGCCCGCACCCCGTTTAAGCACAACCTGAAGAGACAGCTGCGAATGGTCCAGGCAAGGGGCGTCCGGACTGTGCCGCTGCAGGTATGCGCTGTCAGACAGTATTTGGCCAACACCTCAAGGACAGCGTCTGCGCCAGCTCAGTATTTCCTCAAAATTTTAGGTCAACGCGAGCGGATAAATCGGATTCGATCTAGCCGTTTGATTTTCTTGGCGTCGAGCTCTCCACCTCCGCTGCGACTACCGTTATGCTCGGTCGTGGGGCCGCTTCCGCCGGCGGCCGGCCGTAGCTACGACTGCTAAGGGGATTCCGGAGAATGCGCGAAAAAGAAGTATGGAACCGAGCGCTGGACTACGACTATGAGGGTCCACGGGCCGAAGGGGACCGGGCCCTTTATGACCTGTTGATGCTGGACAACGTCGCCCAGAACGGTGGCCTGCTGCACGGGATCCAGGTTCTCGATGAGGATGAACTCGCCGCCGCTGTGGCGGGCTACCGCTGGTTCGGGCTGGATGCCCTGGCCGACGGCATCGTATCGATCGCCACTGATGCCGAAGACATCGATGTCGATGACCCTGATAGCGTGGACGCCCAAAGCGAACTGGAGGAGCGCGCGGACGAACTCTTCTTCGGCGAGCAAGGCAGCGACCTCCTGGGCCGGGCGTTCAACAAGAAGCTGGCCGATCAGCCGGACGCGTTCGCGGACCCGGCACCGGTCAGCGGGTAGCTCCAGTCAGCTGACGGGCTCGGATTCCCGCCATGAGTCCAACAAACTGGGTCGAGGTTCCCGACGGCGCCCATAGCAGCGAATGGGCCGAGGTGCCCGAAACCGGCTGGGGCATGCTCGCCGCATGGGCAGCCGGCACCGAAAACATCTGCAAGCTGCCCGCCGATGACACCGGCCGAGAAGTGCGGGTCACGATTGAAACCGGCGGCGTCACCGAAACGCGTATGGAACCGTTCACGGTGAATGACCGGCAGACCATCGACGAGAGTGTGGAGGACTATCTCCGGGACGCCGGCGTACCGGCACCCCCTCGCGGCTTCGTGTGGTTGATGCGGCTCCCGCCCGGCATCTCCTCGGAAGAGGCCCTGTCACGCGAAATCAACCGCGGCATCACAGCGGCCGCCCCCGGAGCCGTAAACCCGGCCGACATCGCATCGATCATGGTGCGGATCGTCGACGTACTTTACGGGAGGGACTGAGCCGGAGCGTCCCCGGCGTCTGGAAACTTGGCTGCCGACTCCCCCCCTGCTAACCGTCGCTTCTGTAGCTGCGAATCGTTGCCGCGAAGCGGGTTCTTTGGCCTGCGAATTAGCCCATTGTGCACCGTGTTTTTGGCGCTTATCCTGATGCCAAGGGCAGGAGCTCGACATGGAAATTACCCTTTACGTTATCGTCCTCGTACTCACCTTCACCCCTTTTGCGGTGGTGATGCTCGGTCCCAATCTAAGGGCAGACAAACCTGTTGCGAGACGCCATCGCTCCGCTTCCAGCATGCCGGGTTCCCACCGGACTAGGGAGAGAATTCTCCCGGAAGGAGTAGGGCTCCCACTCCCCCTGCCTCCGTCGGGTGTCCGCGGAGGAGCGCCAACGCGGGTGCGGCCAGCCCGGCGGACTGTACGACCCAGGTTCCACCGACGTCCGAGAGGTCACGCGCCAGGAACGTGATGAAGTACCCTCGCCAATTTGGCGGCTCAGGCGGGGGCGGCATCCCGATAATGCTCGAATGTGCCAGCCGGACCCAGGTAATAACGGGTGTCGAGCCGGAGCCTGCGGGTTGGGAAACGTAGGCTCCGGCTCGACCGGCCGTCCCTTCGGGAATCTTCGCTGCTGGGACGGCTATACCTAGTGTCCAATCCATTGACCTGACCGGTAAGACCCGGACGAGGGACATCTGCACCCCTAGTTTTCGGGATAGTTACGTTCGGCTGTTCCCCGCCGAAACTCCCACCTGCGATTTCATAGCCGTGGCACCTCCGCCGGGGTTAGCATATGCGTGTGCATGTGCCTTGAATCACATGTCCATGCGGGACCCTTTCACCCAGTGACTGCTTCAAAGGAGTCGTAGATGGGCAATGCCGCCGCCGTGATGACCGGCTTGAACAGCATCGAGATTCAGGAACGCCCGACGCCGGAGCCCGCTCCCGGTCATGCCGTGATCCGTGTGGAAGCCGTGGGGGTCTGCGGCTCCGACGTCGCCTACTACCGCTACGGAAAGATCGGCCCGTTCGTCGTCGATGGCCCGTTCATCCTGGGCCACGAGGTTTCCGGCGAGGTGGTGGCCGTCGGCGAAGGAGTCGACAATGTCCGCGTTGGTGACCGGGTGGCCGTCGAGCCTGGCACGCCGGACCGCAGCTGCGAAGAATGCCGGGCGGGACGCTACCATCTCTGCCCCAACCTGGAGTTCCTGGCCACCCCGCCCTACGACGGCGCACTGCTGCAGTATCTGGCCATGGATGCCCGCTGCTACTTCCCGATCCCGGATTCGATGAGCTACGAGGACGGCGCGCTGATCGAGCCGCTGTCCGTGGGGCTGTGGGGCTGCCAGCGGGCGAATCTGCAGGCGGGCGATGACGTGCTGATCACCGGCGCCGGGCCGGTTGGCCTGCTGGCCGCCGAAGCTGCGCGGGCCCTCGGCGCGGGCAGCGTCACGTTGACGGACATCTCCGACTACCGGCTCGGTATCGCCGCCGACCATGGGTTCACGGTGGAGAAAAGCGACGCGTCGACCTCGCGGACCTTCGACGTACTGCTGGAATGCTCGGGCGCAAATGGCGTCCTCGCCTCCGCGCTGGGCCGGCTGCACGAGGCCGGGCGGGCCGCCGTCATCGGCATTGCCAAGACCGAAGAGGTGCCGCTGCCTCTGTCCATCCTCAATTGGAAAGAAATCACCATCTCCATGGTGAACCGGTACAACAACACCTGGCCCCTGGGCATCGCCCTGGTTTCGTCCGGCCGGATCAACCTGGAGGGCCTGGTGACGCACAGCTTTTCACTGCCGCAAACCGCGGCCGCACTGGACAACACGTCCACCGAACCCGAATCGCTCAAGGCGATGATCTACCCCCAGCAGCTCTGACCGCGGGAGTCGGAATCATAACCAGCCGCAACGGAGCACATCACCAGTACAGAGGAGCACCGATGAAGAAGCACACACGGGGAATCCTGGGCCTCACCACGGCCCTGTTCCTGGCAGCCGGCATGACTGCCTGCGGTGGCGGTGGCGGCGGCGAAGGCGGCGGAGGCGGGAACGGCGGCGAGGCCGAGGGAAAAATCGCCTTCCTGATGCCGGATCGGGCCTCCACCCGCTACGAGC
This sequence comes from Arthrobacter sp. B055-34, assembly GCF_059090425.1. NCBI lineage: Bacteria > Bacillati > Actinomycetota > Actinomycetes > Micrococcales > Micrococcaceae > Arthrobacter > Arthrobacter sp. B055-34. The sequence continues at coordinate 434,425 of NZ_JBNHFQ010000001.1, forward strand.
AGCAGGACAGCCCGCTGTTCAAGGCCAAGGTAGAAGAACTCTGCGCCGGCTGCGAGGTGCTCTACCAAAACGCAGACGGTGACGCGAACAAGCAGCAGCAGCAGGCCAACGCGATGATCACCCAGGGCGTCAAGGTCCTGGTCCTCGACCCGGTAGACAGCACCGCTGCCGCCTCGCTGGTCAACACCGCAAAGGGCCAGGGCATCAAAGTGATTACGTACGACCGGCCCGTTCCGGATACGCCCGCCGACTTCTACGTCTCGTTCGACAACAAGGAGATCGGTTCCCTCATCGCCGAAGACCTGGTCAAGAAGCTGGACGCCGACGGCAAGGAGACCGGCGGGGTGCTGATGGTCAACGGCTCGCCCACAGACCGGGCTGCACAGCTGATCAAGGAAGGTGCGAAGGAAGCCATCGATGCCAGCGAGCATCCGATTTTGGCATCCTATGACACGCCCGAGTGGCAGCCGTCCAGGGCCCAGGACTGGGTGGCCGGCCAGATCACCCAGTTCGGCGAGGAGATCACCGGCGTCGTAGCCGCCAACGATGGCACCGCCGGTGGCGCCATCGCGGCGCTCAAGGCAGCCGGCGTCTCGCCCTTCCCGCCGGTCACCGGGAACGACGCGGAGGTTGCGGCGATCCAGCGGATCATCAGCGGCGACCAGTACAACACCATCTCCAAGCCGATCAGAATCGTCGCGGAGAAGTCGGCCGAGGTTGCGGTCCAGCTGCTGAACGGCGAAACGCCGGAACCGGATGCCACGCTCTTCGACACCCCGTCGGCGCTGTTCGTGCCAACGGTTGTCACCAAGGAGAACGTCAAGGAAGTGATTTTCGACGGCGGCATCTACGAGGCCTCGGAAGTCTGCACCGGCGAATACACGAAGGGTTGCGACGAACTCGGCATTGAATAGGACGTCACAGGGAAAGGGAAAGCAGTGTCCACTGTCTCAGCGGAACGCCCGGAGGCAACCTCTCCGGTGCTGTCCATGCGGGGTGTCAGCAAGCACTTCGGTGCCGTCGCCGCATTGACCGACATCGAGCTGGACGTCCACGCTGGCGAAGTCGTCGCCCTTGTCGGGGACAACGGCGCCGGGAAGTCGACTCTGGTCAAGATTCTCGCGGGCGTGCATCCGCAGGACACTGGAACGGTGAACTTCGACGGCAAGGACGTCACCATCCACACGCCGGTGGATTCCATTCAGCTGGGCATTGCCACCGTGTTCCAGGACCTCGCCCTCTGTGACAACCTCACCGTCGTCGACAACCTTTTCCTTGGCCGGGAGCTGGGACCATGGCGGCTGAACGAAGTGGAGATGGAAGTCCAGTCCTGGAAGCTACTGCGCCAGCTCTCGGCCAAGATCCCCTCGGTCCGAATCGCCGTTGCCTCCCTGTCCGGCGGCCAGCGGCAGACCGTCGCCATCGCCCGGTCGTTGCTCGGCAGCCCCAAGCTCATCATCCTCGACGAGCCCACGGCTGCCCTCGGCGTGGCGCAGACAGCCGAGGTCCTGAATCTGGTCGAGCGGCTGCGTGAGAACGGCCTCGCGGTGATCATGATCAGCCACAATATGCAGGATGTTAAAGCGGTCGCCGACCGCGTTGCGGTGCTGCGGCTGGGGAAGAACAACGGCACGTTCCGCATGAAGGACGTGTCTACCGACGAACTGATCGCCGCCATCACCGGCGCCACCGACAACGTCGTGACCCAGCGCGCCGCTCAAACCGGCGCCGCAGCCGCCGCGAACGCGGCAGGGACGGCAGGAACGGTGGGCGGGGCTGACCGGCTGGACGGACCAGGTGGAGGTTCGCTGCCGCCCGGCCAAGCCCCCGGAAGCGCCGGGCAACCGGGGTCCGGACCAGCACCGGAAGAAGGAGCCGCACCATGACAACCAATCCAACCAGTCCGGTCGTCCCGGTGGCCACGGATCTGCAGGATGAACGGCTGATCCGGACCGAGGGCTTCAAGGGCGCCGTCAAGGTCGGGATCAACCGGGTCCGCGGCGGCGACTTGGGCGTGCTGCCCATCGTCGTCGGACTGCTGGTAATCTGGAGCATTTTCCAGCTGCTCAACCCCTTCTTCCTCTCCAGCGCCAACCTGGTCAACCTTTTGTTGGAAAGCGCCGCCGTCGGAGTCATCGCGCTGGGCATCGTCTGCGTCCTGCTGGTCGGCGAGATCGACCTGTCTGTCGGCTCCGTCAGCGGCCTATCGGCCGCGATCGTTGGCGTCACCTTCATCAAGCAGGACTGGCCGATCGGGCTGGCGATCCTCACGGCGATGGCCGCCGGTGCTGCTATCGGCCTGGTCTATTCGCTGGTGTACACCAGGTTCGGGGTGCCGTCCTTCGTGATCACGCTGGCTGGCCTCCTCGGATTCCTCGGCCTGCAGCTGTTTGTGCTCGGTGTCGAGGGCACCATTAACCTGCCGTTCGATTCCTTCCTGGTCTGGTTCGGCCAGCAGGCGTTCGTGCCGGGATGGCTGTCTTACGTCCTGGCGGTCCTCGGCGTGGCAGGCTTCTTCCTCAGCCAGCTCACGCTCTCCCGCCAGCGGGTCAAGGCAGGCCTGTCCGGGCGGCCGATGCGGCTGGTCGTGGTGCAGTCGATCCTGTTGGCCGTGATCCTGCTCTTCGCGGTGTGGTACCTGAACCAGGCCCGCGGCGTCGGCTGGATGTTCGTCTTCTTCGCAGCCCTGGTGCTGGTGATGCATTACGCCTTCACCCGGACCCGGTGGGGCCGCTCCGTCTACGCCGTCGGCGGCAATCGGGAAGCGGCGCGGCGGGCCGGCATCAGCGTCAACCGCATCTACGTGTCCATCTTCGTTCTGTGTTCGACGTTCGCGGCTGTCGGCGGCATGCTGGCTGCCGGCCGGCTAGCAGCCTCGGCGCAGAGCAGCGGTACCGGCGACGTGAACCTGAATGCGATCGCCGCCGCGGTGATCGGCGGAACCAGCCTGTTCGGCGGCCGCGGCTCCGCGTTCTCCGCCCTCCTGGGCATCCTGGTGATCCAGTCCATCTCCAGCGGCCTCACACTGCTTAACCTTGAATCCTCGTTCCGTTACATGATCACCGGCCTGGTGCTGCTGCTTGCCGTCATCCTCGACGCCGTCTCACGGAAGTCCCGCACCTCGCACGGCCGCGCTTAGTGGCCGGCCTTTTGAGTGACATGTTTCTGGGCATCGACATCGGTACAGGCAGCAGCAAGGCCGTACTGGCCGACGCCGAGGGCCAGGTTCTGGACAGCGCAACGGTCACGCACGACGTCGACTACCCGCGGCCTGGGTGGGCCGAGTTCGACGCCGAGGGCGGGGCCTGGGCAGAGGTGGTCCAGCTGTGCCGGGAGCTTTTCTCCCGGCACGACGCCGGGGCTGTCGCTGGCATGTGCGTCAGCGCGATGGGTCCCAGCCTGGTCGTCACAGACGAAAACCTGACCCCGCTGCGCCTGGCGATCCTGTACGGAATAGACGCGCGGGCCGTCGTCGAAATCCGCCAGCTCACGGAGGAGTTCGGTGCCGAGGCGATCTTCCGCGATGCCGGGAAGGTCCTGTCCTCGCAGGCTGTGGGACCAAAGCTCCGCTGGCTGCGCAATCGGGAACCGGAGGTCTTCGCCCGTGCCCGGAACTGGCACAGCCTGAACTCTTTCATCCTGGCGAAGCTTACCGGAGAGCTGGTTTTGGACCACCACACCGCCAGCCAGTGCGATCCGCTGTACGACCTCCGCGCCAACCGGTGGCATCCGGAGCGGTACGACGCCGTGGCCGGCCATCTGCCGAAACCCCGGCTGGTCTGGCCAGCAGAAGTAGGCGGCAGCGTGCACCGTCAGGCAGCCGAGGCGACAGGGCTGCCGGAAGGCCTGCCGGTCTGCGCAGGCACGGTCGACGCCTGGGCAGAGGCGTTCAGCGCCGGCGTCCGACAACCGGGCGACCTCATGCTGATGTACGGCTCCACCATGTTCTTCGTCCAGGTCCTCGGGGAGTTCCGCGCCAAACCAAAACTCTGGACCACGGCCGGGGTGGACCCGGGGTCTTTGACGCTGGCCGCGGGGATGTCGACGTCCGGAAGCCTGACCACCTGGCTGCAGCGGCTTTTCGGCGACGTCCCCTTCGAGCAGCTCGTCACGGAGGCCGCCACTGTGCAGCCGGGGTCTGACGGGCTTCTGCTACTGCCCTACTTTGCCGGCGAACGCACGCCTGTTTTCGATCCCGACGCCCGCGGACTCATCACGGGTCTGTCGCTGCGCCACACTCGGGGCCATCTGTTCCGCGCCGCCTACGAGGGCATCGGCTTTGGTATCCGACAGATCCTGGAGTACCTCGAGAACGCCGGCGAACCGATCCGTCGCGTCGTAGCCGTCGGCGGCGGCACCAAGGCCAGACTCTGGACGGAGATCGTCAGCAACATCACCGGACGCGAACAGCTGGTCCCGGAACAGACCATCGGTGCCAGCTACGGGGACGCGCTGCTCGCCGCCATCGGAACCGGCGCCGTGCCTGCCGGGACAGACTGGGCCCGGACGGCGGCGACGGTGAAGCCCGATCCGGCGACGGCCCCGCTTTACGAAAAGCTCTACACCACTTACGGGCTCCTGTATCCGTCGAATCGTGAGCACATGCACGTGCTCGCCGCCCTGCAGGAGCCCGCGGACGAGTAGGCGGTTCGAACTGCCGACTCTGCTAACGTCAGTCCGGCCGGGCCCTGTGCCGGTGTGTCACCTACCGCCGTCTCCGCGGTCTCCTGTGGCGTCACGTTCCGAGGGCCGGTAGCCGGCGACAGCGGCGCATGACTCGCGCTCGGTAGCGGTTACCACAAGAACGACGCCGGAATCCTGCCCCTCCACATCCCCCCAGCAATGCCGCGCAGCGCGTGCTTTCCAACTGGTAACCGCTGGCTCCGCGGCCTTGCGAGTGACGTGTAACCCACGCCTTTCCGTACCCAATCGAAGCCATGACCCTCCCGCCGGCCTCGACCGGACCTGAGCCTGCCTTGCCAAGAGTTTCCTCACCGACGCTTGTGTGACCGCGAACACAGTGATACATTCTCTGCCGCCTTATAGAGGACACGGTCCTTATATATAGGACAGCATTCCAATCCTCGCCTTTTGCTGACTTCAAGGAGCTTCATGAGCGTCACCATTCCGTCACTCCGGCCGCCTGAACAGGTCATGCATCCGCGCTGGTTGGGTGCCTTGCAACCCAACCGGCTCAGCGCCGCTCGTAGCTTCGTTGCCAAGATGGTGCGGGAGCAGTGGGACATCCGGTTGAAGAGCATTGATGTCGATACGCACGGCAACGGGACACTGCTGTATAACATTGAGACCCCTCAGGGCACGATGTCCTTCGCGGGGTTCACCTCCGAGCCGCAGTCCGTAAACCGGACGTCCAGAATCATCGGTTCCAGCTGGGACATGCTGGGGGCGCTCATGGATGGCGAAGCCGACGAGACCCGCGTTGCGCAGAACCGCCGGGAACTTCCAAAACTCTATGCCGGCCGGGCGCCCAAGGGGACGTTGACGTGGTTCCGCGCCAACCAGAGCGTACGCCTCTTCGAACACGTTCGGGCAAGCTTGGCCGCGGGACGCCAGCCGGATCAAGCGTTGGTCGCGGAGGTCGGCTATTTGATGCGTAACACGGGCTTGGACGGCAACGGGACGTTCGGCACCCGTGACTTCCGCGACTACGGACCTGACCATCCGCTGAGTGCGCCTTACCACGCGCAGATGCTGTCCGCCTATCTGATGCGCGAGCTCTCGATCGACCTGGTCCAGCATCTTGCACGGCTTGACTCGCCGGCCGCGGTGACTCTGTCCCCCGCGATTCGTCGTACGCTCGCGGTCGGCAACGGCTCTGCTCTGGGGCTCGTCCTCCTTGCCTTTAACCGGCCGCGGCTGGTCGGGACCCTGATCGAGCAATACGAGAAGGCCCTTGCTCATGTCCTCGAGCGGGAGATGCTGCCGGAGGATCCGGCTTGGGAACGTCTCGAAAACCTGGTGAACCGCTCAATCCTCTACCGCCAGCAGGATATGGGTCGATACGTCTCCTTGCCCAACGGACCACAAATCTCCGCAGAACTACGGTCCGTCAAACGCTTGATTGAAGCCGCCAAGCACGGAAGCTTTGCCCTACCACTACGTGAACTCGAGGAATCCGTACGGTCCTTCCTCCCCGAGACTCAGGAGACGCTACATGCGATCCTACTCGAACTCGATCCCGACGAGACGGACCGCTACCTGACTACCGAAGCGGTGGATGAGAGTCTTCTGATCGATGGAACGGTTCCGTTGTTCGAACTACGGCAAATCGTGGAGGAAAAGTTCGCCTGGGCGCTGGAGTTGCCCTTGGCCGCGGACGATGAGGCAACGCGTGTCTGGTACAAGTCTCGCGATTCCGAGGAGCCACGGTGCGGACCGGAGGGGGAAGTCCCGGAGGGAACTCACGAGCTCGCCTTCGACGTGCCCCGCGAGATGCGCCGTCTGAGGGAGTCAATCCTCGCATGCCCGGAAGCGGGGACTACAGGGCAGCTACTGGTCAGGGATCCAACGTTGGAGCAGGTAGTGGCGCATGTGCAAAACCTGGCTGACGTTGCCTACGCCATCCCGCGGCTGGACATCAAGGACGATGATCTGGTGCCGGTGTACTTGATCCATCTGCTCAACGGATTCGCATTCGGCCTCGACAAGACAGTCGACCGGTTGGAACGGATCTTGAGAGGTCTGATTTTCGACGGCGCTCCGTTCCGAGACGAGCTCTCAACGGATCAGGCCCAGGACTGGTACTGGGCGCCAATCAACGATGTCTTTGAGCTGCCGGTATCCGACTCCGCCCAATGGAGCGAAATCTAATGGCCGACGAAAGAGGCGGAAACGGCGGGACCAATCTGCTGACCACGGGACTGAAGATCCTGCATGTCGTTGATACCGTGGCGGACTTCAAGGACGGCGTTGGGGTATCGGAACTGGCGAAAGTCCTCGGGTGGTCCCGCAACGTCACCCATCAATACCTAACAACCGGTGTTGCGGCCGACTGGCTGGTCCAGGGAGAGAACCAAAAGTACCACGTGGGCTTCCATGCGGCTGTGGTGGCACGGAACGCTTCCCCCCATGGACGGATCAGGCCGTTGCTACTCGCGGAGATGAGCGAGATGGTGGAGCTCGTTAACGCCCCGGTGTCGTACGCGGTCCTGGACAAGGGCCGCCCCATAATTGTCGACCGGGTAGAGCCGGACCGAGCCATTCAGGTCCGTGGCGGTTTGGAGTCGCGCGTCTCGCTACGGACTTCCGCCTCCGGTCAGGTCTTCCTTGCCCATACGCCCGAACTCATCCCCGCGGGGGCATTGGACGTGGCCGACGAAGAGGTCCAGCAAGCAATCCGCCGGGTCCATGAACGCGGTGCCTCAAAGGTGCGATCACGCTGGCGCGGCGACGAGATCATCGCCGTGGCCGCACCCGTTTTCCTCAGGGGACAGTGCGTCGGTGCCCTCAGCGTGATCATGCCGGCTGCCAGGACTGACGACGACAAAGTGGAAGCCGTTCTCATCGACCGGGCGGCCTCGGTTAACCAACAGCTATTGGAACAACAGAACGGAATGAGGGAATGGTGAATTCATTACAGGGATCCAGCAGCGAGCCCGCCCCAGTCAATCTGGACGAGGTTGATGACGAGCCTCTACTGCTCAAACGCCGGGAACTGGCGCTCATCAGCGAGCGAATCTTCCAGCACTGCGGCGTCCCTGCCGGAGCTTGGGCCGCCGCCCGCAACAACTTCCTCGACACAGTGTCGCAACTGGGTCCGGAAGCGCTGGTCGGTTTGGCCGAGGTCGCCGATGCCGAAGCACCAGTTCACCCGGACGGATTCGGCGTAAACGTGTCAGCCAAGGGCCACCGGATCGACGCCCGCCAACAACATTCACTTGTCGTTGGGGCCATCGTTGGCAATGCCCTCGAAGGCCATCTTGCGACGTCGGACGACGTGACCGTTTCTGTCATCAACGTAGACAGCCCCCGTTACTTGGCCGGTGTCGCACATCGTCTCGCACGGCGTGGCATTCAGGTGGAAATCGTCTACGGGGACGCCGCTTCCACCCTGCGCGCCCGTGGACGAATTCAGGGCGACCAACCCTCCAATCACACAGATCTTATCGACGGCGTCGTGGCCGATCCCCGGCTCTGGTGGAGAATCTACAACGCCTCAACGCTGGCCCTTAGCAAGGTCACGGAGATTTCCCGGTTCCACACAGGAAATACCGCGGCACCGCCCAGTCGCCGGCTGGCGATCAAGTAAGGAGTAAAGATATGTATTTGGACAGTCTGATCTGTTCACGACTCGACCGCCAGGGGCTGCAGGACCTCGTGGACGGCGGTGTCCGCGCTGCCACGGTTACCTGCGGCTTCTGGGAGGACGCCACTGAATCAATGGACTCCTTGGTTCGATGGCAACGGCTCATCACCGACAACAGTGATCTCGCAGGAATCGGAACCTCCCCTGGAGAAATCGACAGGATCTCCGCCGAGGGACGCGTAGCCGTAATTCTAGGATTCCAGAACAGTGCCTTCCTGCAGGGCCGGCTGGGCTACGTCGACCTTTTCCACCAGATGGGGGCACGAGTCGCCCAATTAACCTACAACATTCAAAACGACGTCGGAGGGAGCTGCTATGACCCCGAGGATGCAGGGCTGACCCGGTTCGGCGAGGAGGTCGTCGCAGAGATGAACCGGGTGGGCATGGTCATCGACCTCTCCCACGTGGGCAACCGTACCTCGCTCGAGACAGTCCAGCTATCCGAAAAACCCGTGGCCATCACCCACGCCAACTGCTCGGATCTGGTCGATCATCCCCGTAACAAGCCGGCGACGCTGCTCAAAGAAGTGGCCGAACGCGGGGGCATGGTCGGCTTGACCGTCTACCACAACATCACCCGGGGCTACAGCGCCTCACCGGACGATTGGGCAGGCATGGTTGCCAAGACAGCGGAGTTGATTGGGACGGAGCACATCGGCATCGGCACGGACGATAACCAGGGCGGCGACGCCGGATACCTCGCCTGGATGCGCAACGGCCGTTGGAGCCACCGGGCGCAGCCGGGCGCGAGCGTCGGTGCAAGTAGCGAATCCGTGCAGAAGACTGATTGGTACCGCAGTCCCGCCGACTTTGAAGTATTCGGGCCGGCATTGCGACGTGCTGGATTCAGCGAAGAAGAAACCAGCGGCATCCTCTGGGACAACTGGATGCGCTTCTATAAGGAGGTCATGGTATGACGACGACAATCCAGCCGCCAGCCGTAGCGACGGCGACGAGCGTTTCGATTCAGAACGTCACGAAGTGCTATCACCGCGCAGGGAAAACTATCCATGCCTTGGCCGAAACGTCCCTGGACTTCGAACCGGGAAAATTCATCTCCCTGATCGGCCCCAGCGGCTGCGGCAAATCGACGTTGCTTAAAATCATGGCTGGGCTTGAGTCAGCAACGAGCGGTCGTGTCCTGGTCGACGGGGAGCCGCTGACCGGGCCTCACGACGGAGTTAGCGTCGCCTTCCAGAAGCCGACGCTGCTGCCTTGGCGCACCGTCATGGAAAACTTGTTGCTGCCGTTGCAGCTGAAGGGATCAAAGATCGACTCTTCAGTCCACGACCATGCCAGGCAGTTGCTCAAAGTCATGGGTTTGGAGGACTTTTCCGGGCACTATCCGCGTGAGCTGTCCGGTGGCATGGAGCAGCGTGCAGCGATAGCCCGCTCGCTGATCTCCAGGCCGAGGCTGCTGCTAATGGACGAGCCGTTCGGTGCCCTCGATGAGTTCACCAGAGAAGATCTCAACGACGAACTGCTATCGCTGTGGTCCAACGAGCCAAAGACCCTCATCTTCGTTACCCACAGCATTTCCGAAGCGGTATTCCTCTCCGACCACATCGTCGTTATGAAAGCCCGGCCAGGAGAAATCCACGACATCATCGACGTGCCTCTCCAGCGCCCCCGCTACCGGGACATCCGCAACAGCGCGGAGTTCTACGAAATCATCCGTACGGTACGCCTGAGCCTCGAAGAGGCCAAATCCTGCCGTGTTCCCAGCGAGAATGGAAAAAAGCCATGACAGTGATCGAAGAGCGGCCGCCGATTGGCCATCAGGGCTCGCAGAGTCCTGCGACCCATGAGCAGACACCCTCGCCCTTAACGCAAAGACTGCAATCGACCAGTGTACGCGGCGGCATCATCGCCTTCGTGATGCTTGTCGGTGGCTACGTGCTCTGGCGGGCGGCATCAGATAAGGGATGGATATCCCCACTGATCCTTGCCCACCCCGACGACGTCGGCAAGGCTCTCGGAGACATGTTCGCGACCGGTGCCGTGTGGAGCAACCTTGGTGCCACAGCCTATGTCACGCTGATCGGCTTCCTGGCAGCAACGGTGGCAGCTTTGCTCGTGAGCTTCATCTTCGTCTTCTCCGAGTCACTCCAGAAGGCCGTCTACCCATTCCTCGTCATCATCCAGACCTTTCCCAAGGTCGCTATAGCGCCAATGATCATTGCCGCTTTCGGGTACGGTCTTTCACCGAAAGTCATCCTCGCGGCCCTTATGGCGTTCTTTCCTGTCTTGGTCAACGCCATGGTGGGCTTGACCAACATCAACCAGGACCAGTTGAATCTGTTCCGCTCCCTGCGTGCAAGCCGCTGGCAGATCTTAGTGAAGCTGCGGATACCCAACGCAATCACGTACATCCTGCCGGCGCTGAACACCGCATTGGTTCTCGCGCTCATCGGCACGATCGTTGCCGAGTTCGTCTCGGCACGGCAGGGCCTCGGATTCGCCATTCAGTCGGCGACCCAAACCGGCTCGGTAGCCACAACGTTTGCGCTACTGATCGTCCTCGGCGTCTTTGGTGCGCTGATATGGGTAGTCATGGCCATCCTCAACCGTCTCCTTAAGAACTACAAACAATGACAAAGGGACTCAAAATGAAATACAAGGCAGGAGCCGCCCTCGTCGCGGCAGCATTGACCGCTGGACTGGCCGGATGCGCGGACAATTCCGCCCAGGCTGATGGTCTGACCAAAATCACCTTTGCAGTCGCTGATCAGTCGCTGAGCCCTACCTCGGCCAGCTACGCCACGGTTCCGGCCACAATGGGCTACTTCGAGGAAGAGGGACTGCATGTCGACATGCAGCCGGTGGAGACGGCTCTCTCGGCAATCCAGTCGGTCGCCTCGGGCAACACCTTCTGCACGTACGCGTCCACCTTCAACGCACTTCAAACCGTCAAAGACGATCCCACGCTGGTGGTCGTTGGGACGACCACCGGCAACATCTTCCGGGTCATTGCGCCGGCCTCCCTCGGTATAACAGAATCCAAGGACTTGGCTGGCAAGACTATCGGTGTCTCTTCGCTGACATCGATCGCCACTGACGTGGCCAGCATCGGGATGCGCCATGACGGCGTTGAGCCCGAGGCAGATCAGTTCCTCGCCGTCGGCTATGGTGCCCAAACCGCGCAGGCTTTCAAGAATGGGGATATCCAAGCCTACTCAGGATTCGATGGACCCAACCTCGTCATCGAATCCCTGCTGGGTGAGGATGTCGTCGACGTGGCCTCCGAAACCGATTCGCTGACCGGGACATCGTCCCTGGTATGCCGCAAGGACGATGTGGAGAACAGGTCGGAGATGGTGGCTGGACTTTGGCGGGCATTTTTCAAGGCAGCCGTATTCTCACGGGAGAATCCGAAGGCCGCAGTGCAGATGCACTGGGAAAAGTTTCCGGCTAGCAAGCCAACCGAGGGAGACATGGAAGCAAATCTGGAGACTGCCGCGAGCCAGCTCCAGTTACGCATGGAAACGACCGGTCAGATCGGCTCCGCTGGCAACTACGGGCAACAGACCGACGCCGATATGGAGCGCCTGATCCAGGAAGGCGTCAACGGGGGCATTCTTGACGGCACGGTCGCCGACTATCCGTTGGATAAGGTCTTCGACTACTCGGTCGTCCCTGAATACAACGACTTCGACGAGGAAGCCGTGGTCAAGCAGGCCAAGGACTGGGTACAGAAGTGACCACAGTGGTAACGAGTCCGAGCGCGCCGCTGTATGCGAGAGTTGGCAATCTGGTCTTCGCCGGAGCCCCCTGCCACGCCGGCCAGATGGAACCGTACCCGAAGACTTCGCAGCGCAGGTCAGACTTGTCCTCGCAAAGCTGGGCCGCACCCTGAACGAGGCAGGGTCAGGACTGGATCGGCTTGTGAAAGTTAGTGTCTACATGGCCGATATTGACAGGCTGCCCGAATTCAACGCGATTTACTATGAGATCCTCAAGGGACTACCGATACCGCCACGGACCGCAGTGGCGGTAGTCCGGTTCCGGGACATCTCAATGCTTGAGGTCGAAGCCATCGCCCGGGCAAAAGCTTGAGGTGGCGGAGGCCGGGACCACCGTCGGTCCCCGCCTCCGCTTCAGCGGCGCAATGGTGCAGCGAGCAGGAATCCTGGCTCGATCAGTCCCCCAAACAAGGCCCGGCAGGATTCCGGCCGGGCCTTGTTCCCGCGTGTTACTTGCCGCCGTCTCCTGCGGCGTCGCGTTCCGGCGGCCGGTAGCCGGCTACAGCGGCGCGGATGTCGCCCTCTTCGTGCCCGCCCTTCTTCTTGCCGAACGGCAGCAACTTCACCAGCGGGTGCACGATGGCCATGACCACGAGGCCCCATGCGAGTCCGAGCACAGCTGAGCACAGGGTGTTCACAAGCCAGGCCAGGAAGCCGCCAACCGCCGGGATCCCGGCGAACGGGTGCTCGAGGACGTGGACCAGGTCATACGGGGCGTGCCAGCCGAGGTCGTACGCACCCTGGAGCATGATGTGCCCGCCGACCCAAAGCATGGCGATCGTGCCGATGAAGGTGATCGCGGCCAGCACCGTCGGCATGCCCTTTACGAGCAGGCTGCCAAAGCGTTTCGCGCCGGCCGAGTTCTTGGTGGTCATGTGCAGGCCGATGTCGTCCATCTTGACGATGAGCCCGACGGCGCCGTACACGATTACCGTGATCGCGATCGCCACGAAGACCAGGATGAACGCCCGGACCCACAGGGACTCGTCGGCCACCTCGTTCATCGAGATGACCATGATCTCGCAGGACAGGATGAAGTCGGTGGTGATCGCACCCTTGGTGACCTTGGCTTCCGCCTCCGGGCCCTGTTCGACCGCCGGCGCGTGCTCGGCCTCGTGGTGGCCGCGGACCTTGTGCCAGACCTTCTCGGCACCCTCGTAGCAGAGGTAGGTGCCGCCCAGCATAAGGATGAACGGGATGATCACCGGGATGAAGGCGCTGATGAGCAGCAGTGCCGGCAGGATGATCAGCAGCTTGTTCCGGAGCGAGCCCCAGAAAATCCGCTTGATCATCGGCAGTTCGCGGGACGGGTCTGCGCCGGACACGTACTGCGGAGTGACCGCCGCGTCGTCAATCACCACGCCGGCGGCCTTGGTCCCGGCCCTGGCGGCACCGGCGGCGACATCGTCCACCGAGGCGGCCGCTATGCGGGCCAGGGCTGCGACGTCGTCCAGCAGGGCGACGAGGCCGCCGCTCACAGCTCGCCCCCGCACTGCACGACGGCGGACTGCTGGGCGAGGGGGACACAGTTGAGACACCTGATCAGCATGCTTTGAGTATATGACGACGGCGAAGCCCGCTGGCCGGATCCTCCGTATTCCTGCCGTTGGAGGTCCGGGTTACATTCGTGCTGGCGAGCTAGCGGATGGTGATACAGGCGAGGCGGTCTCCGGCCTCGCCTGCTTCACCTTCTTGCATGCCGGTATGCGTGGCGTGGATAACAACAGACCGGCCTTCGCCCTCGCGGAACTGCCAGCCGACGGTGCTTTCGACTTCGGCGTTACCTTCGGCATCGGTGATGAAGTCCAGCCATACTTCGTTCTTTGGGTTGGCGTAGACCGGATCCGTCGACGCTACGACGTCCTCCTGACCCTGTGTCGCAGGATCCTGCTGATCCTGGTAGTGCAGGCCGGCATCATCCGGATCGGAACCGCACGCCGCGACGTGGACATGCGAGCCGAACTCCGATTCGGGTTCGAGCCCCTTCACCGACAGGGTCACGGTCGTTTTGGCACCGTCCTCGTTGACCGTAACATCGGCGGAACTGCCGTCGGGTACACGCTTGTCATAAGTCACGGCGGTGGCACCCTCGGCATACGGTGCAAATTCGCCAGAACCTAGCTCGCCCGTAGGTTCCGGTACTTGGCTTTCGGTGGCTGGCGTTGGGTTCCCCGTCTCCTCTTCCGTCGGTCCGGGCGCCGGTTCATCCCCGGCGCCTTCCGGAGCGCCGACGCACGCGGTCAGGCTAAGAACCAGGGCGGCGAGGGTTGTCGGAACGATAGTGTGTAAGGGTTTCACGATGCAATCCTCCGTGCCGTGGAGTGGACTGATGTAGCTTGGATGAGCTCAAGCGAAGGTTCGTTTTTTCAGGGTGGCACGACCGGTACCGAAGTACCAGAGAGAACAGCGTTTTCGCACCCTCCAATAATGAATTCGAGCTGCCCGGTGACGCCCCGCTTCATTCGCGTTGAGGACGCGGCCCTCGAATGGTGGACACAACTTGTACACGGTGCCAATATGTATGCACGCTTCAGCCGGCTCATGTGAATTCCGATTGAAGCCGGAGGCTGGAGGAGAAATGACTGGATCTGCTTTCGATGCAGCTGTGGAGCAGTACCACCAAGCTGTGAATGCGATCGTCCAGGGAGATGCGTCCCCTCAGAAGCAGGTGTGGTCAAGACAGAGCGACGTCACGCTGGCGAACCCCTTCGGCCCGCCCATTCGAGGATGGAGCGCAGTCGAAAAGGTGATCAGTCGCGCAGCTTCCCACCTCAGGGGCGGTGAACCCAACCGCTTCGAGCGGATCTCCGGGCATGTCGGGACGGACATGGCCTACATCGTCGAAATCGAACGGACCCGTGTGAAGGTAGGCCAGACGAATGAGCTGTCGCCCGTATCCCTTCGGGTGACAACGATATTCCGGCTAGAGGAAAGCCAGTGGAAGGTTGTTCACCGGCATGCAGATCCGATAACTTCTCCACAGCCAGTTGAGTCCATCATTGAAAAGTAGCGGTAGATCACCACGCCACGGTCGTATTCTCAACAACCTCGACAATTCTGGTTTCAGGCGTTCCTACCAGCGCCGGGGCAGCTGAGCCTGACTTCCAGACCTCTTCCTCAAGCCTGGCCAGAAACATGACTGCCCCTTCCTGAGTATCGAAGTCCAGCTCAATCAGGACGGAATCATCTCCCACGGGTCGATAAATCCGGAAGGAACGAACGCCGGATCCGGCACGGTCGAGCGGGTCGCTGTCGAAAACCTGTCGCCATATCGAAAAGTCCCGCACCTGATGCTCTATCTGCAGGGAATACATGGGATTAGTCCCTTCTCCTCGGTCTTGCTGCCCATCATAGGCCTCGAGGGTGCCTAGTAATCCCTATTCTCCGCCGTCCTATTAGCTCAAACCAGACTTGACCGCGTCGTTCCGCCCAGTACCGGAGACGTCAGCGGTTGATCCGGTGGAGCATTCGGAGTGCTTGACGGGCGGTAGGCCTCTCTGCTGGCTGCAGGTCCGTCATGGCTCGCAGCAGCACTGTCCATCGGCGGCCGAGGGTGTACGGCATGCGCGGTTTGTTGAGTGCGCGGGCGACCATCGTCTCCATGGGAGTTCCCGGGAAGGGTTTTACTCCTGTGAGGCACTCGAGCGCGACCAGACCCAAAGCATATATATCGCTTGCTTCGGTAGCTGGAGCGCCGTGGACCTCTTCAGGACTCATGTAGTGGGCGGTGCCGGAGAGGGAAGCCAGCGGTGCATACCGCCGGCTGGTGGCGATGCCGAAGTCGGTGAGTTTGGCAAGGGCGCCGCTGCGCTCGTTCCCGAGCGATGGGATGAGGATGTTTGCCGGCTTTATGTCGTTGTGGACAATACCCTTGCGGTGAACATACGAAAGCGCGTGCAGAATGGCAGCCATCCACGCCGCTGTCACAGCAGGATCTGCGGGACCCTCTTGCAGCACGTGCCGAAGGTTCCGGCCCTCCACGTACTCCATAACCATGAATGCCGGTCCGGTGGTTCCGCCAGCCGCAGGCATTGGGCCGTAGTCGGTCATAGGCACGATGGCCCAGTGGTTCAGCCGCCGGTGGATACTGACTTCCCGATGGAACCGCTCGCCCGAGTGCACGGCGTCGGTTCGGAAAATCTTGACGGCCACGGTGCGTCCCGTGTGCGTGTCCAGGGCCTTGCGGACCGCGGCTTCAGAGCCATAGCCCAAGAGCGGTCCCAACCGGTAGCGCCGACCGGCTAGATAGGAGTCTTCCCACGCCGGCCCATCGGCTGTCGGCTTGAGCGCCTCCTCACGGTCGGCCGTGATGACCGGCGGGGTCACTTCAGCACATCTTCAAGCTCGGATTCCGTCATGTCGGATGCCAGGCACAGCGCGGACCTAGCCGCTCCGGCGGCGGCAGCGTTCCGGATCGCTTCAACGAGCGTCAACTGCGCCGCATCGAGTTCCCACTGCAAGCTTTCCTGCCTGGCTGCGGCCAGTCGAACCATGCCCAGTGCATCAGCCGCTCGGCTCGAGCTCGGCGCACCACAATGCACAGGGGGCGAGAGCACAGCCGCCGCGTCGCTCATCCAAGGAAACGTGTCGTCTCGCTGCAAAGAAAACGCGCCGCCCGGTAGGGCGCTTTTCCATCCGGTTGCGTCGGGGGCATCAACCACTTGCGTCACAGCACACTCCTCAGACTACTGATAATTCGGATAAAAAGTATCTCGTCTGACTAGTTATATGACGGTTTAGCGGTTAAGTCCACATAGCGCTCAATCTTGGCTGGCGGGATCGATGGCGTCCACCGTGCCGCGCATGCGCTGCAGGAAGTCCGCAACGGTTTTGGTGTCTTCCGGTGAAAGTGATGAGGCGATCTCCGCCATCCGCCGGTGCGTGAGGTCCATCAGCCCCCGCACTTCCTGGCTGGAACCCGGCGCCGGGCGCAGCAGCAGCGCCCTCCGGTCCGAGGGATGCGGCTCTCGGCTGACGTGCCCGCTCTTGACGAGCCGATCAATTAGCGCAGTCATGGACGCAGAAGTAACGCCGAGTTTTTGCCCCAGCTCCTTCGGTCCTATCGGCCTGTTCGCCGCATCGGCTTCAATCACATACCGCAGGGCAAGCAGGTCTGTTTCCCCCAAATTCATGGACCCGCGCATGCGGCGCCTCATCGCGATTTCAGACGCCCCATAATCGCTTAAGGCATCCAACAGGCCCGAACCCGCTGGCCGCTGCTCCACTTCGTCTGCTTTTCCCAGGCCGTCTTGGGCCGCTTCGTCTTGCATAAAGCTGATCCTTCGATGGACATATATCTTGCTTGTCTAGCTATCGAATATAGCGTCGCAGCAAAGGCATGTCCACGTCCGACACCAGCTGCCATGCCTGGTGTCGCCACACCTAACAAGATCATCTCCTAGCGGATCTGCTCCCCGCTGACGGCATCAATGACCACTTCAGTGAGGCCGCCACCCTCAGCCCGGATTTCCACTTCCCACACCGGCTTGTCGCCCTCGTCCTCCAACGACGCTTCCTCGAGGTCGCCGACGGCGGCCTGTTGCGCGGTCTCGATCGCCTCAATTAGAGATACAGTCGCCGATTCGACAGCGAGCCGGTCTTCCTCGTCGGCCGGGCCCTTGTCCCGTTGATCCAGTACTTCGCTGCCGTCAGCCAGGACCAGGACCTCATGCTCGGTGCCACCACTGACGAGCTCTACTTCCCAGCCCTGCCGGTCTGTGCTGTAATCAACGTCCACTGCGGCGCTGCCCGGCACGGCTGCTACCGCAGTTTCGACGGCGGCACGACCGTTGGAATCTCCGGTTGGCGGTGTGCCGGTCGCTCCCCCGACCCCGGGACTCGTCTGCCCGGCGGTCGCTCCCCCGGCCCCCGGACTCGTCTGGCCGGGAGACGCCGCGCCCGGCGAAGTAGCCCCAGGGATCGGACTGGTCGTCTCCGGCGTCACCTGTGTTTGCGTGCCTTCGCCGGTGGTCGCAGGCCCATCTTCCGCGCCATCACACCCTGTCGCGACCAAAACCACGCCGGCAGCAACCGAAAACAAAGGAAGTAGTCTTATCTTTTTCATGGTTTCATTGTCCGTTGGATCGCTCCCGTCGTCGAGGGGCGAGATCCAACGCTTCATCTTCGGTGCCGATGCGGCATTTCCCTCGCCCCACGAGCAGAGGAAACGTCGCCGCAACGTATGAAACTTGCGACTTCCTACCCCTAAATAGCTGAATCCGGGCACCTTGGAATTCCTTGGAAACGCTCCTTCTTTGGAAGAATTCATATCAACATCGGATGCAGAAGTCCCGGAACTAGGATATTAATCGATTAACTTGTTTAACCGGGGGGAACTTCGACTCGGGCGGTTTACATCCAAAACCCGCTCCCGCTGCCTCGTTGTCCGGGAAACAAGTGAGCAGTATCTTGTGCGCCGGACGCGCCGGTGCTCGTAGTTGGGGAGAATATTATGGGGAATATTGTTAATGGTTCCAGGCGGAAGAAAGCTACTGCTTTCGCGGCCGCAGGCGTGGTACTGGTTGCTGGGGCAACCGTCACCTCGCTGGCAGCCTGGACCGATACGGAATGGATTTTCGGCGGCGCCAACGGCACACCGGCCGTCGGTACGAGCAGCTTTGAAGTCGAGCAGAACGTCACGGCCGACACATCCGATCCCGCGCTCTGGGTAAACGAAGAAAACGCCCCGGGTGGCCAGATCGATTTCAGCACCAAGGCCTCAGCTCTCACTCCCGGCGACACGGTCTATGCTTTCGTCCGCTTGAGGACGGAAGCCAAATCAGATGCCGGTGAACTGACGCTGAATCCCGCCATACCAGGCAAAGGATCCTCCGAGCCGCTCTTCGCCGCTTTGACCTACCAAGCGGCCGTGGTTCCTGATTCCGCTGCCTGCGATGAGACAGGGCTCGCCGCAGCGACGGAAGGCCTTGTAGCGGCAGGTTCAAGCTTGGCCACGGGTTCAGGCACGACGACCTTCGAGCTCGCCGCCGACGGCGCGGGCCTCGGCGCTGCAGGCGAAAAGACCGTCTGCTTCGCCCTGACCTTGCCAAAAACCCACGCTTCGGGAGAGGCACTCCAGGGCCTGAGCGCCACTCCGGTCTGGAACTTCACCGCCGAATCCCTATAAGGCCATGGCCGCTGACAGCGCCCGCGATACCCGCCGGCGCACCCGAAGCGCGGGCAGGCCCTACCGCTGGACCACGCTGATCTATGCCCTGGCCATGACCGCCATCGCGGTGGCCATTGGCGTCGTCGTCGTCGGTCCGGCAGTGGGTCTGCACACCGTGCGCCTGGCTACCGGTTCCATGTCGCCGGGCCTGCCCGCCGGATCGCTGCTCGTGGTGCGTGACACCGCGGCAGCGGCGGTGCAGCCTGGTGACGTGGTCATGGTCCAGCGCCCGGACCATCGCCCGGTCACGCACCGCGTGGTCGCCGTCCGTCCGCCCACGGAAGTGACGGACGGCAGGGTCGCCCTGACCCTGCGCGGGGACGCCAATGCCACGGACGATCCGCAGCCGTACCTGGTGGACCGTGTCGGCCGGATGGTCTTCGGTATCCCGTGGGGCGGGCAAATGGTCCAGTTCGTCCGGTCCCCGGTGGGCATGGGCGTGCTGACGATGCTGCTCAGCTCCTTGGTGCTGTGGGTGCTCTGGCCAGCCGGTAGGCAGACCGATATCCAGCGGAGCGGAGCCAGCTGAAATGTTAACCAGGGCCATACCGGCAGCGGGGGTGCTGCTGCTCGCCGGCATGATGGTTCCGTCCCCTGCGTGGGCAGCGGACGCGGCGCCTGACGAGCGCCCGCAGACCGTTGTCAACACAACGCAGGGTCCGCTGAGTCTGGAGGTCTCGCCTTATCCGCTCCAGTTCGAGGATCTGACTCCGGGTGATTCGGTAGCTTGGACCATCACGCCCCGGCTGAAGGGGGGTTTGTCCGGACCCCTGAGCCTGCAGATCCTCTCGGATGGACCATTGGCAAACAACGACGCCGGTGCCCGGCTTACGCTGCGGCGCTGCAGTGAGCCATGGGTACAGGAACATTGCGCCTCGGGCGGGACCGTGGTCCTGGAGGCCCCGCTCAGCCGGCTCGACCCGGAGACGGTGCATGACCTCGGGTTCCTGTCGCCGGACAAGGGTGCGTACTTCCACGCGACGTTCACCATGCCGGCGGACCTGCCCGACGAGCTTCAGGACAGCAGCGCCACGTTCGGCCTGGGCTTTGCCTCGCTCGGCGATGAAGAGAACGTCGACGGCCCGCCGTCAGCCTGGAAGGTTCCACCGGGGCCGCTGCCCTACACCGGGGCCGACGGTCTCCTGGGGGTCTTCGGTCTCGGCCTGCTGCTGGCCGTGACCGGGATCGTCATGCGGTTCCGCAAACCAACAGGGGCCGGCTCATGAGGCGGCGGCTGCGTGCACTCGTCGCCGCTGCGGCCGGCAGTGCCCTCATCGGCACGCTGATGATTCCCGCCTCTGCCGCGAGCTGGACGGACCGGGAATGGATCCACGCGAACGCGGCCACGCTCAACTGCGCGGCCATGGACAGCGCAACAACGCGCGGGGCGGGGAAGCTTCTGGGCGGCGAGCTGCTCGACAAGGATCTGGACGACCTCGGGGAAGTGGAGGACGTCGTCGTCGTTAATGACGGGACGGCTTCGAGCGTCGATCCTCAGAACGCAACAATCCTGGGCGATGACGCCTATGCCAACCCGCTGAACGTCGAGGCACTCCAGTCGGTCAACGCCGAGCTCACTGGCCTGCTGGTCCTGCCGCTGGGTGCCGAAGCCGGCATGGTCAACCAGTTCGGCCAGGCCAAGGACACCGGTTACTCAGCGGGGGCGGCCGGCGCTGTCAGTGACTCCGGCGGCATAGATCTGCACCCTGAAACCGACCCCAAGCTCCCCCGCTTCGCCACCCTGGAGCTCGGCGAGGTATTAGACCAGGCGCTTGGGGAAGGAAACGGGGCCGGCATCGCCAACCTGGCCGATGTCCGCCTTGGCATCGGCGCCGTCGCCAGCAGGGCCACCTTGGATGCTTGCGCCGCCGAATGGCAAGGCAATATCTATTCAGCGCTCAAGCGGCAGTATGCAATCGCCGGCTTGGACGCCGAGCTGGACACTCCCCTGGCCGGAGACCTCATGTCCACGGTGGACACCACGCTCGGCACGCTCGAATCCAACGTGGAAACCCTGACCGGGCACGATGGAGCCGTCGACGACATCACAACTCTGGTCCTCGGTCCCGACGGACTCGGGCCTGTCCTCGGCGGCCTGTTGCTGGATGAGAAGAACATGGAGGCAGACCTCGGCCTCACCGTAGATCTTTCCGCCGTTCGAACGCTCCTGACCGAACCGATCAGCGACGCCGAAGGAACCTTCGTCATCGATCCGCAGCACGGCACGGTCACCGTGGATTTGGCCGCGCTGCTCGGACCGGAGTACCAGGATTCCGCCGGCCTCAACGGCCTGCCGCCCAATAGCCAACTGCAGGTCAAGAGCGCCGCGCTGAACACGCTGACGGGCGCCCTGACATCGGCGCTGGACAATTGGACTGCCCGGATCATGACGGCGGTCAACCAAGCCCTGGATGCCATCGAAGTGCAGCTCAGCGTCACACTGCCGGTAACGCTGATGGACGACGGGCTGCTGGGCGAACTCCTTCCCGTTGAAGTAGGCACACTCAGCATCACTGTTGGAGACGCGGCCACCGGGACAGGAGTCAGCCTCGCAGCGCTGAGGGCCGGACAAGCGGATGTAAAAGTCGCCTTGAAGCCCTCTGGCGTCTGTTCGGGCATCCTTGTCGGATCACTTTGCAGCGTGGTCAACGGGGTTATCGATGGCTTGGCAGGATTCGCCTCGAACCAGATTCTTGGTCCGCTCATTGCCGAAGTCCTAGACCGCAGCCTTCAGCCCTCGGTCACCAACCTCGGAACCCACCTGCAGGCGATGACCAGCCCGCTGGTCTCCGTGGTTTCCGAGTCATTGTCAGGACTGTTCGGCCCCGAAAGCGCCTTGTCGCTTACGGCGAACGCCCAGAACCAGCCGGACCCGGCAGAACTCGAGGGCCTGGATCCTTCGTGGACAGAGCGAAACCCGTGGCCTGATCTCGACGGTACGGGGCAATACGACGTCGCGGCCCTACGGATCGATGTTCTCGACCCGCTCGGGCTGGCCGAACTGGAACTGGCGCGCTCCTCCGTAGGCCCCAACGCCGTCAGGTAGCCTGGCTGCGCTCACAGCCTTCCCGCAACACGGTTCCGGCAGGGATCAGTTGCGGATCAGTTGCGGAAGTCGAGCTGCTCCGTGTAGCCGTAAGGGACGGAATCGCTGATCGCCACGGTAAACCGCCCGGGTTCGTGGCGGGTGACGAGGATGCCCCCGTTCCGGCAGCGCCTAGCCAGCCCCGTCATTTCCTCGACGGCGGCATTGAGCCTCTCGTCCATGGCGGCCCGGCTCTCAACCCGCACCTCGATGGTGGCCTCACATGGCGTTGTCATCGGACTGCCAGCTCGGGCTCGCCGGACAGCGGCCAGGCGGTATAACCTTCTGCCTTTTCAAAAAGTGTCCGCAGCTGGGCTCCGTGGCTTTCCAGCCAAAGGGCGTCTGCTCCGCGGGTCACTGCGCCGACATGGCCGGTGCGGATGCTTCGCCCGTCCTTCTTGATCTCGACTTCAAGACCGGTCAACTCGTTCCAGTCTCCATACAAAACGCTGCTCACGGTGATGCCCCTTCCTGCTGACATTTGCCGCCCTGTTCCGCCGCGACGGCGTGGGGACAAAAACGACCCGCCCCTCCCAGGGCCAACACCGAACGCTACTCGCCGGTCACGTGTTCCGATATGTCCGGTGGAACGGAACTAGCGACAGGTCCTTGTTCACCTGCCCAGTCGCAAGCAGCCTCCGCAGACGAACGCGCCCGGTGTCATTGTCAGAAGTCGCCTGCACGGAATGTCAGAACCCGGCCTGATTGAGGAGGTCCGGATACCCGGAGGACTGTCCCGAGCCATGTTCTACAGGCGGTCCGGGCACTCACGACCTGACCGCGTTACGACCTCCGTTAAGGCTCCCCCATGGGCGCAGACGGCGGAGGCAGGAAAAATGCTGCCTCCGGCCCTTGGCCACTTGAGCGAAGCCGAAACGTCGTTACTCTCGCCATGTAACTGGGCATCCGGGTCGCCGGCGTCATGGCAGAAATGCCGTCTGCCCACGACTGTCGAATTTCTTCTTCTCCATGTATCACGTGCTCGACGGCGTGCGTCAGCGGTCGGTGATCAGGTCGTCGGTCACGTGCCGTGTGCGGCGCGAACCGCTCTGCGATCATAAGACTGTGGCGAAAAAGTTGACGGTGCGAAGGATCATGCCGCTCGCGACCTTGTTCGTCGTCGTCGGGCTCCTGATTGGCATGCCGTGGTTCTTCCAACGCTCGCTCATCTATTTTCCCGACCGCGGCCAGCCACGCCCGGCCGCCGAGCTGTTGCCCGGAGCCCAGGAAGTCACGCTCATGACGAGTGACGACCTCAAGCTCGGTGCCTGGTACTTGCCAGCCGCAGACGGCTGCCGCGCGACCGTGCTCGTCGCACCGGGCAACGGCGGCAACCGGGCTTATCGGGCAGGGCTGGGACGAGCGATCAGCGAGCTCGGCTTCGGCGTGCTGCTTTTCGACTATCGCGGTTATGCGGCGAATCCCGGGTACCCGTCCGAGGACGGTCTCGCGCGCGATGTCCGCGCCGCTCGCGAGTTCCTGACAGGTGCGGCAGGAGTACCGGCGGGCTCGCTCGTCTATTTCGGGGAGAGCATCGGCGCCGGGGTGGTCACGGAGCTCGCCACCGAGCATCCTCCAGCCGCGATGGTGCTGCGCTCACCTTTTACCTCGCTCGCCGACGTCGGCCGGGCAGCCTACGGCGTGCCGGTGGGCTGGATGCTTCGCGATCACTACCCGGTACGCGAGAACGTAGTGCGGGTGGACATCCCGACCGCCGTGGTCTACGGGAGCGGGGACACCATCGTGCCCGCACAGCAGAGCCGGGACGTGGCTCAGGCGGCCCGGGACGCCGGAAACTACGTCATCGAGGTGGAGGTAGCGGCGGCGGACCACAACGATGCAGCACTGGCGATGGGTCCCGAACTCATCGGTGCCCTCGTCGACGTGGCTGGCCGCGGCGGGGCGACCGGGTGCCCGTGACGGTTCAGGACGCCGAGTACAAGCGCGTTTCGGCCGCTCACCACACACACTGCACGTCAATGGCCAGGTGGAAGTCCCCTGCGGAAGGCGTCCAGACGCCGCAAGAGCACATTCCCGTGCACACCTGCCTTGTTCTCGACGAAGGTCAGCGGTAAATCCGTGAATGCGTCCAGTACTTTGTCCTGATTGAGACCGTCTTTCGGCCCGGCGGGCGCGTCTGGCGCTGGAGGGCGTGCATCAGCGACCACCGGGATCGCAAGCATGCCAGCGAGAATGAACGCGCCGGTGACCTTCAAGAACGGTTTCTTGCTCAATGAGGAGGACATGATCCGGCTCTCTGTTCATGGCGCAACATCTGCGGCCGCTGAAAGCGGCGGGGAACCTGCCTGAAAGAGCGCCTGGACTTATGCGCTTATCCGAGAATACGTAGATCGGCAGTTGGAAAACCTTGGAACGGCTCGGAACGCACCTCATGCGAGGGTCACAATCCCCCGGCAACACTGATGACCGTTCCCGTGACGTAACTCGCCTCGTCGGACAGCGCCCAGAGAACGGCGGCGGCAACCTCCTCCGGATTCCCAACCCGCCGCAGCGGCACGCGCGCCGCAACCCGGCCCGGCCGCTCCGGATCTCCGGCAGCGGCGTGGATCGAGGTGTCCGTTGTCCCCGGCGAAATGGCGACTACCCGGATTCCCTGAGGGCCGAGCTCTTTACCCAATCCCTTGGTGAAAGTTTCAACGGCAGCTTTCGACGCCGCATAGGCCAGGTACTCACCGGGAGCACCTGTCGCAGCTGCAACGGATCCAAGATTGACGACGACGCCGGCCGCCCCTCGTTCCAGCCACCGCTGTACTGCGAAGCGGCTGTAGGACATCGTGCCGTGGACATTCACGTCGAAGATGCGCCGTGCCGTTTCCTCGTCCGAATCGAGAAAGGAGCCGAGCGGACCCGTGATGCCTGCGTTGTTCACCAGCAGGTCCACCGGCCCGAATTCTGCCTCGGCCTCGTCAAAGAGGGACGGAGATGCCGCTCCCGCGTCGGCCTGCAGAGCCTGGACACGATGCCCATTCGCTGCCAGTTCGGAGGCCAGTGCATTGGCATTATCTGCATCGCGGCTGTAGCTGAAGGACACGGAGTAGCCCCGTGCAACAGCACCCCTGACAACGGCAGCCCCGATTCCGCGGCTTGCGCCGGTGACCAGCAAATGTTTATCCATGCGAACAAGTCCTCTCCTCGATTCTCGCCGGAACCTAGCCGGAGTGGTGCGCGTCCTCCGGGTTCTCAGGCGCGTCATCACGGCGTTCCTTCACCAGCTTGCTGGCGCTCACCAGCCGCAGCGCGGTCACTAGCACGATCCCGCCAAGCACGTTGAAGACCACTACATAGGAAAACCAGCCGAGCCACTCAAGGTAGTTGATGTCAGCTCCCGCGTGGATGGCGCCGAAGATCAGCAGCGAGTCCAGGATCGAGTGGAAGAGTTGCATCCCGGCGAGCAGGAAAGCCCCTACGATTGCGGCCGCGATCTTGCCGGTGACGCTGTCCGTACCGTGCTGCATGCGGGTCATCAACGTGATGGTGCTTCCTCCTAACACGGCAAGACACACGGTTTCCCAGTTGAACCCGGCGTCGAGAAAGTGGTTGGCCGCCGTCGTGATGGTCTCGCTCCACTGCGGGAACGCCGTCATGATCAATGCCATGAACAGCCAACCGCCCATCAGGTTGGCAATGAGCGTGCCGCCCCAGAGCTTCCCGAGCTGCGCGTAGCTTGCCTCCCGTGCGACGACGGCCGCAATGGGCACCAGGAAGCCCTCCGTGAACAGCTCGCTCTTGGCTAGCAGGAGGGCGACGAGGCCCGCGCTGAACGCCAGTCCCGCGAGGAGGTGGTTCCCGGTCTCATGGAGCACGCCGAGGTAGGCCATAATGCCAATACCTATCTCAAACCCGCCGAACAAGCCGGTGATGAGCACGTCCCGAAAGGAACGGTTCAGCCGCTGCGCTCCTTCCTCAACCGTGCGGTCGAAGGATTCCTCCACCTCCTCCTCAACCGGGCCTGAATTGTCGCCAAGTTCCCGCCGGCGTGCATCGCCTTCGGTGTCGCTCATACGTGTCGCCTATCCGCCGGAAAGTGTGTGGTCATTCTACTGTTCCACCAGACCCGAGCTCAGCGGTGATGGCCGCGTCACGGCGTGCCGCCCTGTTGCCCGCCCGGCGGTTCCCGGTCCGCTATCCTGTCCTATGGCAAGCTCCGTCTAAAGCCAATTACGCCCGGCTGCGGCCGTGCGGAACCCACGTCAATCGCAGCTTTCCCGGTTGAGCATCCGCCAACCCAACCGATCCCCCGCTCAGGGGCGACAAGGAGAGAAGATGCACCGGCCCGGCGCCCAACTGCCTTTCGCCGAGAACTTTCACAGTCTCGGCCTTCGGGCCAGGGTGGTGCTCTGCCAGTTGCCGCTGGTTTCCTGCATGCTCGTGGTTGTCGGCGTCTTTGCCCTGGCTGAGCCTGCCATGTTCGCCAATCCCTGGTTCCGCTTGTGCCTGCTGCTGCACGCTGTGGTCCTGGCCCTCTGCGCACTCATCCCTTGGGAACGATTGCCGGTTCGGAGTTTCCAGATCATCCCGATCATCGACTTCGCCCTGATCGCGCTGTTGCTGCATGCCGACGGCGAGGCGCTCAGCGGATTGGGCATGCTGCTGGTTTTCCCGGTGATCTGGCTTTCCGTCAGCGTCCTGAAAAGCCGCATCCTGATCAGCTTTGCCGGGAGCCTGCTGGCCGTCCTCGTGCCCGTGCTGCTCTCCGAAGCCGTTAATGCCACCCATCTGCTGCGCCTGGTGCTCGCACCGGCCATCATGCTGGCCATCTCCGTCTCGGTGCACATTATCGCCAACAACCTGGAGTTCCAGCGCGCCCAGATCGCAACGGCCGAGGCCGAACTGCAAAAGGTGCTGCAGGCCAGCCGGGAACGCGAGCAGTTGCTGCACGCGGTCGTGGACAGCATGGACGTCGGATTGGTCGCCGTGGACTCCCGCGGCGGCGTCACTCTGGTCAACCGGCAACAGGAAGAATTCGCCGTTCGCGCGTCATCGCCGGGACGCGAAGTGGCATCCCCGGATCTGCAGGCAGACCACTCAAAGATTTACGACGACGACGGCGCCACTCCCCTGCCGCTCGATGCCCGCCCCGTGCACAAAGCGGCCAGGGCGGAGGAATTTTCCGGCCAGATCGTGTGGCTCGGCGACGGACCCCAGCGGATCGCGGTGTCTGCCTCCGCATGCAGGATTTCCGCTCAGCAGACGGAGCCGGCGTACGCCGGATCGGTGGTGTTGTTCAAGGACGTGACTGCCCAGTTGGCCGCACTGGCCGCCAAGGACGATTTCATGTCCGCCATTTCGCATGAACTCCGTACGCCGTTGACCTCGATCCTTGCCTACGTGGACCTGGCACTTGAGCACCCGGACCTGCCCGGCCAAGCCGCCGATTACCTCGCGGTGGCTGACCGCAACGCCGAGCGGCTGCTGGAGCTGATTTCGGACTTCCTCTCCTCATCGGCCGGGACGCTCGAAATCCAGCCCGAAGCCGCAGACCTGGCGGACGTGGTCCAGAGAAGTATGCTTTCCGCGGCAGCCGGCGCAGCGGCCAAGGGCATCGCCCTGATCAACGAAATCGACCAGGAACTGCCAGCGGACATAGACCCCGGGCGGATGACCCAGGTGATGGATAATCTGCTCTCCAATGCAGTCAAATACTCCCCTCGGGACAGCACCATCAGAATCCGAGGCTGGCGAGATGGCGGCTCGTCGGTTCTGGAGGTCGAAGACACCGGCTATGGAATGGATGCCGCGGACCAGCGCCGCGTGTTTGACCGGTATTTCCGGTCCAGCTCAGCCCGAAGTGCAGGCATCCACGGCACGGGGCTCGGGCTGGTGGTTACTAAGGAAATAGTGAACCGCCACGGTGGCACCATCGAAGTTGCCAGCCGGCTGGCTGCCGGAACCAGGGTTACCGTCAAAATTCCGACGGCGGGTAGTCACCAGCGAGCCGAAGCGCTGCCTTCGAGAGCGACGGCGATGGACAACAAGCGTTAGCAGTTCCGGACATGGCTGCGGGCCGGTGGGAAAACCCCACCGGCCCCAGCCTTTGCAAGGCAACAAAGGATCAGACAGCAGCCCCCTGCAGGTCCTCCTCGCCAACAAACGTGGCGCCCTTGTCGCGGTTGACCATCAGTGCCAGCAGGTCGAAGACCACCGTCGCCGCCGCAAGAGTCGTCACGTCGGCATGGTCGTAGGCGGGCGCAACCTCAACAACGTCGGCACCCACAATGTTGATGCCGTTCAGTCCGCGCAGCAGCGCCAGCAGTTCGCGTGAGTGCAGGCCACCCATCTCAGGCGTCCCGGTCCCCGGGGCGAAGGCCGGATCCAGCACATCGATGTCGATGGAGACGTAGACGGGCGTGTCGCCCAGCCGGTCCTTGACCCGCTGGATCGCAGCGGGCACCCCGATGACGTCCAGGTCCGAACAACGCAGGATCTGGAAGCCGAACTCGTGGTCCCGCAGGAAATCGTTCCGGTCATAAACCGGCCCGCGAATGCCCACGTGCATCGAGCTGTCCTCCACCAGCAAGCCCTCCTCAAATGCGCGGCGGAACATGGTGCCGTGCGTGACCGGCTGGTCGAAGTAGGTGTCCCAGGTGTCCAGATGCGCGTCGAAGTGCAGCAGCGCCACCGGACCGTGCACCTTGTTCAGCGCCCGCAGCATCGGCAAGGCAATGGTGTGGTCCCCGCCGATCGAGATGAGCCGCTTGTCCAACCCCAGCAGCGGCAGCGCCTGCTCCTCGATCTCCTGTACGGCCCGGGTGATGTCGTACGGCGTGCAGGCAATGTCGCCCGCATCCACTACTTGGGTCTCGTTCACGGGTTCGACGTCGAGCTCCACGTGGTAGCCCGGACGGAGCAGCCGGGAGGCTTCGCGGACGCCGGCCGGACCAAACCGGGCGCCAGGCCGGAAGGAGGTTCCGCCGTCGAACGGTACGCCGACAATGGCGATGTCGTAGTCGGGGACGCGGTCAATCTGGGGCAGCCGGGCGAACGTGCCCAGGCCTGCGTAGCGCGGAACTTTAGTGGCGTCGACGGGTCCGATGGGACGGTGGGTGGTCATAGCGAGGATCCTTCCTTGGTACGTTCTGCCGGAAAGGCCGGCTTTTTGTCAGAGGTGAGTTCGGAAAGGGTCTTGTTGGCGGTTTCCGGCGCGAGCAGGAACGTGGCCACCAGCCCCACCAGGGAGATAACGGCGCCGATCAGCAGCGAGCCCGCGGCACCGAAGCTGAGGATCGCCACCGGCATCAGGTACGTACTGGCGGCGGACCCCACCCGGCTGATCGCGGTGCCGAATCCAACCGCCGTCGCCCGGATCTCCGTGGGGAAGAGCTCGTTCGGGTAGACCACCTCGAGGAAGCTGGAGGCACCCGAAGCAATAGCGAAGATGGCGAGCGCCAGGAACAGCGGGCCGGCCTGCACGTCCGGGATGAAGGCCGGGATGGCTAGCGCCACGGCGATGACTCCGAAGGACCCCAGCAGCAGCTTCCGCCGCCCGATCTTCTCCACCAGCCAGAGGCCCGGCACTCCCCCGATCACAAACAGCATGGAGATCAGGAAGGAGCCGCCGTAGAGGTTGGCATCCCCGGTCAGGCCGAAGGAGGCCAGCAGGTCCGGCGCGAAGGTGTAGACCGCGAAGAGCGGAATCACTTGGGCCGTCCAGAAGATGGAGACGAACAGCGTGCGTTTCCACAACTGGCCCTTGAAGATATCGGTAAAGCTGGCCTGTTTGGCGCTCGCCTCAACATCAGAGGAAATGTCGCTGATGTCGTATTGCTCCCCGTACACCTTTTTGATCACCGCACGGGCTTCGTCCTGCCGGCCGCGGGAGAGCAGCCAGCGCGGGGATTCCGGCGTTCCCAGCCGGCAGAGCAAAGTAACGACGGCGAAGATCGCCGGGCTCGCCACCATGAACCGCCAGGCGTCCGGTCCCATGTCGCGCAGCAGGTATCCCACGGCGAAGGCCGCCGCAGCACCAACGGCCCAGACCACAAAGGTGGCGCCGAGCAGCCGGCCGCGCACCTTGCGGGGCAGGAACTCCGCGAGCAGCGAGGTGGCAATCGGATAGTCCGCTCCGATGGCCATGCCGAGGAGGAAGCGGCACAGGACAACGTGCCAGACTTCGGTGGCGAAGCCGTTCAGCAGAGAAAACAGGGCCAGCGCGATCAGGTCGGCGATGTACATCTTGTGCCGGCCGATCTTATCCGTCAGCCAGCCGAAGATGGCGCCGCCGAAGAAGATGCCGATCAGGCTCGCCGCGCCGATCAGCCCGATCTCCCCGGTGGTCAGCTGCAGCCCCGGCGTCATCGTAATAAAGGCAATCCCGATGATCGACAGCGCGTACCCGTCAATGAACGGACCGCCCGAGGCGAAGAAGGTCAGTTTCTTATGGAATGTGGTCAGCGGGGCATCGTCAATGAGATTGCTCGTTGCGCTCATGGCCGCCCTCTCTCGTGAATGCTCATCATTGAGCTGGATCGTGATGGTTCCATCATTCGTGATCCTGCTCACGGCCAAAACCCATAGAATGACTACAAAGAAAGAGGACGCTTAGACATATGTATAAAAACCGCAAACAACGACGGCGTTCTGCCCGCCTTCAGGAGGGCGCATGGCGATAACGGTCGCCGAACTGCTGGCCGAGCCGCAGCTGGGTTTGAGCCTACTGGCGGGCGCGGACGGTTTGCAGCAGCGGATCACATGGGCGCACACGTCAGACCTGCCCAGACTGTGGGAGTGGGTGACCGGCGGGGAGATCATGATGACCAACGGCCTCTCCATCCCGGCTGACCCCGCGGGTCAGGTCGGGCTGGCGGAGGCCTTGGTGGCTGCCGGGGCGAGCGCGCTGGCCATCGGCGAAAAGATGCATGCACCGGAACTCACTCCCGAATTCCTGGAGGCCTGCGACCGGCTGCCGCTGCCGGTGCTCAACGTGCCGTACCCGTTGCCGTTCATTTCCATCGCGCGGTCCGTCGCCGAGTCCTCACTGCTTGAGGAATCGCGCAGGCTCCGGCAAACGGCCAGGATCTATGACCTGCTGCGGCTGGCCGGCCCGCTCGCAGAACAGTGGCAGGCCCTGGTCCAGGGGGTGGCCGCCCAGCTGGAGGCCCAGCTTTATGTAGTGGACCGCCGGTGCCTCCACCCTTGGCACCCCGGCGGAGAAGCCCTGCCAACCGAACTCGCCGGGCAACTGCAACCGCTGATCGCAGCGGCTCCGGCTGCGGGCAAGAAATTCCAGTGGCATCACGTGGACGGAAGCCACGTCCTCATGATGGACGTTCCCACCCATGACAACGCACTGCTGCTGGTCCTGCCGCTGTCCGAGCCGCACCCGGACGCAGTTGTGCTGCTGCACGCAGCTTCCGTCCTGGGGCTGGAGCTGTCCCGCACCATGCTCGCGTTGGAAGACCAACGGCGTCTGGGAGCGGAGTTCCTAGCCCAAGCGCTCGAAGGCCGCTATGCCCTTGCGGATTTGGAAAGCCGATTCAAGAGTTTCCAGCTGCCGGCCGAGCAATTCCTCATCGTGTCCGTCTCGGGGCTGGATGAAGAGAGTTTCGCCACTATCCATGCCGAATTGTGGCGCCATGGCCTAGCCCATGTAAGTCTGCGCCAGTCCAACACCCTGCATCTCGTCCTGCCGCCCGAATGCACCGAAGACCAGCTGCGGCACACACTCCCCGACGGCGCCAGAATCGGAATGAGCCGACCCACCGACGCCAACGGAATACAGCGCGCCCTACAGGAATCGCTGTGGGCGCTGGGCACGGCGGCCAGCACAGGCCAGACACTGGTCCGCTACGGAGACGGCCCCTCGTGGTTGGGCTTGACCAGTATGGAAGAAGGACAGGCGATGGTCCAACGCCTGCTGGGACCAATCCTGGAGTATGAACGGGGCAAGCAGCCGGATCTGCTCAAGACCTTGAAGACTTACCTTGACCATCAACGGTCCTGGCAGAAGACCGCCGCGGCACTGTTCACCCACCGGCAAACCGTCATTTACCGGATCCGGAAGATCAGCGAACTGACCGGGTTGGACATGGCCGAGACATCGTCCTTGGCCCAGCTGTGGTTTGCGTTGCAGATCCACCAGACGATGGATCAGCAGCAAAATTAGTTACAGAAGTCGAGCTGCTCCGTGTAGCGGTAAGGACCCGCATCGCTTATCCCACAGTAAACCTACGAGCTGTGTTCATCGGGCAGCCAGCTCGGTCTCACTGGACAGCGGCCAGCGGCCTAGCTGTATAGCCTTCCGCCTTCTCAACAGTGTCCGTAACTGTGCCTGTGGTTTTCGAGCCACATCGCATCGGCCCAACGGGTGACTGGACCGACATGGCCTCTGCAGACAATTCGTCCGTCATTCTTGATCTCAAGACCGGTCAATTCGTTCCAGTCTCCATACAGAGCGCTACTCATGGTCGTGCCTTTCAAGGGACCCGAGCACGAAGACCCCGGCGCCAAGCGATGACGAGCACCGCAGCCAACGCCAAAATTTAGGTACCCAACGGGGATTACCTATCCCTGGCATTGATCAGTCGGATTTTTTCCAAGTAGCCCACGTCAGACTTACATTGTCTTGATCATCGGGAGCTGACACCCGCGGGAGAACGATCAAGTTCGGTGCCCGGCCTATTCCCTAACGGGGCCGGCACCTTGCTCATCCCCGCGTACCATTGGCAGAGTCCTCGGTGCTCATTACGATGCTATGATTCGGGCATGTCGTTGGGGGAACAGCTTCTTTCGCTTGCCGTTGAGTACGTTCGATCTATTGAAATGCGCAGTGAGGCCGAGACTTATGCGTCGTTTGGTGGATTCCACGCCGGCAGGGATCCATCCGAAATCGCCACTGAGTCTGAAGCCGTATTGAAGCGAGCCGTCAACGGAAGCTAGATCGATTGCCGTAGACGTTAGGTACATGCGGCGTGCTTAGACGACGTAAAGAAAACACCGGGTGACGTGATGCTGGCACCAGCCGTCACGCCCAAACCGGAGGTCTTCAATGTCCCATGCTAATGCGGCCTTTACTCCAAAAGGAACGACTGTGCCCGACAGAATATGTCGCCGACGCTGTACACTTCGGTTGAGCGTTCCAGGTCTCCTTCACGGTCTCCAGCGCTGCCCCCTGGCCGACGCGATACCGTCAGGAGGCGAAGCCGGTTGGCCTATGCGAACTCCCACATCTCAGAAACCCAGCCTCCCACAGCGTTTGCGGCTGACTGCACCTAACACCACAGAAGCCTTACCCGCCTAAAATCAACCCCGCAACCAACCGTGTACCCTAACTTCAGGACAATCGAACTTGCCTGAGTTTTACATACGTCAGTGGCCAACGGTCATGATGCCGGCTGAGCCGCTTGTTATCGGCGAGCCGGACGGGCCGACCACCACAAAGTCTGTCTAGTCTTCCCTCGATGGCTTGTTCTAAGGAGAACACGCTTCTTCGTGAGCGTTCAATCGTCGGCTGGACAAGGCTAAGTTGACGCGTCACCTAAAGGTCCCAGCTTGAGCTGTCTCTATCGAGCAGCCCCAGACGCTTTTATTTGTGTCTTCCGCTCGTCCCCGATAAGCCACGCGGGAGGTTCCAAGAGGAACCTAAGTCTGGACTTGCCGACCCAGATGCCGGCTGAAAGTGACATACATACCAGTGCCATAGTAAGGACAGGCACTGTCAGCAGACTCAACCATCCTGGATTGCCTAGGTACAGACTAGCGACGGGAGTTCGAGTAGTGGCTTCCAGTATCACGGAGATTAGCACAATGTGGAAGATGTAAATCGGCAAAGTCGACCGACCCACCCGCGCGAGCGCAGCCTGAATGGCTCCGGTACCGGTGAGAAAGTTGCACGTCAGGCAGACAGCGAATAGGCCGACAAGGGAAAGGACCGGCTCTAGTGTTTGCGCCATTCCGGCTGCCTTGAGTGCCAGGTAGAGGATTAGATACGTACCCCCCAAGGCGACAGCGGCAGGTACAGACGCGCGACCAGCGACCCTTTCCCACGCGTTGCGTCCGAAAGCGCCCGCATAGAACCATACAAAGTTGGCCAAAATAGCAGGAATCTGCGGAGAGCTCCATGGATGCGATAGCAGGTCCCGCGCTAGATCGGAATACAATATTGCGACTGAGGACAACACGAGAGCGGCCAATCCCACGCCGATCTTCGCACCTGGGCCACACTTGGCGACGGTAAAGCACATAAAGAAGTATCCAGCCAAGGCGTAGATGTACCAGAACGTCGTGGGCAGTAGGAGCGACGACACAAAATCGCTGAGTTGCAGATTTTCGATCCACCCCACTAACGAAGCAGGAACTAATCTTAGTGCGAATAGAGCTGTCCAAATTACGTAGAGATAAAGTGGGCCCAAGACTCGCTTCCGCAGTGCAGGGACGCGTCGCTGCAGGGCAAAGCTGATAACAAACCCGGACAGCAAGAAAAACAGCGGCATCCGCAGCGGAACAAGAACATTAGAGAACTCGGTCCAGACGCCCCACCCGCCAGGGTTTAATTCTGCATCAAATCGGGTTGATACATGCTGGATTACGACCATGACGATCGCGACACCCTTCAGAACGTCGACCCATTCAAGACGTCGGTCAGACTGTGCGATTTTCCCACTCCTCTGCTACGCATTGAGCAACAACTACTCCACCTTACAGTTTCTTGAACCGTCTGCTAAGGGATCCGACGATGACGATGGAGAGTTGCTAGTCTAGTATGAAGATTTGTATTTCTTTCAATTTCTTGGAGAACAGATAATGAATCCTCTTCAGCGCTTCCGCATGCGGTTCCTCGGTTATCTTTCAGAAGAAGACTACCGCAAAGCAGGTGCGAAAATCGGACAACAATTCATGCCTGCTAGAGGGTTTAACCTGAATTTGAATGACTGCTGGATGGTTACTATTGGCGATCGTTTTGCAACTGGCCCTGACGTCATGATTTTAGCTCATGACGCATCGCTCCGTAATCGAATAGGCTATTCGAAAATGGCCCCAGTTGATATTGGCGATGACGTTTTTATAGGTGCGCGATCATTGATACTGCCCGGGGTGACGATCGGTGATCGAGCCGTAGTCGCTGCTGGCGCTGTAGTTATTCGCGATGTTGCGGCCGGCACCATTGTTGGAGGAACGCCCGCCCGAGTAATCGGCGATGTGGCCGAAATGGAATCCAGATGGGAGACCGCTGCAAAAAACGGCTCCAAAGCGGGCCCAGGCTGGAAGGAACTCACTCGTACCGCAACGGGCCGTACATCCCTCAGAAGTCTGGTTGGCGAAGGCCAGATCTGGGTAGATTAGCTTCTTCTTATCCTGATTGAGTTATTAGGGAGTACGCCACACACCAGCCAGCCATTTCCGAGTTTCGTTTATGGGACGTAAGCCCGATAAATCCCCCTTAGTTCTGCTTAATCTTTAGGTAGATCTCGATAGAAGCTCGATATCCATTCAATAAACGCGCCTTTTTCCACATGAGCAGATCCTCTATACAAATTTCATGTCGCCCGGCAGGGCCTCAAAATCCGGCTCTTAACAGGGCATCGAGAGGGCCTACACATCGTCTCCGTCATCTAGGATGATGACAGACTGGTCCTGCAGATCGAATCCTGCCGGCAGGCACGGACGCAGACGGGTACGCCTGCACGATATCCCGTGCTTCGGCGGGCCCGTCCGGTTGGTTTGGCCAAACGGCTCTGGCGGTGCCCGGATGCCGACGGCCCGACAACTGCTTTCACGGCTCATCGACTTTGAACGTGCTGTCCTTCAAGTGAAGGGGCTCGTAGCCTGCGAGCATAGGTGTTGTAGAGACATCTATTGCTGAGGGAAAACAACAGCCGGACGGCGGGTTTTCATTGAACCAGTCGAGAGGGAAGCCGCGTGCCCTGAATGCGGGGTCTCTTCGCCCCGGAACCACGGCCGGTCCACCTGTTCGGTGGTCTTCATTGCGGCGGCGCACCGTTGGAAGTCTTTGTCGGGAAACGACGCTTGCGATGCCGGAAAGAACTGTGTCCGCGGCGTTCTTTCGTGCAGACCACCGAGCAGCTCCCGCTACGCGCCCGGCTGGACATAGCATTGTCTCGGTTCTCGCTGCAGAGATGCATGCCGTTTCGGCCTGGCAACAATCTGCCAGGTTTCCTGGACGACGGTGATGCGGGTCCTGAACCACACGATTCTGCTGGAAGGAAACCTGGATCGCCGGCTTGTTTCGTCGTCTTGGCATTGATAAGCACCGATTCCGGACGGTACGGTACCCGAAGAGCGAGGGCAAGGTGAAACACGTTGAACCGTGGTCAATCGTGTTCACCGATTTGGACTGCGGCACGCCCCTCGACATCGTTGACGGCCGCCCGGGGGTCAAGCAGTTCGGGACTGGTCCGTGCAATTCCGCGGCGACGGAACAAGATTCAGACGGTCGAGACGGATATATCCGCGGAGTTTCACCGGGCTGTACGCACGGTCCTGCCCAAAGCGGTGATCGCAGTCATTTTCATGTGGTGGCAAGAGCAAACCAGATGATCACGGAGGTGCGTAGTCGCCCTTCCCACGATCTGCATATCCGACGTGGCAGGGCCAGCGATCCGGCATGGCGTATCGGAAACTGCTGACCTGCAATCAGGAAAAACTTCCCGTGGCCCAGCGCGACAGGCTCAAGGAAATCATCGCCGCCGATATCGAGCTAGGCGTTGTCTGGGGGATCAATGAAACGCGTACGGCAACTCCTCAAAACATGGGACATTGAGGAGTTCCAGCGAGCGTGGGCCGCCATTGAGCAAGCAGTGAAGGCCACGAAGATCGAAGCGAAATCGCTGGTCCGGACGATGAAGATGTGGCGGCGAAAGCTTCTGCAGGACCGGGATCACAAATGCCCGCCGCGAATGAGCTAATCTCACGGCAAAAACCTCAAGCGCGCTGACCGTGGCCACCGGAACCATGCACACTGCCGAACGCGGATACTCTTATACCCAGCCGCCCGCCGGGTCGGCTAAGCACCTACCGTTACGCGGAAAGTGGAAGAGCCCCATACGTTGGCCAGGGCCAAGGCGAACCTGACCATCCGCGCCGTCGCCTGGGCCACCGATGCTCTGGAGTGTTTCGGTTCGTTCGTCGCCGCGCTGGCCCCCTGCTGGACGTCTCCTGGCACACCGTCTGGGACGCCATCAGGCCTAAAGTTGAACGGCGCACGAGCAGCACGAACCGGCTCCAGGGCATCAACGCCCTAGGCGTCGACGAGCATAAACGGTCCGACATCGACCCCTCGGGCACCGGCACGGTCACCGGGTCATCGACTACACCCGCGACGCCCCCGGCGGGGTCCGCGCCGACTTGATCGTCCGCTACGTCTCGGAGGAGGGCCCTGAACTCGTCACCGGGTTCCTCGCCGCATTCCCGACCTAACTACAGACTCAGACCATTACTCGCAGCTGGCGGCTATCGACTAAACCGAGAGAAATCCATCAGCCATCCTAGATGCGAAGAGCCTAAAATTCAGGCACTACATAGCAAAGGCGTTCTGTCTTATGACTGGAAGTATGACTTTCCCTTAACGAGAGGAGCGCGCGGATGTGGTATTCGACAATGGATAGAAAGAAGCGCCCGATCTGATATTTTGACGAACGAAGTCACGAGACGGTCCGCAATAAGCGGCATCCGTGGTTTATGCCGCCGCATGACGGCTTTCGATTCGTCCTGGCTTCCCTTTTGGGACGAAATGCTGCCCGCATGAACTCGAAACGATGCTAGTTCCTTCGGAACGTATAAGACGCGCCCCATCTTAGCCAGCTTGAGAAAGAGATCCTGATCCATTGAGTTCATTAGCGCCTCATCGATGCCCCCAACATGATCAAAGTGCTTGCGACGCATAAGCGATCCGGGCTGACCCATGAAATTGTGTCCGAGACGAGCGTATACTGCTGACCATCGTCCGGGTCGGATCACCCATTTAGACTGGTCCCGCCCGTCAATATATCGAACGCGGCCCAAAACTAACGAAGCGTCTGGAGCACGGTCCATGACTTCTACCGTGCTGGCTAGGGAACTAGGTGCCAAAACATCGTCGTCGCCCAGCCATGCGAGATATTCTATATGCTCGCCCATTTCCTCGAACCCTTGGTTGAGTGCGGCTGACAGACATCGTCCTCTTTCCCAGATGATCTTGGCACCATACTTGGTAGCAAGATCATGGATTTGGGCACCAGCCGGAGCAACGACAACCAATTCTACAGTAACACTCTGTTCAAATATGGACCGTAGCGTCGTCTCAAGCCAAACTCGGTTTCGGCCTAACGTAGGCACCACGAACCGTATCCGCGCTGCGTTACTTATATTCTGCGTCTCAACGTTTTCCAAGAGATGGTCCCTCATTTAGTTGCATGAAATTCTTCGTAGTGCTAACCGGGTATTCAACACGACGCATTCCACCAGACCACCAGAAAGCAACGGAAGCAAAACCCCACAAAACAATAGTGTAGTCAGTAAAATTCGAAAAGAGACAATCCCACACTACCTGAAAAGCAATAAATGTTGTTAAAGCAGCCCATCTAACATTCATGGTCATCGTCGACTTAATCGCTGCATAAATTATCCAGAGACAGAATATGGTACTCAGCACTCCTCCCTCAACCCAATATTGGGCCAACACGGAGTGCAGGGTCACGGCTTCGTTGCCCCGGTACCATCCAGCATAAATAACTGAGGTGTTCTGTACCCCCAGGACCTCAAGCAGGTGGGCGCCTTCACGCACCAATTCGTCAGGAACGACGCTCACATCGCCCCAGCCCAAAAATGGCCGTTCTGAGATGATAGAGAATGACATCGCTGGTTCGGTTCGGCCCGCCAAGAATAGTGGACCTTGATCAGCCTGAGCGATAGTTTTTGCCCTTACGGCATCACCAAAATAACCTTGTTCTATCGCCCACGGAACAACTGCCAGCGGCATCAGAAAGAGCGTGCACAATCCTCCCCTCGTGATCATGCGCATCACGAGGCTCTGAGACGATCTGCCTGCGAGATGGCGCCCCAGGTAGATGGCAGCAGTTAGCAAGCATATGATCGCATGTGACCGGAAGTTCATGAATAACGATGCTGAACCTATGCAGCCAAGAACAATGGCGTTCGGCCACACTCTCTCTCTGTTACGCGATAGAAAATACAATGCGCAGATGGTCACAGGTATGGCAATGCCATACTTCCACAGCATGTCGAACCCGCCTGAAGTCAATCGGCTACCCACGATTACCGAACGTAATATCCATCCAATGGAAACTCCGCAAATGAGAGCCATAATTAGCGTATAACGCCCTTTGGCTAATGCGGAAGCAGCAATAAATGAGGCGGCTAGAACAAGAAGTATGATGAAGCTTCTTTGCCATATAGGTGCCGCATTGTTCAACATTGCGAATATGTATGAAATCGCCGATATGAATACGACGATCAATGGAACCTTCACGGATCTGGCCAGTTTCCCGAATGGGACGCCCATGGCAACGACCAAGCCTGCGATAAGTGGTATCCCGACATAAGTGGGAAGGATGGGCAAGGGAATAGCAAACAAACCGCCTACTAGCACGATCTTCCAAGCGGGGGTGTCTGTTGTCCTGAGCATCGCTCACCATTGTTCCACTGAACCGGCTCCGAGCCTATTCCGTGAACACCGCTGGATTCAGTGCGGTGCCCGAGCATAACGCTCCTAGCGGTTCGCTGGGCCTCCACCTTCGACCGTCGATCCACTCAGGCTGGGTATGTGATTACCCCGGTCAGGGTTTGTCATCATTTTCGAGAAGAGAGGACTGCCCCTAAGCTAGGTGTATGAATCAGGGCTTGAAAGACGCTGTCATGAAGGCTGTCCGTGCACACATTGGCCCAAGTCGATCACGTATTTCTGTGTTTCAGTCCCTACGGTCAGCCATCATCTTCCGATCAAGGAATACGATGGTTGGCGCAGGATTCCGCATAGTGAATAAGGGTTCGGTGTCAGTGGACCCTTCCGCTCGAATTCGCTTCGGCACCGGATTCTTCGGCTTCACTGATGGAACAGAAAAGGGACTTATACGAAATCGAGGACACCTCATATTACGTGGTCCAGTTTCAACCGGACCTGGTTCAAGGTGGGACATAGGTACTGATGGAACTTTGGACATAGGGCAGGACACATACTTCGCCCCAATGGCTCTAGTAGTATGTAGTCGGTTAGTCCGTATCGGGACTGGTTGTGCGATTGGCTGGAACACGCAAATTCTCGATGCTGACTTTCATGTTCACGGAACAAAAAACAGTATTGATAACTTCTCAAGGAACCAATTCGAGTCTCCGGTAGAAATAGGCCACCGAGTATGGATTGGGAGCAACGCGCAGATTTACAAGGGCGTCAAGATTCCAGATGGTTGCATAGTAGCCGGCGGTAGCGTTGTAATCAGCTCCTTTGATGAGCCCAACTCGCTAATAGCAGGCAACCCGGCACGGATCGTAAGATCAAATGTTGAGTGGCGGTAAGTCCGTTGCCTAGAAACGTCGCAGTTTGGAAGAACACCTGGCTTCCATATTCAGAAACATTTGTCCAGAACCAAATTCGCTACTTGACGCGTTGGCACGCCATCAAGATCGGTTTTCATCAGCTCGACAGTCCACTAATGCCTGCAGATCTCGCACCCTACGGTCTCTCGCTCAAGGCCAAGAGTTTACGACGAATTGCTGGAGTTCGCCCTTACAAGCGAGCGTACGTCGAACTCCTCAAATCCTCATCTACAGAAGCCATTCATGCCCATTTTGGCAGCGGCGGCATAAATGTTCTCCCCCTGGCTCGATCGCTAAGACTCCCCTTACTCACTACCTTCCATGGGTCTGACGTAACGCGCTATGGAAGTTCGCTTCCCATTCTCGAAACTCGCTATCGGCAACAGCTTCGCTCTCTGTTCGAGTTTTCGACCACGCTCATTGCCGCGTCCAACTACTTGGCTGACAATCTCATGCGTTCCGGAG
The DNA here is from genome assembly GCF_059090425.1 of Arthrobacter sp. B055-34. Taxonomy (NCBI): domain Bacteria; kingdom Bacillati; phylum Actinomycetota; class Actinomycetes; order Micrococcales; family Micrococcaceae; genus Arthrobacter; species Arthrobacter sp. B055-34. The sequence continues at coordinate 475,719 of NZ_JBNHFQ010000001.1, forward strand.
CACCGCATAAAAAGATCGAAGTCCTGTACACCGGAACTCCTATCCGTGAACCTGTGGCAGTGGGCAGACGTCATGGAATTATATTCGTTGGGCGCCTGATAGAGATCAAAGGCGTCGCAGACCTACTACGAGCGGTATCATTACTTCCAGCGGCGGAGCTTCGACGCACTCCCGTAACCATAGTCGGTGACGGTCCCATGAAACCTGGTCTCGAACGATTGGCCAAGGAACTGGGCGTACAGGCAACTTTTGCCGGACGCAGGCCTACAGAGGAAATACCAACATTACTAGCTAGGCATAAAATCTTTTGTGGACCCTCTAAGAGAAGCTCAGCGGGCACCCGCGAGGGTTTCGGGATGGTTTACGTTGAGGCGGCACTTCAAGAGCTGCCCGTTGTTGCTTACAGTTCCGGTGGGGTTCGGGAAGCTGTCGAAGATAGGACGACGGGCCTATTGTGCGCGGAAGCAGACGTTGTGGCACTCTCCAACAATTTGAACGCCCTCCTTACCGATCCTTCGGCAGCGAGACAGATGGGGAAAGCCGGACGTTTGCGTGCAGTTGAAAAGTTCAACATCGAGTCTCAAACAAATCTGTTGCAGAACATCTATGAGGCTGCCGCCGGCTGATCTTATTGTCCCGGCCTCAGTTCGCTTTGGGCGCGAAGCAATCCTGGCGTCACTTGAAACATCAAAACAGCTACTGCTGTAACGAGCCCGGGCGCAACAGCGCCCAAGAAGGGGCAAAGCATCCATGAGCCGACCGCTGCCACTATAGCAACCGAGACCGCTCCGACGCTTTGGAAGGCTAATCCGCTCGCCTTCGTCAAAAACATTCCTGGAACCTGCTGCATCGCTTGGACCAGAATAAGCGCGCCAGTAGATAGGAGTAGAGGAAGTCCGAGAGATATCGTTCCGGCCGAGACTATATCTGCAATCCATTCCCCGAAAACCAGTAAGCCTATCAGGGCAACAAACCCACCTAAACTGAACAATCCAAATGTCGATCGAAATATACGTCGCGAGGATAATGGATCTTCACGATGTTTTGCAAAGATAGGCCAGAGAGACATAGCAGCAGCGGAAACGAAAGACCATAGAGGCGAGTAAAGCTGCATGGCGAGGGTGTATTCCGACAGTTCAATGTCGGAGGAACGATAGGATAAAATAACTCGATGTGAATGAAGCGCTATAGGTAGCGCAATCATCAGCAACAACATCGGGGCAGCGGTATTAATAATGCCCCTCAGCGGACTGCTGTTACGCACCAAAAGCTTCAGCAAATTGAATTGCAATCGTCGACTAGCCAATATAAAAGAAATTGCTTGGGACAGGAATATACCTGCAGGTACAGCAGCGGCAAGAAAGAGCTGATCCACATTCAGACCCGCTAAGACAATTGTAACAATCAGAGTAAAAACACTCGTGGTTGCCGAAACACCCAGCGCTATATCGTTCCGTCCCAATCCAATTAGTATGCGTTGCCCAATGGATAAAGGCACGGAAAAACCATACAACGCCAGGCTAACCGCGGTGGCGTGATCAATTCCGGATGATGAATAGCCTTCTGCACTTAAAATATCAGCCCAAGACCAAAGCAAAGAACCGGAAATGGCAACCAAGAATATGCAGAGTCCCGAGATAGTCAGGAGTCTCAGTACAGCGGCAATTTTCTCAAGCTGATACTTCCGGGAACTACCAGATTCGGATAGGACATTAATTACGACCGCACCTGTGCCTAGATCTGCAAAAGGAATTAACAAGAACAAGCTCGATATCAGCATAATCACGCCATAGACTATGGAATCTGTATGGCGTATAACAATCGCTGTAGTGGCGAGCGTGGCCAAGGCGGTGATTGGAAATGTCAGGATTCGGACGATTAATGCCCTACCTATGCCCCTCATGGAGTTTCCACAGCTCAGTGCATGCTTAGTTTGTCAATGGCATGACGCCAACGAGTGACCGCCGTCTCCCAAGCATAGTTTTCTTCAGCACAAACTCGCGCGGCTAACCGCCTAGATTCGGCAGTAGCGCCGCACACTAGGTCTTTAATGGCATTTGCTAAATCGTCCCCAGACGGAAGTGTGACTACGCGGCCGGCATTCGAACTCAGATAGCGTGCCGATGCCACGCCTTTGCTCGCTACAACGGGTACTCCATGCGCAAGCGCCTCAGCAAGCCCAATGCCGAAATTCTCATCATCGCTTGGAAGCAGGAAGACATCTGCGTCGAGGTATACGGCCTTTTTCTCCGCCCCTACTAGTTGACCGCGAAAGATTACAGCATCGTCAACAGATTCTTGCACCGCAAGATTTTGTAAATCACGCACGAGTGATTGGTCCCCTATTCCAACCACGTCCAGTTCCGCGGCAATACCCACTTCTCGGAGTCTCGATAGGGCTTGAATCGAAAGGTCGATACGTTTCTTAGGAGCTATACGGGAGAGCGACAGAAGACGAAGCGGTTTGCCCCACTCGCCACCTTTCCGATACTCAGCGGGCAAGCTTGTACCCACCCCGGCAACCTCGACGGGAACCCGCGGGAACTTCTCACTAAGCTCCGTCGCCTCAATTTCAGATCCGGTGACAAACCCCGAAATTTGTCTACGTACAATCCATCCAACCGTTGCCTCAAACAGTTGCTTCTTGCCAGCGGAGGACTTCTGTTGATGTTTAGTCAGAGACCCATGCGGAGCAATAACACAGGGAATTTGCATTAACTTCAAGAGCAGCACAACGGGCGGGACCCATGGCAAAAAATAACCGTGGATAACAGCTGATTCGGTTCCTCGTAACTGACCTATAAGTTGGCGTAACGATATGAGACGCTGGCCGTTTTTGCTGGATAAGGAGAGTTTTCGAGGTGCGCATTCTGGTAGAGGGCCAATTTCACCCGAATAAGACTTGAGGACCGACTCCTCATAGGGCCCACGCATCCAGATCAGTTGTGCTTCCAGGTCGCGTTCCTTGTTAAGGGACAAGTTGAGCTCAAACGAATTCCGTGCAGGTCCACCATCGGCGGCGGACAATGTGTTAACGAATTGGACTATCTTACGAATTTTACAGGCCATTTTCTCTATTCAATTCCCGACTCTTCAGTCCAATTTGCCAATAGTAAAACGACAAAGCAACAGCATAGCTAAACCCCTGACGGCCGTCTAGGAACCCGCGTTTGACTATGTAGGAGTATATGAAGAATATGATGGATTTTGCAGGTAGCTTCGCAGCCAATCGCCCCAAGTAACTTCGTGCCTGCAGTGATGCTTTGTCATTCTCCGTGAGCATATGAGCTTCCCAATCGCTATAACGATTGTGACGAGCAAAATAATCGTACAGACCGTCTTCATCCATGTGGCCTAGTGGATTCTTGAGCTGACGAACATCTCCCTGCCCGGGATCCACCTGTGGTTGATAATGTCCTTCGACTTCCCACATATTCTTGACATGCAGATCGTTCGGCCGTGGCCACCAGGCCTTAGATTGGCGCATCCCTATCCGCTTACTAACACGGTGGCCATGCTGAAGTTCCTTACCAAGCCAGTGATAACGGATCGGGACTTCAAAGGCCGCTAGTTGTGGCTCGCTCACGGCGTCTCTAATCTCGTCGACCAGTACCTGTAAGAAGAACTCATCAGCATCTAGATAGATGACCCAATCATGGGTGGCGTGCTGCAACGCCCATTCCTTCTTCTTGGGATAAGCACCATCCCAGACAAAAGGGATTACACGTGCGCCGCCCTTGGAGGCCAACTCTTGGGTTCTATCGCTACTCGAAGAATCTATAACAAGAACTTCGTCAAATTCTGACGCACTTGCCACTGCTCGCTCAATATGAAGTTCTTCGTTTTTAGTGAGTATAATGACGCTTGCTTTGATTTTAGTGATCAATCTACTTCTCACTATTCTTCGCGAATCGACTGCCGACAATTTTGGCTGGTATGCCAGTAGCAATCAAGCCACATCCAATCGTGGATTTGGGCCCAACTACCGAATTTGGCGTTATCAGCGCCGACTTTCCAATTCTGGTACCGCCGAGCACCATTGCACGGGACGTAACCCAAACACCAGACTCTATGTGTATCGGACTGGTCACTAAAGCCATATCTCGACGGTGGGCATGGCTTCCCGTAGTAAGAAACACATCCTGCGACAATACGACGTCCTGGCCTATGTACACATTATCTTGATTATGGATCCAGACTCCTTCACCGATCCATGAACGAGCCCCTACACGAAGTTTCCAGGGAAACTTCACGCGTGTCCTTGGGCGGAAAATCACGCCCTCATCAATCCTCGCCCCGAACATTCGCAGCACTATAATTCTCAGCCTAGAGCTGATCTGCCAAGGATTCGACACAACCAGCAGCTCGAAGATCGACCACAAGTAAATCAAGAACTTCGGACGGTCCCACGCCTCTTGTTCGCCGGGCGCGGCCGACAAGTCGATGACCGGCACGTCGGCTCGCTCCTGCGAATGATTGTTAAGATGTCCCGTCATGGTCCCCGCATGTCCCAGTAGTACTAATTACCCCGTCTATTCTTACATGTGTGAATGGAACGAAACTCCGAATTACAGTCCTCGGGCTTAACTACGCGCCCGAGGCCACTGGCATAGCCCCCTATACGACAAAACTTGCCGAAAGTTTGGCATCCGAAGGTCATGTCGTCCATGTGATCACAGGTTACCCTCACTATCCAGAGTGGAAGTTACGAGACGGTTACTCAGGTTGGTCCCAGGTTGAGGAAATCAACGGAGTCAATATTCTGAGGCTGCGCCACTTCATTCCCCGCAATGTGAACAGTTTCACCAGGATGCATTTGGAGCTCAGCTTTGGCATCAGGCTGCTCTTCGTGAACTGGAAGGAGCCTGATGTTTTGCTTGTCGTCTCGCCTGCTTTACTCTCGTCCGCAATCGCGCTGGTCCGTGCTCGTATCGGAGTCAAAAAGCCGGCGACCGGGCTGTGGGTTCAAGACATATACAGCCGGGGTTTGCAAGAAACGGGTGCAGGAGGCTCACTTGCAGCTCATTTCATGAAAAAGATCGAAGGCTTGGTGTTTCGTTCTGTAACGTGCGTCACCGTGATCCATGATCGATTCAAGAATTACGCCGTTTCTTCTTTGGACGTCCCTTCCAGCAAAATAGAAGTAATTAGAAATTGGACGCACGTCAAGAAGAAGTCCCAAATCGATCGAAGGTCAATCCGCTCCCGTTACGGATGGACCGACATAGACATAGTTGTGCTCCATGCAGGCAACATGGGTGTAAAACAAGCCCTCGAAAACGTAGTCGAAGCCGCGCAGCTGGCTGAGGAACGAGATTCAAAGGTCCGGTTTGTTTTACTTGGCGATGGCAACCAACGTCGTCACATACAGAAGTTGGCAAGTGACGTTGGGCACATCCAATTCATTTCCCCGTTACCGGATGAGGATTTTTCAGCTGTGCTCCAGTCGGCAGACATCTTACTGGTCAACGAAATGATCGGACTGCGAGAAATGGCTGTGCCGAGCAAGCTGACGTCCTACTTCTCAACGGGCCTTCCTGTCATCGCCGCAACAGAGGCCGATAGTACGACTGCCAGCGAACTGCAACATTCGATGGGAGGAATCCGCATCGATCCGAATGTCCCCATACAGCTACTCGAGGCTGCCGAACGCCTCGGATCAGACAGGGACTTAGCAGATGCTCTGGGAGATGCTGGACGACGCTATGCCGCTGAGACGCTGTCCCAAGACACGGCTATAGTTCGGTACAGTGCATGGTTAAATCGGATAGCTAGTTCCAAAGATTGAGCTATCCGTCCAATCACCGATCATTTGCTAATCACAAGGCAGGGGGCTTGCGTTGACGAAGCGCGCTTTCATTACTGGAATAACGGGCCAGGACGGCTCATATCTAGCCGAGTTTCTGCTCAAGAAGGGGTATGAAGTACATGGTCTTATTCGACGTGCTTCTACTTTCAACACTACGCGCATCGATCACTTATACGTGGATCCCCATGATGCGGCAGCCAAACTCTTTCTGCACTATGGCGACCTCAGCGACGGTGCTCGCCTAGTCACGCTGCTCGGACAAATTCGCCCGGACGAGGTTTACAATTTGGGCGCTCAATCACACGTGCGCGTCTCGTTTGAAGAACCCGAACACACCGGTGACACAACTGGCATGGGGACTATACGGCTTCTAGAAGCAGTTCGTATGGCAGGTATTGATACTCGCTTTTACCAAGCCTCATCTTCGGAAATGTTCGGTGCGACGCCGCCACCTCAGGATGAAGAAACACCGTTCTATCCGCGGTCCCCATATGGCGCTGCCAAGGTGTACAGCTACTGGGTGACTAAGAATTACCGTGAGGCTTACGGTATGTATGCCGTAAACGGTATTTTGTTCAACCATGAATCACCTCGTCGTGGTGAAACATTTGTGACGCGGAAGATTACTCGTGCGGTTGCCGCCATTAAAGCTGGTAAGCAGGACGAACTATTTATGGGCAATCTGGATGCAGTACGAGACTGGGGCTATGCCGCCGAGTATGTCGAGGGTATGTGGCGCATGCTGCAAGTCGATGAGCCTGATGATTTTGTTCTTGCCACCGGAGTAGGGTACACAGTGCGCGACTTCCTTGAGGTTTCCTTCCAACATGCGGGGCTTAACTGGGAAGATTTTGTTAAATTCGACGAACGCTATCTACGCCCGACTGAAGTTGACGCCCTTATCGGTGATGCGTCGAAAGCTCACGAAAAGCTGGGATGGAAAGCTACAGTCGAGACGCCTGAACTTGCCCGCATCATGGTTGACGCTGACATTGAAGCGCTCAAACATGCAGGCAATCACTGGATAGATAAAGTTCAGCTCGGAAGCTGGTCTCAGTAAAAATGGGAGTGAGGAATCCGAGTGCAACTAGCGCGGGTGACGATGTCGAATTCATACCTACACTGCTAAATCGCGAGTCGGTATTCTACGTGGCCGGGCACCGTGGCCTAGTGGGATCAGCTATTTGGCGAAAGCTCCAATCTGAAGGATTCACCAACCTTATAGGCCGAACTTCATCTGAATTGGATCTGAAAGACCGCGACGCTGTTTTCGCATTTTTCGCGAAAACAAAACCGCGTTACGTGGTCATCGCGGCTGCAAAAGTTGGTGGAATTCTTGCAAACAATACGTATCCGTTAGATTTTCTTAGCGAGAATTTGCGTATTCAAACTAATGTTCTCGATGCCGCCCTCGAACACAGAGTTGAAAGACTACTGTTCCTAGGCTCGTCATGTATTTATCCTAAGTTCGCTGAGCAGCCCATCAAAGAGGAATATCTGCTTACGGGGCATCTGGAACCGACGAATGATTCCTACGCGATCGCCAAGATAGCTGGAATCATGCAAGTCCAAGCTGTTCGTCGTCAATTCGGTCTACCGTGGATATCGGCTATGCCGACAAACCTCTATGGCCCAGGGGATAACTTCTCTCCGGAGGGTTCTCACGTGTTGCCTGCATTGATCCGTCGATACGATGAAGCGGTTAGAACGGGAGCCGGCTCAGTCACGAACTGGGGAACGGGGTCACCACGACGCGAATTCCTTCATGTGGATGATATGGCAGCGGCATGCCTGCACCTCTTGGAGCACTATGACGGTCCCGATCAGGTGAATGTTGGCACGGGTACAGACGTCAGCATTAGAGACCTAGCCGAAATCGTCGCAAAGACCGTCGGATTTCAAGGCGCCATGGAATGGGACACGACGAAACCGGACGGAACGCCCCAGAAGCTGTTGGACGTCACGAAGCTGTCTGTGGCAGGGTGGAACGCGCAGATCAGCCTTATAGAAGGCATAGCTGACACTGTGCAGTGGTATCGACAGAACGCAAAAGATATCCGACAGTAGCTCGCTTGAAGGGTAGGGTCGTACCACCTGTTCGGCCTTACCCTGAGTGGACATCCTCGAGTTCCAAGTGCTCGTGAAGATCCCTCTGACTGGCGCCATTGAAGGTCCCTGCGCCGACATCTACGGATCGGTTCCCGCCCGCGACAGCTCGTGTCGGTTCAGCCTCCGCCCGTCAACCGAACTCTTCCTGCCCCTGAATGCAGAAGCCACCGACACCGCAACACTGGATGTCAAGGGCCAGTATTTCCTGCCCACTGGCGGCCAGGTTAAGTGCCCGCCGATGGCCAGTTAAACTGCCCGGTGGTGGCCAGCAAATCTGCCCACGTCGTGTTCTGCGGGGCTGGCCGTCCACCGGTTCGGGTTAGTTCAGGGCGTTGACTCCTTTCCCGGCGAGGGCCTGGGTCAGGCGGATGGATTTACCGCTGGTCTGGCAGACGTGGGCGTGGTGCAGCAGCCGGTCCACGGTCGCGGTGGCGAGGGTCTTGGGCATGAGCTCGTCGAAGCCTGCCGGGTGCAGGTTGGAGGAGACCGCGACGGAGCGTTTTTCGTAGGCGGCGTCCACGACGCGGTAGAGGCCTTCGGCGGCGTCCGCGGCGACCGGGAGCAGGCCGATGTCATCGATGACGACGAGTTCGGCGCGCAGGATCCGGGTGACGGCTTTGGTGACGCTGTCATCGGCGCGGTGGGCGCGGATCAGGGTGCCGAGGTCTTCGAGGGTGAACCACGCGACGCGCATTCCGGCTTCGACGGCCTGCTGGCCCAGGGCTTCGAGGAAGAAGGTTTTCCCGGTCCCGGAGGGCCCGCAGACGACGAGGTTCTCGCGCCGGGTGATCCATTCCAGGGTGCGCAGGGACTGCTGGGTTGGTGCCGGGATCGAGGACGCGTCGGGGTCCCAGGCGTCGAAGGTTTTCCCGGTCGGGAAGCCGGCGGCCTTGCGCCGGGTGGCGAGCATGGAGCGGGCGCGGCCTGCTGTTTCCTCGGTGAAGAGGGCTTTGACGATTTCGGCCGGTTCCCAGCGCTGGGCGCGGGCGGTGTCGAGCAGTTCCGGGGCCAGGGCGCGGGCGTGGGGCATTTTCAGTTGCCGCATTAGCTGCTCGAGGTCTGCCGGCAGCGGCGGGGCGGTGGTTGTGGGCACGGGGTTCATTCGGTGTCCTTCTTCGTGGTGACGCCCAGGGCGGACCAGGCGGCGGTGCCTTGGGTCAGGGAGCGGGTTTCGCCGGCGGCGTGGGTGGTGGTGCGGCGGGCGCCGGCGTTGAGGATGGAGGCCAGGTCGCCGTGGGCGAAGCGCCCGTTGACGGCGGCGTTGCCCAGGGCCCGGTCGACCGCGGCGGTGCCGGCTATTTTGGCCAGGGTCACGGCTTCGGCCATTTTCACGTTCATCCGGGCTGTTCCGGCCGCGGCGGCTTCGAGGAGCCAGGTCCGGGCGCCGTCGCCGATCGCGAGGAACTCGGCCTCCGCGGCGGTGCGGGCCGTGACCGTGTAGTCGCCGGGGATTTTCTCACCGCTGCCGGGGAAATGCTCGTCAATGATGGCCGGGCTGCCCGGGCGGGCACGTCGGTGGCGGGCGACCTCGACCGGTCCCGCCGGGCCGTGGTGGACGAAGATGACCTGTTCATCGATGCCGGTGCCGTGGGTGCGCACGAACACGCGGGCGCCGAGCAGGTGCGCCGGCACGGAGTACTGCGCGTTTTCGAACGTGACCATCGGCGTGTTCTGGGGAACCGTGCGGGAGAGCCCGAACGCGACCGTATGCGCGGCGTCCGGGATCCGGTGGAGCCGGGGCTGTTCCTCGCCGAGCATCGCCACCGGCTTGCGCCGGGTCACCCGGTGCTCACGGTGGTTGACCTCGTCCATGAACGCCTCGCACGCCGCTTCCAGCCCCGCGAACGTGGCGTACTCGGCCAGAAGGTTGGTGTCGGTGGGCACAATGTCGGCCTTGGCCAGTTTCACCGAGGCTTCGACGCCGCCCTTCGTCGCCGGATCGGCCGGCTGGCACGTCAGCACACTCACCCCGTAATGCCGGGCGAACTCCAGGGTCTGCTGGTTACGTACCGGCACCCCGGCAACATGCATCGTGGTGACGGTTTTCTCGTTATCGGTCAGCACATACGTCGGGGCGCCGCCCACGATGCGGAAGCACCGGTCCAGGGCGGCGAACACGCTCGGCGCAGTCCGGTCCCGCAGCGGGATCACGATCCGGAACCGCGACCAGGCCAGCCACGCGACGAACAGGATCGTCTTGACCCCGCCGATCCGGGGACCGTCGCCGAAATCATACTGAAGCCACATCCCGGGCTCCGTGATCCAGGGCCGGTGCACGCGGGTATGGCCCAGCCGCCAGGCCGCCTTGACCCGGTGGACGGCGCGGCGGGTGGAACGCTCGGAGCCCTCGTAGCCGAGCAGGCGCAGCGTCCGGTGGACCTTATCCGCCCGGACCCGGCCCTTGGAACGCTCGACCAATTCTTCGATCTTCGGCATGAACGCATCCGTGACCCGGTCCCGGACCGCGCGTTCAGCGATCGGACGCCCGGCATCACGGGCAGCAACATGCTTGGCCACAGTGTGGTGCGAACAGCCGGCCAGCTCGGCCGCGGCACGGAACGACCCGGTCAGTTCGTAGGCAGCAAGAATTTCCATGATTTCTCCGTCAGACTTCATACAGGGTCTCTTCCTGGTTCAGTTTTGATGCGCTTAGACACCGTCATCAAACCCCAGGGAGAGGCCCCCACCGCTTAAGACGCGGTCGGTTCAGTAAGAAAGTGGGCAGATTACATGGCCGCGAATGGGCAGTTTTACTGGCCGCCAGCGGGCACTTTCGTGGCCATCTATGGGCAGTTTTTCATGGCCGCTGACAACTGGACAAAGTGGCTCTCCGTGGTTGGTGGTGAAAACGGGTACCGGGCCAGTTATGTGAAGGGCCCGTAGCCCTGCTGTGATGGATGTTCTCGACGCATTCATCACTGACAGGAACTACGAGCTTGACCGAGCTTACTCCCGCGCGCCGCGATGCTGCCACCGCGATCTTCAACTTGCCCGATTACCGGGTTCTCAACGCAGACATCCTGACCTTCGGCCAGCGCCGGATCCACGTGGAAACAACCATCGAATCCGGTTGCCCGTCCTGCGGAGTGATCGGCACGCGGCGGCATTCCCGGCGGAAACAGCGTGTCCGCGATATTCCCCTCGCCGGCCCGGTGGAAGTCCTCTGGTCCAAGCGCCGATTCTTCTGCGACGAGCCCGAATGCCCACGGCAGACCTTCGTTGAGTCGACCGCGGAGGTCCCGCGCCGGGCACGTTCCACCCGCCGGTTGCAGGACGCGCTGGTCTCCGCCGTGATCGGCTCGGGACGGGCCGCCACCGAAACAGCGGCGGCGTTCGGAGTCTCGTGGTGGCTGGTGCAGCGTTCCCTGAACAATGCCATGACCGAACTACCCGACGTGAACAACCTGCAGCCGAAGAGACTGGGAATCGATGAACACCGCTTACGCTCCGTGCGCTACTTCAGGGACCCTGAAACCAATGCTTGGAAGCGCTACGAACCGTGGATGACGACGATCGTGGATCTGGACAGCGGGCAGGTGCTCGGCGTCGTCGACGGCCGCGACAGCAGGGGCGTCGGCGACTGGCTCTTCGCCCGCCCGCTGGACTGGCGGCTCGGCGTGGAGGTCGTGGCCATCGACCCGTCGGCGGCGTTCCGCAAGGCCCTGCGGATGTGGCTGCCCCGCACCGCGGTCTCGGTCGACGCGTTCCATATGGTCATGCTCGGGAATAACATGCTGACCGAAGTCCGCCAGCGGCTGACCCAGGAAACCAAGGGCCGGCGTGGCCGTTCCGGCGACCCGGTCTGGGCCAACCGACTTCTGCTGCTCCGCGCCTCCGAAACCCTCTCCGACCGTGCCCGGAACCGCCTGCAGACAGTCTTCGACGTCGATGATCCCACCGGCAAGCTGAAGGCAGCCTGGGACGTGAAGGAACAGCTACGTGCACTGCTGCGGACAGGTTCGCTGGCCGACGCCGCGGCTGCCAAGGACACGCTCCAGCGCTTGGTGGAACGCGCCGGACAGCCTGAAACCAACCGGCTCTGGCGCACCGTCTGCCGCTGATGGCAGGAGATAGAAGTCCTCATCGTCAGCGACGCCACGACCAGCAAAGTGGAAGCCAACAATACGGCGATCAAACACATCAAAAGAACCGGCCGCGGGATCGTAAATAGCGCCAATTACACGGCGCGTATTATGCTCAGAAGCGCCGCCAGAACGGCCGCCTGATCATGCATCGCAGCAGTGGAATTCACCACGAAACACGGAGAGCCGACAAAGTCCGGGACACCGTCCTGAACTTGGTTAGGGAATAAGCATGACAACACTTGGTACCGAGAAGTCGGATGTGCTGGGCCGTTTTTACGGTGTTATTCCGGCTGGCGGGGTGGGGACCCGGTTGTGGCCGCTTTCGCGGGCGGCGGCGCCGAAGTTCCTGCATGATTTGACCGGGTCCGGGAGCACGCTGATCCGGGCGACGTATTCGCGTCTGGAGCCGTTGTGCGGGGACCGGACCATGGTGGTCACCGGGACCGCGCACCGCAAGGCGGTGCTGGCGCAGCTGCCGGAGCTGACGAAGAACAACCTGGTGCTCGAGCCCGAACCGAAGGACTCCGCGGCCGCGATCGGGCTGGCCGCGGCGATCCTGTACCACCGGGATCCGCGGATCATCATGGGTTCCTTCGCCGCGGACCAGGTGATCAACCCGGTGGAGAAGTTCCAGGACGCGGTGCGCGAGGCCATCCATACCGCCGCCGAGGGCTACATCGTCACGATCGGGATCACCCCCAACCACCCCTCGACCGGGTTCGGGTACATCCGCACCAACGGGAACCTGGGCATCGGCGCGGCGCCGAACGCGCTCGGGGTGACCGAGTTCGTGGAGAAGCCCGACGCCGAGACCGCGCAGGCATACCTGGCCGAGGGCGGGTATTCGTGGAACGCGGGCATGTTCGTGGCCCCGGTGGAGCTGCTGCTCAAACACCTGGAGACCAACGAGCCGCTGCTCTACGCCGGTTTGATGGAGATCGCCGCGGCCTGGGACACCCCTAAGCGCCGCGACGTGGTCCGCCGGGTGTGGCCGGGACTGGCGAAGACCGCGATCGATTACGCGGTGGCGGAGCCGGCGGCCGCGGCCGGGGACGTGGCGATGATTCCCGGCGACTTCTCCTGGGACGATGTGGGGGACTTCGCCGCGATCGGCCGGCTGAACGCCGCGTCGGAGACGAACAACCTGACAGTGCTCGGCGAGGGCGCGCGGGTGTATGCGGAGAACTCGACCGGGATGGTGGTCTCCGATACCAAGCGCGTGATCGCGCTGATCGGCATTAACGACGTCGTTGTCGTAGACACCCCGGACGCGCTGCTGATCACCACCAAGGAACACGCCCAGCAGGTCAAGAAGGCCGTCGAATCCCTCCGCGCCAGCGGCGACACCGACGTCCTCTAAACGTTCACATCTCCAATTGGGGTGCGGCATCCCGGATGGGTACCATTGTCGAGGTCTCACTCACGCTTTCACAAAGGACGTTTATGCCAGGCGCCGCAGATGCCACCACGGAAGCACGTCAAGGAAGCTCTGTGGTGACAGTGAAAAGGCGGCGGTCAGGATATGGGCGCAAACGGTCCCGACAACGGATGTTTCGCGTAGTACTTCCGCTCACGGCACTAGTGCTACTACTCCTCTTGGCCGTAGGGTGGTTGGCCTTCCGTGCAATGCAGGTCAAAGACAATCTGGAAGCTACCACCCAACTCGTACCCGCCATGCAATCCGCTATCGCTGAGGGCAATATCAAAGAAGCGGCTGCGTATCTGGAACAGATAGAAACGCACACAGCCGAAGCACGGGGTGCCGGGACCGACCCGCTTTGGCGCGCAGCCGGCGTGTTGCCATGGTTTGGTCAAAACTTCTCCGCAGTTACCGACATCACAGTTGCGGCCGACGTCGTGGTTGGCGCCGCCGGTCCCCTCATGGATTCCATCGGACCTGGCGGGCTCGACGCCTTCGTCCCCAAAGACGGAAAAATCGAGTTACAGCCGCTTCGAGAACTTGCACCAAAGTTAACACGAGCTTCCGCTACCGTCTCGGCCGCATATGAAAGCCTCAACCAGATCGATGAGGGACAGCTCCTCCCGCAACTGTCGGAGCCGCTTGACCAGGCCACGTCAGCGCTGGAGGGCGTCCAAGGAACTCTCCATGGCGCGGCCTCGACGGCGGAAATCCTCCCGGCAATGCTCGGAGGAGACGGTGACCGGAACTATCTGGTTCTGGTTCAGAACAACGCGGAGATCCGTGCTACGGGTGGTATCCCGGGAGCCCTGGTTGTGCTCAAGACAAGCGACGGCCAAATCGCGTTCACAGACCATGGCAGCGCATCGGCTCTGGGCAGGTTCAAGCCACCGCTGGAAGTGGATGAAGAACAGGAACAGATTTACACCACCCGTCTCGGTGGATATATGCAAAACGTCAACCTCACTCCCGACTTCCCGACTGCGGCCTCTACTGCGCAAGCAATGTGGGAGAAGGAGAATCCGAAGGCGAAGATCGACGGTGTCATTGCACTTGATGCTGTTGTTTTGTCGCAACTTCTGGTGGCCACGGGACCGGTAGAACTCAGCTCGCTCGACTCTCTACCGGTAGGTACGGGTGACCTCCCGACGACGCTCGACAGCGAGAACGTGGTCCAGACCTTGCTCTCCGACGTTTACCGGGAAATCGAAGAACCTCAAGTTCAAGATGCTTATTTTGCTGCAGTTGCCAGCGACATTTTCGCTGCCTTGACCGACGGGAGTACGGATTCTGTGCAGATGCTAAAGGCCGTACAGGATAGCGCCGAGGATCAGCGATTGTTCGTATGGTCCGAGTTCGAAGATGAGCAGACGGTAATTAGTGCTTCGACGCTCGGTGGCTCCATCTTGACCGATGAGCCGACAATTGGCGTGTATTTCAACGACGGCACCGGCGCCAAGATGGATTACTACGTGGAACGCGAAATACAGCTGATTGAGCGATGCCATCCGGACGGATACTACCGTTATGCAGTTCAGGCGACGCTGACTAACAATGCACCTTTAGATGCGGCGGAGACTCTGCCTGAATATGTCACAGGAGGTGGCAACTTTGGCGTGAGCCCAGGGACGATCAGGACGAATATCTATGCTTATGGCCCGTCGGAATGGCTACTTGCGTCGGCAGATGTCAACGGCGAAACATCGTCGTTCGGCTCCTACCGTCACGGGACCAGTCCCGTGGGCGGGCTGACGGTCTCGCTCAAGCCTGGAGAATCGACCACAGTTGAGTTTGAATTTTCCACTTTGTACGAAACGGACGAGCCTCAATTGCGCGTTACTCCAACAGTCCAAGCTCGTTCAGAAGTAGTAGCTCCAGCGAAATCTAGTCCGAATTGCACTTCCTAATGTTAACTCGGGGTTAAACGTTGGAATTTTCAGTTGCCCAAGTTGCTTCAATCGTTTCATCGATGTAGCGTCATACACGAATAAAGCTAGTCTGTCTTCACACCTGCACCTATACATCTGACCCACGGGGGATCACTTATGAAAAAGACCTTGACTGCCTTGGCCATCGCCGGATCGCTGACCTTCCTGGGCGCCGGCGCTGCACAGGCCTTGCCCTACCCGGCCCCGCCGGTTGCCGAAGTTTCCGACAGTACAGTAGCTCCGGGCGAGACATTCGTCTTCAGCGGTGAAGGATTCATTCCCGGCGAAACCATCATCATCACCATTACCCTTGAAACCGAGCCCACCGCTTCTGGCGTTGGCGGCCTAGGTCTCGGTGGCGGACTCGGCGCCGGTGTAACCGGCGTCATCGTGCCGGCAACGGTTGTTGACGACAGCAGTGTAGTAGCCGACGAAAACGGCGCATTCGCTACCGAAATTGCACTGAGCGAACCGGGCACCTACACCCTCACCGCTGAGGGCCAGGAGTCAGGCGTAGTCCAGTCCGCCACGGTTGAGGTTGTCGCCGTAGATGGTGCGGCCACTCCGGGCGACGATAGCAGCAACGGTGGCGCCGGAGCCGGCGACGAATCCGCAGCCAATGACGAAGCTGTAGCAAACGGCGATCGCTTGGCCGACACCGGCTTGGATTCCAGCGCCCTCCTCTGGGGCGGTGCCGGTGTACTGGCCCTTGGTGCAGGTGCTACCGCAGTGGTAGTGTCCCGCCGCAAGAATGCCTAGTCGACGCTGACGTATAAAGAATGCCCGGAACCGATCGGTTCCGGGCATTCTTTATACCGGCATGCATTAATTGGCTGCCAGAAGAGCTTCTTCCAATGCAACCCAAGCGAGCATTGCGCATTTGACGCGTGCTGGGTACTTCGAAACTCCTGAGAATGCTGCCGCGTCCCCAAGAATCTCTTCGTCCGCCTCAATGCTGCCACGGGACCGCATAACCTCACGGAACTGATCCACGAGCTTCATAAGCTCATCTCTTTCCATTGAAAGCGCCATGTCGGAAAGGACTGATGCGGATGCCATGGAAATAGAACAACCTTGCCCGTCCCAGCTAATGCTCGAGAGCGTGCGCTTATCACCGTCTGCATGCACGGATGCACGGAGGGTGATCTCATCACCACAGGTGGGGTTGAGCATGTGCGACTCCCCCACCTTGTCGCCCTCAGGTGTCTCGGCTAGTCCAGCGCCATTTCGGAGCTTCGTATGCTCCAAGATGATCTGTTGGTACAGCTGCTGTAGCTCGGAACTCACTTACTTCACTCCAAAGAACGGGCGGACTCCGGCGACGGCTTCCAGGAAGGCATCGATGTCGTCCGTGGTGTTGTACAGATAGGTGCTGGCCCGGGTGGTGGCTATCAGGCCGAGCCGGCGGTGCAGTGGCTGAGCACAGTGGTGGCCCACGCGGACGGCAATGCCCTTGTCGTCTAGGAATTGGCCGACGTCATGGGCATGGACCCTGTCTACGTCGAAGGCGGCCAGACCGATCCGCTCGGAGCCGGCCCTCGGCCCTAGGACCCGGATGCCGTCTATCTGCTCCAAGCCGGTGACGAGTCGCTGTCCGAGCTCAACTTCCCATGCATGGATACGGTCCATGCCCGTTTCCTGCAGGTAATTCACGGCCGCCGCCAGTGCCACTGCTTGCGAGATCCGCTGTGTTCCGGCTTCGAAACGCGTAGGTGCCGGCAGGTACGCTGCGTGCTCCATGGTGACTGTCGTGATCATCGAGCCACCCGTCAGGAACGGTGGCATCGCGTTGAGCAGCTCAGCCTTGCCGTAGAGCGCGCCGATGCCAGTAGGAGCCAGCATCTTGTGACCGGAGAAGACAGCAAAGTCGACGTCGAGCGCTTTCACGTCCACAGGTAAATGCGGCACGGACTGGCACGCGTCCAGGACAACAAAGGCCCCTGCCTCTCGGGCCATAGTCACCAGTGTCTCAACAGGATTGATCGTGCCCAAAACATTGGATGCGTGGGTGAACGCCAGGATCTTTGTCTGTGGCGTGATCACCGTGTTGGCGCGCTCGAGCTGCAGGGCGCCGTCGTCGTCCACTGGCAGGTAGCGCAGTGTGGCGCCGGTACGGAACGCCAGTTCCTGCCACGGAATCAGGTTCGCGTGGTGTTCCATCTCGGTCACCACGATTTCGTCCCCCTGCTTCAGCACGAACGGCTCGGCTTCCTCTCCCCCACGGCCTGCGGTGGCGTTGGAGAAAGCATAAGTGATGAGGTTGATGGCCTCGGTCGCATTGGAAGTCCAGACCAGTTCGTTGGTGCGGGCGCCAATGAAGCTGGCGACAGTTTCACGCGCCGCCTCGTAAACGTCGGTGGCTTCGACCGCAAGGCTGTGTGCGCCGCGGTGGACGGCGGCGTTGCGCTGCTCGTAGTACTCCTGCTCGGCTTCAATGACACTCAGCGGGTTCTGCGAAGTGGCTCCGGAGTCGAGATAAACCAGCGGGCGTCCGTTGACTTCCCGGTTCAGGATGGGGAAATCATTGCGTATACGCAGGACTTCGGCGTTATTGATGGCGCCGACAGAGTGCTTCAGCGTTGTTGGAGTGGAAACCACAGGCACTGCGGGTGCTCCTTGTTTGACTGGGCAGGATCAGTTGCCTGCAATACGCAAGACAACTCTGCCCTAATCTTCCCATGTTCGGCCCGCAGCGGTCATGTGAGTAGCGCCTAATTTGCTTTCAGATGAATCGAATCCGGGCACGAAAAAGGGACCGACGATGGGATGGGGGTGGCCCAGTCTCAGAGGCCGCCCATCGTCGGCCCCCGCTTTCGGAGCCATTAAGGCTGTGAGCGACAAGAGCGCTCGGCGGGATGGCTTTCGCACTCCCGACAATTGATACTAGACGTTCAGGTCAGTTTCGTCTAGCTGATCTTCGAATGGAACTTCTGCTGGGCTGCCAGCAAGCCCTCGTCAACCATCAACTCCACGGCGTCAGCGGCGTCATTAATCAGGAATGGCAGTTCCTTCTTCTCCACGATCCCAAAGTCCCTGAGGACGTAGTCCGCCGTGTCCATTCGGCCCGGAGGACGCCCCACGCCAACACGGACCCGATAGTAGTCCTTGGTCCCGAGAGCTTTGGACATGTCCCGCAGACCGTTGTGGCCCCCTTCTCCGCCGCCCATTTTCAGCTTGAGTGTGTTGAAGGGGATGTCGATCTCGTCATGTACCGCTACGACGTGGTCGGGCGCGATATCGAAAAACTTAGACAACGCCGAGACCGGACCGCCGGAGAGATTCATGAAGGTGAGAGGCTTTGCCAGGACTACTTTGGGACCGCCGATACGAAGTCGGGCTTCGAGCACTTGGGCGTGGGCCTTGTGGGACTTGAAAGATCCGCCAATTCTGGAGGCCAGTTCGTCCAGCACCATCTGCCCGATATTGTGCCGGTTATGACTGTAGCCGGGCCCGGGGTTCCCGAGCCCGACTACAAGCCAGGTGTTGCTGTTCACTGAGGAGAATTACTCGGCAGACTCAGCGGGAGCAGCAGCTTCTGCAGCGCCGCCTTCAGCCCCCTCAGTCTCCTCAGCAACGGTCGGAGCCGAGATGGCGGCGATCAAGGTGTCGGCCTCGATCACGAGGGTGGTCCCCTTCGGCAGTTCCAAGTCACGGGCGTAAATGTGCTCGCCCACCTGGCGTCCTTCAACGTTGATGGTGACCGACTCAGGCAACGCCGTAGCGTCGGCTTCCACTGCTACGGTGTACTCTTCCAGCTCCAGGACAGCGCCCGGAGCAACTTCGCCTTCAACATGGACGTTGACGTCGACGTGCACCTTTTCGCCCTTACGGACGGTGAGCAGGTCCACGTGCTCAACGATCTGCAGGATCGGATCGCGCTGGATGTCCTTGGCGAGGGCGAGGTGCTGTTCGCCCTCGACGTCCAGAGTCAGTAGAGCGTTGGACGTACGCAGTGCGAGGGTGGTTGCCTTGGCGGGCAGCAGGATGTGCATCGGCTCTGCGCCGTGGCCGTAAATCACTGCGGGGATTTGCTCGTTGCGGCGGGCGCGGCGGGCAGCGCCCTTGCCGAATTCGCTGCGGACTTCGGCAGCCAGTTTCAGATCAGACATATCTGTCTCCTTGGGAGTAATAGGATTCTCTACGGTTCAATGGCCGGAGCTACAGGAAAATGTCTAGAAAGATCATATCTAGCCACCGTCGATAACGGACACTCCACAAGATCTATGGAGTTCCCTCGCCTAGGCATCGGCAGTCAGTCTATCAGCGCGCCACTGGGACGCCGAATCCGCATAGAGCGGCACCGTGAGTGAAATCTTTAACTCGAACGAGCCTACGCGGTACCTCGTTACCTTCCGTTCATGTAACCTGCGTTAGACTTTAGGCTGACTTGGGGCCAGATGACCGCCATTGGAAGGACTGCAAGAGTCTCGTGGAATTGAACCAAACCGAAGAGCAGCCACAAGGGCTTGAGCTCCGGGACTACCTTAGGGTCCTACACACATACTGGCGCGGCATCGTCGCCATCACGCTTTTGGTAACCCTGCTGGCCTTCGGCTGGACGTTCCTGCAAAAACCTGTTTACGAGGCTCAGTCCATGGGTCTGGTGACGGCCGGCGCGGGCGAAGACATCAATCAGACTTTGGCCGGCGACAACCTCGCTAAGTCAAAGGCGACCAGTTACGCCAGTGTTGCCACTACGCGTCCTGTCGCCCAGGCCGTCATCGACGAATTAGGCCTCGACACGACACCGGCGCAGCTCATCGAGCGAATCGAAGTCGAAACTCCTTTGGACACCGCGGAGCTCCGCATCACGGCGTCTTCCGAAGACCCTGCCGACGCGCGCAATCTGGCCGACGCTTGGGTCACGGCATTGATGAACCAAGTCGAAGAAATCGAGACTTCCGGCACTGGCGCAGAGCAAGCTGCTGTGCAGATTGTCGCGCTGGCAGATGCGGCCCTCCCGACCTCGCCCGTCTCACCCAACGTCAAACTCACCTTAGCCATCGGGGCCGTCATTGGTCTGATGCTCGGCCTTGCCTACGCACTGATTCGCAACCACTTGGATCGACGAATCCGTTCGGCGGAAATGATCGAGAAGCAGTTCGGCGTCCCCGTCATCGGAACCATTCCTGTGGATAAGCGGATGCTGGATCGCCGTAAGGTTGTCGAGACCGGGACCGTTGAGTTCCAGAGTGACCGAGCAAGCCACGCCATGTCAGAGGCCCTGCGTGAACTTCGTACCAACCTGAGTTTCGTAGATGTCGACAACCCGCCCCGGATCATTGTTGTCACCAGCTCGGTTCCTGGCGAAGGCAAGTCCACAGTCACAGCCAACCTCGCGGTTACCATCGCAGCCGCCGGTAAGCGCGTAGTTGTAGTAGACGGCGACCTCCGGAGGCCTGTTGTAACTAGCATGTTCGACCTCGTTCCTGGCGCTGGAGTTACCGACGTTCTCAGCGGTCAGGCAGACCTCGAAGACGTGCTGCAGGTTTGGGGCCAGGTTCCAAACTTGGCCGTCCTCGGTGCTGGCCGTATTCCGCCGAATCCTAGCGAACTGCTGGGATCGCATTCGATGGCGGACATGCTAAGGCAGCTCGCCGAACACGCAACCGTACTGATTGACGCTCCACCGCTGCTCCCCGTCACTGACGCCGCGATCCTGTCAAAGGTTGCAGACGGTGCGATGGTGGTCCTCAACGCCGGCAAGACCACGGTGGACGCCTTCGACAAGGCACTGGGAAACCTTGCCCGCGTTGATGCCCATGTTCTTGGCGCCATCCTCAACCGTGTTCCCACCCAGGGTGCCGACGCGGCCCAGTACGGCTACTACGGTCAGTACTACCAGCAGGACGAAGAGGAGCCTGCACCGAAGGGCGGCCGCCGTAAGCAGAAGCAGCCGCGCCGCGCCGCTGCGCCTGTTCCTGCTCCCGCCCCGGACTTCGGTTCGGAGTCCGAAGAGGAGTTCAGGGCATTGCTGAGCGGGGAACCGGTCCAGGACCGGCGCGTGCCTCCGGCACGACGCTAGCTTCTCCCCGTCGCGAACGTAACCAATAACTCGACCCCGGTGTCCTCGGATGCCGGGGTCGAAGTGTTTCCAGGAGGAGTTCAATCACGCTGTTTGTTCAGCGTGGCACAGTAGTTTCATCTGTACCTAAGCCAGGCATGCTCGGAGCAACCGGTCTCCCCAGCCGCTGACACTCTTGTGAGAGGCTAGAAAGCCCGTCGCGCATGTTGGCATAGGAAAAGGCTCCGGCTCCTCTGTTCCAGAGAATCCGGAGCCTATACGTATTCCGGTGACCTTAGTGAAAGGTGACGCTCGCTGGTAAGTCTGGACGCCGCCGTCGTTCTTAGTAAGCCCCGTCCTTGGCGACTACAGCTTTGATGGTGCGCATGATGATGGTCAGGTCCCCTGCCAGCGACCAGTTCTCCACGTAATAGAGGTCGAGGCGTACGCTCTCTTCCCAGGATAGATCCGAGCGACCGCTGACCTGCCACAGACCGGTGATGCCGGGACGTACAAGAAGTCGACGGTGGGTGTGCTGCTCATATACAGCTACTTCCCGCTCCAATGGTGGACGCGGGCCAACTAGGCTCATGTCGCCAATCAGAACGTTCCAGAGTTGGGGTACTTCATCGAGAGAGTACTTGCGGATGAAAGCACCGACGCGGGTTACCCGTGGGTCACGCTTCATCTTGAACAGCGTGCCGTTGCCCTCGTTCTGCTCCGCCAGTTCCTTCAGCCGCGCCTCGGCGTCGACCACCATGGACCGGAACTTCATCATGTGGAACCGGCTGCCCTGGATGCCTACGCGCTCCTGGCGGAAAAACACCGGGCCCGGATTGTCGAGCTTGATTGCGATGGCGATGGCCAGCATGACGGGTGAAAGGACGATTAGTCCGAAGGCCGAAGCAACGACGTCGAGGGAGCGCTTCCAGGTGAACTTGGCGCCGTCGTACTGCGGCATCTCGACATTCATCAACGGCAGGCCCTCGACCGGCCGCCAGTGGATTCGCGGACCAGCAACGTCGACCAGCTTGCTGGCGACAACGAGCGAGGTGTTGGTCCCCTCGAGCTCCCAGCTCAGTTCCTTGAGGTAGCGCTGTCCGTTCTGTGCTGTGCCGGCGACGATAACAGTGTCAAAGTTGTGGTCCTTGACTGCCTGAACGACGGATTCCGGAGAGCTGATGACGGGAAGCCTATGGCCCGTGGCAAGCGTGACCTCGGATTCCTCAGTTCCGCGAATGGCTGCACCGAGCAGCCGGTAGCCAGTCTGCGGGGACTTGAAGATCTTGTCTCCTACGAAAGTAACGTCCGAGACCGAGCCGACGATGATGGCGCGGTCCGTATAGTTCCCCTTGGATCGCTGCCGGCCCAGCCAAAGGCGCCAGACATGCCTGGATAGGAGGAGAAGACCAAGACCGACAGGCAGGGCGATGGCAAGATAGCCTCGTGCGACGTCGTATTTCAACAGCATGGCGGCGATGGCGAAGGCGCCGAACGTTCCGATGGTTGCGTTGATAACGCGTCGGTACTCGTCATTTCCTACTCCGAGGACCGGTAGGGCGCGGCTTTGCGTAATCATGAGTGCCACGAGCCACATGAGGCCGAGAACCAGCGAAACCATCGAGTACGTCTGAGCGGCGCCAGCCAGCTGGAGTTCCTGCTCTGTGACACCGAAGCGCAGAAGCTGGGCCAGGAACAGGGAGGTCGCGACAACCAGCGTGTCAGTCACAACCAGTCTGTTCTTGAGGCATCTACCCCAGCTTCGGTCCTGCCCAGCCGTACCTGCAGACATCGGTGATGGCGCCGGCAGTGGATCGGCCGTTTTCTGTTCTGGTTCCACGGTGCGAATGTGTTCCCTGATGTCGTGACTCGGTTCCTCGACGGTTGTACGCATTAAGTTGAAGCTCCCCCTACGATGCCTGCCTTTCCCCGACAGACCATTCCCGTATGAAGTATACGGGCGATCAAAGGGTTTATCTAAGCTCGGGAGTAATCTTCGCTTCGAATTCGACCAAACGTTCCACTGCAGGTATAAGATCCCTGACCATCTGCTGGTAGACGGTGTCGTCACGGCGGTACGGATCCACGATTTCGTCTTCGTTTTGGTCCACAGCGCGGGCCTGGTAGCGCTTGAGGGCGGCTAGGTGGGGCAGTCGCTTCCACCGGTATTCGACTTCTTTGTCAGATGTGCCGCCGGGGATTTCCGTGTCCGGGTCTGCTTCGAGAGCATCGATCATCCGGGCGAGTTCGCGCACCGTAAAGGTCCGCTTCAACAGGCGGGGCATCAGGTTGAGGATCCGGTCCCGGTGCTCGATACTCATGGCCAGCACCAAGTCGACGTTTGCCAGATGGGATTCTTGCAGTTGCCTGGCGGCAAAACCTTCAGAAGATCCGCCGAGGACATGGAGCAGGCCTGCCGCGCGGGTGTCCATAGGCGAATTGACGAGGGCTTGGATGCCGGCACTCTGGACATCGAAGACGCCTGGGCGGACTTGGTCCAGTTTTTGCTGCAGCAACCGCTCCGCCATTGGAGAGCGGCAGACGTTCCCGGTGCAAATGGTCAGAATGCGGATCATTCCAGAACTCTAACGTCTGGCTCCGCCTTCGGTCATTCCGAGTCGCCGGGCCCTTTCACGTTGGCTTGAGCGAGAGCACGATCAACCCAGTCCAGGTCCCGTGACTTTTCGCGTAGCAGCAGGTAGCGGGCAGTCATCAGGAACGCGCCACCGAGCGGCAGGGCGATCAGGAAAAGCCCGGGAGCCACGTCGATCTCGACCAGCAGTACCCACGCGGCGAAGAAACTGAAGGCCCAGAACGTTGCCTTGGCTGCGCTCCAGCACTCCGCCATTGCCCGGCGTGGAAACAGGATGTCACTCCGGTAGGTCAGGGCCAGTGCGCAGAACCACGCGAAGCCGAGAACGAAGGCAGCCCAGCCGGAGCCTCCGTCAGCACCTATTCCGGACACGGGGACCAGGAACAGGCCGGCAGCAACCGAGGCAGTGATGGCGATGGCGTCGGACGTCCGCAGAACTGAGCCGGCGCTCAGGTGCCGGCGGACGGACTTGGTGATGGGAACAGTAACCACGTGCACACCGGACCTCTCTGGATGGTGACGAGACGCTCTATTTGTAGCAACGAGTGGTTGGCGAAACCTTGGAGTCCGCGGTGCCCGGGTGAGGCAGCCAATCGACCGGCGCACATTGTCGCGGCCTTGCCTGGCTCATAGTGTTGACATCCGAGTCTTGATCCATCAATCACGAGAACGGCAGGGCTGCATGCGTACATTCGGAGTCGAAGAGGAACTGTTGTTGGTGGACCCCGAGAGCGGACACGCGGTGCCGCTCGCCCTTGCACTGATGGACTGCTACCAGCAAGGGCTGCCGGACACGGTGCGGGACATTTCTGCTGATCCGTCACTTCCGGAATTCAACGGTTCAAGGCTGGCAACAGAATTCCAGCAGGAGCAGATCGAAGTCATCAGCAGGCCTCACAGCTCCCTCGCGGATTTGGCTACTGATATCAGGACGGGGAGAGCCTTTGCCGATGAGTGTGCCAAGGACGTTGGTGTACGGACGGCTGCCTTGGCAATGGCTCCCCTGCCCACGGTCCCCCACCCCGCACCCGATGAACGTGTGGGGATCATGATCGCGCGTTATGGGCTGACGGCCCGGGAGCAGTTGACGTCCGGATGCCACGTCCACGTCAGTGTGGACTCGGATGAAGAAGGCGTGGCCGTCCTCGACCGCATCCGGATCTGGCTCCCCGTCCTGGCGGCGCTGGCCAGCAATTCCCCGTTCTCGCAGGGCATCGATACCGGCTATGCCAGCTTCCGCGGCCAAGCCTGGTCGCGTTGGCCATCTACCGGGCCGCTGGACATCTTCGGCTCGGCGTCTGCCTATTACCGCACGATCGAGCAGATGCTGGCGACCGGCGTCGTACTTGATAAAGCGATGCTCTACTTTGACGCCCGGCTGTCCAACAACTACCCGACGGTGGAGATCCGGGTCAACGATGTCTGTCTGGAGTCCGACGACACCGTGCTGATCGCCGCCCTCACCCGGGCCCTGGTTGCGACGGCCGCCCGGGACTGGCGGTCGGGCAAGGCTCCGGACCCCGTACCCGTTGCTATCCTGCGGCTCGCGGCTTGGCAGGCGAGCAGGTGGGGAATCGAAGGCGATCTACTGCACCCAATGACGGGCAGGCCCTGCAAGGCTTCCCACGTCCTCGACATGCTGCTGGAGCACGTCAGGGAGGCGCTTGCTGACAACGGGGATGAGGCGCAGGTACGGCGGCTGTATGGGCAGTTGCGTGGCAGGGGAACCGGGGCCCGGCAGCAGCGCAATGCGCTGGAGCGCACGGGTTCACCGGAGGGCGTTGTTGCGGAATCGATCCGCCTCACACATACGCGAAGCGTTGACCTTCTGCGCGCCGAAGTTGGGCCAACGGCAATATGACCGTACAGCTTCGAGGCAGGAGGCTATTCGCCGTCGCTGTCCCGGGCGGCGAGTTCAAGTTCCACGAGCGACTGCCGCAGTAGGGTTTCCGGGTTGGCTTCACCCGCCCCCGCGTTGCACTCCCGGAAGACTTCCTCCTGCAGCTGCTGCGCCAGCAGATCCAGCTCCTCGCGGGAGAGAGTCTCCAAGTGCGCGGGGAAGGCTTCCTTCGGCGAAAGGTAGGGCTTGCCTGACATTCGTGCTCCTTATGCTCGATGCTTCCCCGGAGTGCCCCCTGCGAGGGTGAATCCACCCTACGCCACTGCTCGGCCTGCTGCCTAGCGTCAAGATTGCGGGAAGGCGAGCAACATGTGAACTGCCTGTTCACGGCCAAGTTCAGGAGCGTTTGCGGGCTGCAAAGAGCACTGCGCCGTACGCGCCGATCAGGAGTATCACCGCGGCGATGGCGGACAGAGTTCCCGTTTCAGACAGGGCGAACGCGGGATCCAGCTGGAGCAGCTGCGGTCGCATCATGCCCTCTGCTGCCACTGGCTGCTCAGCCTCGGTCTGTGACTCCCCCGGGCTG
The DNA here is from genome assembly GCF_059090425.1 of Arthrobacter sp. B055-34. Lineage (NCBI taxonomy): Bacteria > Bacillati > Actinomycetota > Actinomycetes > Micrococcales > Micrococcaceae > Arthrobacter > Arthrobacter sp. B055-34. The sequence goes on from NZ_JBNHFQ010000001.1 coordinate 502,093, forward strand.
GCCGGTTGCTGGTCCTCGTTGGCGTTGGTTGCCTCGGGTGCTTCGGTCTGGCCGCCGAGCGGAGGAATGGGCAGGAGGTCCGCTTCCGCACGTTCGATGTCAGGAGCGCTGGCTCCCGGCTGGTCAGCTTCCGGCGCTGCTGTGAAGACCGGCTCCCCGCTGGGTGCCGGAATGCAGATGCTGCCGCGGCCCTCTTCATCAAGCTGCACGGTGTTCCGCAGCCCGGTTCCCGAGGCGGCATCGGCCACGCAGTCCAGTTGCTCGGCCGGAATGTTCGGATCCAGCTTGATACGCACATTGACCAGGTAGAGGTGGCTGTCCAGGAGTTCAAGGCTGCGGTCGGTGGCGAGCACAGCGGCAGGATCCGTTTCGGGATCAGGCCATTCGCCGCCGTCGGATGTTCCCAAGAGCATCCACCGGGCGTTCAGGATGTCCACGCCGGCGCCGAAGTCCAAGGTGTCGGTCAGGTTGTAGGTGGCGCCGGCGACCACGGACGGGTTCTCCACGGAGACCTCGTACACCACGTCCCAGACGCCCTCCCCGGCGCCGGAAACCTTGACCGGCTCGCGGGCGGACTTGGTGACGTTCAGGGCCGGCGCTTCCCAACTGCTGACGATGGCGCAGACGATGCTCTGCCCGTAGGACGGGACCACGATGGTGCCGTCCTGGTGCAGGGTGCCGCTGCCGCTGTCCAGTTCGCAGGACCAGTCGCTGGCGAGGAACTCCGTGCCGCCGATGAAGCCGGCCGTTTCGGATAGGTCGTAGGCGGTGCCGGCGGCCACGCTGCCGGCGATTCCGGTGGCGCCGGCGACGGTGGCGGCTTCGCCACCGGCCGGGGTGGCGGAGAGCTTCCAGTCATCCGGGCTGATGCCGGCCGGCGGCCGCGGGCCGACGGCCTTGATGAGGGTGAGCTGCTGCTGGCAGTCGATGTTGTTGGTGACGGCGACCTCGTTGGCGATCATCAGCTTGGTGATCTTGCCGAGACCGTCCGAGTTGGCCACGGCGCAGCCGGCCGGCAGCGTGAGGTTGGCGCCGAGCGCAAGGCGGGTGCCGGCGTCGTACGCATAAACCGTGCCCCATTTGCCCGGGGCCGGCGCTCCCCCGCCGTCCGGCAGGACCAGCTCGGCCGCGAAGCCATCGGGCTGGCTGCCGCCGGCGTACACGGTGCCGTTGATGTTCCAGCTGTTGGTGGCCTTGAGGGTCACGGGCAACGGCTGGCAGGCCTTGGCGCTGAGCCCGTTCAGCTGCACGGAACTGGTCAGCCCGGTGCCGCTGCCGCTGTCGATCCGGCAGTCCAGGTGGGCGGCGCGGGTACCGTCGGGCACGGCGACCACGGCGTGCACGCTGTAGGTGTGGACGGTGTTGCCGTCCGGACTGTGGCCGATCACGGTGCCGGCTGGCGCGAGGACGGTGGTGCGGTTGGCATCGGGGCTGGCCCAGGAGCCCGACGCCGGTGCCCCGCCGGTGCGGGTCCAGGTGGCGGACTTGATGGTGACGCCGGGGCCGAAGCCCAGCGTGTCCGAGAGGCTGTAGGTGTTGTCCGAGCTGCGAGAGGTGTTGGTGACGGTGATGTCGTAGCTGATGCTCCAGCTGCCGGCCTCGCTCGGGACCGGGGTGCCCGCGGTCTTCAACAGCTGCAGGTCACCTTCCTGGTTGCTGCAGTCCAGGGAGTTGGTGATGGTGAACGAGTTGACGCCTGCATTTAGTGCAACGGTGGCGCCGCTGTCCGGGAGGGCCTTGCCGGCGAGGGAGCGCGAGAGCAGCCGGCACTGCTGGCCGGGCGAGAAGCCCTCCTTGATGGTGACGCGGCCGCCATCTTCGAAGCCGATGGCGGGGACGCCGAACTGCGCGCCGTTGACCGAGCCCGGGGCCAGCATCAGGTGTGCGCTGACGCCGAGGCTGCTGACCTCCTCGTGGCTGGCGGAGCGGCCGTTGACCTGCCAGTTCACGTTGACCAGGACGTCCGCGTTCTTGATGCCGTCATTGTCATCGTCGTCGTCGCGGGGCTCGGGCTTTTCGATGCTGTTGCCGTTGGCGTCTTCCTTGGGCGTGGGCTTGCCTTCGACGACGGTGATGTTCGGGGCGACCGCGACGGGCTCGCCTGCGCCGTCCGGGGTGCCGGGGGTTTCCGGGGCGGCTTCGCCGTTGGTGTTGTCCGGGGTGTCCGGGCTGCCTTCGCCGGTATCCGCGGGCGGGGCCTCGGTTTCCTTGGGCGTGCCCGGGTTGATCTCGTCGACGGGCGGCGGGACGGGAATGTCCACGTTGCCGCCGTCCGTGGCGGGCGGGGGCGTGGTGGTTCCCCCGGTGGCCGGCGGATCAACCGTGGCCGGCGGTTCCACCGAAGTGGGCGGCGGGCTGACGACCGGCGGCGTTGTGGTGGGCGGAGGCGTGGTCGGGACGACTTCTTCCGGCGTCGTCGTTGTTGGCGGTGGCTTTGTCGGATCCGTGGCAGGGGGCGTGGTGCCTGCCGGAGCCGGGTCCGGAGTGGTTGTTTCCGCCGGAGGCGTTGTGTCCGGAGCAGTGGGCGAGGTCTGCGGCGCGGGCGACGGCGAGATGCCGGAGAGCTCAGGTGCCTGGGTGCTCAGCTCGCGGGTGGTGGAATCATCCACGAGTTCCTTGACCGTCCTGGCGGCTCCGTGGTCATCGGCTGGTGCCGTGGCGGTGGCGGAGGGGGTGGCGGAGGGGCTGGGAGAGGGCGTTGCCATCGCGGCGGCGGGCCAGCCGAGCACGAGCATGGCGAACATTACTGCCGTGGCCAGCGCGGTGCGCATTATCGTCAGCGCGGTATGCCGGCCGGATTTCGCGCGGACACTTCCGCGGCTTCTGGCTGCTGCGCGCCGGCGGTGCCGGGGCACAGCGGAACTGGACCTCTCACCTCCGGTTTCCCGGAGAGGGAAATACCTCATCTGTTCCCCCAAGCGGTTGTACGCAGTCACACCGGGCGGCTTCGCTGCCTACCGGTTTCGACGTCAAACCTCTACCTCATATGCCCCGCGAAACCGCAGGGTACGATGCTTCGGTCCTCCCCCATGAAGGGCCGCAGCGGATGGTGATGCGGTACGGTGCGCGTTCCCGCATCACGCCAACTGGTGCCGCCCCGAGCACCGCGTGCGAGTGTCCTGCTCCCCAGCAGGACCCTTTCCAATACGTCCAAGCTACCAACCGGCACTTGTAAAAACCATAGTCGTTACCGTACTGCGCCCCGTAAACACGCGGAAAAACAGGTTATACGATGCGTTTTACGCCAACGTTGCGGCGGCCCGGATCAGCGAGGGTGCAAAGTTCCGGCGCTGGCGAACAACCGCGATAGTAAGTAGGGTTAGGAATGTCCGGCCTGCCGGGTGATACACCGGCAGCAACCATCGACCGTAGGAGAAACACCATGGGTTTGGATGACAAGATCGGAAACGCCGCAGAGCGTGCAGGCGGCAAGGCCAAGGAAGCAGCCGGAGACGCCACCGACGACCAGAGCCTGCAGTCCGAGGGCAAGAAGGACCAGTCCAAGGCAGACCTCAAAGACGCCGGCGAGAAGGTCAAGGACGCGTTCAAGAAAGACTGACTGAATCACTACTCAAGAGGGTGCGGCCACACGTGGCCGCACCCTCTTCGCTTTTCATTTGGTAGCTGCTCCACCCTCCCCCAAGAAGGGCGGATCAGCTTTGGTTATGCGCGCCGGCCGATATTGACTACTTTGACGGCCGGACCTCAAGGAACGCGCCGGGCTTCACGAAGCTTCGGCTCAGACTTTGCTCAAGGTTGGGACCGTGCTCAAGATTGGCTCAAGCCGCGCGCAATGGCTGGCCGAACACCAAAGGCGACGTCCGCCGTCGGACGTCTTATAAGTCTGCTTACTATTGTCGGACAGCAACCCGATCAAGCAGTCCAGCAGGAGGACGCCATGAACCAGCCCAAGCAGCAGCAGGAAGTACCCGGCACCCAGTCCGAGATGACACCGGTGCCCGATTGCGGGGAACAGAGCTATCGCGGCATGGACAAGCTCAAAGGCAAGGCCGCGGTCATCACCGGAGGCGACAGCGGGATCGGCCGGGCGGTGGCCATCGCGTTCGCCCGCGAAGGGGCAGACGTGCTGATCTCCTACCTCAGCGAGGACGAGGACGCCCGCGACACAGCCCGGCTGGTGGAGGAAGCCGGGCGGAAAGCAGTCCTCGTGCCCGGCGACCTGGATACGGCCGAACACTGCCGGAAGATCATCGATACGGCCGTGCAGGAGTTCGGCAAGATCGACATCCTGGTCAACAACGCCGCCTACCAGATGACTCACGAGACGATCGAGGAAATCAGCGACGAGGAGTGGGAGCACACCTTCAAGGTGAACATCAACGCGATGTTCTATCTGGTCAAGGCGGCACTCCCCCACATGGCGCCGGGGTCTTCAATCATCGGCAGCTCTTCGGTCAACTCAGACATGCCCAACCCCACCCTGGCACCCTACGCCGCAACCAAGGCGGCAATCGCCAACTTCTCCGCCAGCCTGGCACAGCTGCTCGGCGAGAAGGGCATCCGGGTGAACAGCGTTGCGCCCGGTCCGATCTGGACTCCCCTGATCCCCTCGACCATGCCGCCGGAGAAGGTGGAATCCTTCGGAAGCAACACGCCGTTGGGGCGCGCCGGGCAGCCTGCTGAACTGGCGCCCACCTACGTCCTGCTTGCCTCCGACGACGGCAGCTACATCTCCGGCGCCCGCATTGCGGTCACCGGCGGGCGACCAATTCTGTAGCAAACGAAAAAAACAGACAGGTCTGTCTTGCAACAAGAAAGTAAGCATGCTTTGCTTCTAACTACGGAATAGAAAGCATGCTTACGAGAAAGGCCACCCCCATGAAGCCTGTAGTACGGGACAATTTCGGCGCCTCACAGTTCGATGCCTACATTGACGGAGCTGTGGTGGCCTCCCTGCATTACCGCATCCACAAGGGCGAAATCTGGATGCTCTTTACCGATGTCCCCGGTGGACGGCTGGGCAAGGCGCTGGCCTCGAGCCTGATCACCACGGCACTGTCCGACGCGCAGCGCAGGCGCCTGGCGGTCCGGCCGTTCTGCCCCAAGGTACGGCACATGATCGCCACGCTGCCGAACTACCTGATGCTGGTCCCGCAGGAGGAACGGCTCCGCCTGCACTCGTCCCTGATCGCCGACAAGCAGGAAGCCGAACGCCAGCAGCAGCTGGCGCGCGTGCAGGAACAGCGCAACGCCCGGCGCCGGGCCGTCCGGGAACACCAACCGGCTGCCGCCTGAGGAACTGCATGAGCAGCAGCATGGCCAGGCAAGACGGAACCTCGCCGGGTGCACGGGCTTGGCAGGACGGATTGGGCCGTGCGGGAAGCCGCGCGGCCCAGGTCCTGCTGATTCTGGCCCTTGTAGCGGTCTCCATCTACGGCCTGCTGCAGATCCGGTTGCTGGTCATCCCCGTGATGATCGCGCTGATCCTCGCCGCGGCGATCGGCCCGTTTGTGAACCTGATGCGCCGGAAGGGCGTGCCGGGAGCGCTGGCGACAGTAATCGCCTTCCTCAGCCTGCTGGTACTGCTGGCCGCGACCACCACCGTGATTGTGGTGGCGGTCCGGAGCGAATGGGACGAACTCGTCACGGCCGCCGCATCCGGTCTCGACGAGCTGCAATCCTTCCTGCTGACCGGCCCGCTGCCGATCGATCAGGCACAGATCAATGAGGCTCGCGAGGCGCTGATCGATTTTGCCACCAGCCAGCAGGTCCGATCCGGCGCCCTTACAGGTCTCTCGGCGGTCACCGAGTTCATCGCCGGCACCACGCTGATGGTGGTCGTGCTGTTCTTCTTCCTCAAGGATGGCCAGAAGATCTGGAACTTCTTCCTGCGCCCGTTCGGTGGACGGCGTGCGGCCAAATTGCGCCGGGCAGGCTCCCGCACGCTTGAGGTTCTGGGCGGTTACGTCCGCGGCACGGCGATCATAGCGCTGGTGGATGCCACGGCCATCGGCATCGCCCTGCTGATCCTGCAGGTTCCGCTGGCCATCCCGCTGGCCATGATCGTGTTCCTCGGCGCATTCATCCCGCTGGTGGGTGCCACCGTGGCCGGCATTCTCGCCGCGCTGGTGGCGCTCGTGGCCAACGGGCCCGTAGTGGCGCTGATTGTGGTCATTATTGTGATTGCGGTGAACCAGCTGGAGGGCGATCTGCTGCAGCCGATCGTGATGGGCAACGCCCTGAAGCTGCACGCTCTCGTCATCCTGTTCGCGCTCACCGCCGGTACCATCCTCGCCGGGATTATCGGTGCGGTGCTCTCGGTGCCGCTGGCCGCCGTTATCTGGGCCATACTCCAGGTTTGGACCGCGGAGGATCCGCGCATTGAAGACCTGAATCCTGACCTGCCGCCAGCGGGGTCGGAGCCGACTTGATCCCGATCTGGCTGCAGGCGCTGATCTGGGGAACGGTGGGCGGCGCGGCGTTGTGATTCCGTTGTCTTTCGTACTTGGCAGATTACGGAACGGTTGCGGACCCCAGGGGCCCCTGTCACCCGGAACCCACGAGCCGTAGGATTGAGGTTGTCGCCGGCAACGAAGCCGGCCGGACAAAGGAGCCACGGAATGCGTCGAGGACCTGTCCTGCCTACGCCCCGGGAAAAATCAGTATGACCGCTGTAGAAGCATTTTCGTCAGAAGGCCTGCGGTGGCGCGGCTGCACGGGGAACTCCGCTCCCGCCGCCTCTGAAGCCTCCGCGGCCTGCCAGGAAGACGAGGCACTCGCACGCACCATCGCCGAGCATGTCCACTGCGGGGAACCCATGCAGTTGGTCAACGCCGCAGATCTCCCCATCACCGCACCGCTCATGATTCTGACCGCCGAAACGGTCCTGCCTGAGCCCGAGGCAACGACAGTGCGCACCTACCGCTGCAGCTGCGGCTTCACCCTCGACTCCGATCTCTGAACCGCGAACCGCGAGCGCTGAACCCGCCACTCATATCCAGGGCAGGGCCTCTTCATAGCTGGGGCATAGCTTCGCTTCCTACGGTGGATCCCAAGAGCACATAACGCATCGAGGGAGTGGCTGATCATGACCGGCACAGCAGACGAAAGCACCCGCAGGAACGCAGTTCCCGTTACGCTCGTCATCCGGGCCTGGCAGGAAACCGGCCACGATGGTTTCCGGGCGCGCATCATCCGTGGCCCACGCCGGGCCCGGCGTCCTGCGATCGAAACAACCACCGATCCGGAGCAGGTGATGAAGATGGCCCGCGAGTGGCTGACCGGCCTGCAGAATCCGCGGTGAGCGTCTCCTGCGCCCGACCTCTGCTAGGCAGCTGCGCCTATCGAGGCTGGCGGCCTCGCGCGTCCGGACTCGGCGGCAGCGAGGGCTGCCCCGGCGGCCAAGACGCAGTCAACTACGGGAAGACCGAGCCGCCGGTTCAGTTCCTTTCCTATGCCCATGCTCGTGAAGCCGGTACAGGCCAGCAGAATCACATCCGCCCCGGCATCCGCCAGCCTGTGGCCGGCGTCGAGAGTTTCGAACACTCCGGTCGGCGTCAACAGCTCTGTACTGAAGTTGACGCTCTGCGGTGATTCAACTGCAATAAGCCGGGTGCCCAGGGCGGAGGCAACGGCTTCGGGCGCCTCCTGCGTTATGCCGAGGACGCCAATGCGAACGCCCATGGCCATTGCCGCCGCGGCGCCCGCTGCCCCGGCTCCAACTACCGGCACGTCCACCGCCAGGCGAGCTTCTGCCAGGCCTGGATCGGCGGAACAGCTGATAATAATGCCGTCGACCGCGGGAGCAAGTTCCCTGGCCAAGGCAACCACTTTGGGTGCGGCGCGGACGCAGGATTCCGCATCGTGCACCGCCTCGGGCTGGAACGGAATGGCGCGGGAGACCACAGCAAAGGGAAAGGCCGATTGCAGGATCTGTCCGTGGAGCTGAAGCAGCCCTCGAGCCTCGGTAGATAGAGTGCGAATCAATCCAACACGTTTCATTCTGACTCCCTGTCCCCAATTGCTTGTCCCTTTCCATGCTGTCGGTTGGACGTTGCCGCAACATTACGTCGAGGTAATTTTTCACTTTCTTCAAAAAAATCCAATCCGTGGTGCGGGTCACTCCGAATGCCTTGTATGCGCTCCACAACCGGAGCGTTGACAACCCGCATTCTGGAGGATCCTTTCGTGAACAAGAAGATGCGTTTGATGACCATTCCCGCACTGGCCCTCGGCGCCGTCGCCCTGGCAGGCTCCCCCGCCATGGCCCACGGCGATTCCGACCACTACCAGGCCAACCTCGGCGCGCTAAACGGCAGCAGCGCCACCGGTACCGTCATGGTGGACGTCACCGGCAACCAGGCCCACGTCAAGATGGATGTTTCCGGGCTGGCCGAAACCTTCAACGACGCTCCCTACCCGCACGTCCAGCACATCCACATCGGAGCCCAGGGCACCTGCCCCGGCCCGGAAGCAGATACCGACGGCGACGGCGTGGTCTCCACCACCGAAGGCCACCCCTTCTACGGCCACATCGGCACCACGCTGGCCACCTCGGGCGACACCAGCCCCGACGCCGGGCTGACCCTCGAGGTCGGCGGCCAGGGCGGCGCCTACACCTACGACCGCACGTTCGAGCTCAACGCCGACACCGCGGCCTCGCTCGAGGCGGGCACCGCCGTCGTCGTTGTCCATGGCCTGGATCCGGCAACCCTGAGCGCGGAGGCGCAGGAGAAGATGAGCGACCTCGTTCCCGAGCTGCCGCTGGCCGCGACCTCGCCGGCAGCCTGCGGCACGCTCGCCGCCTCCCAGATGGGCGCAATGCCCGACGGCGCCCCGGACACGGGCGTGGAAGTCACGGAGAACAACACCACCGAAATGCTCGCCCTCGGCGGTGGCCTGGTCCTGGCCGCAGCGGCAGGCGGAACGTGGATTGTCCGCCGCAGCATGGCCAAGTCCTAGGCACGGCAGGACAGCACACCAGCCATGACGATTGGTAGAAAAGGCCGCCGCGGACCAGCACTGCTGACCGCGGCGGCCGCCCTGCTCCTGACCGCCTGCGGCACCTCGCCGCCCTCCAGCCCAACACCACCAACCCCAACAACGACGGCGGCGCCCGCCCCCGCTTCTGACCCCACGTCCGGCGCTGGACGTGCGGCCGCCTCCCCGTCCGGTTCCGCAGCTGCTTCCAGTTCCACGACTGCATCCAGTTCCACCCCGGCGGAGGCTGCGAAGCCAAGCGAACCGGCCGCCGAGCCTGCAGCCGCGCCGGATTCGATGCAGATTGAGAAGATCGGGGTCTCCTCGGAACTGCTCCACCTCGGCCTGCAGGAAAACGGCACACTGGAAGTACCGCCGGAGGACGACGGCGCCCCGGCCGGCTGGTACACCGGCTCCCCCGCGCCTGGCGATCCGGGCCCGGCCGTGCTGCTGGGTCATGTGAACTCGCTCAGCCAGACCCCCGGTGTCTTCGCCCGGCTGCCGGAACTGACCAAGGGCGACAGCATCCGCGTCCAGCGCGAAGACGGCACCAGCGTGGTCTTCACCGTGGACCGCGGCGAGCAATACCAGAAGAACCAGTTCCCCACGCTCGAGGTCTACGGCAACACTGAAGGACCGGAACTGCGCCTGATCACCTGCGACGGCTACAACCCCGACACCGGCATCTTCGAAGACAACTACGTCCTCTACGCCTCGCTCGCCGGCTGAAACGGGACCAACACAGCCCACGGGCAGCGCGGTCCAAGAACAGCTTGAACACATGAGTGAAGCCATGGAGGCGGCCACCTGCGCGCAGGCTGAACGCCGGCACCTCCTGCAGCTTGTCTGCGCCGCCGAGACCGCCTCCGATGTTTGAGCCTCGATCAGCCCGGGTACGGAGCGGACATCCGGGTGCATCCGCAGCTGCAGCCCCGCCTGCCCACCACTGAAGTTCATGGCCCGATGGCTGCAGCAGAAGGGTCGCGACGGCTGGCCGACCCAGTACGCCGACACCAACGCATAGCAAAATTCCTCCCGGCCAATGGTGAAGGCCGGTGCCGGCATGTTGCGGGCCGATCCCGCACCGCCGTCGCCCCTTCAGACTTCGGCGGCACCGGAACAGCTTGCGAATCAGGCTACTTCCAGGGTGCCACCGACGTGGTTTCGGTCGCGCTGTTGTTGGCGGTGTCCGGGTCAGGCTGGTTTGCCCTCACCGACGCGGAGTTGCTGACCGTCCCATCCCTGGCCGGTATGACGACAATCGTAACGGTGGCTGTTTGTCCCGCGGTCAGGGTCCCGAGGTCGCAGGCAAGACTGATGTCGCCATTGACCTTCTCTTCCAGGCAGGTGCCCTGGGTCGTGGTCACGGAGACCAGGTCCTCGTCCGGCAGTTGATCCTTGAGCGAAATCCCTGATGCCGCTGTCGGGCCATTGTTGGTTACCTCCAGCGTGTACGTAAGCTCCTGCCTGGCGGTGACCGGATCCGGCGAATCAGTCATCGTCAGGCCAAGATCCGCCGCGGGACGCATATCGCGGACAAAGATATCGCTGGTCGACCCGTTGGAATCCTCCGGTACCAGGGTCGAGGACCGCGAATCGTACGCGGTGACCTTCCCGTCCGGCGTCATTGACGGGGCCAGGCTGGCCAAGTCACCGAACGTGCCGTCGCTGGCCGCGCTGATCAGCGATGTGGTGCCCGTGGTCAGGTCGCGCTGGTAGACGTTTTCGCGGAAGTTGGCCGGGCCGCCGAAGTTCGTGGCCCTGGAGACCAGCGACACGTAGCGGCCGTCGTCGCTGACGTCCCCGCCGAACGTGAATTCATCGCCCTGCTCACCGGCGTCGTTGACTCCCACCAGCGTGTAGTCACCGGTGACCGTGTCGTAGAGCCAGGCGTCGTCGGTGAATCCGTTGGTATCGGTACTCTCGTCCGCGAACTGATCGTCCTTCGTGGTGAAGCTCAGGTACCTGCCGTTGCTGCTCATGCCGTCCGCCATACCGTGCACCAGCACGAAGGAGTCGGGGTTGCCCTGGCCTGCCGTCACCGCGGTCATCTCCCCGCTGGCCCGGTTGAACAGGAACGCGTCGGTGTCGCCGTCGCCTTCGATGCCCGGCACCAGGTTGGACGCCGACGAGGAGAAGTAGACGAAGTTCCCGTCCGCGCTGAGGTGCGGGGCGAACGAGGATCCGCCGTTGGCCCCGGTCCCGTCCGGTGCCTGGCTGATCCTCTCGGTGGTACCGGCCTGGATGTCGTGCACGAAAATATCCGGCGCGAAGTTCGTATCGCCGGGCACCACGTCCTCGGCGAACGAGGTGAACGCGATGTACCGGCCGTCGGCGCTGATGTCCGGGCCCTGTCCGCCGCCGGTCTCGTCTCCGCCGCTGGCCACACTGACCCTGGTCGTGGTTCCGGCCTGCCGGTCGCGGACAAAGACGTCCACGGTACCGTTCTTATCGCCGCTGACCAGGTTGGTCGCTTCGGAGGCGAAGGCCACATACCTGCCGTCGGCACTGATCGAGGGTCCGCCCATATTGCCCAGGAACCCGCTGTCCCCGTCGGCTTCGCGTCCGTTGCTTGACACGCTCACGCGCTCCGTCGTGCCGGTAAGCCGGTCACGGACGAAAATGTCATAACCGGAACTCGTGGAGTCCAGACCCCCGTTGGTGTCCTCCGGCACGAGATTCCCGGCAGCCGATACAAATGCCACATAGCGCCCGTCCGCACTCACCGAAGGTGCCTGGCTGTCACCATCTCCCTGGATCGAACCGCTGTCAACGCTGACCAGCTCGGTAAAACCGGACGCCACACCGGCATAAGCCACACCCGGCGGCAGAAGCAGGGCCGCCGCAGCAACCGCAGCCACCCCCACCGGTCCCTTGCCCCTGAGAACAGGGGCACCTGCTTTTCTGGTTCTTGATGTCATTGTGAAACCACTCCCAACAATCTCATGGTGCGATCCGCCGCAACGCCCTCCAATCCCCCACTATCCAAGGCCCGCGGCCTGCCCGGAAAGGCTCGCACATCGCCCTTGGATAAAGGTTGCACTACAACATCCAGATCGATATGCAGCATCTGTCTGACTTCAGAGGATGGCGTCAGGGAGCCGTGCGTCATGGCCTTCCGGTGGGGTATGTGGCGGTCCACGCTGTAGCGGCGTCAATGTCGGCGGATCCAACGCCCTCGGGACTCTTATCTGTCCGATGACCACAGCCAGCAAGTGGCAACAAGAGCAGTTGTTGCCATACAGCGCCAGCGAGCAGCACGACATGTCCGTGTAGGTGGAGGCATGTCCCCGCCGCCGAACAGGCTGACCGGTTCCCCTGCCCTGCTCTGGAGAGTCTCTCCTGACGAGGCCATAATGAATCAAAGTATTCAAGGCGAACACCGGTACCGGCCGCCTGTTGGCCGTTTCCACCTGACCGGCCTACCCAAGGACAAGAAGGCTTCGATGTCGTTATCGGATGAAGAGCGCAGGCGTCTTCGGGAGCTCGAAGAGGAACTCGCCGCAGAGGACCCGGATCTGGCCCGCCAATTACAGGACAACGGGCCCTCCGACAGGAGCGGAGCCCGAATAGTATACGGCCTGCTGATCATCGTGGCCGGCTTCGCCCTGGTCATCACGGGAATCAGCACCCAGCTGATCGTTCTTGGTGTCATCGGTTTCCTGGCAGCAGGCGCGGGCGCTTACCTCTTCCTCAGCGGCCGCAGCAGGCGCCGCTCCCCCGGGTAGCCGGATCACCGATGAGACAACCAGCCTGCGGGTGTTTCGCCCGTGGGTTTATATGGAATTGATGAGCAGCGGGCGGATGAGTCCGGTGACCTCCGCCGGGATGGCGGCGCCGAACTCTGCCCGCATCCGGGAGCTGAAGCCCCGGTAAGCGGCCAGCGCGCTGGCGTGGTTGTGGATCGACGTGTGTATCGGTTGTGCCTCCGTCTACAGCTACGGAACATTGATCATTATCGGGTCCGTCTACTCAGAAATCACCTCACCGTATGTTTCCTACTCAGCCGGCGGCTACCTCGGGGTCTTCCGGTTCTTTAGACGGGGTTTCTTGGCCGGCAGCCATGGACGCGGCCTTGTCTCGACCTCATCAGGAAGGGCATTTTCGATCCGGTCATCAATCCGCTCACCAAAGTGCTGGTCGAAGTTCGTGGAAAGGCTGCCGGTGACGTCAGCACTGACCTCGCGGGCAAGTTCCTCCCGCCGCTGACGCCGTTCCGCCCGGAGGAGCACCTGGTGCTCGGCATTGAGAGCCTTATACAGACCGATACACATGCCGACGATGATGACACTGAGCGGCAGGGCCGTCAGGATGGAACCGGTTTGCAATGCCGACAATCCACCGGCAAGCAGCAGCGCGATTGCCACGAGCCCTTCCAGTATCGCCCACATCACACGACTCCACTTCGGCGGATCGGTCTCGCCTCCGGAGGCGAGCATGTCCACCACCAGGGAGCCCGAGTCTGACGACGTAATGAAGAAGATGGCGACCAGGAACACGGCAATAACGGAGAGCACGCCGCCCAACGGCAACCCGTCGAGCATGCTGAACAGGACTCTCTCGGACACGATCCCCTCGTCCGGGTCGAAAAGTCCGCCGTTAAAGTCGTTGAACGCCCGCTGGATGGTGGTGCCGCCCATGACGGCGAACCAAATAAAACTGACCATCGAGGGGACCAGCAACACACCCAGGACAAATTCACGGATGGTCCGGCCACGGGAAATGCGGGCGATGAACAGCCCGACAAATGGTGCCCACGACATCCACCAACCCCAGTAGAAAACGGTCCAGCCGCCCTGCCACTCCCGGCCTTCCTGTCCGGCATAGGCCGTGGTGTTGAATGTCAGGCCGACCGCGTCCTGCAGATAGGCCCCGAAGGACTGCACAAACTCGCGGAACAGAAACAGCGTGGGCCCCAACAGCAGGATCGAAATCAGGAATACGCCCGCCATGCCGAGGTTGATGTTCGACAACCATTTGATGCCTCTGCCAACACCGCTGACAACGGACATCATCGCGATCAGCGTGATAACCGTGATGAGGCCGATAAGCAGCGCATCGCTGCTTTCAGGGAACACCCCCAACTGGACCAGCCCAGCGGATATCTGCTGGACACCCAAACCCAGCGAAGTGGCCACGCCAAACAGTGTTCCGACAATGGCGACAATGTCTATGACGTCGCCGATCCGGCCACGGACCCGGTCCCCCAGCAAAGGCTCCAGCGCCCAGCGAATGGACACCGACCGTCCTCTGCGGTGAATGGCGTAGGCCAGGGAAAGGCCGACCACGGCGTAGATCGCCCAAGCATGAAATCCCCAGTGCAGATACGTCTGCGTCATGGCAGCCTGCGCCAATTCTGCAGGGCTGCCTTCGACGCCCGGCTTGGGGTTCACGAAAAAGGTCAGGGGTTCAGCGGCTCCCCAGAAGACCAGACCGATCCCCATACCGGCGGCGAAGAGCATCGCGAACCAGGAGACAAGCTTAAACTCCGGTTCTTCCTCGTCCTTGCTTAGTTTGATATCACCGAAGCGGCTCAACCCTGTCCAGATTGCGAAGACCACAAAGAAGCCGACAACCAGCAAATAGTAGGGCCCGAAGACAGCAACGACGCCGTTCTGCGCCGACGTCAATGCGCCTTCAGTAGCGTCCGGAAAAATAATGGCTATTAGAACCGCGAAGGCGATGATGATCAACGCCGGCCAGAAAATGTGTGGAGCGGCGATGGCGAAACGGCCGGGCGGTCTGGCAGGGACGCCTCCTGTCGATCCGTCCGATCGGTCCCTTTTGGGTGAGGCACTCATGGTCGTGACCATCCTTGGTAGGCGTAAAGGACACACTTTTTCTGAGTCTGACGCCAACTACTATCCGGGTCAAGGTTCACGAACCAAGGCCTCAGCCCGCAATCCATTCACCGCCGAGGCAGCCCAGCCGTCGTCGTGATCATGGCCTGAATTCGGAAGCACTCACAGGCAATGACGGTGGAAGCGGTGGAACCCCGGCGCTCAAGTTATTTGTTTAGGCCGCCGGCGTACGGGCGCTGAAACGCCGTCGGTACTCCGAAGGCGTCGTGGCATACGCGGACATGAAGTTCTGCCGCATGGTGATAGGGCTCGAGAACCCGCATTGGGCTGCGACCTGATCGATCGGAAGGTCCGTGATCTCCAGGAGCTTCCGGACCTCATCCAGGCGTCGTGCGCGAAGCCAGGTTGCGGGTGTCGTGCCTGTTGCCGCACGGAAGGTTCGGATGAAGCTGCGGCGGCTCATATGCGAGGCGCGGGCAAGATCGTCAACACTGATCTTGTCGCCGAGGTGCTCGATCGCCCAGTCGAGCGCTTCCGCAATGGGGTTGGCGCCTCCCGGGTGCAGAATGGGGCGCTCGATGTACTGGGCCTGGCCTCCGCTGCGGTGCGGCGCGACGACGAGACTGCGGGCGACGTGGTTCGCGGCCTCAGCTCCGAGGCGGGAACGGACAATGTGCAGGCACGCGTCGATCCCCGCAGCTGTGCCCGCGGAGGTCAGCACGTCACCGTGATCGATGTAGAGGACAGTTCGGTCCACCGGGATGTCGGGATAGTTTTCGCTGAACGCGTCGAGTGCGTGCCAATGCGTGACGGCAGGGCGAGCGGCGAGGAGTCCGCTGTCGGCGAGCGCGAATGCCCCGAGACAAAGCCCGACGACGGTGGCGCCCTGCCCATGCGCTTGTTGCAGCGCGCCAGCCAGTTGCACCGACGGACGCTTTCCGTCCTCGTCCCAGGAGGGAATGACCACAACGTCGGCAGCGGCCGCGGCGTCGAGGCCGGCCAGCCCGCCGATCTGGTAACCCTCCGCGGTGCGGATGGCATCGCCGTCGTCGGTGAACAGAATTGTTTCCCAGTCGGCCAGCCCCTGGCGGGCCACCTCTCCGAACACCATCTGCGGTACGGCGAGGTGGAACATCGTGACGCCCTCGAAGGCGTAGACAGCGATTCGCAAACCCATCCTCTCCTAGTTGGCCTGTTTCCATCGTTTATATGCACTTGTGCCAATTGTCGCACGAATACGGGGCGGACAGACTGGGGAAGAGCGTGAAAACCGCGCCCACCAACCACCCAGGAGGTAGACATGACGGCTCCCCGTCGCGCCCTGATTGTTATTGATGCCCAGCAGGAATACTTCACCGGACTCCTGCCTATCCAGTACCCGCCGCGCGAGGAATCGATCCAGCGTATCGCCGCGGCCATCGACGCCGCGGAGAGGGCGAACATCCCGGTGGTCACCGTCCAGCACTCGGCCGGCGAAGAATCACCCGTGTTCAACCCGACGATGACCGAGTTTCAGCTTCACTCCTCGCTGGAAGAACGCAAGTCCGACGCGTGGAAGTCCGTGGTCAAGCAGTACAGCTCCATTTTCCCCGGCACCGGCCTGGTGGAGTGGCTCCGGGAGAACGGGATCGACACGATCACGCTCACCGGATACATGACCAACAACTGCATCATCGCCTCCGCCAGCGACGCCGAGATCCACGCGTTCAACACCGAGGTCCTCTCGGACGCGACCGGCGCCATCAACATCTCGAACAGCGCCGGCACCGTGGATGCGAAGACCGTGCACACGACCCTGATGGCCCTGCTGAACTCGAATTTCGCCGCCGTGGCTTCCACTGACGACTGGGCCCGCGCCGTTGAGACTGAGCAGCCGCTGGGCAAGAGCAACCTGGTCGAGTCTGCGGCCGACGGAGCCGCGGCCTCGTTGGCCCGCTAATTACCTGAACCACCAGGAAGTTAGCGTCTTGCGGGCGTCGCTGTTTCACGACGCGACGCCCGCAAGAAACTTCGAGCACCGCATTGTGTCACGGTACAAGTTGCCTTTTACCGTGAAGAAAGGATAGTCTCAGGATCACGCCAAAAGCGTTCTACATCCGTGAGAAGTAAGGTAGTTCATGAATCGCCCAGCCCCGTCCGGTACCGCCCCGTTCGTCCTGTCCGTGCTCGATAACGCGCTAACCGGCGTCGGCCACTCTGTGCAGGAAGTATTCGAGGATGTCATTTCGCTGGCGCAGTTGGCCGACCGGCTTGGATTCCACCGGTTCTGGATGTCCGAGCACCACGCCATGCCGGGAGCTTCGACGTCGTCACCTCAGCTCATGGTGGCCCGGCTGATCGGCGAGACCGAGCACATCAGGCTCGGTGCGGGCGGGATCATGCTGCCCAACCACGTGCCCCTGATGATCGCCGAGCAGTTCGGCATGCTCGAGACGCTGGCCCCGGGACGAATCGATCTCGGACTGGGACGCGCGCCCGGCACCGACGGTGCGACCGCGATGGCATTACGCCGGCACCACACGGCGAACGACGAGTTCCCCGAGCAGATCGAGGAACTGCTCGGATTCATGGGCAACGACTTCCCGCAGGGCCACCCCTACCAGCATGTGCACGCCGTGCCGGGACCCTGGCAAGACGAGCAGAATCAGATCCCGCCGACGAAGACCAGCCCTGATGTCTGGATCCTGGGTTCCTCGATCTACTCCGCACACGTGGCCGCGCGGCTGGGCCGGCCGTACGCCTTCGCATTGCAGTTCGGCAGCGCCGACGTCCTCAATGCCATGCGGATCTACCGCGAGAACTTCCGCCCTTCCACATTCCTGGACGAGCCGTACAGCCTGGTCAGCGTAGGAGCAATCGCCAATGACGATCCGGCCGAGGCACGGCGCCAGGCGGCAACCACGGCCATGGGCATGATGCGCATGTTCAAGCAGCAGGGCTTCTCCATCCTTCACCCGAAGGACGTTGAAGACTATCCCGCCACATTCCCGGAGCGGCAGTTCCTCGACGAATGGACCGACCGCACCCTCCACGGAACCGCCAGCGAAGTTGCCGAGGGACTTGAAGAACTCCACGAGCAAACCGGCGCCGACGAGCTGATGCTGGTTACCGGAGGGCACTCACGGGCCATCCACGCGCGCACGGTTGAGTTGGTCGCTGAGCACTACAACCTGCCCACCCGCTAAGCCTTAGAACAGGGTCACCCCGCCTCCGCCGCAGTCGATAACGGCGGAGGCGGGGAAACCCAAGTCCAGCCCCCGCGCTGGCACGGCAATCCGGTTGGCCCGGCAGCCGCCGCCGTCATCGTTATTCATGGACTGGATCCGACCCGCTTCACTGCCACCGGTCAGTTGTGATGCAGGTATACGTCAGCGGTCGTCGGCAGACGTTAGGACCACGTGGCCGCGCATGGCCAGCCAATGGAAGAGCCCACCGAGGACCGCCCCGAAGACCCAGGCAAAACCGCTAAGCTGCGCCAGTTGCGGCAACCACACAGTCAGGATGGAGAAGACGCCGGCGATGGCGAAGGCCACCACCGCCCGCCGGTTCCAGCCGCGGGTGAAATGGTAGATCCCCTTCGGGTCCGCGGAGTAAAGGTCGTTCAGGTTCAACCGTTGCTTCCGCACGATGTAGTAGTCGGCGATGATGATGCCGTAGAGCGGTGCGAGGACCGCTCCCAGTGTGTCCACGAACCGCGGCAGGCCGATGTTCGCGATGACGGCCACCCAGAGCGCACCAATGACGAAGCCGGCAGCCGCGGTGATCATGCCTGCCGTACGGAACGAGATCCTGGCTGGATTGATGTTGGACAGCGAGTATGACGGTGGGATGAAGTTTGCGACGACGTTGATGCCTAGCGTCGCGAGGAGGAAGGTCACTGCCGCCAAAACCGTCAGCGGGACGTTGTCTACGAGCCCGACGATGTCGGCAGGATTGGTCAGCGGGTTGCCCTCGCCGTCCTGGTAGAGGAGGTAGGCGCCGGCTGTAATGAACACCGACAGGAAGGTGAAGAGCGCCAGGCTCAGCGGCAGTCCGGTGAAGTTGCCGAAGCGCATGGCCCGTTCGCTGCGTACATTGCGGGCGAAGTCCCCGAAGTTGATGACGACGGCGGCGAAGTAGGCGATCATCGTACCCACCACTCCCACGAACGCGGCCACGGCAGCCCAGCCGGTTACGTCATCGTTGGAGAAGAGGGTGCCCACCGCCTGCGGCAGACCGGACCCGACCTGCACCCAGATGGCAACCAGCAGGGCGATCATCACCACGTAGACGCCAGGCCCGACGATGTTGAGGAAGTTCGCGATCCTGTCGATTCCTCCAAGGAACAGGGCAACCTGCAGCACGGAGGCGAGCACGTAGGAGACCCAGGAAACCCAGTTCATGCCCAGGAACTCCGCTCCGCCAGGATCGCCCATAACCGCATTGAGCGCCAAGGCGATGGCAGTGGACGCGAAGTAGGTTTGCGCGCCGTACCAGAACACAGCGACGACTGCCCTGACGATCGCCGGGAACTGCGCGCCCCGCACACCCATGGAGGCGCGCGCGAGGACGGGATAAGGGAAGCCGTATTTGACGCTGGGCCGTCCACTGAGATCGACGAGGAGCTTCACGATGAAACCGGCAAGGAGGATGGCAGCGAAGACAAACCAGCCATTGATGCCCGCGGTAATGAACAGGCTCGCCGCCAAGGTGTAGCCGGCAAGGCTTTGGATGTCGTTCGACCAGACGTTGAAGATGGCAAACCATCCCCAGGTCCGCTGAGACGCCGGCAGCGGAGCGAGATCTTCGTTATACAGGGAAGGATCGGCGTTGCGGACCGCCAGATCGGAATCGCCCAAGTCGTTGTTCCAAGCACTCATGGCTGCCACTTCCCCGTCCGGAGAGCCCGGACGTAAACCGTATCGTGGAACTTTATGACCTGCATCACAATCCGTCAAGAGTTCGTACCGCTTCATCAACAAAGGCCGGGCTGTCTCCTATCGGAAGACGGCCCGGCCTTCTGTTGTCCAAGCAGCCACTGTTTATGGCCGCCCCGCCGTCGTCGTTATCGTGGTGTGGGGCCAACTGGCATTGTCGGTCCGGCGCGCACTCGAGCGTTCCAGCTCCATGGAGCTGGAACGCTCGTTGCAGGCCGAAGCGCAGCTGTCGGTCGTGGAGTACACCGTCCTTGATGCGCTCAGCCGCCAGGACGGCTGGCACATGCGCATGCAGCAACTGGCCCGCGCCACCGCGCTCAGCGCCAGCGCCACCACACGCCTGGTCAACCGCCTCGAAGACCGCGGCCTCCTGACCCGCATCCTCTGCGCCGACGACCGACGCGGCATCTACACCGAACACACGCTCAGCGGTATCGCCCTGCTTGAGCAGAGCAGGCCCGTCCACGACGCCACCCTGGAACGTGCGCTATCCGACGCCTTGGAAGTGCCCGAACTGAAACCGCTGGTCCCCGCCCTCACACGGCTACACGCCGACGCCTATGCGAGCCTAGGTCGGGGTTGGACACGTTCCGTTCCGCCATCAGGCAGGTCGCAAAGAGGTCGACGAGGTTTTCCTCAGGTGGACAAGAACCGGTCCAGCTTCCAGTTATCCAGTCTTGATGAGCAGCGGTCGAATGATCCCGGTGACGTCCGCGGGGAGGGCGACACCGAACTCGGTCCGCGTGCGGGAGCTGTAATCACGATAGGCGTCCAGTGCGCCGGCGTGGTTGCCTTCTTCCAGGTAGGCCCGCAGGATCAGCCGGATCGCATTGGCGTGCAGGGGTTCTATCCGCAGCGCGGCGTGGGCCGCTTCCATGGTGCCGAGTGTTTCGCCGCGTGTAAGCATGACTTCGGCCATGGTCTCCAGCGGGTTTGCATCGGCTGCGGCCGGATCATGAAAACGTACAGGCAAGCAGTTGCGAAAACCTCAAGAGGCAACAGCCGGGTTCGACGGTTCCGGTGCACGGCGCAAGCGGCGGGGAAACGATCCTCAAGGCTGGAAGGCCAGGTGCGCACCTTCTCAAGAGGCGTCGGATTTACTGCCCTCCCCACGATTAGGGGGCTTTGGGGATTGAATTGCGGGACTGAGGTTTTTCGAAGCACGGCACGCGAAAATAGGCTCAGTCTTGATCCCGAGGACCAACCACACTGGCGCCGAGGCGGCCAAGGCTCCGGAGTCCGGCGGAACGCGCCCCCACCCCGCCGGGCTCCGGCCCTGTGTCCATAACGGTCTCGGTCATTCGTGCAGCTTCATCGGATGCGATGGGCCGTAATGGCGCCATTGGCATCCCGCACCCGCAGCACCCAGTCCTCCGACGCTGCTTGGACCCCCAGGCCACAAGGCAGCGCTGCCTGCCGCGCGCCGCACCTGGTGGAGGTCGCGAAGCTCTAGACGGGGACCGGGTGGCCCTGCCGACCACGGGCGGTGAATTCCGGACGTTGTTGCACCTGACGTAGGCGGGGGCCAGTGCCGGTTTCGGCGCCGGGCCCGGTTCTCCAAGACAGCACACTACTCAACTTACGGTCAGGATCTACGGGTGGCCTGCGCTGGTAGTGCCATCACGATGATGGCCCGGATGGTGACGCCCCGGCGTCCTCCCCGGTCGCCGAGCCCTCGGCGAGGCCGCCCTCGATGCCGCCGAGCGAGACCGTCGCGCTCATGAGGGTTTCGGTCATTTGCTCCAGCATGGCCATGTCCACGTTCTCGATGTTGTCGCAGGCGAGGTGGAAGCACTCGTCGTACTGCAGTCCAGCCTGTCCGCCGAATGTGCGTGCCTCGGCCTCGCTCTTGGTCCCCGCGTCGCCCGTGAACAGGCCACCGGCCGGGATGCCACCTTGCACGAACGCGTCGTAGTCCGAATCGCCGATGAACCCGAACGGCAGCGCCTCGACCCCCTCGGCGCGCAGGATGTCCAGGAATACCTGCTCGACAGCGCCCGACCCCTCGGGCCCGGCTTCCTCGCTGTCGGAGCCGTCGCCGTCGTACACGAACACCACCGCGTTCGGCGAGCCCACCACGTCGAGGTTCAGGTACGCGACGTGCGCGGCGGACTCCGCGCGGGAGAGCTCCTCGACGTAGTGTGCCGAGCCGTACAACCCGTCCTCCTCGCCGCCCCAAAACGCGAACCGGATCCGCTCCCGCGGCACGGCGCCCTCCTCGGCGAGCCGCAGCGCGACCTCGAGCACCGCGGCGACCCCGCTGCCGTTGTCGTTGAGCCCGGGCCCCTCCTGGACCGAGTCCAGGTGCGCGCCGAGTACCAGCACGCTTCCCGAGCCGCTGCCGGTGTCGGCCAGGATGTTGAACGTGTCGACGGGGTTGTCGTGGCCGTCGTAGCTGAACTCCTGCCGACGCGGTTCGTACCCCGCCGCACGCAGCTGCTCCTCGACGTATACCGCGGACGCCTCGTAACCCCCGGTGGCAGCGGCCCGGTTCCCGCCGTTCGCGTCGGCCGCCGCCTGCAGCGCCTCCAGGTGCCGCGTCAGCGCACTGGGCTCAACCACCTCCCGCACGATAGTCGGGTCCGGCGGGTCCTCCACACCTACAGCCGGCCGCGGCTCGCCCGAACAAGCGGCAACACCGCCGACCAGTGCCGCGCACAGCGCAACGCTCCACAGCCGGGTGTACTGATGAGGGCGGTTCTGGAAACACTTCGGAACGGATCTAACAAGTCGCATGTCGACTCCCCCAAGTCTGCGTCCTGGACGCCGGTCAGTTGTTTGACGGACCCGGTCACCGGGGATTCCGGAGCGGAACCGGCGGCGAAGCTACTGCTACACGATGGTGCGGACGTGCAATCTATCAAGATTGCTTGTCATACGTCCACGGTCGGGCCCGGCCATAAGGCCCCACTGTGGCCAAACTGTGAGGATGCTGTGAAACAAAACGGCAATGACGGCAATCAAAGTCAGACAAACTGAGCGGCTCATCTCTTGGTGCGAAGGTGCAGGTCTTCATGCAATTCGCCGAAAGGCTCTCCCCCGCGGCGTTCCTTCATGGTGAAATGGGAGGGTTAGACCGGCTGCCCGAGTCCGACCTTGGCCTCGGCCACATGGAAGGAAGCACATGACCGATCACCAGGACCATCCCCCGATCCCCACCCCGGGAAGTGCCCAGGGTCTGGACCACAAGGTCGAAGGTGGGTGTCCGGTCGCCCCTGACAGCGTGACCTCGCATGGCAGCGAGAGCGAGAACCCGGCGATCGACTCACCGCAGCCCAAGGCGCACCGGCCGCGGACCGTTGCGGACTGGTGGCCGAACCAGCTTGATCTCTCCGTTCTCCACGCGCATAACCAGGCAGGCAACCCGCTCGGCCCCGCGTACAGCTATCGCGAGGAGTTCCGGAAGCTCGACGTCGAAGGACTCAAGCAGGACATCATCCAGGTCCTGACCACCTCCCAGGACTGGTGGCCCGCGGACTTCGGCCACTACGGCGGCCTGATGATCCGGATGAGCTGGCACGCCGCCGGCACCTACCGCGTCCACGACGGCCGCGGCGGGGCAGGGGACGGCAGCCAACGGTTCGCCCCGTTGAACAGCTGGCCCGACAACGCCAACCTTGACAAAGCCCGGCGGCTGCTGTGGCCGGTGAAACAGAAGTACGGCCGGAAGCTCTCCTGGGCCGACCTGCTCGTCCTTGCAGGCAACGTCGCCCTCGAGTCGATGGGCTTCAAGACCTTCGGATTCGCCTTCGGCCGCGAGGACGTATGGGAACCCGAGGAGATCTTCTGGGGACCGGAGGACACATGGCTGGGCGACGAACGCTACATCGGCGAAGGCACGATGGCACCCGAAGTCGGCTCGACGGAAATGGGCCTGATCTACGTCAACCCCGAGGGCCCCATGGGCAACCCGGACCCCAAGCTCGCGGCAGCGTTCATCCGCGAGACCTTCAAACGGATGGCGATGAACGACGAAGAGACCTTTGCGCTCATCGCCGGTGGCCACACCTTCGGCAAGACCCACGGCGCAGCCGATGCTGATGGACACGTGGGCCCCGAGCCCGAGGCCGCAAACCTGGAGGACCAGGGACTCGGCTGGCTCAGCACCTACGGGACGGGCAAGGGCGGTGACACGATTACCTCCGGGCTCGAGGTCACCTGGACGGACCGGCCGACGCAGTGGAGCAACCGCTTCCTGGAGATCCTGTTCGAGCACGAGTGGGAGCTGGTCAAGAGCCCTGCTGGCGCCCACCAATGGGTGGCCAAGGACGCCCCGGAGATCATTCCCGACGCCCACGACCCGGAGAAGAAGCACCGGCCCACGATGCTCACCACGGATCTCTCGCTACGCTTCGACCCGATCTACGAAAAGATCGGCCGACGGTTCCTGGAGAACCCGGACGAGTTCGCGTTGGCATTCGCCAAGGCCTGGTACAAGCTCCTGCACCGGGACATGGGTCCTGTTGGTCCGCACATGTTCGGGCCGTGGGTTCCCGAGCCGCAGCTGTGGCAGGATCCGGTCCCTGCGGTGGACCACGAGCTGGTCGGTGAGCAGGACATCGCCTCGCTCAAGGCCCAGCTCCTGGATGCCCTGTCCGTCCCGCAGCTTGTCAGCACGGCCTGGGCCTCTGCCTCCACCTTCCGCAAGACCGACAAGCGGGGCGGCGCCAACGGAGCCCGCATCCGGCTGGAGCCACAGCGCAGCTGGGAGGTCAACCAGCCCGACCAGCTGGCCGGCGCCCTGCAGTCGCTGGAGGCCGTGCAGCAGCAGTTCAATACCGCACAGGCCGACGGCAAGAAGGTGTCGCTGGCGGACCTGATTGTCCTCGGCGGTTGCGCGGCGGTGGAGAAGGCAGCCCGGGACGCCGGATTCAACGTCATGGTCCCCTTCCGCCCCGGCCGCACCGACGCCTCTCAGGAGCAGACCGACGTCGAGTCGGTCCAGTACCTGCAGCCGCGGGCGGACGGATTCCGCAACTACATCCGTCCGGGTGAGAAGCTCCAACCGGAGACCCTTCTAGTGGACAAGGCGTACCTGCTGGACCTCTCCGCGCCGGAAATGACAGCGCTCGTCGGCGGCATGCGCGCCCTCGGCGCCAACGTCGGCGGCACCGCCCACGGCGTTCTCACCGACAGGCCCCAGGTCCTGACCAACGACTTCTTCGTCAACATCCTCTCCCCCGGCACTCGGTGGAAGGCGTCGGAGGCCGAGGAGAACGTCTACGAGATCAGCGATGTTGCCACCGGCGAGCTGAAGTGGACCGCCACACCGGTCGACCTGGTCTTCGGCTCCAACTCCCAGCTCCGCGCGCTGGCCGAGGTCTACGCGAGCGACGACGCCGGGGAGAAGTTCGTCAACGACTTCGTGGCAGCCTGGGTGAAGGTCATGGAGCTCGACCGCTTCGACCTGCGCTGACCGAGGCATCCGGGCCGGCTGCACTTGCGGCCGGCCCGGAGCAGCCGGCCGGCAGCGTCCGGACCTGTGCGGCGGAGGCCCGATGACAGGACTTCCACCACCTGCACGCAAACCCTCAGAATGGCTTCATGACCGTCACCGATGTCTTCCTTGCTACGCCCGAGCAAGCGTGCACTGTCGGTCGCCTGCTGTACGACTTCAACAACGAGTTTGAGACACCCGGCCCTACCGCCGAGCAGCTCTCCGCCCGATTCAGGTTACTGCTGGTTCGCGATGACGTGCTTGTACTCCTGTCCGGGACTGCTGAGGCTCCGACCGGGTTCGCATTCCTGACCCTGCGGCCCACGCCGTATTACGACGGGACTCTGGCCCAGCTTGAGGAGCTCTACGTGCACCCCGACCTGCGGGACCAGGGCATCGGGACCGCCTTGCTAAAGACTGCGCTCCTGCGGGTCCGTGAGCGGGGCGCAGCCGAAATGCACATCAACGTCGATGAGGTTGATATCGACACCCGCCGCTTCTACGAACGCCATGGCTTCACCAACATCCAGCCTGGTCAGGACTACAGAATGCTCTGTTACCTTCGCGAGCTCTAGGATCATCGCTGGCCTGTCCGGGTCCTAAACTTCCGCGGAACCAGGGCCATGTGGGCCGCCGGGCAAGCCGCGTCCTCGACGGCGAGTTTTCCCGGATATGCGAAATGGCCTGAAGCCAGGCCTCCCCAAGCCAACTCGCTTCAAGCCATTTCACTTGTTGCCGCGGATCTCGGGTGTTCCCACCCCGGCCGCGTTTACGGCCGCCCCCAAGGAAGACGCTGCGGACGGAACCGGACAGTTCTCCCGGCCGCTTCCGACGTAACCATTCTGGCCTCCCCTGTTGACCAGCACCACCGCACAATGCCCCAGTCCTTGATTACTGGGGTGCGTCTGGGCTTCCGGCCGTCACCCCGTCCCCGCGATGACGGCGGAAGTACGGGAAACTTGACGACAATCCACGACGGCGGCAATGGCCCGGGCGATCTTGGCGCCACCCTGGACCGACGGCTCGATGGGATTGGCGTAATCGCCGTCCTGGTTGCAGATTAGTCGCAGGTCGATCAGCGACAGGCCGCGGGCGAAGGCTGCGGGGGTGATGCAGTCATTGAAGAAGGCCGCGGCAGTCCTGATAATCCTGTAGTCGGGGCCGGATGCGGGAGTGTCATAGATCGTGCAGACAGCAGCGGGCAGCCCGGTTGCCGCGGCTGCTTCCGCATGGCTTCGTAATCCGTCGCGAACAGGTCCTGCGCGTCACCGAACCACCGAAGGACTTCCGCTACGGAGCTCGCAGGAGACTGCAGCAGGTAGGCGTAGCCCAGCGCGTCGTTTCCGCCGGCACTGATCACCAGGTGGGTCGCGTCGAGCGGCAGGGAACGAAGCTGCCGCGGCACGCCTGAGATGACGTCGCCGTCAATGGCCAGGAGGGTTGCCTTCCACCCGGGCGGAAGTTCACCGCGGAGTTGATGAACGACGTCGGGGCCGCCTTCGACATAGGCCTTGTTGTCGAAGACGGAGTCGCCGAGCAGGACCACGTGGCCGCTTGAAGGGGGCAAAGGATTCGCGGTTGCTCCTAGTGGTGGCCGGCCTTGGTGGTACCGAACATGAGGGTCTGGCGGCCGATGTCGTAGTACACGGTCTCTGCGGTGGAGAGAAGATCCTGCAGGTTGTCGGCGTCGTCGGCGTCGATGGTCAGCACTTCCTCCCACGCGCCTTCATCGAGGACGAGCTGAAGGGTCCAGGTTCCCGGCTTGCCTGGGTCGCCGGCTACCCAGGTGAACTGGTAGTGGCTGAGTTGGCGGACCTTGATGCTGTCATCAGTTATGGGTTGCTTTGGTGTGGGGGTCATGGTCCTGCTCCTTTAAGGCTGAAATCCGGATGGCAGTTCCCCAAGGTGCTAAGTGTGCTTACCAGCTTCCATCATTGCCTCTCTGCTTTCAAGCCTTGTCCCGCGCGTCTTCGTGCAGCGTGATCGTGCTGGGCTTGTAGGGACGTCCGAGGGCACGGTAGTCCCACCCGTGCGAGGCGTAATGGTCCGCATCGAGGGCGTGCCGCCCGTCGAAGATGCGGCGGTGCCTGACGAGGGCTCCGAGAGCACCGGCATCCGCGCGGCGGATTCGTCCCACTCGGTGAGCAGCGCGACCACATCGGCCTGGGCAACCGCTTCTGCCAGCGAGCCGACGTAGTTGAGGTCCGGGTAGAGGCGGTGGGCGTTGACGTTGGCCTCCGGATCGTAGACCGTCACCACCGCTCCCTCGAGATAGAGCAGCCGGGCGACGTCGAGCGCCGGGGCGTCACGAACGTCGTCGGAATTTGGCTTGAAGGCCGCGCCCAAAGCGGCAATGCGGACGCCTGCCAGGTCTCCCCCGGAAAGCTCCCGGATGAGGTCTACCGTCCGTACGCGGCGGCGGTTGTTGATTGAATCCACCTCGCCCAGGAAACTCACGGCTTGCCCGACGCCCAACTGCTCGGCGCGGTATTTGAAGGCGCGGATGTCCTTGGGCAGGCACCCGCCGCCGAATCCGAGTCCGGGTTTCAGGAAGCGGCCCCCAATCCGGCCGTCCAGGCTGAGCGCCTGCGCGAGCACGCCTACATCCGCTCCGGTAGCTTCGCAGACTTCGGCCATCGCGTTGATGAAGGAGATCTTCGTGGCGAGGAAGGAGTTGGCTGCGACTTTGACCAGCTCGGCCGTGGCCAGATTCGTGATGATGACCGGCGTTCCATCGGCCAGCAGGGGGTTGAAGACGCTTCTCAACTGGCCTTCCGCCCATTTGGAAGCGACGCCGAAGACGAGCCGGTCCGGATGCAGCGTGTCCTGAACGGCAAATCTTCCCGCAGAAACTCCGGATTCCAGGCAAGCTCAAGCTCGGTCCTGATCGGTGAAATGTCCTGTGCCAGCCGCGTCAGCCGCGCTCAAAATCAGGGGGCAAAGGTTCCTATTTGCCCCAGCTGTTGCCGCCCGTACCCGAACACCTCAAACGTGTCAGGGTCCATCAGCCCGAAAGTCAGCGCAACAAGGAAGCCGGCGGCCGTTATGGCCCGCGCGCGGGTTCACGTTCAGGTTCCGCAGAAGGTCCGGTAGGGGCCGAAGCTCTCGGGTGCGGCGGTGGCGTACCGCTCGAGGCCGGGGCGCTCCTCGAAAGGCGCGGTCACCGCGGCCAGGAGTTGGCTGAACGGCTCCAGGTCGCCGTCGACGGCGGCGGCGAGGGCCTCCTCGACGAGGTGGTTGCGGGGAATGTAGACGGGGTTGGTCCGGCCCATCAGGTTTGCGTCCGGGTCGAGTGCCCGCCAACGCTCGGTCCAGGCGTCGAAGGCTGCCGGGCTCAGGAACATGGAGCGCGCGGGCCCCGCGTCCTCGCGGGCCGCCTTGGCGAGGCTCCGGAAGAAGGATGTGTAGTCCAGGTGGGCTTCCTGCAGCAGAGTGAAGAGCTCGTCCACCAGCGGCGAAGCGACGTCGTCGTCGAGGCTGTCGGGCAGACCGAGTTTTGCTTTCATGCCGGTCAGCCAGGCAGCGCTGTACTGACTGTGGAAGGCGCCGAGCGATTCCTGTGCGAGCGCGACGGCCTGTTCCTGGTCCTCGTGGAGCAGAGGCAGCAGAGCCTCCGCGAGGCGGGCGAGGTTCCACTCCGCCACCAGCGGCTGGTTGCCGTAGGCGTAGCGGCCGTTTTCGTCGATCGAGCTGTAGACCGTGGCCGGGTCGAAAGCGTCCATGAAGGCGCACGGCCCATAGTCGATGGTCTCCCCCGAGATGGTCATGTTGTCGGTGTTCATCACGCCGTGGATGAAACCCACCAGCATCCAGCGGGCCACGAGGGACGCCTGGGTGGCGACCACTTCTTGGAACAGGGCGAGATAGGGGTTATCCGCGTCCGCCGCTCCGGGATGGTGGCGTGCGATCGCATGGTCGGCCAGCCGGCGCAGCAGGTCGTCGTCGTTCATTGAACGGGTGTACTGGAAGCTGCCCACGCGCAGATGGCTGCTTGCCACGCGGGTGAGCACGGCTCCCGGCAGCAGGGTCTCGCGGCGTACCGGCCGCCCCGTCGCAACCACGGCGAGGGAGCGGGTGGTGGGGATGCCCAAAGCGTGCATCGCCTCGCTGACCACGTACTCGCGCAGCATCGGACCGACCGCGGCCAGTCCGTCGCCCCCGCGGGCGAACGGCGTGCGGCCGGAACCCTTGAGATGGAGGTCCCGGAGGCCGCCGTCGGCGTCGGCGATTTCACCGAGCAGGAGAGCGCGTCCGTCGCCCAGACGCGGCGAGTAGAAGCCGAACTGGTGGCCGGCGTAGCCCTGGGCAACCGGAGTGGCACCGCTGGGTACCGTGTTGCCGATCAGCAGGCGCAGGCCCTCGGCCTTCCGCAGAGACGCGGGGTCGAAGCCCAGCTCCGTCGCCAGCGGCTCGTTGAGCACGAGCAGCCGCGGGTCGGGAGCTTCCTCCGCCTGCCACGGAACGGCCAGCTCCGCGAGCTCGCGGGCGAACTGGCCGTCAAAGGTGACGTTTGACTGGGCTTCGACACTCATCTATCCAGAATACCTTCCGCGATTGGGCGGGTTTCTGCGCTTTTGGGGCAGGTTTCTCAGTGCTTGAGCAGCCCCTCGAAGATGCGCTTGGGCCGCTGCATTTCCCCGTGCTTCGCCCCCAGCACGATGACGGTTCCGGCGAAGACCGGGATGGTCCACTGAAGCACCTTCAGCTGTTTCTGGGCCGCCTTCAGCTCAGCCGATGCCGTGGGTGCCGGCTCGGTTGCGCCTTCGGCCCCTTCGCTTGCCAGCTGCTCGACTTTCTTGCCAAGAATGCCGGCATAAAGCGTGACCAGGGCGCCGAGCAGGGTGACGCCGGTCTTGACAACCGTGAGCCGGGTGGCGCCTTCCTGTTTGGCCATTCGCCCCTTGTTCTCCCACATCAGCGGCAACCCCGCCATGATGTGGGATGCGAAGGCAGCAGTCTGCACCGGCGCCCATTTCTTCCAGCCAAGGCTGGACAGGCGGGTGCGTTCGGCAGGATTCTGTGCCTTGGCTGCAGCTCCGTTGAGTCCGACGGCTCCCATCAGGGATCCTCCGAACCACGTGGCTGCGGTGAGGTCGTGGACCGACCGTGCGAAGAGATTTCCGGACATGTTGGGCTCCTATGGATGGTGGCTGGAGTGGGCTGGGTTACTGATGGCCGGCCTTGGTGGTACCGAACATCAAGGTGCGCCGGCCGATGTCGTAGTACACCGTCTCTGCCGTGGAGAGCAGATCCTGCAGGTTGTCGGCGTCGTCGGCGTCAAGGGTCAAGACTTCTTCCCAGGCGCCCTCGTCCAGGACAAGCTGCAAGGTCCAGGTGCCTGGAGCTCCCGGCTCGCCGGCCACCCAGGTGAACTGGTAGTGGCTGAGTTGGCGAACCCTGATGCTGTCATCGGTGATGGGTTGTTTTGGTGTGGGTGACACTGTTCCGCTCCTTCTCTGGCAAGACTCGTTGGGATACCCTGCAGAGGTGCTAAGTGTGCTTACTACCTTCCATGTTGGAAGGGCCGTTTTCAAGGTCTGGACCCGGATTGGCAGAAAATCCGGCGGGCGCTGCGCGAGAGGCTGGAAGCACAACGAAGCCCCCGGAAGGGATCCGGGAGGCGCATGGTCCGTCTCGATGAACGGTTAGATGCGAAGGCGCATCAGCCTGACCTCCGGAATCCCGTCGAGGGGCTCCGTGAAAATATTTTCACGCTGTCGTCCAGTACTGTCAATAACCTGTAATTTTCGTTCCGGGACTCCTAGGGTGAGCCTAAACGAGAGGTCCGGTGAGGGGTGGTTGGTCGGTGAAAGTCTGGGCAGGCAGCGCGTATCCCCTGGGGCCACGTACGACGGCAACGGTACAAATTTCGCGATCTTCAGCCAAGCAGCCACGTCCGTCCAGCTCTGCCTTTTGATCAATGGTCGGATTGCACAAACGGCGCATTTGTCTTCTGAATGTTCTGCCGTCGTGAGGCACGCCTCGCAATGCTAATCCCGGTACAGCGTCAGCTTCGGATCTGCAACAGGATTGGCTTCCGGATCATCAAGCAGAACCGGTGTTTGCTGCTCCAGCCAATCGGCGTCAGGTCCGCCCCTGCAAGGCAGGTGGTTCTTCCTTATTCAAGGTCTCCTCCTCGTCGATGCTGTCCTGTGCACTTTGTCGTCAGGCCGGACGAAGGCTTCTCCTCGTAACTGTTATTTCTCACCATGCCATGGAGGGCGCCGAAGGCGATAGAGCAGTAGCCGCCCCCGCTGATGGGTAGAGCGCCGATGGCCCAGCTGCCGGTAACCAGATGCAGCAAACCGAGGATGATCAGCCCGAACGCGGCGCTAAAGCTCTTCTGCTGCTGTGCTGCGGAGCATCTTCATGGCTTCGCGGATCTGCTCGGCTCCCATGCCGGACTCCACGATGCTCATGTGTTCGGGCGGAAGGCAGATTTCGAACCTTTCGTCTGCCTCGATTTTTGCTGACCGCTGATGGCGCCGACGAGGTCGTTGAGCGCCCGCCACCCATCGCTGGTATTGCCCTTGTCGATCCGGAAGGCTGCATAGCGGCCGCCTTCAAGGTACCCGTTGTCCAGCCCTTCGACGTTCGGCCACTCGTAGTCAATCCAACGCGGCTTCATGGGCTCAGGGCTGCCCAGTCCATCGATTTCATTGATGGTCCGCAACTCGTAGTGCTTGTTCACACGCTCTACCGTTGTTCCTTGAGCTGTTCCAACACCTTCGACAGCTGCGCCAGTACCCGTTCCGCCTCTGCGAAGCTTAGGTCCTCGGGATCTTCAAGGTGGATCAGGATACCGGCGCCGGGGGTCCACGTGGTCGTTACCCGGCCCTCGGAGGGGCCAATCCAAGCGGCGAAGCCTAAAAGATCACGAGGTGCCGCGAAGAAGCCGGCAGGGGCTACCGGGACGGCGGCTTTATTCTTATCTGGCACCAGGAGTGTCCCTCTCATCGTTGACCGCTCCCGCTGAACTTTTGGCGGCATCCAGGTCTCCCCCCGCCGCGACGCTGTTGGCAATAAAGTCCATACGGTCTGCCGGAGTGAGGGTTTCGTCCTGTTGGAGTTCTTCGATTTCGTCGCTGTCGATGTTCTCGTTCGGGTTCTGCGGGTTGTAGGTCATTGCTGGCGCCTCCCTGCCCAGGGAACTCTTGAAGTTTGCCCGCTTCAGCGTCGCGACAAGCTCTGACATCACCCGCGCGCTGCCCTCAGCGACACGAGGAAGGAGCTGCGCCGGAGCCTATAGCGGATACTAAGGGTGCTTTTTATTTTGTCGTATTCGACGCGGTGCTACAACCCCTTGGTTTGTTAGCCGCGCTTTCCAAGTACTCCGCTGCTGCGGGAATCGAATTCGGGTGCTTGGTCCCCGCCTCCAACATGATCCCGGGGCCACTTGTTTACCCAATGATCTATTTTGCAGCTTGCCGTTCCGCGGCGCTCCCCCATGGTGAAAACTAAAGATATGCGCAGCTTCGGTGTCGAGGAAGAGCTGCTTCTGGTGGACGCAAAGACCGGAGCTCTGGCCCCGGTTTCCGAGCAGCTGCTCGGGGACAACCAGCAGGCGGATCCGTCCATGCCAGGGACGGCGGATTCCACGATTGCCTACACCGGCGCGCTTGTTCCGGAGCTGAAGCAGGAGCAGCTTGAAGCCGTGTCGGCACCGTACAAGGACCTGAGGAAGCTGGCAGCAGGCCTGCGCGCGGGCAGGGCCGAGGCCGACCGGCAGGCCAAGCGGTTCGGCGCCAGGGCCGTTGCGCTCGGCACCTATCCGTTGCCCGCTTCCACCCAGCTGGTCCGGCGCCCGCGCTATCAAGCGATGGAAGGCCGCTACGGGATGACGCTACGCGAGCAGCTCACCTGCGGCTTCCATATCCACATCGGCGTTGCTTCCGACGACGAAGCCGTTGCGGTCCTTGACCGGATCCGGGTCTGGCTACCCATCCTGCTTGCCCTGAGCGGCAACTCCCCTTACTGGCAGGGCGCCGACAGCGGCTATGCCAGCTTCCGGTACCAGGTCTGGAAACGCTGGCCCACCGCGGGACCCACCGATCTTTTCGGGTCTGCCTCCGCCTACCACAACCTTGTGCGGGTTCTCCTGGACTGCGATGTACTGCTCGACGAGGGAATGATTTACTTCGATGCCCGCCTCAGCAGACGCCAGCCCACCGTGGAAATTCGCGTCGCCGACGTCTGCCTCGAAGCAGACCACGCCGCGGCGCTGGCCGGCATGTGCCGTGCCCTTGTCGAGACGGCGGCCCGGGAGTGGCTTGACGGCCGGCCACCACTGGCCGTTCCGACGGAACTGCTGCGGCTCGCGTCCTGGCGGGCAAGCAAGTCCGCCGTCGCTGACGATCTGATCCATCCGTTGCGGAACGGGCGTTGTCCGGCACGATCCGCCGTCGGCGCTTTGCTCAAGTACGTGGAACCGGTCCTGACCGAAACCGGAGACCTGGAACCGATCAAGCACCTGGCCAGCCGGATTGTCCGCACTGGAACAGGAGCAGACCGCCAGCGGGCTGTCTTCGCCCGCCACGGCAAGCTCACCGACGTCGTCTTCGACGCTGTCCGGCGCACGCATCTGCCTGCCGCTTATCTCTGACCTGCGTCAACGCAACAGCCCGTGAAAGATACGACGGCGAACTCTGGAGAGTGGCCGGGAAAGTGCCCATAATGTGAAGGAAAAGCACAACCCCGCGGCCAGGTGCTGAACACCCGGACCGCGCCAAGGAAGAAGACTTCGATGCCGTTGTCGGACGATGAGCGCAAGCGCCTCCGCGAGCTCGAAGAGGAGCTCGCCGCGCAAGACCCCCATCTTGCCCGGAAGCTGGGCGCCCGGAGACTATCCAATAGGCCGGATGCTCGAAAGGTTTACGGTCTGCTGGTCACAATCGCCGGTCTTGCTCTGGTCATCCTGGGTATTAGCCTGCAGCTCACGATACTGGGGGTCATGGGGTTTTTGACCGCAGGGGTGGGTGCTTACATTTTCCTCGATAGCTTCAGCCCGCACTGGACTTCCCCAGGCCGAAAGACCCGCGTTTAGGGTTCGTCCACAATCGAGAGGAGCCACAGTGCGGGCAAGAAATTCCGTTGTCGTTGTTACCGGAGCTTCCTCTGGAATAGGGCGCGCCACTGCTCTCCGCTTCGCCAGCAAGGGAGCAAAGGTTGTCCTCGCCGCCCGCCGTGGACCGGCGTTGGAAGAATTAGCGGCCGAGTGTGAACGTCTGCGTGGCGAAGCCCTGGCCGTCCCAACGGATGTCAGCGACGCCGAGGCGGTACAACGGTTGACAGAGCAGGCAGTTGGCCGCTTCGGCCGGATAGATATCTGGGTCAACAACGCGGCCGTGGGCGTCTTTGCGCCGTTTTCCGACGTACCGCTCGCGGACTTCCGGCGGGTCATGGACGTCAACGTCATGGGCTACGTCCACGGCTGCAGGGCCGCGCTGGAACAGATGCAGGCACAAGGGTCCGGCGTCATTGTGAACGTCTCATCGGTTGTAGGGGAAATCGCCCAGCCCTATACCTCGGCCTACTCGATGTCCAAGGCTGCGGTCCGGGAGTTAGACGTAAGCCTGCGTTCGGAGCTGCGTCTGGCCGGCAGGAAGCGGATCAAAATCTGCACGGTGATGCCGGCGACAATTGATACCCCGTTCTTTGAGCATGGAGCCAACTACACCGGGCGGAAGGCGCTGGCCATGCCTCCGGTCTACGCACCTCAAAAAGCAGCCCGCACCATTGTCGACGTCGCGCTTTCGCCTCGCGCAGAAACAATCGTCGGCCCGTTGGGACGTGCGATGGCATTGCAGCACAGGCTCACTCCACGCGCCATCGAGACCATGATGGCGGTCCAGGTAAACAGCGCGCAACTGTCCCGTAAGGAACCGTCCCCACCGTCAACGGGAAATATCTATGAGCCCCTGCCCAATGGTCCTTCAGCGACAATGGAAGGTGGATGGCACGGAAGACGAAAAACCGCCGTGCGCAAAATGGCTGCAGGCTTGCTGATCTTTGCCGCGGTCAAGGGATTGGGCCGCGTTGTGGCGCGCCGTACCGGCTGAAGGCCCAACCAGTCTTCCCTGAAGTCTTGACCGCATGAAGGTTTAGGCGTGAAATAGTTGCACCTCTGCTTACGGCTAAGCAACTGCCACGGCACCCCTCCTGCAGCGGCCCTCCATCGCAATACCTGCTCAACGCCGCTTCAGGTAAGCACGGAGGAATCACCATGATCCTGTCGAGCCGTCCGGCTTCACGCCTCCTGGCAACCTTTGAAATCCATTGCCCCGCATGTGACCAGACCAGCGAACATCGGCTGATGGAGTGGGCCAACCAACCCGCGGCCAGAGCCGACAGACCTGGCGTCTTGGTCTGCGCTAGCTGCGGGGCTTCGCAGAACCTCACAAGACCGGAAAGGCAAAGTGCCCTGGAATATGTTGCGTCTAATCGGTACGCGTCATGACCACGGGGCAAGAAGTCCACACCGGCCACCGGTCCACTCCAACCGCAGGAACGGAATTGTCCTACAGCGGCGGGCCACTCGCCGTCGTTATTCCCCAGTCCTGTACATACCAGTACTTCGATGACCATAGACGTTTCCTCGTCACCTCTTTGGAGCTTTGGGACGACAAGGTCATCATTCACGTCCATTGCCCGACGGCGATGGAAACTACGGCGCTGTCCGACATTCTGCTGCAGGACAACATTGGGACCCGCTACCAATGCACTTCGAAAGACACGGTGGGCCATAGCGCAATGTTGACGTTTGCGCCGGCCGCGCCAAGAGGAATCAGGACCCTGTCGGTGCGCCCACAACCGCCTGGTTCAAGTTCCCGGTCCTCCGGCTTCGTTGCTGCCGTACGTCTCGACGCGGCTGTGCCAAGGGGCGGAAGGTTCCGAAGGCTGCGATAGCTGCGCTAGGAGCCAGGTTCCAATGCGAGAGGAGTGTCGCTGCAGGGCGCCTGGAGCGACAAGGGAGAATCCATGACCAGTTCATTGAGTGCTTGGGAGACTAGGTCACGTTCTTTGACAGGCAGGACGCCTTCGACGTCGATGTACGCCGCCATGGCACCTTCGGAGTCAGTTCCGCCGATGCTCAGGTAATGGATCCACAGCATGGAGACGCCTGAGCCTACCTCGGACAGCACGGCCGCGGTCAAGATCTGCTGGTCTGCTTCGTTCACTTGTCCGCACCTTCCCGAGAAAGTATTGAAGCGGCTGGCTCGCCGATGAAGCCGGCACCAGGCCCAGGATCTACTCGTCGAACGGAGTCTCTATCTCACGGTCGCGATTAACAGAGGCGACGATGGTCGCCGCGACTTCGCGAAGCTTGACGTTGCGCGTGCTGGACGCATTCTTGAGGATCTTGAAGGCGGCCTCCTGGCTGCAGCGGTTTTGCCCCATGACAATTCCAACCGCCAGATCGATGGTGGTCCGCGATTCCATGGTGGCCTTCAGATTGTCCCGGGCATCGGTGAGCTGGGCCATGCGCACTGACAGGTTCAGAGCCTTGGAGGCCCTGAGGGCATACTCCTCGGCCCGGTCGATCGCTTCGCCGGAAAATCCGTTGGCGGATCCGGCATAGAGATTCAGGCTCGCGCCGGCTTCTCCGTCAAGCGCCAGCGGGACCCCGAGGACGGATCTGACTCCGTTGCTTACGGCTAAGCAACTGCCACGGCACCCCGGTCCTTCACCGCGCCCATGTACTCGGGCCAGCGGTGCTCGATATCCACATCTGGAACGAGGACGCTTTCGTTTTCCCTGATGGCCGTCAGGCAAGGGCCGTCTCCGAACGTGTTCTGCAGTTCGTCCAGTTCCCGTGCGTTCTCATCGCTGCTGGCAATCGTCACGGCTTTTTTCCGCCGGGCCAGAGTGACCCCGCAGTAGATACTCTGTTCGGGCTCGGAGAGCCTGGCGGCGGAGAAAACCGCCAGTTCGCGCAGGAAAACCTCGACATCGGAGCTAGTGAGCACCAAATCCTGCAGATACTCGGCGATGCCGGTCCCGAATACTTCGTTCGTCGCCTCGGCCATGGAATGGCCTCGTTTCTGATTGTCTTCGGGAACCATCCGGAGCTGATCAGAAGGGAACCAAAAGTATGAGGCCGCGCATTGCATCACGGCTACCTTCAGCCTAGAGCTCCCAGCAGTGTTGAGGGGATTCCAGCGTGAGCCTATGTTGAGGAACCGCAAGCGGATCCGCTGCGCCGCTGGCTCGGGCCCTTGTGAAGGATAGGCCGGGCTGAGACCCTGTTGTATAGGGGCCAAGCGAACTCAGAATCCATCGCAGGAGCAGAACATGGACGCTAAGGCAGCAGCGAAGAAGCTTTTGGCGGTCGTGGCACTTAGCGCGCTTTTCCTCGTGGGATGCGACGATACTGAGCCAGAGGAAACACCGCAGGATGTAGTGGAAACCACTGAGTCTCCTGCTCCCGGGATCCCCAGCGGACCCACGGATCCCGCCATGCCCGGCGGATCACCCGATCCTGTCCTGCCCGGAGATGAGCAGGAAACACCCTAAGCTGTCGGCGTTATGCCTTCTGGTTTCCGCTCGTGGCTTCGCGGGCCTCCCGTGAGGAGGCGACATCATCGACGATGACGATGATGTGGCGCATGCTGGCGATGAGAGAACCGTAAATTGGCCACGCGCTTCGGGGTAAGTCTTCGCCATCCGACATGTTTGAGGCCAAGGCTGTGAGCCGGTCGCGGATGGGCTCCACTTCGGCATCAGGATCGGCGATGACCCGGCCGGAGTCGCGGACAATACCGACCCACTGCCGCCGGAACCGTGTGTCCCATTCACCCGGAGCGTAGGCGGCATCGCGCAGCGTACGGGCCAGATGTCGCAGATGCGAGAGTCCTTCATCAACACGAAGAAGGATTTCCTCATAGTTGACCTCTTGATCGGCCTCTCCGGATCGCCGTCGTCCGTTGTTTGGCTTGCTCGACTTGCTTGACATCGGAAAGTGGTGACGGGGGTTGCCACGCCGGCTTTCGCGGGCGAACCGCACCCATTGCCATGCCGATTCCAGCTCCTGGGTCATTGCTTCGATTTCACTGAACCATGCTTCGGCTTTGCCGGTGTTCCACGAGTCGGAGAATTCGCCCGCAATGTTGACCAGGACTTTGCCCATGCGGCGGTTGATGCTGTCGACGTGCCGGGCGGCTTGGTGCTCCCGCAGCGGGGGGACGATCAGTATATTGACCGCGATGCCCACCGCCGCTCCCACGCCAACCTCGACCAACCGATTGAGCAACAACGGTTCCTGACTGGAGAATCCACTGCCGAGAACGAAAATCGCCGTGGTTGCGACCGCCACTCCCTCGTCACGGATCCAACGGATTCGGGCCACGGCCAGGCCGACGAACAGCGCCAGGGCAAAGGTCCAGACACTGACGCCAAGGTAGTTGCCGATGAAGAACGAGAGCCCAACGCCAGCTGCGGAGGCAACGGTCATTTGCACCCCGCGGGACAGCGACCGATACACCGTGGCATGGACGGTCAACAGCGCCGTCCAGGGAGCCAGGAACGGTAAGGGGGATTTCAAGACCATCACCGCGAGCCACCAGGCACCCGTCGCCGCGATCACGCTCTTGACGATTTGCAGCAGGTCGGTGACGAATTCGGGGCGCTGCACTAACTGCAGCATTCGCTGCCCAGCGCGCCCTGACGGCTTGTCGCCTCCGGCTTCGGTCCTGGCCGCTCCGCTGCCCGGCTCCGGGCCGGACCTTTCCGCTGTTGGCGACACGCTGTTCTCCTTCCGCAGATCCGGCGTCGCGTCGACGTCGAAACGGCCTGCGCTGTCATTCAATCGTCGCCGAAGATGCCGACGATGGCGCTACTTATTCGACTTCCCCATCAAATTCTGCCGGCTCACAGATCGAGAACGACGGGATCTGCCTTCATCGGGCCGCCGCATTGTTCGCTGCCGCCCACCCGCTTCCACTTCAAAATGAAGTCTGCTTCCGCCAAGACTTTCCCGCCGTCCGTGAGCGCCCGGACGGTCACAACAGTGGGGGCCTGCATCATGAAGCCCATGCGCCAGGTGTTGTCATCCACCCGGGAAGCGGAAAACGTGGAAGGATCTTCCGGCTCCCTGCCCTCACTTACGGTGCCCATGCTTACAGCGCCGGTGGACGGAACTGTAGAAAAATTCTTCGACCCCTTGTCCGGAGCGCGCTGCACTGGATCCGAGCAGACTCCCTCAGAACACAATTCGACGAGGTGGACCTGGGAGGTCGCACCAGTCAGCTCGACGGTCAGACTGCTGGACCAGCCGATGGCCGGGCACGCCTCGGTCATGCACCCTGCGAGGGATGCAGCCAATACCGCGACGAGTGGCACTAGTGGCTTACGCATAAGAACAGTCTCCCGCACTTGCAACCCTCGCATGCGCTTGGGAGGCAAGGCTGGCGGGCCGGAACCGGCGGCTCCCGGCCTGAGTTCTCTGGCGCGGCGTACTTCGCCGTCCTAGCATGGGCAGTAAGGGCTTTCGGCCGTCGGCCCCTTGCAGGAAGGAGTCAGCATGGCGCCCATGCCGCAGGACGCTCAGCCTTCAGGCCTCGCCGCCGCCTTCCGCGCCGCGTTCGCCGACCATCCAGCAGGTGTAGCAATTGTGACCGCTGCGGGACCGGATGGGCCGGCAGGCATCACCGCGTCTTCCGTGATTTCCGTGTCTGCGGAGCCTCCCGTGCTTGCGCTTTCCATCATGCCCAGCAGCGAATCCGGAGCCGCACTGCTCGTGGCCGAAACGCTTGCCGTCCACCTGCTCACTACCGCCAACCGCGGGCTTGCCGAGCTTTTCGCACGTCCCGGTTCGCACCGCTTCGGGTTCAACATGGACTGGTACACGGCGCCGACCGGCGAACCGATCATCCGCGGCGTCGGCACAGCGCTCCGCTGCAAACCCCTTGACCGGATGCCCGCCGGAACCGGCATCGTCCTTGCTGCTCAGGTGCTGCAGATTCTCGACGGCGGCTCGATCGCCCAGCCTCTGGTCTACCAGCGGCAGACCTATTACGCTTTGGACGCCTGGTCCGCCCTGCGCAGCCGGAGCTAATTTCAGCAGCCGGGCCTGATTTCATCGTCACGGCGACAGCTCCCGAAGGGGGGGTCAACTCCCGGGCACCCGGCCCGTCAGAGCGCTCCGGCCAGCTGGCCGTACAGGAAGACCCCGGCCAGAATCACGACGGCGCCGGCGCCGAACTTCCACGCCGGCGAGCCGGGTTTCAGGATGCTCCAGGCGACCAGCAACGGTGCGGCAACCAGGATCAGCGCCGCACTGAGGGTGAGGACTCCGCCGAACGGATCCGGCTCCGAACATTCCAGGAAGCAGCCGCTGAAACTGACCATCGCGATGAATGCCAGAATGGCGGCCGGGTAGCCGACGATGAGCCAGCCGAGCAGCACGGCCAGCACCGCGGAGATGATCCTGGTGCGCCGTTTGTCTGGGTCCAGCACTCCTTCTGGCACGGATGCAGTCTACCGTCGGCTTCTGCGCAGGCTGACTATTGTCTGTCCGACACCCAGCCTCTACGCTGAAGCCAACGACAGGAGTCCACATGGAGTTCGCCATTGTCATGATCGTCCTCGTAGTGGGCGCCGTCGTGTGGCTGCTACTGGCAACCCGCGCTAACCGCGTGGCAGCCAAGCGTGACCGGGCCACCCGTCGCGCCGATGTCGGCTGGGTCGGACCCGGAGCATACGGGGCCGGGACCATTGGCGGGCTCGGCTTCTACGATTCCGGCAGCTCCTCCTGCGACTCCGGTGGCGGCGGTGGCGGCGAGTAGAAAGCGGTCCCGGGTCAGCTAGTACCGGGTTCGAAGCGGTAGCCCATCCCCGCTTCGGTGAGCAGGTAGCGCGGTTTCGCCGGGTCCGGTTCGAGCTTGCGGCGCAGCTGTGCGATGTACACCCGCAGGTACTGGGTTTCCTTCGTGTAGGCGGGTCCCCACACATGGGTCAGGACCTGCTGCTGGGAGATCAGCCTGCCGGGATTGCGGGCCAGCAGTTCCAGAATGTTCCACTCGATCGGCGTCAGCCGGACCGCCACTCCGTCGCGGGTGACGCGCTTATCGATCAGGCTGATCTCGAAGTCCGAGGTCTCCACGGTGGGGCTCTCCGGGGCGCCTCCTAACCGGCGCGTGGCGGCGCGCACCCGGGCCAGCAGCTCGTTCAGGTCGAAAGGTTTGGTGACATAGTCGTCGGCCCCGGCGTCCAGCGCGTCCACCTTCTCGTCCGAGGCATGCCGCGCCGAGAGAATGATGATCGGCACGTCCGTCCAACCACGCAGCCCGCGGATGACATCGATGCCGTCCATGTCCGGCAGGCCTAGATCCAGAATAACGACGTCGACAGCGTGCTTGGCTGCCTGGTCCAGCGCGGTGGCGCCGTCCGCCGCCGGGAGGGTCTGATAGCCCCGGGCGTTGAGGTTGATCTGCAAGGCGCGAAGGATCTGCGGCTCGTCGTCGACGATGAGCACGTTGGTCATGGGGCTCCTTCTACCGTGCGGTCGGGCACTATGCTGGAGCCATTCTGTCAGGGCGGAACTGGTTTTGCCGCCCTCAGCGTAGCCAGCCGCTCAGCGCCGCATCGCTCAGCGCCACCACCTGCCTGACCGGAGCAGCGAACGGATCAGGAGAACCAGCGCCGTTCCGCCCACGGCCAGCACCAACAGGATCTGCCACAACTCCGCTTCCATCAGGCGAACTCCATCTGTTCGGACGGGCTGCCGTGCCCGATGAGGTAGTCCCCCGCCTTGCGCATTTCCCGTCTCTTCAAGTCAACGCCGCAGAACTCCCTCAAAGTCCGGTGTTGATGGTTTCCTGACGGTACCGGGTCGGTTCTTTACGTATTTACAACGTGCAGGCAGCATTGTGGCATGAAACTGAGCATCAGTTTGCCGGATGAGGACGTCGCAATACTCGACGAGTTCGTTCGCTCAAAGGGCCTCCTATCGAGGTCGGCCGCGTTGCACCACGCCGTAGGAATGCTGCGCCTTCCCGAGCTGGAGCGGGACTATGAGGCGGCTTGGAACGAGGAAGCATCTGGAGATCACGCGATCTGGGACGCGTAATGGCAAAGCTCGACGACGCGTTGCGACCGCGCCTACAGCTGTAGCCCAAATCCGCTCACTGGCTCAGACCCCGGTCGAGAGCGGCAGCTGGATGACCATGGTCAGCCCGCCGCCGGGCGTGTGCTCGGCCAGCAACCTGCCGCCCATCGCCTCGGTGAAGCCCTTGGCCACGGCCA
This sequence comes from Arthrobacter sp. B055-34, assembly GCF_059090425.1. Classification (NCBI taxonomy): domain Bacteria; kingdom Bacillati; phylum Actinomycetota; class Actinomycetes; order Micrococcales; family Micrococcaceae; genus Arthrobacter; species Arthrobacter sp. B055-34. Next base: position 544,428 of record NZ_JBNHFQ010000001.1, read on the forward strand.
GTCCGAGCCCGATCCCGGTGCCGGCGGGTGCGTCGTCGAGCCGTTGGAACGGCCGGAACATGCTAATCACCTGTTCCGCCGGCACGCCCTGTCCGGCGTCGATAATCCGCAGTTCGCTGGCCGGGCGGCCGTCGACGGTGGCGCTGCCCATGCCGCCGATCAGGCCGGTGATCCGCACGTCCGATCCGCGGGCATACTTCAGCGAGTTCTCCACGATGTTGGCGATGACGCGCTCAAGCATGCCCTGGTCCGCGTCGACGGGCGGCATGTTATCCGGCAGATCGACCAGCACGTGCTCGGACGGGAGTCCGCGCAGTGCGTCGGCGACGGCGTCCTGCCAGTGGACCGGGCGGATCAGGGGCGCCATCGAGTCCCCGGTGATCCGCGACATGTCCAGCAGATTGCCCACCAGCGAGTCCAGCCGGTCCGTGTAGTCCTCGATGGTGGCAAGCAGTTCCGCTTCTTCCTCGGGCGGGAACTGGACGGCGTCCTGGCGCAGGCTGCTCACCGCCAGCTTGATGCCCGCCAGCGGCGTGCGCAGATCGTGCGAGACCGCCCGGAGGATGGAGGTGCGCATCTGGTTTCCCTCCGCGAGGCGCTGTACGTCACGGCGGCTGGCCATCAGCTGGTCGCGCTGCAGCATGGCCAGCAGGTGGGCGCCGAACGCGGTCAGCAGCCGCCGCTCCCGCTGGTTGAGGATCCGCCCGGTCAGTGCGAGCGTCCGGGTGGCGTCCATGCGTTCCAGGTTGTCCGCGTCCTGCAGTTTCGAAGGTACGACGCCGGCGCTGTGCACCGGGTGCCAGGCGTCCGGTTCGCCGTCGTTATCTTTGCGGACGTATAGCCCGGCGCCGTCGCTCTGGAAATGTTCGCGGACGCGCTCAAGGAATTCCGGCACGCTCTCCTGGGTGGCCACCGCGTTGCGGCTCAGCTCCCCCAGCGCCGCCGCTTCCGCCCCGGCCGCGGATGCCTCCCGGCTGCGCCGCGCCGAAAGCCCGACGACGAGCGATACCGCCACCGCGACGGCGAGGAAAACCAGCAGCGTGAGGATGTTCTCCGGGTCCCGGATGTCCATGCTGCCCACCGGCTGGACGGCGAAGTAGTTCACCATCACGCTGCTCAGGACCGCGGTGGTGACGGCGGGCCAGAGTCCGCCCAGCAGCGCGACGGCGATGGTGCCGGTCAGCTGGATGAGTAGGTCGGTGGCGAAATGGTCATGCGGCCAATGCCCCAGCAGGTATTGCAGCGCGGGCGGAAGGAGCACGGCCAGGACGAAGCCTGCAACCAGCCGCAGCCGGCCCAGGTCATTCGGTCGGCGGGCCGGCTTGTAGCTGCCGCCGTGTTCCTGCGCGACCAGATGCACGTCGATGTCCCCGGCAGCCCGGACGAGCCGGGCGCCCGTCCCCCGGCTGAACATGCTTCTCCGGCTAAACAGATTGGCGCGGCTGAGCAGATTAGCCCGGCTGAAAACGCCGGCCGTGGTGACGCCGTTGGTCCGGCCGCCACGGGGAACTCCCACCACAATCTGGGTGGCGCTGATGCTGCGGGCAAAGTCGAGCAGGGTCTGCGCCGGGTCGCCGCCGCCGACCGTGTGGTAGGTGCCGCCGAGCTCGGTGACCAGCTTGCGCTGCAGGTCCAGTTCCTTGGGCGATTCGGTTCCCGCCCTGCCCGTCGCCCGAACATGGACGGCGTGCAGTTCGCTGCCTGCCCTCCCGGCGACGATCCGTGCCGCCCTGCGAATGAGGGCCTGCCCCTCGGGGCCGCCGCTGAGCCCGACTAGCACGCATTCGCGCTCCGGCACGATGTCCGTCATGCGCCCATTCTGCCCGACCGGACCGCCCGCTGTCGCAGCCCCGCATTACAGGCACTGTCCAAGCTCCGCCTGCGCGGCTTCACCCGCGGACAGCCCCGCGCCGCCGTCGTATTTTGATGAATTCTTAACGCCCTGCATCGCGGAGTTCCGGCCTTTTCGGCGTTGTACAGTTGTAGGCTTTTGCCCCGGATCCCCACCGGATCCGGACCAGAAAGAGGCATCACAGTGGCCACTTCCACTCAGTACTCCATCCCCGCCAGCGTTCCCCGGCCGGGCCCGCAGCACAAGCCCGCCCACGGCGTCTCACGCTGGCTGACGGCGCACGTTGTCCACCCGGTCGGACCGGCGGGTCCGGAAACCCACGGCACCCAGCAGCCGTGGTGGAAGGTCATGTGCCTGACCGGGGTGGACTACTTCTCCACGCTGTCGTACTTGCCGGCGATCGCCGCGCTGGCCGCGGGCGTGCTCTCTCCGCTGGCCACGCTGCTGATCGTGGCCCTGACGCTGCTCGGCATGCTCCCGATGTACCGCCGGGTGGCGAAGGCGAGCCCGCACGGGCAGGGTTCGGTGGCGATGCTCGAGCACCTGCTGCCGTTCTGGCGGGGCAAGATCTTTGTGCTGATCCTGCTGGGCTTCGTCGCCACCTCGTGGATCATCACCATCACGCTCTCCTCGGCCGACGCGACGGTCCACCTCCTGGAAAACCCCTACGCGCCCGATGTCATCCGCGGCCACCCCGTCCCCGTGACAATTGTCCTGCTGCTCATCCTCGGCGGGGTGTTCCTGCTCGGCTTCACCGAGGCCGTGGCCGTGGCCATCCCGCTGGTGGCCGTCTTCCTGGGGCTCAACGCCGTCATCATCGGCGCGGGCGTGCTCGAGGTCTTCACGACGCCGGGCGTGCTCGCCGGCTGGACGGACGCCCTCACCACGGCCCCGGGCGGCCTCGGCGGCCTGGTGCTCCCGGCGCTGCTGGCCTTTCCGCTGCTGGTCCTGGGGCTCTCCGGCTTCGAAACCGGCGTCAGCATGATGCCCCTGGTTGCGGCGAAGGGGCGGACTCCCGGGGAGCGGCTTGCCTCCCGCGTCCGCAACACCCGCAAACTCCTCACGGCCGCCGCCGTCATCATGAGCGTGTACCTGCTGGGCAGCAGCTTCGTCACCACCCTGCTGATCCCCGCCGACGCCTTCGCGGAGGGCGGCGAGGCCAACGGCAGAGCGCTGGCCTACCTGGCGCACGAGCGCTTCGGCGACGGTTTCGGCACCGCGTACGACATCAGCAGCATCCTGATCCTGTGGTTCGCCGGTGCCTCCGCCATGGCCGGCCTGATCAACATCGTCCCGCGCTACCTGCCCTCCTACGGCATGGCCCCGGAGTGGAGCCGCGCCGTGCGGCCGGTGGTCCTGGTCTACACCGGCGTGAGCATCCTGATCACCATCGCGTTCAACGCCGACGTCAATGCCCAGGCCGGCGCCTACGCCACGGGGATCCTGGCCATGATGGTCTCGGCGTCGGTCGCCGTCGCTATTTCCACCGTACGACGGCGACAAAGACGGGCGGGGCTGGCCTTCACGGTGCTGTCCGCGGTCCTGGTGTATGCGCTGATCGCCAACATTGTTGAAAAACCGGACGGCCTGATGATCTCCGCGTTCTTCATTGGCGGCATCATCGCGGTGTCGCTGGTTTCCCGGGTCACCCGGACCACCGAGCTGCGCGCCGACCGGATCGAGTTCGATGAAACGGCACGGCGGTTCATCACGGATTCCTTGGTGCACGATAACCGGCTGAACATGATTGCGCACAAGCCGCACGTGGCCACCGAACAGGAGTACGCCATGAAGGAAGCGGCCCAGCGCAGCATCAACCCGGTGCCGGGCAGCGCGGACGTGCTGTTCCTGGAGATCGAGGTCAGCGACCCGTCAAGCTTCAGCGACGCGCTCCACGTCCGCGGCACCGATGTCGGCGGCCACCGCATCCTGCGCGTGAAGAGCCCCGCGGCGCCCAATGCGATCGCCGCCATCCTGCTGGCCCTGCGCGATGCCACCGGGGTACGGCCGCACGCCTACTTCGAGTGGTCGGAAGGCAATCCGCTCACCCACCTGATGCGCTACCTGCTGCTGGGTCAGGGCGACACGGCGCCGGTGGTCCGCGAGATCATCCGCGAGAACGAGCCGGATCCGGACCGCCGTCCCGCCATCCACGCCGGCTGAATACCGCCGTCAAGGAATTACGACGCCGGTGACGCGCCCAGGCGCATGGTCATGAAGACGCTGTGGGGATCCAGGCGGTAGTCGGCAAACGGCGGACATTCAACAAAGCCGTGGCTCCGGTAGAGCCGCCGTGCCGGGGCAAAGAATTCGTCCGAGCCGGTTTCAAGACTGACACGCTCATAGCCGCGGTCCCGTGCGACGCCGAGCAGATGGGCCAGCATCACGGTGGCGACTCCGCGTCGGCGGGCGCCGGAAGCCGTGCGCATCGACTTGATCTCGCCCTGCTTCGGCGAGAGCTCCTTCAACGCGCCGCAACCGAGGAGCATCTGTCCGTCCCGCACGGTCCAGAAGGCGATCCCCGGCGCGGAGAACGCGTCGACGTCGAGGGCGTGCACACTCTCCGCCGGCGAGATTGAGTGCATGTCCGCCAAGTGTTCCTGCAGCAACTGCCGGACATCTGCGGGCAGTACTGCCTCCGGCTCGATCCTCAGCGTCGTCGTCATTCGTGTCCTGGCCTCCCTGTTGTGCTGACGCTCCTGCCAGAAAAAATACCAGCCCGCCGCTGAACCACCCCGCGGCCAACGGCGGCAGTTAGTCCAGCCCGGTTCACCGGAAGCCGGCGTTCCGCTTCGAAAATGAACAGTCCAAAGGTGTTGGCAGACCCATATGTGACATGTACCATTTTACAGACAGTGAGACAGCCCACAATCAACTGTGACTACCTTCATCCCCCAGGAGCCTCCATGAGCTTACCCCCGCCCGCCGACCAAGCCCTCGACACTGTGCCGATAAGTGACAGACCGTCGGCCACACCGCCCTCGGGCCTCAAACGAGTCGTGGCAGCAGCCATGGCCGGCACTGTTGCCGAATGGTACGAATTCTTCCTTTATGGCACCGCGTCCGCGCTTGTATTCGGCACGCACTTCTTCCGCCAGACAGGCAATCCCGTGGACGGCATCATCGCGGCCTTCGCACTGTACGCCGTTGGTTTCGCAGCGCGGCCGATCGGAGGACTGGTCTTCGGCCACTTTGGCGACAGGCTTGGCCGGAAGGCACTGCTGCAGTTAAGCCTCATCGTCGTCGGCGTCACCACCTTCCTGATGGGTTGCCTGCCCACCTTCGACGTCATCGGTTATTGGGCGCCCACCCTGCTGGTCACGCTCCGTCTGATTCAAGGCTTTGCGTTCGGCGGAGAGTGGGGCGGAGCCATCATCCTGGTAAGCGAGCACAGCCCGGATAACCGCCGTGGCTTCTGGGCCAGCTGGCCGCAGGCCGGCGTTCCCGCAGGAAACCTGGTCGCGACGCTGGTCCTGCTGGGTCTCTCCACGGGACTCTCCGAGGAAGCCTTCCTCTCCTGGGGCTGGCGCGTGGCCTTCTGGTTCTCCGCCGTCGTGGTCCTGATCGGATATTGGATCCGCACCAAGGTAGATGACGCCCCCATCTTCAAGGAGGCGCAGGCACGCCAGGCAGAACTTCAGGAATCCCAGCCGGGCGTGGCCCATGTCCTGCGTTATCACTGGCGGGCGGTCCTGATCGGGATCGGCGCCCGGTTCGCCGAGAACATTCTGTACTACATTGTCGTCACGTTCTCCATTACTTATCTCAAGCTCGTCGTCGAGATGGATACCAGCAAGATCCTGCTGCTCATGCTCGGTGCGCACGCGCTGCATTTCTTCCTGATTCCGCTCGTCGGATACCTCTCCGACCTCATCGGACGCAAACCCGTTTACCTGACCGGCGCGGTCCTCACCGCCTTCTGGGGTTTCGTCGGATTCCCCATGATGGATACGGGCAACGCCTGGATCATCATGCTGGCCATCAGCATGGGGCTGGCGATCGAATCCCTGACTTACGCCCCCTACTCGGCACTGATGGCGGAAATGTTCCCCACCAATGTCCGCTATACGGCGCTTTCGCTCTGCTATCAGTTCGCCCCGATCCTGGCCGGCTCCCTCGCCCCGCTGATCGCGATCACCCTCCTGGAGCGCTTCGACTCATCCATCCCGATCTCCTTGTACCTGGTTGCCGCCGCAGCGATCTCCATCGTGGCTGTTTCTTTCGCCAAGGAGACACGAGGCAAGTCGCTGCGGGACGTGGACGCCGAGGCGGCAGCCCGCACCGCACAGACCACACAGAACGTCTAAAAACGCAGTTGCCCGAACAACCAAAGGAAACATATGGAAACCCTCGTCGCTATTAGCGATGGACTGTGGAATCCCATGGCCTACTTCGCGCTCGCCGTCGGCCTCTTCTTCACCGTCATCACCAACGCCGCCCAGTTCCGGCTACTGCCTGACACGGTGCGCCAGATATTCAAACCAAAAGCGGACGACGGCGGCATCTCGCCTTTGCAGGCTCTGCTTCTGACCATCTCGAGCAGGGTGGGCGTCGGCAACATCGCCGGTGTTGGCACCGCCGTCGCTGCCGGCGGCCCGGGCGCCCTGCTGTGGATGGTGGTGTGCGCACTGCTCGGTTCGGCAAGCGCATTCGCCGAGTCCACCCTCGCCCAGGTCTTCAAACGCAAGATCAACGGCGAGCACCGGGGCGGCATGCCCTTCTACGTCAGGTACGGGCTCCGCATCAAGTGGCTGGCAGCGCTGCTGGCCGTCATGACCATGCTCGGATATGGCTTTCTTTTCCCGGGTGTCCAGTCCAACAACATCGCATCCAGCCTGGAACACGCGTTCAATATCCCTACCTGGATCACGGCGGTGGGCGTCAGCGTTCTGCTCGGGTTCGTGGTGATCGGCGGCACCAAGCGCGTGGTCGGCGCAGCACAGTTCATGGTCCCGATCATGGCCGTCGGCTACATCCTCACCGCAGTCATCGTGGTCCTGTTCAACATCGACCAATTGCTCCCCACCCTGGGGCTCATCTTCTCCAGCGCCTTCGGCATGAACGAGGTATTCGGCGGAATCGCCGGTGCCGCGGTTGCCTGGGGCGTGCGGCGCGCGGTGTTCTCCAACGTGGCCGGCGTCGGCGAAGGCACGTACGGCTCCGCCGCGGCATCTGTCAGCCACCCGGCCAAGCAGGGGCTGGTCCAGTCCTTCTCCATCTTCATCGACACCGTAGTCGTCTGCTTTGCCACCGGCATCATGATCGTCATGACCGGCTCCTACAACGTGTTCGCGGACAACGGGGACGCGATTGTCTCCAATGTGCCCGGTGTGGAGGCAGGCTCCGCCTACACCCAGGAGGCGGTGGACGCGGTACTGCCGGGCTTCGGCCCCGGCTTCGTCGCCATCGCGCTCTTCTTCTTTGCCTTCACCACGCTGGTGGCGTTTTTCTACATTGCGCACACCAACCTGGTTTTTCTTGCCGGTCGAGAGCTCGGTCCCGCGTTGAGCTGGACACTCAAGCTGGGGATGATCGGCATCACTTTCTATGGGGCAGTGGAATCCGCCTCCGTCATGTGGACGATCGGCGATATCGGTTACGCCTCCCTTGGCTGGGTAAACATGGCCTGCATCCTGATGCTGAGTCCACTGGTCCGGAAGGTCATCAAAGACTACGACCGTCAGCGCAAGCTGGGCCTTGACCCAGTGTTCGACCCCCGCCCGCTGGGCATCACCGGCGCCGATTTCTGGGAGCCCGTCACACACGCCGCTGCTGCCTCAACTGAGACCAGCAGGTCCACGGGAGACGATTCCAGTGCTGGCGTCCAAAACGGCAGCCGCCGCTGACACCACCCCCTTGATTACAACGGAACGACCGCGCGCATTGAACAGTGCAATGTCACATGTTATAGTTAGTGGCATGGATCACGGATCCACCTACTTACGTCACCACCACAACGCATTCCCCTTCGAAAGGAACCACCATGACTGAGACCAAGAAACCCTGGCACGGAGTTCTCGTCGCCTCTGCGCTGCAGTTCAAGGACGACCTGAGCGTTGACTACGATGCCTTCGCCGAGCACGTGAAGTTCCTGGCCGACAACGGCTGCGACGGCATCGCACCCAACGGTTCTCTGGGCGAGTACCAGACCCTCACTGCCGAGGAGCGGGCCCGCGTCATCACCACCGCGGTGGAAGCGGCACCGGAGGGCTTCGCCGTCATGGCCGGCGTCGGCGCGTACGGTGCCCTTGAGTCCCAGCGCTGGGCCGAGCAGGCAGCCGAGGCCGGCGCCCAGTCGCTCATGCTCCTTCCGCCGAACACCTACCGCGCCACCGAGGATGAGGTAGTCGACCATTACCGCCGTGTGGCGCAGGTAGGGCTGCCGATCGTCGCCTACAACAACCCCATCGACACCAAGGTGGACCTGACCCCGCGGCTGATCGCACGCCTCCATGGCGAGGGCTTCATTGTCGGCGTCAAGGAGTTCACCGGTGATCCGCGCCGCGCGTACGAAATCAAGGAGCTGGCACCGGAGATGGACCTGCTCATCGGTACCGACGATACGGTGCTGGAAATGGGGATTGCCGGAGCGGTCGGCTGGGTGGCCGGGTACCCGAACGCTATCCCGCAGTCCACGGTTGAGCTCTACAAGCTTTCCACCTCCGGCAACCTCGCGGATCTGGAGCGCGCCCGCGAGATCTACGTGGATCTGCACAAGCTCCTGCGCTGGGACACCAAGACCGAGTTCGTGCAGTCCATCAAGCTGTCCATGGACGTCGTCGGGCTCAAGGGCGGCGTCTGCCGTCCGCCGCGCGGCCCGCTGACCCCCACAGACCACGAGCAGGTCATCCAGGACACCAAGGACGTCCTGGCCAAGGGCTACAAGTAAACTCCACCGCGTAAGAGTCCTCCGGAGCATCCGCGTCTGCGTGTTCCGGAGGACCTAAGGCCAGCCACCCACCTCCGTCAGAAAGCGAACCCAAGCATGAGGACCAACCGCGTGTTCCACGCCGTCGACTCCCACACCGAGGGCATGCCCACCCGTGTGATCACCGGGGGGATCGGCACCATCCCCGGCGCTACGATGGCCGAACGCCGGCTGTGGTTTATGGAGAACTCGGACTGGATCCGGACCCTTCTGATGACCGAGCCGCGCGGGCACGCGTCCATGAGCGGGGCCATCCTGCAGCCGCCGACCCGTCCGGATGCGGACTACGGCGTCCTCTATATAGAGGTCTCCGGGTTGCTGCCGATGTGCGGACACGGAACCATCGGTGTGGCTACGGTCTTGGTGGAAACGGGCATGGTCGAGGTGGTCGAACCTGTCACCACCGTCCGGTTGGACACCCCCGCCGGCCTGGTGATTGCCGAAGTTGCGGTCAAGGACGGACAGGCCAAATCGGTGACCATCCGTAACGTTCCGTCCTTCGTGGACCGGCTGAACGCCAAGGTGGAAGTTCCCGGTTTCGGCATGGTCGGCTACGACCTGGCCTTCGGCGGGAACTTCTACGCCATCGTTGATCTGGACGAGCTCGGCCTGCCGTTCGAACGGGAACGCAGAGACGACCTGCTCAAGGCCGGTCTGGCGGTCATGGATGCGATCAACACGACGGCGGAGCCGGTCCATCCCGAACGGGAGGACATCCGCGGTTGCCACCATGTTTACCTCAAAGCACCCGGGTCCACTGCCGAACATTCCCGCCATGCCATGGCCATCCATCCAGGCTGGTTCGACCGATCCCCCTGCGGCACCGGCACCAGCGCCCGAATGGCACAACTCCATGCCCGCGGTGAACTGGACCTGCACACGGACTTCATCAATGAGTCCTACATCGGGTCCCGGTTCATTGGACGCTTGGTGGAGGAAACCACCGTGGGAGGACGCCCCGCCGTCGTCCCCACTGTGACCGGCCGCGCCTGGATCACCGGCACCGCCCAGTATTTCCTGGACCCCACCGACCCGTTCCCGGAAGGATTCCTGCTATGAGCCTGCCTTATTTCGACGCCGCAGCGGTCCGCGCCGCAGTTCCTTTCGAGCGGGCTGTGCGGGCCATCGAGGAGGGACTGCTGGACAGCGTGGACCCGGAGCAGGACAGCAAGCGGCTGTTCAGCCCGGCTCCCGACGGCGAATTCCTGATCATGCCCACCGAAGGCGGCGGACGCTTCAGCGGCGTCAAGGTGGCAACCATTGCGCCTTCGAATCCAGCCCGCGGGCTGGAGAAGATCCAGGGCGTCTACGTCCTGTTCGACTCAGCAACCCTGGCGCCGGTAGCCATGATGGACGGCGCCGAACTGACGGCCATCCGCACTCCCGCCACAACGCTGGCCGCGGTCAAGCACATTGCCGCAGCAGCACCCGCCGGCGAAGGCTTCGGCACCGCGCCGCAGGTAGTGGTCTTCGGCGCCGGTGTCCAGGCCCTGAACCACATCCGGGCGGCACGCGCCGTCTTCGCGGACGCAACCTTCGCGGTCGTCGGTAAACGCCCGCAGCGCGTCGCGGAGCTGATGGCAACGCTCGCGGCCGAAGGAATCAGTGTCTCGGACGCATCCGGCGACCCTGAAGCAGCAGTGGCCGGCGCCGACGTCGTACTTTGTGTCACCTCCTCACCCGAACCGCTTTTCGACGGCCGGCTGCCACGCGACGGGGCGATCATCGCCTCAGTGGGCCAGCACGGGCTGGATGCCCGGGAAATCGACTCCGCGCTGGTGCTCCGCAGCGACATCGTGGTGGAGGGCCGAGCGTCCTCGTGGCGCGAGAGCGGCGACCTTATCCCTGCCCGGAGCGTGGCGGAATGGCAGCGGATAGAACCGCCCAACCTGCGCGATCTTGTCCGCGGCAAACTGGTCCGGCGGCCCGGCACCTGCTGCCTCTACACAGGCGTGGGGATGGCTTGGGAGGACTTGGTTACGGCCGCAGTGGTGTATGAAGAAGGCAGTAAATCATGCCACTAGGCACCACCGCTGCCCTTGGAGGAACCGTCATGGACGCCACTGCCCGCTCCGCCCTTGCCCCGCTCTCCCGCACCCTGAACCTGCGCGAATCCGTCACGGAGAAACTGCGGACCGCCATCATCACCGGTGAGCTGGCGGAGGGCGAAGTTGTCTCCGCCCCTGTCTTGGGCGCTGCGCTGGGCGTGTCCGCCACACCGGTGCGGGAAGCCATGATGGATCTGGCCCGCGAGGGACTGGTTGAGACAGTCAAGAACAAGGGCTTCCGGGTTACCGCCGTCACCGACAAGGAGCTCGATGACATCACCGAAATCCGCCTGCTGATCGAGCCGCCAACCGTGGGACGTGTAGTCGGTTCGGTCCCGGAGCAGGGATTCAGCGAGCTGCAACGGCTGGCGGATGAATGCCTGGCGGCAGCGAAGGCGGAGGACCTCAACGGCTACCTGGCCAAGGACCGGGAGTTCCATGCACTGATCCTCGCCTACTCCGAGAACCGCCAGCTGGCCGAGCTGGCCACGTCGCTGCGCCGCCGCACGCGGATGTACGGGCTGCAGGCGCTGGTTCGGGAGAACAAGCTGGCTGACTCGGCCCGGGAGCACCATGAACTGCTGGAGTTGATGCGGGCCGGCGACGCCGAAGCGAGCCGTGTCCTGATGGACCGGCACATCGGCCATGCCCGTGGCCTCTGGGCCCGCGGCACCGATGAAGAACCACCACACAGAAGCGAGTAACGCATGAATCCAGCCAGCGACGTCCTTGTCGTCGGCGCCGGCGTTGTCGGCTCCGCAATCGCCTACTTCGCCACCCTTGAAGGCCTGTCCGTCACCGTACTGGAACGAGGCCTCCCCGCCAGCGGCACCTCCTCGGCCTGCGAAGGCAACATCCTGGTCTCGGACAAGGAACCCGGTCCGGAGCTCGAGCTGACTAAGTATTCCCTCCGAGTCTGGAAGCAGGACCTTGCCGAGCACGCGGACCTCTGGGAGTTCGAGGGCAAGGGCGGCATCATCGTCGCCTCCCGGGAATCCAGCCTGGCCTCGCTCAACCGGCTCACCGCCGCCCAGCGCAGCTACGGAGTCGACGCCCGGGAACTGAGCACGGATCAGTTGCGGGACCTTGAGCCGAACATCTCCCCCGGCGCCCTTGGTGCCGCCTACTATCCCGAGGACAGCCAGGTCCAGCCCATGCTCGCGGCCGCACAACTGCTGCGCATGGCGCGGGCTAACGGCGCCTGGTTCTTCCCGAATACCAAGGTCACCGGCTTCATGAACGACGGCGGAAAGGTCACCGGAGTGCGCACAAGCGCCGGAAACTTCGCGGCCGGCGCGGTGGCCAACGCCACCGGCACCTGGGCTGCCGATCTGGCCGCGCTTGCCGGTGCCAACGTCCCGGTCAAACCACGCCGCGGCTTTGTCATGGTCACCGAACCGCTGCCGCCGATGATCCACCACAAGGTCTACGCCGCCGAGTACGTCGACAACGTGGGCAGCTCGGACGCCGGCCTGCAGTCTTCACCGGTGGTGGAGGGAACCCCCGCCGGCAGCATCCTGATTGGCTCCAGCCGTGAACGCGTCGGATTCGATGGCACCGTCAGCGTACCTGCGCTGCGGGCCATGGCAGAGAACGCCACCGCGCTGTTCCCCTTCCTCAAGACGGTGAAAATCCTGCGCCACTACCACGGCTTCCGCCCGTACTGCCCGGATCATCTTCCGGTCATCGGCCACGACGAACGGGCGCCCGGGCTCTGGCACGCCTCCGGCCACGAAGGAGCCGGCATCGGGCTCTCCGTAGGCACGGGCAAACTGATGGCCCAGGCCCTGGCCGGCAAGGAACCCGACCTGTCCTTGGCCCCTTTCGCACCCCACCGCTTCGGCGGATTCCAGTCCGGCTCCACGACCATCCAGGAGGCCTGCGCATGAGCCACAAAATCAACGCAACCTTCAACGACCGCCCGCTCACCGCCGAGAACGGCACCACCGTCGGCGCCGCCCTGATGGCCAACGGCGTCACCTCATGGCGCACCACCCGCAAGGAGGGCAGGCCGCGTGGACTGTTCTGCGGCATCGGTGTCTGCTTCGACTGCCTGGTGGAGGTCGACGGCGAACCAAACCAGCGCGCCTGCATGGTACGGCTGACCGACGGCATGCGCATCAATGGAGCAGGGCCTGACATCACCAAGGAGGAAGCATGAGCGCCAGCGAAAGCTACGACGTCGCTATCATCGGCGCCGGTCCGGCCGGGCTGGCAGCAGCCGCTACCGCTGCCGAACACGGCGCGCGGGTGGTCTGCATTGACGCCAACGACCAGCCCGGCGGCCAGTTCTGGCGGCATCGCCCCGAGGACACGCATCCTCAGGACGACGGCGCCCTGCACCACGACTGGAAGACCTACCTCCAACTGCGTGCACGATTCGATGCAGCCGCGACGGCCGGCAGCCTGCGCTTCTACCCCGGCCGCCAGGTATGGATGGCCCAGCGCGAAGACAACGGATTCACGCTGCGCACCACCGCCAGCGTTCAAGCGGGCCGAGCAGCGCCCGGCCCGCAGACTGTCCGAGCCAACCGGCTGGTGGTCTGCGCCGGAGGCTACGACCGGCAACTGCCCGTACCCGGCTGGGACCTGCCCGGCGTCATGGCCGCCGGCGGCATCCAGGCGTTCATCAAGGCCAACGGGATGCTGCCCGGAAAGCGTTTCGTGGTCGCCGGAACCGGTCCATTCCTGTTGCCGGTCGCCGCGAACATCGCCGAAGCCGGCGGCACCGTGGCCGCTGTCTGCGAGTCCGCCGACCTCACAGGTTGGTTCCCGCACCTGGCCACAGCCGCCCGCATTCCGGCCAAAGCACTCGAGGGAGCCGAATACGCCAAGTCCTTCCTCAAGCACCGGATCCCGTACCGCACGCGAACCGTAGTCACGGAAGTCCTCGGACGCGACCGGGTGCAGGCCGTCCGCACCGCAAATGTCGATTCCCATGGCCGGACCATGCAAGATAGCGAGCGGCTGATCGAGGACGTGGACGCGGTGGGCTTCGGCTGGGGCTTCACGGCCCAGATGGAGCTGCCGGTTGCCCTCGGCGCCGAAACCCGGGTCGACGACGACGGCTCGCTGGTCGGCGTCGTAGATTCACAGCAACACTCCAGTGTGCCCGGACTCTACCTCGCCGGTGAAGTCTCCGGCGTCGGTGGCGCGGCGTTGGCCGTCGTCGAAGGCTTAATCGCCGGACGTGCCGCGGCGGCGTCAACGGCAGCGCAATCATCCGCTGCAGAAGCGTCGGCGGCAGATGCGCGGCTCGCCCGGAAAGCGGGGACGTACCGTGCCTTCGCTCGCGCCATGCACCTGGCCCATCCGGTTCCCGCCGGATGGCAGGACTGGCTGCGGCCCAACACCACCGTCTGCCGTTGCGAGGAAGTCACTGCCGGTGACATCGCCGCAGCCAAGGAACATCTGTGCGCTACCGACGCGCGGACCATGAAATCCATGACCCGCACCGGCATGGGTTGGTGCCAGGGCAAGGTTTGCGGCTTCGCCGTCTCCTGCCTCGCTGGCAAGGAAGGCGCGTCCGCGGAATCGCTGCGGTCCGTTGCCAAACGCCCCGTCAGCGTGCCTGTCACCTTGTCAGAACTGCTCACGCTTGAGGACGAGCAAGTCCTCGAAACCACCACCGACCACTAGGAGAATCGATGACCGCCACCACGGCAACCGTCCCCGAAACCACCACCGCCGATCAGCTTGAGTCCATCCTGGCCGCCGCCCATACTGCCTCCCGTACCTGGGGAGCGTGGCTTCCGGCCGAACGAGCCACCGCACTGGAGTCCGTAGCCGACGCATTGGACGCCGCCGCCGGGGTGCTGGTTCCCACGGCCGTGGCCGAAACGAACCTGCCCGAAGGCCGCCTCACCGGAGAACTGAAGCGCACCACTTTCCAGCTCCGCCTTTTCGCCGAAGTTCTGCGCGACGGCGGCTACCTCGACGCGCGGATCGACCACGCGGATCCGGACTGGCCGATGGGCGCTCCGCGTCCTGACCTGCGTCGTGTCCTTGAGCCGGTTGGCCCGGTGCTGGTCTTCGCTGCCAGCAACTTCCCCTTCGCCTTCTCTGTGGCTGGCGGCGACACCGCTTCCGCCCTGGCTGCGGGCAATGCCGTCGTGCTGAAAGCACACTCTGGCCATTTGAAGCTGTCCCGGCAGACCGGGGACATTGTCGCTGCAGCGCTCACCGCGGCAGGGGCGCCGGAGGGCATCTTCGCCGTTGTCTTCGGCACGGACGCCGGTCGAGAGGCGCTGAAGGACCCCCGCGTAAAGGCTGCGGGATTCACCGGCTCCATCCCCGGCGGCCGTGCCCTGTTCGACATCGCCAATGCCCGGCCGGAGCCCATCCCGTTCTACGGCGAGCTCGGCAGCAACAACCCCGTCTTCGTTACCGAAGCGGCCGCCACGGCCAACGGTACGGACATCGTCAACGGTTTCATCGCCTCCTTCACTGCGGGCGCGGGACAGTTCTGCACCAAACCGGGCACCATCCTGGTCCCCGCAGGATCCGGCCTCACCGAAGCCCTGCGCCAGAGCGTTCTGCCGGCGGCGGCCAAGCTGCTTAATGCCCGCATCCAGTCCGGCTACCAGGAAGTCCTCGGCCGGCTCGGCTCCGACAGCCGGCTGTCCGTCCTGGTCCAAGGGCCGGACCCGTTGGCCGATCCGCCCAGCCCCACCCTGCTGCACACTACTGCCCATGCAATGCTCGCCGCTCCCCACGAACTGCAGCAGGAATGCTTCGGCCCCACCGCCGTGGTCGTGGAGTACGACGACGAGACGCAGCTTGAGCAGCTGGCGGAAACCTTCGAGGGCCAATTGACCGCAACGGTCTTCGGTACCGAGAACGACCGGGTTGCCGGCCTCATCGGTGTGCTCGCGCGCAAGGCGGGCCGGGTGCTCTGGAACCAGTGGCCCACCGGCGTCTCCGTCACCTACGCCCAACAGCATGGCGGGCCTTACCCGGCTACTACCGCTTCCGGCTCCACTTCAGTCGGCACGGCTGCCATCGGCCGCTTCCTCCGCCCGGTCGCGTACCAAGGCATGCCCCAGCACCTGCTGCCGGAGGCCCTGCAGGAAAAGAATCCGTTGGGCATCCCGCGCCTCGTGAACGGCAAACGGGCCTAGTTTCACGTTGACATACAGCGACGCCGGCGCTCCCCACTTTGGTGAGCGCCGGCGTCGTACTTTGCTTGCCGGGATCAACCGGCAAAGGCTTCTTCATAGAGCGCGACCTGGCTGGGCTTCCACATCCGTCAGGCGGGTTCCAACGCCGCCCGCAGGGCGTTGATGAAGGCTTCAGGCTGTTCGAAGGCGGGATCGTCTCGGCAATCATCGATCACGTGCAGCGTCCACCCGTAACGGGCGGCGGCCTCTTCAGCGGTCTTGAGCCGCACCTGCAGTCCGTAGCGCCCGTGGATCAGCGTTGTCGGCACGTCGATCCGCGCCAAGTCCGCAGCCGGGATTGGCCGCATACCCAAGCCAGTAATCTGCTGGCGCACGGTCGACTGCACGGTTGGGGTGCGGAACCGGTCGAGGGCGTAGTCCATCAGCGTATCCCAGCTCTCACCGGTCCGTTGCCGGACCTGCTCCCGGTCCAGGAAACATTGGTCAAAGAGCCGGTCCCGGCTCTTTGCGGTGGGCCGGGCCATAAAGCCCATCATGGGGATGGAAAAGCGCGGCGGAGGCCGGTACCAGGCCAGGCCCATAGTATCCACGAGCACCAGGTGGGCGAGGCGGTGGCCGTGGTCAGCCGCGTACCGGGCAGCGATGGCACCGCCCAGCAGGTGTCCGGCCAATACCGGCGGAGAGTCGCACGTCGCGTCAATGAGTTGATCGAGCCATTTCAGTACGTTCTGCGCATCCAGCAGTGCGCCGGTATGTGTTTCGGAAGCGCCCTGCCCGGGCAGATCAGGTATGACCAGATGATGCGTCTTCATCAGTTCGGGTACCACCCGGAGCCAGATAGCGGCAAACTCTCCCTGGCCGTGCAGCAGCACGATCGGCGGGCCGTCACCGCCCTCCAGCACGGCGGTGGATACGCCGTTGAGCTCGCGGATCTTTTCTGTCAGTGGAATCGCGGCGAGCATTCGCTCCCGTATCCCGTTCCCTGCATTCCTGTTCATCGTCCTCACCTTCTTCAAACCGTTCCTTACGCTTGAGCATCCCACCGGGCAGCTCGGTGGCGCATCGGGAAAACGGACCACCGGGCCCGACGAAGGGCAATGGGCAATTTTGTGTAGGGCGCTGGGTTTTGTGTAGGGAGCTAGGTGCGAGACGCTGCAGCTCGGCAGGAAGTTGGCGTGCCGGCCCGGGTTAGGTGAGGTCGTTATCGTAGGCGAAGGCAGCGGCGGCCGTGCGTGACGACAGACCGAGTTTGGTCAGGATATTGCTGATGTGGCGCGAGACAGTCTTTTCGCTGATGACCAACGTATTCGCGATCTCACGATTGGTGGCGCCGGTGGCGACGAGCCGGAGTACCTCGATTTCCCGGGCACTCAGTCCTCCGGCTGCCTGCGCCGTCGAACGTCTCGAGACTTCCGCGATCTCCCTCTGATCCGGTGCCGCCCCCAGCTTCTCAAAGACGTGGGCCGCCGCGTCGAGTTCCATTTCTGCAGTGTCATGATCCCCCAGTGCATGGTAAGCGCGGGCCATGATGACGCGGAGCCGTGCCCCTTCGTAGGGAGCTTCCACCTCCTGCCACGCCAACCACGCCGCGCGCAGCGTGGGGCAGGCGGATGTGTAGTCGCCTTCGCTGACGAGCACCATGCCACGAACCGATCCGGCCATGGCCTGCAGGTACGGGGAGTCGAACCGATCGGCAATCTCCTGCAGATCCTCTGCGGCCAGCCTGGCCCCCTTGGTGTCGCCCGCTGCGAGCGCGATCTGGACGTACGCTGCGAGGATTTTCGCCCGCTCGACCGGACGCTCGGCCGCATCTGATGCCACCCGGCGGATCGCCGCATCTGCGTCTTGTACGTGGCCCTGGGCCAGCCGCAGCAGGGCCAGACCCGGATGCAGATTATGCCCATACGCAGCGGCCTCGCGATAAGCCAGCTCGGCGTCGGCGTACTTGCCCCGCAGTCGGAGGATCTCCGCCTGTTGGTATTGGGCCATCCCCATGACCGGGTTCTCCGGCTGCGCAGAAAGATGCTCACAGGCGCGACGTATCTCAACCACCGCGTCGTCCCATTGGCCGTGCAACTGCATGATCTCCGAGCGGTGCACAAGGCACTGGCCCCGGTAGGGCCGAAGGCCTTGCTGCTTGGAGCACCATTCACTCAGAGCCGCCGTCCACTCCTGGGCACGGCCCAAGTCGAAGGTGTTCCGGCACGCCAGTATGACGGCGCAGTAGACGATCCCGGCTGCGATCGGAGAAACCTCCCCTGTGGTCACACAGAGCATTGCCTCATCCAACATGGCAACGCCTCGTGCCGCCTCCCCCATCGCGACCAGCGCCTGGCCAAGGCCGAGCCGGCTGAGGGCGGTGAGATCGCCGTCGTCGAACTCATTGGCAATGGCCACCAGCTTGTCGAAGATCTCGTAGGCGCTTTTTGGGTCTGCCTCCAAGGCCTGCAGGCCCGCGGGAATCATCAAGTACCCCTGCTCGACCGAGCCGGGCAGCCTTTCGTCCACCAGCCGCTGAGCCCGGCCAAGCCATCCTCCGCCACGGGCATGCTGGCCGCGAAGCAGCAACGTGATCCCAAGCCAGAACGCGCACCTTACGGATCTTTCGATCCCGCCCTGATCGAGGTACGCCTGGTAGGCACGCTCCAGATCCGCGACGGCGGCCTCATCCCGGCCGGTGAGGTAGGCGGCTACCCCGAGGCGTTCAAGATCGGCAGCCTCAAGCGAGCATGCACCGTCCGCGTCCGATAAGAATTGGTACGCGTCGTCCCAGGCATGCCCCGTACAAGCTGCGCGGCCCCGCTCGATCGATTCTGTGATGGCCATAATTGCCTCTCATCGAGGGCTCCATTTTACGTCCGGGGTGAGTACGCTGTGGAGGGACAGCCAGCACCGCTGAGCCAGGAGGACATCGTGCGGCGGATTATCAACTCGACCTATATTTCGCTCGACGGTGTCATCAAGAATCCTCAGACCTGGCCAACCCTCGAAGGGCACGACGACGCCGGCGCGGATCTTCAGCTTGAGCTGCTGCAACAGTGCGACGCCGTCCTGCTGGGCAAAGAGACCTTCGAGAGCTTCGCCTCGGTGTGGGAGGGTCAATCGGGAGATCCCTATACCGACCAGATCAACCGCATGACTAAATACGTTGTCTCATCGACGCTGGCCGAGCCGAGCTGGGAGAACAGCATCGTCATCACCGGTGATCCCGCCGCCGAGGTAGGGCGCATCAAGGAACAGCCCGGCAAGGACATCGTGACCTATGGCTTCGGCCGGCTGGGGCGAGCGCTGATGGAACACGGCTTGCTGGACGAGATCCGGCTGTGGGTGCACCCGTTCTTCATCGGCGGGACCGATACGGACAGCCTGTTGTTCGGGCATAGTCCCGTCGCGCGGCTGGACCTGGTGAACACTCAAGCCCTCAAGAACGGCATCATCGTCCTGTCCTACACCGTGCGTCATCGGCCTGGCAACTAACCGCATGCAGACCTGATAACAGCGCTCCCGCCACCAGCAGACATCGCAGCGCGTTCAGCCTAGGCTGGCAACAGCATGATCTTGGATAGGCCATCTGCGTGTGAGGGGGTTGATGTGAAGATACTGCTGCTCACAGCTGGGACGCGCGGCGATGTGGAACCCTTCGCTGTTCTGGCGCGCCGGGCGGCGGACTCCGGACACGCTGTGCGGCTCGGGGTACCGGATAATTCCGGCGCGCACCTCGCCGGCCTGAATATCGCCAGCCTGGGCGTCGATTTCCGTCCTCTTATCGAATCCCAGGGGGTTTCTCCGCTCCTGGCCATCAGCGCGTTCCGCTCGTATATCCGGCCCGCCATGCGCCGGATGCTGGCGAACGCTTTACGCCTGATCGTCGATGAACGCCCCGATGTGATTGTGGCCCACCCAAAGGTCCTCACAGCCCCACTCGGCTCGGCTCACCTAGGAATTCCGTTCTATTGGGTCGAAACCGTCCCTTCCTGGACGCCCACCAGCGAATTCCCTGCCCCCGGCATCCCGATGTCCGGATCAGGCCCAATCAACCGGCTCACCTACCGGATCGCCGGAGCCGCCGGCGCCATGTTCCGCCGGGAAACAGAAGCGGCTACGCGCGCCGCCGGGATCAAACCGGCCACTCCGGCCGTCCCTCCCGGCTCCTTCGTTCCGGCCAGCCCGCAGATCCTCGGCCGTCCCCGTGATTGGCCGCCCACAACTTACCTCACCGGCGCCTGGGCCGTCGCCGGGAATATGAAACCGGCTCCGACCGAAATCGGCGAATTCGCAGACAAGGGGCCTTTCCTATATGCGGGGTTCGGATCCATGGCCGCCGGCGATCCCGAGATGCTCGCCAAGGCGATCATCGACAGCGCCAGGGACACCGGCCACCGGGTGCTCCTGGCGACCGGATGGGGAGGACTCCGCGTCCCTGCCGACCGGGAGGGGGACGATGTCCTGCAGGTCGACACCGTCGACCATCCGGCGGTGCTGCCTTTGGCCTTAATGGCCATCCATCATGGCGGGGCCGGGACAACACACGCGGCCGCCGCTGCCGGCATCCCCTCGATCGTCGTCCCCTTTGTCGCCGACCAGCCGTTCTGGGCCAGGCAGCTCGCCGCCCGAGGCCTGGCCCCCGCGCCCATTCCCTACAAGAAGCTGACCCGTGAACGGCTGACGCCAGCGATCGCGGAGGCTCTGGAACTGCGGGCCAACTCGGCAAAGATTGGTGCCCTCGTCCGTGAAGAGGACGGCCCGGGCGCCGCCCTCAAGATCATCGAAACAACCCACCATCAGCGGACCTGACGGCGGCTCCCTCCTTCGCCGCTTCTTGTGAATAGCATTGAAGCAGTCCCGCCTCGAGACCGGGCGAAGGCCAGGCAAGCGGCTGTTCCCAGTCGCAGCTGGCCGGGCTCTTCCATCGCAGATGCGCCGCTTGTAGGCTGGGCAGCGGAGAGCCGGGAAGCCTGGTCGGCATGCGGGTATTTGCCTGCAAAACGCTGGCTCACTCGTGGCCGCGTTTGCACTGCGCGGAAGGGGACTGGTCATGGGTACCGGGTCAATTGTTGAAACTGTCGCTCTCGTGAAGGATTTCGGTCGTGTCCGGGCCTTGGACGGCCTTCGACTTTCGGTTGCCGAAGGCGAAGTCCATGGGTTCCTGGGTCCCAACGGGGCAGGGAAATCCACTACGCTGCGGGTGCTGCTAGGCCATATCCGTGCCACCTCGGGAACAGTTCGGGTCTTTGGCCTGGATCCCTGGGCACATGCCGTGCGCACCCATCGGGACATCGCCTATGTTCCGGGGGATGTGAATCTCTGGCCGAATCTCAGCGGCGGCGAAGTGATCGATCTGCTGACCGGGCTGCGCGGAGGCGCAGACGAGTATCTGCGCCGGCAGCTCATTGACGAGTTTGAGTTCGACCCCCGCCGCAAGGCCCGGACCTATTCGAGGGGCAACAGGCAGAAGGCCGCGCTCATTGCCGCGTTCGCAAGACCGGCCCGCCTCTATGTGCTGGACGAGCCGAGCGGGGGCCTGGATCCGGTCATGGACACGGTCTTCCGCCGGCAGATCCGGCGTGTCCGCGCTGAAGGAGCAACAGTCCTGCTCTCAAGCCATATTCTGGGCGAGGTCGAGCAGTTGTGCGATAGGGTCACGATCATCCGTAAAGGAACGGTCGTGGAAACAGGTTCGCTGGCGGACCTGCGCCATCTCCGACGCACGCATGTGCGTGCCACCGGTGTGAGGGAACCCGGAGCCGTCACCTCGCGTTCGGAACTGCACGATCTGCGGGTCGAAGGTACAACGGTTGAATTCGATGCCGAAGCAGCAGATCTTGACGGTGTCCTGGCCAGTCTTGCCGAGGCAGGGGTCGGAGGTCTTGAAGTTGCGCCGCCATCACTGGAATCACTGTTCCTGCGCCACTACAGCCGTCTGGATGGACAGGCCCGCTGATGGGCGCGATACTGCGCCTGGCCGTGGCCCAGGCCAGACGGGACCGCTGGCAGCTGTGTATCTGGGTCCTGGGCATCTCCGTGCTGGGACTCGCTGCGGCCGCCGCGGTGGGCAGCGAATTCGGCAGCGAGGCCGAGCGCGCGGGCATCATCGCCGTGGCGGCCGCCAATCCGGCCTTCCTGTTTCTGCGCGGGCTGCCCGATGGGACCGGAATCGGGGCGGTCGTATTTTTCCAGGGCTATGCTTTCATGGCAGTGCTTGCCGGATTGATGAGCACCTTCTTGGTCATCCGGCACACCCGAAGCGAGGAGGAACTCGGGCGGGCAGAACTGCTGGGCTCCTCCCCCATCGCCAGAAGCGCTCCGCTGGCCGCGACCCTGCTGCTCGGTGCCGCTGCCAACGTCCTGTTATCGGTGTTCGCTGCCGTGGGTTTCGCCGCTGGCGGGCTTCCCGCCGCGGGTTCAGCCGTCGCCGGGCTTGCGGTCGGCGCCGCAGGCTTCTTCTTCATTGCCGCCGCGGCGGTGCTCGCACAGTTCTTGCCATCCGGCCGCGGGGCCAACGGTGCCGCGGCCGCCCTCGTCGGTCTGGCGTACCTCCTCAGGGGGATCGGCGACGCGCTCGGAACGGCAGAGTCCGGCCTCATGAGGGTCACCAGCGCCTGGCCGTCCCTGCTCTCACCGATCGGGTGGGGACAACGTTCGCGCCCGTTCACTGTTGCGGACCCGCTACCGCTGCTGGTCCCTGCCGTCGCGGCTGCCGTCCTGGCAGTACTGGCTCTCCGGATTCGGCATCGGCGGGATCTCGGGTCCAGCCTCCTGCCCGACAGGGCAGGGCGGGCACGCAGCAGCGAGTCGGGCCGATCGATGGTTGGCCTGGCATGGCGGCTGCAACGCGCGACTCTGGCCGGCTGGGCCTTGGGCGGGGCAGCTTTGGGAACCGTTGCCGGCGCGCTCGGACCCGTAGTATCCGACACCGTGGCCGGCAATCCTTCACTGGCTGAGCTCATCGCCCGGCTGGTACCGGGAAGCCGGGCGGACGTGGTCGATGTCTTCGCGGCCGCGCTGCTGGGTATGGCAGGTGTCCTTGGCGCTGCAGCCGGCGTGCAGGCCATGCTGCGGATGCGTGCGGAGGAAGCCGAGGCACGGGCAGAACTGCTGCTCGCGGCACCGAAGTCACGCGACCGCTGGCTGGCTGCGAATCTGGCCGTCGCCGCCTTTTCGGCCACGGCCGTATCCGCCGCGGCGGGCATAGCAGCGTCAGTCTCGCTGGAAGCCACGGGAACCACCACCGGCAACGGGGGAACCATCATTCTGGCTGCCCTGGCCCATGTGCCCGCGGCACTCGTATTCACCGCGGCAACCGCCCTGATCTTCGCCGTTGTGCCACGGCTGACCGTTCCCCTGGGCTGGGGACTGCTAGCGGCCGGCCTGGTCGTCGGCCAGTTCGGGGAACTGCTCCGACTGCCCGCGTGGCTGCAGAATCTCAGTCCCTTCCGGCACTCCCCGGCGCTGCCTGTCGACGACCTGGACATCACCGCCATCACCGGAGCGCTCCTCCTTACCGGAGCCGCGGCAGTCCTGGCTGCCGTAGCCACCCGCCTGCTCAACAGACGCGACCTCACAAACTAAACAAAGAGGACCAATGCCAGTGGTTACCCTGGCTGTTGGGCGGCAAGCGACAGGTCTATACACGACGCCGCCCGCGACATGGTGGAAGCGGGCGGTATTCAGGAGCACGCTCCGGCCCGCCACGTAGCCGGCCCGCGAGACCGCGTGCAGCGTGTAGCGCCTGGACCTTGTGAACACTCAAGCCCTCAAGAACGGCATCATCGCCCTCTCCTACACGGTGCGGCATAACTGAGTAGCCGACTGTGCTCAGAACCTGGCGACTACGCAGAATGTGCCGCAGCGAGCGCCCGGTGAGGACGCGGGCGTCACCGAGGACGTGGGTGGTCATCGCCGTTTCCTTCCTGCCGGGAGCGTGCCGTTGGCTCGGTCATCGTCGGCGGGCGGTCCCGCAAGTGGGCAGAATCAGCACGCCCGAGCGGACCAGCAAAACAATCGGTAAGACTCGCCCGCCGCGGTCAACGGGCATCCTTCCGATGCACACGCCGCTTCTTGATGATTTCTTAACGCCTCCATCTGCTGTTTTACGCTGTTTTGCCCCCTCCATCGGAGTAGTGTGATCAATCGCTTCAGAAACCGCATCAGAAAGAAGACCTGCCTTGGGTGGTTCAGCCCAGTACCTTTTTCCGGAAGGCGTGCCCCTGGCGTCCGTGATTCAGCGCCAGAACGAACCCGAACCACAGTGCCGGCGCGGGATCCACGTTGGTTGAGTCGCGCAACAGACCCTCAGCCACCAAGACCACGACGGCTGGCCGGGTCGGCAGAACCTTTGGGCGCGCCCTCGACCGGTTGAAGCCCAGGGCGCACACCGGTGCAGCCCTCCTGCAACAGGTACGTCCACGGCATCCGGCACAGGTCATAGCCCTCGGCTTTGTCGGCGCGATCCTGACCGGGACAGCGGTGCTGATGCTGCCGATGTCCAGGCAGGGCCCAGGCGGTGCCACGTTCCTGGAAGCGCTGTTCACGGCGACCTCCGCGGTCTGCGTGACGGGGCTGATCGTCGTGGACACGCCGGTCTATTGGACGACGTTCGGGCAGGTCGTGATCATGGTGCTGATCCAGCTGGGCGGTTTCGGTGTGATGTCATTCGGTGCGCTGCTGGGCGTGCTGATGGCCGGGCGGCTGGGACTGCGTGCGCGGATTTCGGCGGCGGCGGAGACCAAGAGCACCGGCTTCGGCGATGTGAGGCGCGTGCTGCTCGGTGTCCTGAAGTTCAGCCTGATCACCGAAACCGTGCTGGCCCTGGTGCTCACTGCCCGCTTCATCGCCGGCTACGGTTACTCGCCAGGCGAAGCCCTCTGGCACGGCGTGTTCCACTCGGTGTCTTCGTTCAACAACGCAGGTTTCGCGCTGTATTCGGACAGCTTGATGGGGTTTGTCGCGGATCCGTGGATCTGTCTGCCGATCGCCGCAGCTGTGATCGTCGGCGGGCTCGGCTTCCCGGTGCTGTTCGAGCTGGCGCGGCACTACCGGCGCCCGATCCACTGGTCCATGAACACAAAGCTGGTGCTGATGGGCTCGGCGACCCTGCTGGCCGGAGGGACGGTCTTCCTCACCGCAGTGGAGTGGACGAACCGGGCGACGCTCGGTGCACTGGATCCGGGCGCGCGGGTTCTGGCCGGGTTTTTCCAGTCCGTCATCACCCGCACGGCAGGGTTCAACAGCATCGACATCGGCCAGATGAACCCGGTGTCCTGGCTCGGCATGGACATCATGATGTTCATCGGCGGCGGACCGGCGGGCACCGCGGGCGGCCTAAAGATCACTACCTTCGCCGTGCTCTACTTCATCCTCTACACCGAGATCCGAGGCGAAGCCGCTGTAAACATCTTCGGCAAGCGGCTCTCCCGTTCCGTGCACCGCCAGGCCATGACCGTTGTGCTGCTGGCCATCGCCCTGGTCGTCGCAGCCACCATGGCCCTGATGTTCCTCTCCGACGCGGGCATGGAGAAACTGCTGTTCGAAGCCGTCTCCGCCTTCGCCACCGTGGGCCTATCCACCGGCATCACCGCCTCGCTGCCGCCGGCCGGACAGGTCATCCTTATCATCCTGATGTTCGTCGGCCGCCTGGGCCCGGTCACGCTGGCCTCCGCGTTAGCGCTGCGCTCACGGCCGATCCTGTACGAATTCCCGAAAGAAAGGCCACTCATTGGCTAGGATCCCCTTCCCCACACGATCCTTCGACCGGATCGCCGAGGCGGACTCCGTCGTCGTTATCGGCCTGGGCCGCTTCGGCGGCGCACTGGCATTGGAGCTTGAGTCCCTGGGCACCCAGGTCCTGGGCATCGACGACAGTGAAGAGACGGTCCAGTCCTTCAACGGGCTGCTCACCCATGTCGTCCGCGCCGACGCCACCAAGGACGAAGTGCTGCGGCAGCTCTCCGTGCACGAGTTCGACCGCGCCGTGGTGGGCATCGGCACGGATGTGGAGGCCAGCATCCTCACCACATCCCGGCTCCTGAAATTCGCCAAACCCGGAATCTGGGCCAAAGCCATCAGCGAACCGCACGCGGAGATCCTCGAACAACTCGGGGTGCACCATGTGATTCGGCCCGAGCACGACATGGGTCGCCGGGTCGCGCACCTGGTCCGCGGAGCGATGCTGGACTATGTCGAGTTCGAAGACAATTTCGTCATGATCCGCACCACCCCGCCGGCTGTGGCACAGGACCGCCCACTGGAGGTACTGCAGCTACGCTCAAAATACGACATCACCGTGGTCGCTGTTAAACGCAAGGGCGGCCAATGGGAACACACCACCCCGCAGACCGTACTTTACGACGACGACCAAGTCATCGTTCAGGGAGCAAAGGACAAAGCCGAAGCATTCAGCGCCCTCGTCTGATTAGCAGCGATTCAGCCGAGGTGGATCATGACCTTGGACGAGCCGGTAGATCTGTCGGCCGCGAGCTCGAAGCCGCGTGCTGAGGAGTAGGCGGAGGAGTAATATGGGGCACCCCAAAGCAGAGGAGAGCCCCGTGGGCAAGGTGGTCATGTACGGCTCGGTGTCGGTGGACGGCTTCATCGCGGACGAGAACGACCAGCCCGGACCCCTCTTCGACTGGTTGACCAGCGGTGACGTGCCGCTGGACGAGAGCGGCGTGTTGAAGGTGTCCCAGACGTCCTACGACTACACCCGGCCGTACTGGGACCAGATCGGGGCGACGATCGCCGGCCGCCACGTCTTCGACCTGACGGACGGCTGGGACGGGAAGCCTCCGAGCGGGGTCGACCACGTGGTCGTCGTGACGCACCGGCCGAAGCCCGAGGGCTGGGACCCCGATGCGCCGTTTCACTTCGTCGACGGCGTCGAGGCGGCCGTGGCCAAGGCGCAGGAGCTCGCGGGTGACCGCATCGTCGAGATCGCCGCTGGCGACGTCGGTGGCCAGGTGCTGGCCGCGGGCCTGGTCGACGAGGTGCGCATGGACGTCGTACCCGTCGTGTTCGGGTCCGGCAAGCGCTACTTCGGGTCGGTCCACGGACAGCACCTGTTGGAGGATCCCGACGTAGTGATTCAGGGCAACCGGGTGCTTCACCTGCGCTATCGGGTGCGCCGCTGAACCTACCCGCGGTCCAGCTCCCCTTCGGCCAGGCGCTGCACCACGGCGGTGAGCATGTGCAGGCCGGCGACGATGTCCTCGTCCCGGGTGTACTCGTGTTCGTTGTGCGAGATGCCCTCCACCGACGGGACGAACAGCATGACCGTGGGAACGATATCCTTCATGTTGGTCGAGTCGTGCCCGGCCAGGGTCTTGACCCGTCCGTACGCCAGTCCCAAGTCCACGGCAATCTTCTCCGACAGCTCCACGCCCTCGGGCTGGTACGGGGTGACCGGCCAGCAGTGCGAAGAGTGCTTCTCCACGGACACGTTGGCCAGCCGCTCGATCTCGGCCATCCGGTCATGCAGCAGCTGGTCCGCCTGCGCCAGCACTTCCTCGTCCGCCGAGCGCAGGTCCAGCAGCAGCGTGACCTTCGAGGGCACGACGACGGGCGAGTTGGGGTAGACGTCCAGCTGGCCTACCGAGGTGTGGAGGACACCGGGGAACCGGTCCGCGATTTCGCGTGCGGCAACCACCAGCATCGAGGCACCGAGCAACGCGTCCCGGCGGTCGGCGATCACAGTGGAACCGGTGTGCGCCTGCTCGCCGTGCACCACCAGCTGGTACTTGTTGGCGGCCCAGTTCGAATCGACCACGCCGATGGTGATGCCCTCGCGCTCCATGCTGCGGCCCTGCTCGATATGGATTTCCGCGCAGTAGGCGGCTTCCGGCCCGTCGCCGGCGCCCAAGCAGCCGATGGACTCCAGCGCCTCCCCCACCGTGACGCCGGCGGGGTCCGTCGTCGTCAGCGCATCCTCGAGCGCGAGCTTTCCGGTGTAGACGGAGCTGCCCATCATCGAGGGCTTGAAGCGCGCCCCTTCCTCGTTGAACCAATTGACGACGGCGAGGTTGTACTTCGGCTTCGACATCCCGTTTTCGCTGTGGGCGGCGACCCGGATGGCAGCGTGCGCCGCGGCGAGGACACCGTACGCGCCGTCGTACCGGCCCGCCGTCGGCTGCGAGTCCAGATGCGAACCGACCAGGACGTACGGCGCGCCGGGGACCAGTTCGAGCAGGCCGAAATGGTTGCCGATCCGGTCGAACTCCACGCGGAACCCGTGCTGTTCGAGCAGCCGGGTCAGCCAGGCGCGCTGTTCGCCGTCGGCCGCACTGCCGGCCAGCCGGTGCACGCCGCCGTTCGCGGTGGCGCCGAACGTGCACAGGGTAGCGAAGTCTTCAATGAACTTCGCGTCGCCGCCGGTGAAGGCTGCCGGGTTGGGTTCAACGATCGTGGCACTCATGGTTTCTCCTCGGGAAAGCTGTTCGGGCGAAAGTTGCGCGTGGTCAGGAATCCGTCCGCGGGGCGCGGGTTTCGGGGTCCTGCAGGACGTGCAGCACGGCGGGCTTGCCGCTGGCCACCGCGCGGCGGAAGGCTGCTTGGAAATCTTCGGTGCGTTCCACCCGCTCGCCGTAACCGCCGTAGGTTTCGGCCCAGGCGGCGAAGTCCGGGTTGGTCAGGTGCGTGCCGGAAGGCCGGCCGGGGTATTCCCGTTCCTGGTGTTCGCGGATGGTGGCGAAGCACTGGTTGTCCACCACGATGGCGATGAATCTGCCGCCGTAACCCACCGCCGTCGCAATTTCCTGGCCGTTCATCATGAAGCAGCCGTCGCCGGCCACCGAGACCACCTGGCGTTCAGGGAAGATCAGGCTGGCGGCCACGGCGGCGGGGATGCCCATGCCCATGGCGCCGTTGCGCGGTGCGGCCAGCGAGTTGGCCGCGGTGTGCTGCAGGTAGCGTCCCGGCCACAGTGCGTGGTTGCCGGCGCCGTACGTGATGACGGCGTCCTGCTCCAGTTCGCCGCGGAGGATCTCCATGCACACACCCATGTCGACGCCGATCCCGCCGTCGGGCCGCGGGGTGGAGTAGCTTTCATAGTCGGCGCGGGCGTCCGCAAGCCAGTTGGGCTCCGGCGCGGTGTTGTAGTTTTGATCGGCGAGCGCCAGGCTGAAGGCGGTCACGTCCGCGACGATGTGCTGGTCCAGCCGGCCGTGGTGGCCGAGGGTATCGCCGGGCATGACCAGCACGGTTTCGGCGGACAGGCCGCGAGTGTAGCCGTCGCTGAGCACGTCCCCGCGTGGGCACCCGATCAGCACCAGCAGGTCCGCCTCGTCCAGCAGCCGTGCGTTGGCGTCGCTGCGGGCATAACCGAGGTAGCCGATGTAGGAGTTACCGCCGTCGAGCACGTGCGGCACGGCGTCATACGCGCGCCAGTCCGCGGCGACCGGTACACCGTGCACTGCGGCCCAGCGGGCCAAGGCTTCGCCGGATTCCTGCGTCCAGCCTTCCCCGCCAACCACGATCAGCGGCCGCCGCGCCTGGGCGAAGCGGCGGCCCAGTGCTTCCAGATCCGCGGGAGCAGGAGCCGTCCTGGCCAGGGCACGAGGAGCAACCGGGGCGCCGCGCTGGACCGCGTGGGTCAGCACATCCTCGGGCAGGCCGATCACCACCGGCCCGGGCCGTCCGCTCAGGGAGGTGTGGACGGCGTCATCGACCACGGCGGCGGCCGAGGCTGCGTCGTCGAGCACCACCACCTTCTTGGCGGTGCTGCCGAACCAAGCGGTGATGTCGAACTCCTGGAACGCTTCGCGGCCGCGGTCCGCCACCGGGATCAGGCCGACAAAGAGGATCATCGGGGTGGCGTCCTGGTACGCGGTGTGCACGGCGATCAGGGCGTTGGCCGCCCCCGGTCCGCGGGTCACCATGGCCACGCCCGGCAGGTCCGTCAGCCGGCCCTCCGCGACGGCCATGAAACCGGCGCCGCCCTCGTGACGGGTAACCACCGTGTTGATCGACGAATCGTGTAGCCCGTCGAGGACGTCCAGGAAGCTCTCCCCCGGCACGCCGTAGACCCGGCGGATGCCGGCGGCCTCCAGTTGGGCGACGATCAGGTGCCCGGCGGAAATCGTGTCCGTCACGGTGGATGTCCGGGTCTCGGTCATAACGCTCACTGCTAATCGTCCTCCACAGGTCTTCGGTGTCCAGGTACTCGCCGCAGTTGCCCTACACAGCTATGTGCAGAACCCGGCGCTCTGGCTGTCGGTCTGTTCCCATGATCGCAGTCGGCCGGGCAGCTGGAACTAGCAATAGCCAACGCTTTATTTCCCCTACACTGTGCTCATGCACACACCCGCTGGCAGTGCCGCCTCATCCCCCGCATCCCGCGCCGACGATGCCCGCTGGGTGCAGCTAGTGCGCGGGCTGAAGGACAAGCTGCCCGGGATGCAGGAGACGTTCGTCGAGCGGGTGCGCGCCATCCCCGAGTACTCCGGGCACGCCGTTTCCGGCGAGGATCTGCAGTCCGCGGCCGCGAAGGCGATCGAGCTGACGCTGGACGCGATGGCCGGCAAGGAGCACTACCCGCGGCTGCTGGAGTTCGCCACCGATCTGGGCAACCGCCGTGCCCGCCAGGGCCTCCCGGCCGAGGCTCTCATCTCCGCCGTCCGGATGGACTTCCCTATCATCTGGGCCACGCTGCTAGAAATTTCGAACAACGACGACGCCGCCCTGCTGGTCAACCGGACCGAGGAAGTCTGGCGGGTGGTGGACGACTACGCCACGGCCACCCACTCCAGTTACCTGGCCGCCCGTGTGAGCATGGCGCAGGAGGAAGCCGGTGTCCGGCAGGAATTCATCTCAGCTCTCTTCGGTGCCCAGGGCCGCCTGCCCGAAACCCGCGATCGGTTTGCCAAGGCCTTCAACCTGAAGCCGGACGTGCCCTATGCCATCGCCGCAGCCAAGGGGCAGCCGGCGGCCGAGCTCCGGAAGGTCGCCTCGGCACCCAACCGAAGCCTGTCCATGTTCCTGCATCAGGCCGAGGAGTACACCTACCTGTTCTGGCCGGAACCGCGCGGCGGCGGATGGCCCGGCGCTCTTGGTGCCGGACTGTCTTCCCTCCCCTGCGGACTGGCTACCGCCGACGCCGGACTCGTGGATCTGGCCGCGGCCGGCCGCATTGCCGCCGCTCTATCGGATCTCGCCGCTCCTGACGACCAGGAGCCCATTACCGTCGAGCGGCACTGGATCAGGCTGGCCCGCGCCCGGATGGATGCGCTCGGCGTGCAGCTCGGCGCCGGGTTGGACGCCCAGCTTGCCGCAGCCCGGCCGGATGAGATGGAGCGGCTGCGCGAGACCGTCTCCACTTTCCTGGCCAATGGCAGCGTCAGCGCCACGGCGGACCAGCTCTACTGCCACCGCAACACCATCCTCAACCGGATGCGCCGCTTCAAGGAGCTGACCGGGATCGACCTGATGGTCCCGGTGCAGGCCGCCCGCGCCGTCATCGCTTGGGTTTGAATCGCATCCTGCCGCATGCAGGCTACGTTCTCACTGTCGGAGCGGCCCCGGTCAGCGGCCCGCCCGGCCAACCGGCATTACTTGTAGAAGCCCTCACGCAGGTTGATGCCGTGCTCGACCCACACCTTCAGCGCCGCGAGCATCCCGGTCCAGCCCTCGCAGTTACCGAAGGCACTCTTCGCCCCCTCCGCTGTGGCCAGCCACGACGACTCGGAAATGGTCACGAGCGTGCGGGTGTCGTCGTCGATAGGCTCTAACTCAAACGTCGTTGTCGTGACACCCTTCTCGCCCGAGGCGGCCTCACCCTCCCACTCGATCACGATGCGCCGGGGAGGTTCCGCAGCTACCACGGTGACCGGGAAGGCACCCGGGAAGTCATGGAAGTCCCATGTGACATCGTTGCCGGGCTGGAGGCGTCCCCGCGCTCCGCCCGTTGTGAAGTACTTCGAGAGCTGCTCGGGGTCGGCGATGGCTTCGTAAACCTCGGCGCAAGGGCGCGAGATGCGTCCGGAGACGCTGAAGGTAAGTTCGGAGAGCTGGGTCGAGGTATTCATGTGATATTTTTACAACATGTCAGCCGTCGATAGCAAGAGGTCGGACGACGATCTCGTATTCAAGGCGCTTGCCTCGCTCACGCGGCGCCGGATGCTCGACGCTCTGAAGCCCGGCTCGTGCACTACCGGCGAACTGTGCGACCACTTTCCCGAATTGGACCGCACCACTGTCCTCCAGCACCTCCGGATCCTGGAGAAGGCCGGCTTGGTGATCGGCCGAAAGGTTGGCAGGGAGCGGCACCTCGCTCTCGCCCCCATGCCCATCAAGCGCATCTACGACCGGTGGATCGGCGACTACGCACGCGCCGCCGTCGACCTGCTGCACCGCCTTGAGGACGGATGATCGCCGTCGTTCGGTTATTGCTCGGCGCCCTACCGCAGCAAGAACCCCGGCGAGATCCTTTCCGCTGGGTGTGAGGCGAGAGGGGACATCTTCGTTTGAAGCGCAACAGGTCCAGCTGTGGCACTAGACGCACACTTTTCCTGGATCGATCCTTGAAGAACCACCTAACAAGGGGTCAGCAAGACCACCGAGAGCTAAGGCAAAGCAATGAGCGATCAAGATGTTCTCAATGGAATCAAGGCAAAGCACCGGGCCATGTGGGCCTTGGGCGACTATCCCACGGTTGCCACGGAAGTGATTCCGGCGCTGGGCCCGGAACTCGTCGTGGCGGCCGGGATCCGCCCGGATGAGCGTGTGCTGGACATTGCTGCAGGATCGGGCAATGCGGCCCTCCCTGCAGCGCGGATTGGCGCTCAGGTCACGGCGTCCGACCTTACCCCTGCGCTGCTTGACGTTGGCCGCAGGCAAGCCGAAGGCGACGGACTGACTCTCGAATGGCGGGAGGCCGACGCCGAGAACCTGCCGTTCGACGATGGTTCGTTCGACGTCGCGATTTCACTCGTGGGGATCATGTTCACGCCCAATCATCAGGCCAGCGCCGACGAACTTGTCCGCGTGCTCCGGCCCGGAGGCAGAATCGGACTGATCAACTGGACACCTGAGGGCTTCATCGGCCAAATGTTCAAGACGATGAAGCCGTACGCTCCGCCGCCGCCTCCGGGAGCACAACCGCCGCCGCTGTGGGGCACGGAACAACACGTGCGGGATCTGCTGGGCGACCGGGTGACAGACGTCGTTGCTCGACGGGAGAAGCTGCTGGTCGATCGGTTCAGCACACCGGAAGAGTTCCGCGAGTTCTTCAAGACCTGTTACGGCCCTACCATCATCGCGTACCGCAACATCGCGGACAGCCCGGAGCGGGTGCAGGCGCTGGACGATGAACTCGCCGAACTGGCGCGGCGGAATGACCTGGGCAACGGCAGGATGGAATGGGAGTATCTGCTGTTCACCGCCGTCAAGAAGTGAGGGCGTGACCCCAGCGCAAAGGTGAGCGCGCCGCCCCAAGCGGGCGGCGCGCCGTCGTCGTTGGTTGAAAGGAAGTAGTTGGCGGGAAGGGAAGGGCGAGGCTGGAGCCGGTGTGCAAGTGCCCAATGTGCGGCCGCTAAACGTGTGTGGATCTTTCTTGTGACGCCCGCCACTCCGCGGGGATAGTGGTCTGCACAACCAGCTTGTTCCGCACCGCAGGGCGAACATCAGAGCCGCCCGGCGCACCTTCATCCCTTCCTCATTGGAGCTTACGAATGTCTTCTGCAGCCACGCGAAGCGCTTCGACAAGTGCACGACTCGACCGCGCAAAGATGCGCAAGATTTCCACCGCCAGCGTCATCGGCACCACCGTCGAATGGTACGACCTCTTCCTCTTCGGAACGGCGTCCGCACTGGTCTTCAACCGAATCTTCTTCCCCGAGCTCGACGGCGCCATCGGCACCCTCCTCTCCTTCCTCACCTTCGCGTCCGCCTACCTGGCCCGCATGGTCGGCGCCATCCTCTTCGGCCACTTCGGCGACCGCGTGGGCCGCAAGTCCATGCTGCTGATCTCGCTGATCGCGATGGGCGCGGCGACCTTCGCCATCGGCCTGGTGCCGGACTTCAATACCATCGGCATCGCCGCTCCCCTGCTGCTGCTGACCCTGCGCCTGATCCAGGGCCTGGCCCTGGGCGGCGAATGGGGTGGTGCGGTCCTGATGACCGTGGAGCACGCGCCGGAAAACAAGCGCGGATTCTACGGCTCCATGGTCCAGATCGGCGTGCCCGTGGGTACCTTGATTGCCAACGTGGCCTTCCTGCTAGTAGCCGCCAACCTCTCCGAGGCCGACCTGCTCAGCTGGGGCTGGCGCGTACCGTTCCTGCTCTCGGCCGTCCTGGTGGGCGTGGGCATCTACATCCGCCTGAACATCGAAGAGACCCCGTCCTTCCAGAAGGTCCGCGAGACCGGTGCCAAGGCGAAGATCCCGTTTGCCGACCTGATGCGCAAGTACTGGAAGCAGGTCATCCTCGGCGGCGTCGCCACCCTCTCCACCGGCAGCACCTTCACCCTGCTGGTCGCCTCCGGCGTCAACTACGGCACCACCGAACTGGGACATTCCAGCGACACGATGCTCTGGGCAGTCATGTTCGCCTGCGTCCTGGCCTTCATCGCCATCCCGTTCTTCGGCCGGCTCTCCGACCGCGTGGGCCGCAAACCCATCATCTTCGCCGGTGTGGCCGCCGAGGCGCTGCTCGCTTTCCCGATGTTCTGGCTGATGGACACCGGATCCGTGCCGCTGATGTTCGTAGGCTACGGCCTGATGATGCTGGCGTTCTCCGCCAACTACGGCCCGATCGCCACCTTCCTGGCCGAGCTGTTCGGCTCCAAGGTGCGCTACTCCGGCCTGTCCGTGTCCTACATGCTCTCCGGCCTGCTGGGTTCGGCCGCCACCCCGGCCATCACGGTGGCCCTGCTCGCCGCCACCGGCCAGAGCTCCTCCATCGCCTGGTACGTGATGGGTGCCGCAGTGCTGTCCCTGGTTGCGCTGTACCTGCTAACCGAGACCCGGCACGGCAACATCGATGCCGTTGAGGCAGCCCCGTCCAGCGAGAGCGTTGACGCTCCGACCGGCTCGGTTGAGAGTGAAGAGGTTGCCCGGTGACCATCCGGCGCATCCACGCGGCCCCCGGCTCAATCGAACCGGTGGGCCCGTACTCACAGGCGGTCGTCGCCAACGGCTTTGTCTTCACCGCGGGCCAGGTGCCCGCCAAGACCAGTCTGGAGGACCAGCCGGACACGTTCGCCGAGCAGGTCCGCCAGACCATCCGGAACCTGGAGGCCGCGCTGATCGAAGCTGGCTCCGGTCTGGAACACGTGGTCAAGGTGAACACGTACTTGACCGAACCGGATCAGTTGGCCGAATACAACGCGGTCTACGAGGAATTCTTCGGCCCCCACAAGCCG
This sequence comes from Arthrobacter sp. B055-34, assembly GCF_059090425.1. Taxonomy (NCBI): domain Bacteria; kingdom Bacillati; phylum Actinomycetota; class Actinomycetes; order Micrococcales; family Micrococcaceae; genus Arthrobacter; species Arthrobacter sp. B055-34. The sequence continues at coordinate 579,724 of NZ_JBNHFQ010000001.1, forward strand.
GCCCGCACCTCGGTGTGCGTCAGCTTGTGGGGCGTAAGCCTGGAGATCGAATGCGTGGCGGCAGTGCCCGCACAGGAGGAGAAATAACCCATGGAAATGTCCGCCACCGGAACCCTCGCAGCCGGGACCCCGAGCCAGCCGGCCGAGCTGCCGCAATGGCAGGAGCTGCAGGAGCTGCCCGAACTGCTTGACCAGCTTCGCAGCGTCAGCTTCCCCACCTTGGGCCACTTCCTCGAGGAGGGATTCTGCTCCTCGGAGATCCGCGCGATCGTGCCCGGTGCCCGGATGGTGGGCATTGCTTCCACAGCCCGGATTCCCGACGCCGATGCGGTGGCGGTCAACCACGCGCTCCTGCGCCTGCAGCCCGGCGAGGTGCTGGTGCTGGACATGGACGGCGACCGGCAGCACGCTCCGGTCGGCGCGGTCACCGGTGCCGCCGCCCGTGCCCGCGGCGCGGCCGGCATCCTGGTGGACGGCCCGGTGACCGACGTGGTGGAACTCAATGAAGCGAACGACGGCGGGGCGTTGCCCGTGTTTGCCCGCGGCACCACCTGCCTCACTACCAAGCGCCACGCGTCCGGCCGAGCCCAGTTCGGCGTCCCCGTGAGCGTCGGCGGTGTCACGGTCCGGCCGGGCGACATAGTCCTCGGTGACGACAACGGAGTGGTGGTGCTGGCACCCGAGGTGGCAGCCGCCGTCGTTCTTCAGGCGGTTGAATCCGACGCCGCCGAACCGAATATCCTCAGCCGGATTGCTGCCGGTGAGCCGCTCGAAAGGATCCTGTACCTTGGCCAGTAACGCGCCTGCGCCAGGCTCGACCGAAGGAGCAACCATGCCGGATCCGGACATCAGACAGCGCATCCTGGCCGCCGTCGACACCGCCTTCGACGAGCAGCTCGCGTTCACCGCCGAGCTGATCTCCGAACCCTCGCTGCGGGCGGACGAGGCCGACGCACAGGACCTGCTCTACCGGGCAATGGAGTCCCGCGGCCTGGAGATGGACCGCTGGGAAATCGACTCGGAGGAACTACGCAGCCACGTCGGCTACGGCCCGTCCACCGTGTCCTACGAGAACAGCGTCAACGTGGTCGGCACCTACAAACCACGGACGACGGCGGGGCGCTCGCTGATCCTGAACGGCCACGTGGATGTGGTGCCCGCCGGGCCCGAGGACACCTGGTCCCGCTCCCCCTGGCACGCCGAAATGAAAGACGGCTGGCTCTACGGACGCGGCAGCGGCGATATGAAGGCCGGACTGGTGGCCAACCTCTTCGCGCTCGATGCCGTCCGCGCCGCCGGGCTCGCGCCGACCGCCGAGATCATCGTCCAGTCGGTGGTGGAGGAAGAGTGCACCGGCAACGGTTCGCTGGCCGCGCTGCTGCGAGGCTACACCGCCGACGCCGTTCTCATTCCCGAACCGGAAGAGAACATGCTGGTCAGGGCCAATGTGGGCGTGCTCTGGTTCAAGGTGCGGGTGGCCGGCGAGCCCACCCATCCGCGCGAAATGTCCACCGGCTTCAACGCGATCGACTCCGCCTACACAGTGATGGCCAGCCTGCGGAAGCTGGAGGAGAGGTGGAACGAGCAGCGCGTCTCGCACCGCTACTTCGAGAACCTTGAGCATCCGATCAACTTCAACTTCGGCAAAATCGTGGGCGGAGACTGGCCCTCGAGTGTGCCGGCTTGGTGCGAGATCGACGTGCGCGTGGCCATCTACCCAGGTACGACGGCGGACCAGGCCTGGCAGGAACTGCAGGATTGCCTCGACTCCACCGGGCTACCGGTGACTGCGACTAAGACCGGCTTCTACTCCGAGGGCTACGTGCTGGAGGAAGGCTCCGACGCCGAAGCGGTGCTGGCCGGTGCCCACCGGGAGGCCTTCGGCGAGGAGCTGCAGAGCTTCACCACGCCGGGCTACCTGGACGGGCGGGTGTTCACCCTCTACGGCAACACTCCTACCTTGGTCTACGGTCCGGTCTCCGAGGCGATCCACGGTTTCGACGAACGTGTGGACATCGAGTCCGTCCGCCGGATCACCAAGGCCATCGCCCTGTTCATTGCGGAGTGGTGCGGCGTGGAGGAGGCTCCGGCAGCCTAAGATTTCGGGTCACGGCTTTATCACGACCTGCGTGTCAGGGCTTAGTCGGAACAGCATTTTGACCTCGAAAGAACAGAAACCAGCTCTCTGTGTTGCATGAGGGATAGTAAGCATGCTTGGCTTCAACTTGAAGCAGGATCAATTCTTGAACAGAGGAGAGATGGCATGCAGGTAATCACCAATAACTTCGGTGCTTCCCAATACGACGCCTATGTGGACGGAGCGGTGGCAGCGTCACTGCACTACCAGATCCAGGATGGCGAGATGTGGCTTCTCTGGACCACCGTGAGCGACAGCTGTGAGGTCGAAGGCCTTGCCCAGCGCCTGATCCGCGACGTCCTCGCCGATGCGCACAGGAGGCGGCTGGCCGTGCGCCCGTTCTGCCACGAGGTCCGCAAGATCATCTCGGCGCACCCCGTGTATCTGAAGCTGGTTCCGGCCAACGAGGTCAGGCGCCTTCACCTGACTGCCGTTCCCACGCCAAAGGAAACGAAGGAGCTGGCGACCGCCGCAGCCTGACCGCTTTTGCTGGTGCGGGTTCGTATTACACGGAACCCGCACCCGGTTGCGGAAGGCCAAAAGCGGCCAGGTCTGAGACCCATTTCGGCGTGGCCCGGCCCAGGCGCTTGTCAGTGGTCACGCACAGACGCGCCGCGTTGGTCTTGACACAATGGTCTTCCCCATCCCGCTCCGGTAGCGCTTTGGGCACTGTTGCTTCCTGCAGGGGCCGGATGGCTGCCGTGGCCAGGATTTCTATTTCCTCATCTGTGGCCAAATGGCTTTTTGCCAGCAACGCCAGCACACCAAGCCCGGTCGCCTTGCGCTCCATGTCGGCGGATAAGGAAGCGTCCAGCGCCCATTGCGCGCGCGACCACCACTCGGAACGGCGGTCCGCGAGGGACCGCGCCTTCAACGCCTGCCAAGCAATGAAACCCGCGACGGCGGCCGCCAGCAACGTGGCCAGCGGGCCCAAGGCCTCAAGGACGTTCCACCATTCCGACTGCTGGACAATCACTGCATCCGGTACCGTCATAGGCTCATCCTAGAGCTTGCGGCAGTCTGCGCCCGGTTCCAAAACCGCCCCATTCAGCGAACACGCTTGAGGCCGTTGCCAGCCATGGATGCCGGCAACGGCCTCAACCCATAAGGCCCTATGAATTGGGCTTGGTAACTCAGCCCGTCTTACGACGGCGTGAGAAGACGGTAGCCGCGGTTCCTGCTGTCATCAGCAGGAGTGCCGCCGAAATCAGTCCGATGGATTCCGTGCCGGTCATGGCCAGGCCACCTGTCTGCGGGTAGACGACGGGTGCCGGTTCGGGGTTCGGTGCCGGTGGTTCTGCCGGCGCAACCGGAGGCTCCTCCTCAGGGTTGGCCGGCGGTTCTTCCGGTTCCGGAGCCGGCTTGGCCGGAGTCTCCTCGTCCGGGGCCTCGACCTCGGCGCAGGCTTCGGCGGAGTACTTGCCGTTGAGCAGGGCCTCGTTCAACAGTCCGGTACCTTCATCTTCTTCCAGCCGGCAGTCCAGCTGGTCCTCCGAGGCGTCGGAGTCAACCACGACGCGTGCCCAGACGATATAGAGGTCCGTGGAGTCGGGCTCAATGCCGCGGCCGTCCGCCAAGGTGGTTGTAGCGTCCACTTCGGGATCCGCCCAAACCCCTTCCTCGCCGTCGTTATCCCTAATCCATTCGGCATTGGTGACCCTGATGCCGTCGCCGAACTTCAGCGTGTCGGTCAGGTCGTAGTCGCGCCAGGCGATCTTGGAATTGTTGGTCACGCTGACTTCGTATTCGATTTCCCAGATGCCGGCGCCGACGTCGATCGCCTCGTAGGCGGTCTTGTCGACGTGCAGCCCCTCGGGGTCGAGCGAGTTCTCGATGACGCAGCGGATGTCCTGGCCGTACGACGGCGTGATCTTGTCGCCGTCCTGGTAGACCTTGCCTTCCCCGTAGACCAGTTCGCAGACCCAGTCACCGGCTGAGAACTCTTCCTGGCCCTCGAAGTCTGCATCCTCGGCAAGGGTGTAGGTGACGTCCGGGTCCACGCTGCCGCTCACCCAGGAGGTGCCTTCAAGCGTGGGCTCATCGTCGCCCTCCGCGGTAGCGGTCAGCGTCCACTTCTCCGCGTAGTCCCAGTAGTCCTCGGGGTCGATGTCCTTGGCCAGGGTGAGGTTCTGTTCACACTCCACATGGTTTACCACGGTGAAGGCGCTGTCCTTGTGCTCGAGCTGCCGCTCGCCGAGGCCCTGCCGGTCCTCCACCCAGCAGCCCTCAGGGACAGTGACTTCCTCTTTGAGGTAGACATAGTCGCCCTTGTAGAAGTCTGTGTACTGCGTGCCCCATTCTGCGTCCGCGGCTTCCTCACTGTCCGGGCTGAGCTTGAGCCAGGCGTCGAAGCCATCCGGCTGCTTGCCGTGGTTGAAGTACTCCCCGTCGATGACCCACTGTTTGTCCACTTCGAGAGTGGCGCGGTACTTAGGCGCGTGCGGGATGTCGGCACAGGCTGAATCGGCGTAGTTGCCGTCCACGTAGATCTTGTTCAGCAGGCCGCCGGAATAGCCGTCCTTGCAGGTCAGCTCATATTCGGGGGTTTCGTCTGCAACCTTGACTGTGGCATACACATGGTAGAAATGGCTCTTGCCTTCGCCCAGTTCGACATCGTCGTCCTTGCTGACGAGTTCGGCCGTGTTGCCTTGGAATTGGTTTTCCTTGTTGCCCTTGCTCCAGGTAGCCCTCTCGACCTCGATGCCTTGGCCGAACGAGAGCGTGTCCGAGAGTGTGTATTCCTCTTCGTCCTTGTAGTCGCCGTCGCCGTTGGGCTGGTTAAGTACCTGGATGGTGTAGCTGATGTACCAGCGACCTTCGGACTCGTCGCCGAGGGCCTCCACCGAATTGGCCCTCTTGGTGGCGACGATCGGGCTGGCTTCGTCCTCGTGTTCGCCCTCTTCGTGCTCGGCTTCTTCTTCGTCTTCACCTTCTTCTTCGTGCTCAGTCTCGGCTTCTTCGTCCTCGACCTCTGCTTCCTCGGTCTCTTCCTCGACCTCGGGCACTTCGTCTTCGTGCCCGGCCTCATCGTCGCTCCCTGCAATCGCGGCCAGAGGTGCGGCGGGCTGGTTGGCCGGCGCGGCAGCCTGGGCGACCGGGGCCGGGGCGGATTCCTGGCCGGGGGCGGGCGCCGGTTCAACGGGCTGTTCGGCTGCCGGTTCAACAGGTTCGGGGGCCTCCTCGGCTTCAGCTTCAGCCGGCTCGTCTGTTCCCTCCGCGGGGTCTTCCGTTCCGGCCAGTGTGGCTTCGGCAGGGGCCGCCTCGGCCAGCCCCGCGATCTCGGTGGCTGATTCCGGTGACTCTGCTCCGCCGTCGTCCGCCAGAACCGGCAGGGCCAGGCCGGCCGACATGAGCGTGCCGGCGGCCACCGCGGCGAGTCCTCCGCGCAGCCGCCTCACGGCGTCGCGCCTCTTCGGGCGCGCTTCCTTGGGCGGTTTCGGATTGGACGCCGCTGACTGCGCTGGCTTGTCTGTCATCTTGTTCCCCCAAAAAAGGCCGGCACACGTCGGGTGCCGGTGCAGGTGCGAGTGTCGGACCGTCTCCCCTGGTCCGTTATTGCCGTGAGCGCCCATGCGGACGCTGCGGCAGCCCGCTCCCCAACGGGCTGCCGCACGCGCAGTCCCTCATAAAGAAAACTGCTTCCCCCAGGGTCCTCGCCATTGAGAACCCGCTCCGCTGCCTTCGTGCCCTGACAGCCGCCGGCAACGGAGGCGGTGGTGGCTGCCAAGTACGGCTAGCCTAGGCGAGGGGTTAGTGCGGGCGCTAGGGATAAACGTTGCTTTCGGCCGGATCAGCGCGGTTTTCCAAGGTATTTGCAAGGTCTCTGGACGAGTTTCGGTGGCAGACATGAGTAGCGGTCTGCGAACCGACGCTCAGACTCGTCCGATCAAATCGGCCACGAGGTCGAGCTCTTCCTCCAGGTTGTAGAAATGCAGCGACAGCCGGATTCTGCCTGCACGGACAGACGCCACCACGTTGGCTTGGCGGCACCGTGCCATCACAGCCTCGGTGTCGGTCACCGGGACAGAGACGATAGTAGAGCGGTGCTGCTCAGGGAAGGGGCGGAAGGCAGTGCAATGTGTGGCCAGCGCGTTCTGTAAGTAACTGGCAAGCTGGGCGTTGCGCTCGAGCAGGGTGGTGATCCCGAACCGGCCGAAGAGGCCAAGCGCCGCCTGGTCGGCCAGGGCAGGAAACCAGGCCAGTGAGACGTCGAGCTTCGACGCCGACTGCGACAGATCCATGTCCGGACCATAGAAGCTCTCGAGCGGCATTCGGGCAGCCTTCCAGCCCGGAACGATGGGCCGGAGTTGCTCCAGCAGTCCGGAGCGGACATAAAGATAACCCATGCCCCTCGAGCCGAGTAGGAACTTATGGCTGGCCGAGGCGAGGAAGTCAATGCCATCACGCGCCACGTCGAGCGGTACTGCACCGGCGGCCTGGCAGGCGTCAACGAAGAACCAGGCACCGGAGCGGGCGGCTATCCCGCTGAGCGCGGCCAAGTCGGCCCGGTAGCCGTTGGCCGAGTTCACCGCACTCACCGCAATTAGGCGGGTACCGCCGTCGGCAGCGTGAGCGTAAGCTTCGGCCGCCACGATGTCGGAGTCCGGCGCCAGGGTGCGGACCTCGTATCCGCGCTCCCGCAGCAGGAGCCAGGAAAAGTAGTTCGAAGTGAATTCGTCCTCGGCGACGACGACGTTCTCGCCGCGCTTCGCGGGAGGCAGATTCGCGGCCACGATCCCTGCGGCTGTACTCACCGCCGGCACGATGGCGATCTCATCGACGTTAGCGCCGACAATCTTCGCGAACATGACGCGGGCATCTTCCCCCGCCTGCTCAGCTTCCCTCCAATCGAACCGGCCAGTGGACCAGCGTTCGACCGCCTGTTCATAGGCGGCCCGGGCAGGGGCACAGCCCACGTTCATGGAGGCAGTGTTGAGGTAGATGGTGTCCTTGAGCCCGGGGAAAAGCTGGCGGATGTCGGCGGCGTGCATGGCTGGAACCACCCTTCATGCCGGTCGGCGTCCTCGCCTGAGTCCAGACGCGGGGTCACCAAGTAGGACAACCATCTTATGGCTGGCTGCGCTGACGGAACCAGTGCCTGCGGCCTTCCCTGAGAGCCCGACCGGATTCTACTGTCCGATGCGTGCGGTTCCTTCGTCCGGCACTTCAGTCACGGTCACGTGGCCGGGGTCGAGGTAACCGCGTTCCAACCGAGGAAATCCGGCGCGGCTTCACGACGATCGGAAGTTGATGGACCTGACCAAAAGCTCTGCCTTGGTCAGGTCCATCCATCCCGTGCCTTGGGGAGGTGGCATGCGCTGGGATGACTAATTCAGCCTAGGTTCCAGTAATTCGACACGCCAGAGTTTGGTGAAAAGATTCATCTTCCAATGGGTGACCACAAACACATGTCACGAGTTTGTAACGGTTCAGCGCGCTCGATACGTTTAATCGCGCCATGGCCCTAGGCAAGGGTTGTGGCCGGGTCCGCACGCCGAGCTCTGCCAGCGTACCTGTCCGTTCAAATTCACTGGCAGAGGTGGAGGAACCAGAAGTGGCGCCAGCGGCGCCTTGGGGTGAAGTGCGGCTAGTTGTCCGCAGCGTTCTGCTGCGGTCCCGGCCGGGCCGAGATGCTCCGTCTCGAATCCGACAGCTAACTTCGCAGGCGTGTAGAGAGGAATCCCGTGAAGAACCATTCTCGTGGACGCCGGCGCGCCGGCCCCACCGTCTCGTCGCATGGTGTCACCAGCCTCGTCCGCGGTCGCCGCCGCGCCAAGGCTGAAGCCCCATCCGCCGTCTCCTTCCGCAGCGTCGGTGCACTCACCGGACTGGCCGTAGTTGCCACGGTGGCTGCCGCGGCCGCCTTGCCCTTGGATCAGGCTGGATCCCAGGAAGCCAGCGCAGGCCGTCCCCAACTGCAGACATCTGTGAAAGCGTGGCCTATTTCAGCGCCGTCGAATGAAGCTGAGCCGACGTTCAGCCGACCGACAACGGACAGCACGGCAGCCGCGCAGAAGGATATAAAGGTCACTCCGAGTTCTGTGGCCAAGCCGACCCTTGGAGGGGACGCTACCGGGCGGCCCGCCCCAATGACGACGCAGTCCGAGACTGAGTCCACTGGCGAGGCTGCGGCACCGCTTGCCGGCGTCGTCGGGAAAGCAACCGGCGCCGCCAAAGACAAGGTTGCCGGCGCCACTCAGGCCGCCACGGATACGGCAGACAAGGCCACAGCGGCCGCCACGGATGCGGCCGACAAGGCTACAGCGGCTGCAACGGATACAGCTAAGCCGACAGCCTCGCCTACCGCTGACGCTGCGGTGCCGACAAGTCCGGCCCCGAGCCCTTCAGCCAGGCAGAGCACACGAGCTGTGCCTGAAGACCCGGAGCCCACCAGATCAAGCGTCCGCAGCAAGTCAGCGGCGCCCGTCGAGCCGGCTCCGACCAGCGAAGCCGCCGACCCGGAGGAATCGCGTTCACCCGAACCCTCGCCTACTGCCGATACCACCCGTGATGCCGAGAGGGAGAAGCATCGCCGGTTCCGCGTCCGGGCTGACGTGGATGTGGACTTGCGCCTCCCCCTCTCCCTGCTGGGTGAAGACGAAGACGGCAGCAGCACCCGGTAGACCCTGACCCAGCTCTCTCCACGCTGGCTTACAAAGAGGGAAGCATGGCGGAACCCGTGTTCCGCCATCCTTCCCTCTTTTCGAATATCCGTTCTACTCTTGATGTATGGATCGGGATGCTGCGGCGCGGATGGCAGCCCGTTACGCCAAGCGTGCGGAGCCGGTATCGCTGACCGCCGAGGAGCTGGATCTCGAGCACCACAACGTGACCCGGGTAGTTCCTGGTATGCCGGTGTGGGCCTGGATCCGTTTTCCCGGTGCCGCCGAGCTGGTCCAGGGCGAGGCGTTCGGCTGGACGTCGCGGGCGGTGCAGGTAACCTGGGAAGACGCCGGCATCCGGCGGACAACGTGGGTGTGGGCCTCGGCCGTGCAGCGGCGGACCGATCCGGTGCGCCAGACGTCGCTGGGCGAGAGGACCGCAGCTAACGACGACGCGGCGCCGGCCAGGTCTCAAGGAGACCGGCCGACGCCGCGCTGACAGTCAGGACGGAGGCTTAGGCCTTGCCGTCGAAGAGGCTGGTGACGGAACCGTCCTCGAACACTTCGCTGATGGCACGGGCGATCAGCGGAGCGATGGACAGCACGGTCAGCTGCGGGAACTGCTTGTCCGCGGTGATGGGCAGCGTGTTAGTGACCACCACTTCGCGGGCACCGGACTCGGCCAGACGGCGGGCCGCCGGGTCCGAGAACACGGCGTGGGTGGAGGCGATGATGACATCCTTGGCGCCGGCGTTCTTGAGCACCTGGACGGCGCCGGCGATGGTTCCGCCGGTGTCGATCATGTCGTCGATCAGCACGCATTCGCGGCCTTCAACCTGGCCGACAACAGTCTTGGCCACGGCCTGGTTGGGCACGTTGACGTCGCGGGACTTATGCACGAAGGCCAGCGGGGCGCCGCCGAGGCGCTCGGCCCACTGCTCGGCCACGCGGACGCGGCCGGTGTCCGGGGAGACCACGGTGACGTTGTCCAGGTCCACGCGGGTGCGGACGTACTCGGCCAGCAGCGGGATGGCCATCAGGTGGTCCACCGGGCCGTCGAAGAAGCCCTGGATCTGCGCGGTGTGCAGGTCCACCGAGATGAGGCGGTCTGCACCGGCGGTCTTGTACATGTCCGCCACCAGACGGGCCGAGATCGGCTCGCGGCCACGGTGCTTCTTGTCCTGCCGGGCGTACGGGTAGAACGGGGCAATCACGGTAATGCGCTTAGCGGAGGCCCGCTTGAGCGTGTCCACCATTATCAGGTGTTCCATGAGCCATTCGTTGATCGGTGCCGGGTGAGCCTGGATCACAAAGGCGTCGGTACCGCGGACGCTTTCCTCGAAGCGGACGTAGATCTCGCCGTTGGCGAAGTCATACGCGCTGGTGGGAAGCAGGTCGATCTCGAGCTCTTTGGCGATCTCTTTGGCGAGTTCCGGGTGTGCCCTGCCTGAGGCAAGGACCAGCCTCTTTTCGCCCTGGGCCTTAATTCCGGTCATGAATGGTCACTTTCTGCATTGGGGGGGGTTTGGGAAGAAGCAGCGGCGTCGGCCGCCTTTGCAGCTGCAGTACCGGCACGGTTCTGCTGGACCCAGCCTTCGATGTTGCGCTGGGCCGCGACGTTCAGCGCCAGCGCGCCGGCCGGAACGTCCTTGCGGATCACCGCGCCCGCACCCGAATACGCGCCGTCGCCCACCTGAACGGGTGCAACGAAGACGGTGTTCGATCCGGTGCGGACCTCGGAGCCGATGATCGTACGGTGCTTGGCCACGCCGTCGTAATTGGCGGTGATGTTGCCGCAGCCAATGTTGGAGTTCTCGCCGATCTCGGCATCCCCGGCGTACCCGAGGTGGCTCAGCTTCGAGCCCTTGCCGATGATGACGTTCTTGGTCTCGTAGAAGGCGCCGATCTTGCCCTTCTCCCCCAGCTGCGTGCCCGGGCGCAGGTAGGTGAACGGACCCACCGTCGCCTTCGGGCCGATCCGGCTGTCCGAACCGTGCGTGCGGATGACCTTGGCGCCCTCGCCCACCGTGACGTTTGTCAGGGTGCAATCGGGACCAACGACGGCGTCACTCGCCACGTGCGTGCTGCCGTGCAGTTGGGTGCCGGGCAGCAGCGTGACGTCCGTGCCGAACGTAACGGTGGAATCGATCCAGGTGGTGCCCGGATCGACGATGCTCACGCCCGAACGCATGGCGGCTTCGAGCACGCGCTTGTTGTGCTCCGCGCCGAGCTGCGCCAGCTGGACGCGGTCGTTCGCGCCCTCAACCTGCCAGCGGTCGGTGGTGACCACCGCGGCCACCCGGCCCCCGCCGTCGTTAGCCAGGCCGAGCACGTCGGTGAGGTACTTCTCGCCCTGGGCGTTGTCCGTGGTGATCTCCTTGAGCGCATCGCGCAGGACCTTCGCGTCGAACGCGTAGATGCCGGAGTTGATCTCGCGGATTTCGCGCTGCGCATCGCTGGCATCCTTGTGCTCCACGATGCCCTGCACGGTGCCGTCCGCGGTGCGGACAATCCGTCCGTAGCCGGCGGCGTCGTCGAGGACCGCGGTCAGCACGGTCACCGCATTGCCGTCCCCGGTGTGGGTCCGGACCAGCTCCTGCAGCAGGGCAGTTGTGAGCAACGGAACATCACCGTAGGTCACCACGACGGTGCCCTCGAGGTCCGCGGGGAGGGCTTCGAGCGCGGCTTCCACCGCGCGGCCGGTGCCGGGAATCTCGTCCTGGTCCACGATCAGCGCATCCGGATCCAGCTCCTGGATATGGGCGGCCACGCGGTCGCGCTCATGGCGTACGACGGCGGCCAGCACCTTGGGCTCGAGGCCCCGGGCTGCGGCCAGCGCGTGGCCGACCATGGAAATCCCGCCGATTTCGTGGAGGATCTTGGGTTTCTGCGACTTCATCCGGGTGCCCGCGCCTGCGGCGAGAACAATGACTGCGGCCGGCTGGATCACCGGTACTGCGTTGTCTGGACTGTTGTCTTGGGGGCTCACGAAGTGGCACTCCTACCCGGACTGAATCCGTGTCAAAGCTAAGCAAGGGTTAACGCCATGCTACTTGCCGGGACTTGCTCCGTTTACCAGAGGGTCCTCGTTCCGCCCATAGGATTCGAACCTATACTCCACAGCTCCAAAGGCTGGGGTGCTGCCATTACACCAGAGCGGACCGTGCCGGGGGCACAAGAAATCATTTTGCCACGTTTGCCGAGTTCCGCGCGACTTGAGCGCGCCGGAGCCGCAAAGTAGCCCGGAAGCGCATGTCCAATGGCCCGTCCCAGCACTTGCGGAGGCGGGTGATGGCAATATCAGGACTATTGCCCGGTGCCGGTCCAGCCGGCATCCGGATCGGGAATCTTCCCGTCGGTGGGGGTCTTGGCTTGCTCGGGCGTCTTGGCCTCGTCGGGAAGCGTGCCACCCTCGGGTTTCTTGGCTCCCTCCGAGGTTGTGCCAACGGTTGGCGCCTTGACGCGACCGGACATCTTGGCTCCGGTGTCTTCCTGCCTGCCACCGCCCGATGCGGGCTCCTCCGGCACCGGTTCCAGACGGACGATCACCTGCTTGGAGACGGGTGTATTGCTGACTTCTGCCACGCTGTCCAGCGGGACCAGCACGTTCGCCTCCGGATAGTAGGCCGCCGCGCACCCTTGGGCAGTGGGGTACGCAACAACACGGAACTTGCGCAGCACACGCTCGCGGCCGTCGTCGTGCTCGCCGTGGACGTCAACCAGCTGGCCGTCGTGGATCCCCAGCAAGGCCAGGTCCTGCGGGTTCACGAAGACCACGTGGCGGCCCTTTTTGATGCCGCGGTACCTGTCGTTGTAGCCGTAGATGGTGGTGTTGAACTGGTCATGCGAGCGCAGGGTCTGCAGGACCAGCCGGCCGGGCGGGCAGTCCAGCGCCTCCAGGTCACCGATGCTGAACACCGCCTTGCCGGTGGGCGTGTTGAAGGTGCGCGAATCCCGCGGGCCGTTGGCCAGCATGAAGCCGCCCTCCTGCCGGATGCGCTCGTTGTAGTTCTCGCAGCCGACCACCACGTTGGAAATATGCCGGCGGATCAGGTCGTAGTCCTGCTCGATGCCGGTCCAATCCACGTTGACCTTGTCCCCCAGCACCGCGCGGGCCAGCCGGCTGACGATGGCAACCTCCGAGAGCAAGCCGGGCGCCACGGGTTCCACACGGCCCCAGGACGGGTGCACCGCGCTGACCGTGTCCTCCACCGAGACGAACTGCTCGCCAGTGGCCTGCCGGTCGATTTCGGTGCGGCCCATGGTGGGCAGGATGAGCGCTTCCTTGCCGATGACGGTGTGCGAGCGGTTGAGCTTGGTGGAGATCTGGACCGTCAGCTCCGTGTTCTCCATCGCCTCCTCCGCCGCTGCCGTGTCCGAAATGGCGGCCACAAGGTTGCCGCCGAGCGCGATGAAAACCTTGATTCCGCCGTCGCGCATTTTGGCAATGGCCTGGACCGCGTCCACGCCGTGCTCCCGGGGCGGGTCGAAGCCGAATTCCTTCTGGATCGAATCAAGGAACGACGGCGGCATCTGTTCCCAGATACCCATGGTCCTGTCACCCTGCACGTTGCTGTGGCCGCGGATGGGGGACGCGCCGGCGCCGGGCTTGCCGATGTTGCCGCGCAGGAGCAGCAGGTTGATGATCTCCTTGATGGTGGAGACCGCTTTCTTCTGCTGGGTCAGTCCCATGGCCCAGGTGATGATGACCTTGTCCGCCTTGAGGTAGCGGGCGGCGAGCTCATCGATCTCCTCGGCACGCAGGCCGGTGGCTTCCAGCACGAACTGTTCATCCAGCTTGTCCAGGTGCGCCTTGAGCTCCTCGAGCCCCTCGCAGTGGGCCTGGATGAACTCGTGGTCCAGCACGGTGCCGGGCTTGGCGGCTTCGGCGTCGAGCACCCGCTTGGAGAGGGCCTGGAGCAGAGCCATGTCCCCGCCGAGCCGGATCTGCAGGAACTGGTCCGCGATCTCGGTGCCGTGGCCGATGATGCCCTTGACCTTCTGCGGGTTCTTGTACCGGCGCAGACCGGCCTCGGGCAGCGGGTTGACCGCGACAATCTCGCCGCCGTTCTCCTTGCACTCCTCCAGGGCGGTGAGCATGCGCGGGTGGTTGGTGCCCGGGTTCTGGCCCATGATGATGATCAGGTCCGCTTTGCCAAAGTCGTCATACTTCACCGTGGCCTTGCCGACGCCGATGGTCTGGCCCATCGCCCAGCCAGAGGACTCATGGCACATGTTGGAACAGTCCGGCAGGTTGTTGGTGCCGTAGGCGCGGACAAAGAGCTGGTAGGCGAAGGCGGCCTCGTTGGACGTGCGGCCGCTGGTGTAGAAGGCGGCCTCATCGGGCGAGGCCAGGCCGTTGAGTTTCGCGGCGATGATCTTGAAGGCGTCGTCCCAACTGACCGGGATGTAATGGTCCGCGCCGGCCGGCTTGTACACCGGCTCGGTCAGGCGGCCCTGCATGCCCAGCCAGTACTCGCTGCGGCCGCGCAGCTCTTGAACGGTGTGCTCGGCCCAGAACTCGGTGGCGATGGTGACCGGCGTCGCCTCCCAGGTGACGGCCTTGGCCCCGTTCTCGCAGTACTCGAAGGGCTTGCGGTGGTCCGGATCCGGCCACGCGCAGCTCATGCAGTCGAACCCGTCCTTCTGGTTCATCGCAAGCAGGGTCTTCCGGCTGCGGTCCACACCCATATGCTTCAGCGCCGGCTGCATGGAATGCACGACGCCGGGGATGCCGGCCGCCCAGGATTTGGGCTTCTCCACCTCGAGATCGTTCTCGTCGGCTTCCTCAACCTCAGGATTATTGCGCGTCATTGCCGCACGTCCCTTCTTCACCACAAACGCAGGTCCGATTGATGTGCTCATAGCAGGAGTATTGCGAGTACCTTAGGCCTAACAGTTATCCCACGGGGCCGCAAGCATTTTTGGCTGATTCCAGCAATCCTCTGGATGGCCCGGATGCCCTCCCGTAGGGTCGTCCGTACGGTCTCCTGGGGGCCGTCAGCAGAAAGGGGTCACCATGAAACCGTCCGTTGTGGTTTTCGATGTCAACGAAACGCTCTCCGACCTTTCTGCCCTGCCGGCCAAATTCACCCAGACGGGAGCGCCGGCCTTTCTGGCGAAGGTGTGGTTTGCGGGGCTGCTGCGCGACGGCTTTGCCCTGGCCGCCGCGGGTAATAACGAGAAGTTCGCGCTTATCGCAGCGGAAACCCTGCGCGGCGTGCTCCAGGACGCTCCGCTGAACCGCGACCTTGACGAGGCTGTCCGGCACATTATGGACGGCTTCTCTGCCCTGTCCCTGCATCCCGATGTGGCCGAGGGCATCAGCGCTCTGCGCGCCGCCAACCTGCGTCTGGTCACGCTGAGCAACGGTGCTGCAGACGTGGCGAGGAACCTGTTGGGCTCCGCCGGCCTGCTGGAGCAGTTCGAACAACTCCTGTCCGTGGAGGACGCACCGGCTTGGAAGCCGGCCCGGGCTGCGTACGATTACGCTGCGTGGGTCTGCGAGACGGATCCAGACCAGATGATCCTGGTGGCCGTTCATCCCTGGGACACTCACGGCGCCAAGCGGGCCGGCCTGCAGACCGCGTGGCTCAACCGCAGCGGCGCCGACTACCCGACTTACTTCGAAGCGCCCGACTATACGATTACCGGCTTTGGCGAACTCGCGCCGGCATTGGAGCAGCAATGAACACCGGGCTGTCCCGGGTCCGCAGAGAGCAGGTCGTGGTAGACGGCACCACCCTGTCCTACCTCACCAGCGGAAACAACGACGCCGAACCCTTGCTTCTCCTGCACGGCACCTTCTGGAGCCGTGTTTGGCAGCCCGTCCTGCCCGCACTTGGCCAACACTTTCACGGCGTGGCGCTGGACTTTCCCGGCTTCGGCCGAAGCGACGGCGAGCTGGACGTTGAACAGGCCACAGTGCCTGCGCTTGCCGGAACCGTCCTGCGTGCCGCCGATGCCCTCAAGCTGGACACCTTTGCTGTCGCCGCCCATGACATTGGCGGTGGCGTAGCGCAGCATCTGGCCGTCAACTCGGGGCGCATTAACCGCATGGTCCTGATGAACTCGGTCATGTTCGACTCCTGGCCGGTTCCCGCCGTCGAACGATTCCGTGACCCGGATGTGCGCGCCGCAACCAGTCACGAGGAACTGCTGGAAGGGCGGCGCGCAGCCACCCGCCGTGCCGTTAGCCGCGAACTGGACGACACCGAACTCAAGGACTATCTCTCCCCCTGGTCAAGCCCGGCTCGGGACAGGTCGTGGATGGCGATGGCAGCTGCGGCCGATGCAGGGTACACCCAGGAACTGGTCCCAGGGCTGACCGCGGCCGCGGTCCCGACCCTACTGGTGTGGGGGCGGGACGATGAGTTCCAAAAGGTTAGCTATGCCAGGCGCTACGCCGAAGAAATACCGAACAGCACGCTGGTGGAAGTAGAAGGAAAGCACATTCCAACGGAAGACTCGGCAGATGAGGTGGGCGCCGCCGTCGTACGCTTCCTGAGCTCCTGAACTAGCCGCTGAGGTTGGCCACGTGGGCCACCGTCAAGCGAGGTTCTGAAGCGCCGAGCCGTCGCCATAGCTGCTTTTGGTGATGACGCTGAATTTCCCGTTCGTTTCGAGGACCACCGCCGCTACGTCAGCCAGATCACCGGAACCACTGGCACGGATCGCCTGAAGGACCTCGGATTCGGCGAGCCTGTTCCTGCGCAAGGCGTCGTGCTGAAAGCAACCGTCGCGCAGCAGTACCGAGGGTTGAGCCGTCAGCGCGGCCCTAGTCCGGGGCCGGCGCGAGGAAATCCATGCCACAACCAACTGCAACACCGCCAGCAGCGCCAGGGCTGCTGCGCCCTCAGACCACGACACGTTGGAGTTGAGCAGGATGGTCGCGAGGGTAGACCAATGGCCACCGTCACGATGAGGTCGAACGCGTTGAGCTGGCCCAGTGTGCGTTTACCCGAAACGCGCAGAACAACCACCAGCGTCAGGTAGGCCGCCGATCCGACGGCGAGGGTCCTGAAGATATCCGCCCAGGAGTCAAACCACATACTGCTACCTCATTTTTCTTTTGTTGCCTTCGCTGTCCCTGCCGCGGCCGCTGATCGTCGCCGGCTAATCACCCGCGGGAGGCGGCAGGAGAAGCTCCGGAGGCAGCTGTTCGATATCGCGGACGCCGGACAGAAGGGCAGCATCGATAGGCTCTCCCCGCCGCAGCACGCTCACAACCCCTGTGGACTCCAGAATTACGCATGCCACTTCCGACCTGTTCCGTACCCCGGCAAGGCGCAGCTTCGCATGCAGTTCCTCCTCGACGATGTGGGCCCGGAGCAGGTTTTGGTGCAAGACTTCCGAGCCGGCCATGAGCAGTTGCGGCTGATTACGTACAACCGAGGCTCCGTAGCGGGTCCGCCGAATCTGGCCTGCGGCTGCCTGCAGGATGAAGAGTGTGGAAATTCCGACGACGCCAGCCGCCAGATTCGGCGTCCAGCCCAGGATTGCCCGTCCTGCTACTGAGCCCATGGCGACCACCGCGGCGAAGTCGAAACTGGACATGGTAGCCATGGTCCGTTGGCCCAACACTCTGATGAGGATCAGAAACGTGCAATATATACCTACTGTTGAAAGCACGACATTCAGCGCTTCCATCGGGCCTATTGACAGGTCGGACCACATGTCGCTTCCTTTCGCTGCCGATCGAAAAGCTGGTGCTGAAGAAGCGGCGAGTGCCGTCGTCGTACTAGGATTTTTCCGACAGGACGGACGCCTCCGGCTCATCCAGGTCATACCCGGAGACCGGCATATTGACCTCCTCTTGGGGCTTCGGCACCTCCCGGACCGTTGAATCATCTTCCCGATGCTGGTGCAGCCGGTCCGTTTTGGCCACGGTCAGCAGGACTACCGAATCCTCCGTGGCCCTGACCGAGTACAGTCCCGGCGGAACCACGAGCAGATCACCGTCGCGGCCGTCCCAGCGGTCGGCCTGGGTGGCCAGCCGAATACGGCCGTTCAGCACCAGGACGGTTGCCTCGCCCGGGTTCAGGTGTTCGTTCAGCTCCTGGCCGGCGGCGAGCGCGATCACGGTCTGGCGCAGGACGTGCTCGTGCCCGCCGTAAACCGTGTTGGCGCTTCTGCCGCTGGTCACCCGCCTGGCGGTGTCGAGATGACGGCGTCCGATTGCGGTCAAAGAAAACTTCTTCACTTCTGCCTCCCAGACTGCGTGAACCATGCTGTCCGCTTCGGATTCCCGTGGACCGCGATTCCCACCATCCTAGGCCTTTTATGCGCGGACTGTGGGGTGGGTCACACCAGCATCGTGTTCGCAGCTCAGCGGCGGGTGGAGTAGTGGGTGGTCTGCGCTGTGATTCGACCGCCACGGACCACAAAGCTGTCCACGCCGTCGTGAATTTCCAACTCATCGGTCGAACCGGTCCAGACCAGCATGCAAATCTCGCCGTCGGTCAGCAGCTTATGGCACTGGTACGAGCCGTCCTGAATGTAGCTCTGCAGAATGTCCGCGAGGTGGCGCACGCCGTCGTGGCCGCGGTGCACCCCCTCGGCCGACAGAAGTACGACGTCGTCCGCATAGTTCTCGCGCAGGTCACCTTCCAGCTCCCCCACCGTACGGTAGTGGAGGTGGGAATTGAGCACTTCCTGGATCGTGCGCGGGCTTCCCCGGCTCACGTCGGATTCCTGCTGTGTCATGGACATCCCCTCGCTCCTGGCGTTTCGACCCGCGGGTTTCGGCTTGTATCTCTGCCCGCGCCCCGTGCCCCGGCCCGCGGCCCAATGGGCACCCTCAGTGTTCCTGTACCCA
This sequence comes from Arthrobacter sp. B055-34, assembly GCF_059090425.1. Lineage (NCBI taxonomy): Bacteria > Bacillati > Actinomycetota > Actinomycetes > Micrococcales > Micrococcaceae > Arthrobacter > Arthrobacter sp. B055-34. The sequence goes on from NZ_JBNHFQ010000001.1 coordinate 598,280, forward strand.
CCCCGGTCACGATCCAGACGCGCCGACGGTGCCGACTTTCTGCGGGGACTCCGCCAGGCAGAAAGCGGGCCTTCAGGGGTGCCGCACGCCCTCGCCGGCGAGCACGGCGCGATAGCCCTCGCGGAATGAGGGAAAGCGGAAGCGGAAGCCGGTGACGAGAAGCCGGCTGTTGCTGCAGCGCTTGTCCCCGCCGCGGGCGTTGTTGGCGCCTCCCGAGGCTGCCCCGCTTACCGAAGCCGCCGCGGTCTTCAAGGCCGCCCCGCTTCCCGAAGGCGCAGTCGCTCCAGCCAGCGGTTCCGGCACGTCCAGTTCGGCCGCCAGGAACCGCAGCACCTCCCCCAGGTCCGAAGGTTCGGAATCGACCCCCAGGTAGATCTGCTCCGGCGCTTCGACAGCCGTGGTCAGGTGCACGATCGCGGCGGCGGCGTCATCCCGATGGATCCGGTTGGTCAGCCGGGGCGGGTCCGGAATGACCGCTGTCCCCTGCCTCACCTGGTCGATCAGCCGGGTGCGTCCCGGACCGTAGATTCCGCCCAGGCGCAGCACGATGGCGGACGGCAGCCGGGCATGCAGCAACTCCTCTGCCTCGCGCACGATCCTGCCGGTGGCCGACGATGGCCGGGCCGGCGTGGTTTCGTCGACCTCGCCGCCGTCGTTGTCCCCATACACCGCGGTGGAAGACACGAACAACACCCGGCGCGGCCGGACGCCGTCGTGCTCCATCGCATCCAGCAGGTTGGCGAGAGCGTCAACATACGCGTTGCGGTAGGCCGCCTCTGTCCGCTCGGCGGCAGCCGTTGCCATGACCACAATCTCTGTGTCGGCCGGGATTGCGGGCAGCGGACCGGTGAGGTCGACGGCGGCGCCCTCCAGCTGCGCGGGCAGCTTCTCCGGCGAGCGGCGCCAGCCGATCACGCGGTGGCCGGCCGCGGCAAAACGCAGTCCCGCTTCCGTGCCCAGGTCGCCGCATCCCGCTATCAGCACTGTCATCTTTAGCTGCCTCTCCGTTTGCTTATGCCTCAGCATCCATATTCGGGCAACCCCCAATTTTGGGCGCCCGACATGCCCCAACTGCACCATTGAAACTCAATCGTTACCAGTCATGATGAAGGAAGCATTCGTGGGGAATGCGACGCATTGGGGAATGCGAGATGCAAGGGGGATGTGTGGAGCAATTAACCGCCGGGCACGCCACGCCCATTTCTGTACAAATGATCGGCAACCTTGAAGTCCGTCGGGGCAAAACCGTCCTGACGTCATCCACTCTCGGCAGCCCGAAGGCCAGGCAGATCTTTGAAATTCTGCTGCTGAGACTCGGCTCGCCCGTTTCCAAAGGCGAGCTCATCGAACTGCTCTGGGGCGGCAGGCCACCGGGCAAAGCACAGGCCACGCTGGAAAGCTACGTCAGCCTGCTGCGGCGCAGTTTGCAGCCCGGTGACGCCAAAACCGGACCGCTGCGGACCGCAACCGGCAGCTATGTCCTGGATCCGGATCTGGTGGAGGTGGATCTGGTCCGGTTCAACCAGCTGGTCGCCAAGGCCGACGAAAGCCCGCCGGCGGAGGCCTATCCCCTGCTGGCACAGGCGCTGAAGCTTGCGACGGCACCGCTGCTCGGGGACGAGCTGGCGACCGAATGGGCCGACGAGGCGCGTGTCCACCACGCGTCCCTGGTGACGTCGGTGCAGATCCGGGCGGCCGAAACCGCTGAGGTTCTGGGGCGCACGCTGGATGCGCTGCACTGGGCACAGCGGGCTGTGGCGTCGGAACCGCTGAACGAACGGGCATGGTCCACGCTGGTCACCGCGCTTGAGTCTGCCGGCCGCTATGCCGAGGGCCTCCAGGCTTACGACAAGTGCCGGCGGCTGCTGGACCGGGAGCTGGGCTGCACGCCGGGGCCAATCTTGCGCGCCGCCCACGCGCGGCTGCTGCAGAAAACCGTAGAGGACGACGGCGAACTCTCCGAAGTTCTCGCGGCCTTGCTCTACCTGAACGACCGCATGCGCTCGCAGCCGGCGCACCAGAACACGCGGGCCGTTACCAAACGCGCGCAGGGGGCGTCGTCGTACACAAATACTGCAGGCCGCGTCATCAGCGCCTTCCTGAACAAGGCGTTGACGGTCGGCTGATACTAGGAGGGGATCCACATGGATAACCAGATCGACAGCAACAAGACATATTTGTCCGTAGCCCAGGTCGCCGGGCACCTGAACGTCTCGAAAATGACCATCTACCGGCTGGTCCACACCGGACAACTGCCGGCCGTCCGGATCGGCCAAAGCTACCGGGTCAGCGAAGACGCAGTAGCCAAGTATCTGGAAGGCGGAACGGTGCGGGCCACCTAAAAAGACGTTGCCGCGCTGCCCGGCACCTGCTCGGGCGGCGCCGTAGTGAGAATCACCGTCGGCCCGAAATCCACGCTGCCGGCGGCACTTCCTCTCCACAGTCGGCACTTGTCCACATAAGCCCGAAGAGCCCTCCTCCTCGAACAGACGTTCCAATAGCGTTGAGGTATGGCCATTGGAACGCTGGAGGAAACGGACGGAGCAGGCAGCTCCCTCGCCGCCCTGCGCTCCGAAGTCCTCCGGATAACCGATGAGTTTGTCCAGGATTCACTGCTGATGTCCCGTCGGGATCTCGCTGACACTGTTGCCTTCACCGAAGAACTGGCTAAAGTCGTCGAATTTCTGCAGCTGGTCGGTGCCCGAGCAGTGGAAGACCAGAACGTTGCGGCCCTCGGTGAGTCCAGCAGCGGCCTTGGCTGGTCGGAACCTCCCGCGCAAGCGGACACGTCCGCTTGCGTTGCCGCTACATCAGACACAACGTCTGAGACAGCGACTGGCACTGTTCGGAAGAAGCCGCGCCCTGAGTTCAAAGACGTAGCCGACTATCTTCGGGGGCGCCTCGGCATCAGCCGGACGGAGGCGCGCCGCCGGCTCCGGGTAGCGGCGGACATTTTGCCGCGGCGCCAGCTCAATGGCGAATTTGGAGCAGCGAAACTAGAACATCTCGGCCAAGCGCTGGCCGAGGGATCCATCAGCGGCAAGGCCGCCACCATGATCCGGGATGCCGTGGACCGCGTCCGCCCGGTAGCGGGGCCTGAAGCCCTCGTCGCCATGGAGGAGAACCTCACCCGTCAGGCCCAGGAGACCAACGTAGACGTGTTGTCTACACTCGTGGCCACTTGGGAAGCAGGACCGGATCAGGACGGGGCCGAGCCATCTCCTGAACTGCTCAAGGCTCGACAAGGCGTCTTCTACAAGGGCAAGCGAAAACGGTCTCCACAAACTCGAAATCGCGGCCACGGACGAACAGCATGAGTACATCGCCACGGTCATGAACGTAGCCACCAACCCACGCATCGCCGCGAACCGCACCGGTGCCTCCTCCGAAAACCCTGAGGCTTTCGGCGCTGAGCCGGAGAACGGACAAGACAGCGGTCAAGCGTGGCAGGACCCGCGCACCAGAGAGCAGCAATTGCTTGACGGGCTCGTTGCAGGCTGCAAATTGGCACTGGCAACCGACGAACTACCGGACACCGGCGGACACCGCCCCCAGGTCATGGTTACTATCGGATACCAGGAACTGTGCGGGGCAATCGCGGGAAGCGGCCATGCCGTGTTTGGCGGGATGGTTACTCCCAAGACTGCACGGCGGATCGCCTGCGACGCCGATATTATCCCGGTGGTGCTCGGCTCGAAGGGTGAAATTCTCGACGTCGGCCGGAAGCACCGGTTCTTCAACCGCGCGATGCGCCGGGCACTTGTCGCAAGGGACAAAGGCTGCGCCTTCCCCGACTGCTGCATACCGGCTGTCTGGACCGAAGCTCACCACATCAAGCCTTGGTGGGACGGCGGCCTCACGGAAGTCGGTAACGGAACCTTGCTTTGTTCGTTTCACCATGCCCTCATGGACAACGGGAACTGGGAAATCGAGGTCCGGCAGGGCATCCCTTGGTTCATTCCGCCGGCGTACCTCGACCCGGAACGAAAAGCGCGACGCAACCTGTACTGGCACGCGGGAATTCCCGAAGCGTTGTCAGCCGCCCAAGCCGCCACAAGCACCTAACGCTCTCCTGACTATGTCTGGACATGTGCCTGGGCCTGGGCCTGGGCCTGGACTACTTTCCGCGTTCCCCGCCGGCAATCCTCGTCCACGTTTGCGTGGGGCTGGTCATGTTCACGGCGTCGCTGTCGCTTTTCCTGACGAACCTTTCCCTTGCGCTGCTGTGGGCCACAGCCGCGGCCGCCGCTTAGCGGCTACGTCTTCGATCCAGCCGATGGCGAAGAAAACCAGTCCCAGCAACGGCCAGACGACGATGAACTGCAGCAGTTCGCTTTCCAGGAGCCATGGCAGGTTTTCTTCGAGGACCGGAAAGTTCCAGAGCAGGTCGATCAGAGGTACAGATACGATCAGCACGAGGTTATGCCATAGGTACATGGTGATGGCGCGGTTGTTGATCAGCGCGATGATTTTGTCCAGGAACCGCAATGGTCGCGGAAGCATAGACCAGGAGGGCGAGATCCGCAGCAGCAACGCGCAGACGCCGAAGGACCATAAGGCCTGTCCCAGCGGGTTGGCCCCCAGGTCCCAGCCGAACTCCTTAAGGTGCGACCAAACCCAGAGCAGCCCCAGACCCATGATCGCCAGCGCCGCGACCAGAACAATACGGAACGGAACCCGGCGAAGGAGCCCGTCATGATAAGCAAAACCAAGAATCCAGCAGGCGCCGTAGGTGGCGAAGTCTGTTGCGGGACTGTCCGCGGCGCCGGGAATCACGACGATCTCCAGACCCAGCACGGTGACGAGTCCGAGCGGTGCCATCAGGGTGACCCACGGCAGTCTCCTGAACGCCTTGAGCAGCAGCGGCGACAGCAAGACAAACCAGAAATACGCCCTGATGTACCAGAGGATGTCGGCCGACTCCATCCCCCATGAAGTTTCGGTCAGGCCCGCATCGGAACCGATACTTTCGGGGAAGGGCGGGTCACCGATCGGGACGAACCAGAGCAGGATCCTGAGCCACCAGCCACCGGTATCTTCTTGCTCCGGCCGCCAGCCTTGAACAAGCAGAGCCGTCACCACCGTCAGACTGTAGGCCCACAGGGGCAGCAGGAGCCGCCGGGTTCGGCTCTTCAGGACGCTGGCGGCCGGACGCTGGAGGGAACGGGCCATCAGCGAGCCTGCGAGCGCGAACATCACGCCCATAGAGGGGAAGACCACGCTCAGCCAGACCGCTTGGAAGAAGGTATGAAAGGCCACGATGCGGACCAGGGCGATCGCGCGCAGCAGGTCAAGGTAGCGGTCGCGGCCGTTGGAAGCAGAGGCCAGGCCCGTATCTTGCCGAGCGGGAGCGTCCGGGCTTGACGTAGCCAGAGCTGCAGGCGCCGGACTTGGCATGCCTGGGACGGGACCTGGCTTGCCCGAAGTTGAGGCTCGGGCACCGGCAGTCATGGCCTGCTGCCCGGCAAAGGGGCGGACAGCGGGAAAGGAGCAGGCAACGGCGATACGATTTGCAGGTGCCTACCGTACTGACGCTTTCTGCCCTGGTTATCCGTGACGACGCCGGCCGGCTGTTGCTGGTCCGCAAGCGCGGCACTTCCAAGTTCATGCAGCCGGGCGGCAAGCTGGAGCCGGGCGAAAGCTTCGCAGCGGCAGCCGTCCGGGAGCTCCAGGAGGAGCTGGGCATGCGGGTGGCGGAGACGGAACTGACCGACATGGGCCGCTGGTACGGGGCGGCGGCCAATGAAACGGACACGTTTATCGATGCCGGCATCTTCAGCTGCAAGACACACCAGGCTCCTATTGCAGCGGCCGAGATCGATGAAGTTCTTTGGCTGCACCCCGATGAAGCGAAGGCACGGGACGATCTGGCTCCGCTGCTGACCGACCATATCCTCCCGCTCCTCGCAGAGGCGGCAGCGTGGTCCGCTCATGACAGTGCTAACTCGGCTAGCTCGGCTGCAGGCGGCGCGCGGGACTGACCCACACGCCGCTGGTTTTCCGGGTCCAGGCCTGCACGGCGGTAACCAGGCAAACCGTGGCATCAACCAGGCGCACCAGCGGAAAGACCAGTCCAAGCAGAAGCAGGCCGGGCCGCCTCAGTACGCAGGCGGTGATCACGGTCAGCAGGTAGTCCGGCAGGAGAATGCCCAGCAGGACATCCTGTGGCCGCAGGATCACCACATCCAGCAGGGCACCGGCCAGCAGCGCCGGAATGACCAGAACCAGAACCACGCTGGCGGTGATCAGTTCGACGATGTGCAGCAGCAGGGCGGCCCAGAAACGGCCGAGGTGCAGGCCATGGCGGCGGACGGTCTGCCAAAAGCCGAGGCTCCAGCGCCGGATCTGGCGGACGTAGTCCTGGAAGTTGTCCGGATCCTGGGTGTAGGCGACGGCCGCGGAGGGGTGGAAATCGATGCGGCCGAGCTTCTTCGCGTGGATCTCGAACGTCATGTTGAAGTCCTCGATCAGCAGCCCGGGTGCATCGACATCGATATCGGCCAGCACGCTGGTCCGGTACATGCTGGCGAAGCCGGGCACAATGGTGACCACGTTGGCAGGCTTGGCCGCCTGGCCGTATTTCAGCAGCAGCTGGACGATGGTGTACAGCCGTTCCCGGTAGGCCAGGAGAATCCTGCCCACGGCGCCTTGCTTCCCGCGGTCGGGCAGGGTGCGTGCCCGCCCCGCGACGGCCACCACCTCCGGATCGTTGAAGAGCGGCAGGCCCGTTGTCAGGTAGTCCGGGGCCAGGCGGGTGTCGGCGTCCAGCAGCAGCACAGCCTTATAGCTGCCGGTCAAATCGTAGTACTCCATGCCCGTCGCCAAGGCCCCCGCCTTGCCCCGGTTGGGGCTCAGCTCCAGAACGTTCACCCCCGCGCGTCCGGCGATCCGCGCCGTCGCATCGGTCGACCCGTCGGAGATCACGTGGATGTTGCCCGCCGGCACGAGGGCGGCGGCGGTCGCGATGGTCTCCTTGATGACGAGTTCTTCGTTGTGCGCGGCAATCAGCACCGCAACTTCTGCCGGCCGGACGGCAGGATCAACTTTGACGGCCAACTGCCGGGGTTTGGTCCTGTTCTGCCACTCCCCCACGAGCCGCAGCAGTCCGATGCTGCTCCAGAATGGTGTGCTGATGCCCAGTATCAACAGGCAGATCAGCAGTATTGTCCACGGTTCCATCTCTCCCCCTCATCTCGTTGCCAGCCATGCCGGTGCGGGTTGTGCTGCTGTTGGTAGGTGCTAGCCGCTTCGTTGTCCCTGCTGGACCTGGAGCGTCGTGGTCCGTTTGAGCCACGGGCCGTTGGGAACGTCCTCTTCGTCGACGAACTGCCAGTCCACCTTGTCCTGCGCGCCATTGAGCGAGCTGAATCCCAGGCAGCCGTTCAGCGCGGGTGAGACGTCCATGCCTGCGCCGTTGAACTCCGTGTTCGCGGGCCTATGGTCACCTTTGCCGAAAACGTACGTGGCGTCGTCGTATTTCCCGGGTCCGGCATCCTCGATCTGGCCGTAACAGGTGCGGTCGCCCTTCTTGATCCGGACCCAGCGGTTCTTCATGTAGCTGAAGGACTTGTCCGTTTCCTTGCCGGCGTAACCCGGTTCCTGAGCCCACGGGATCACGCTCCCGCGCATGGCGAAGGCGAGCGGATTGTTGATGTCGTCGAAGGGCAGATCGAGGTAGAACGGGTTCTGCTTCGGCACCATCTGCGTGGGGAAGTAGCCGTTGGTCTGGGCACGCGGTTCGGTGGTGCAGACATTATCGACGACGACGCCGTCGCAGCCTCCGTAATTCTCGAGCCAGAAACTGTCGTAGGCGGACTGGAGTTGGCTGCCATCGGGTGCGTTGGGGTCGAAGACTTCGCCGACCCAGAAAGTGGTGGCAATGATGTCCGTGTGCCACGGGTACTTCTGGTTGTTCGGCTCAAGGTCGCGACCGGCGCCGGAGGAACCGGCGGGAACGCATGATGCCAGGAGCGTTCCGGCTGCAATGAGTCCTGAGATGATTGCCACGGCGGTCGTGGCCCGCTGCTTCACGGTGCCGGTTCCGGCGAGGACTGGACCGGCGGTTGGGCCGGCGGCTGTTGGGCCGCTGGTTCCGGCGGCGGTTGTTGGGCCGATGGTTCGGCCGGCGGTTGTTGGGTCGGTTGTTGGGCCGCCGGTTGGGCTGCCGGTGAGTGGGCCGGTGGCGCTCCGTTGGCGTCGTAGAGGGCGTAGTTGTCGGTGACGAGGGTGCCGTCGCCGATGAGGCCGAGGCCGAAGGTCAGGGCAGTGGCGTGACCCGGAACCGGTGGCGTGGTCCATTCGGCGTGGACGAAGTCTTCGGCAGGATCAAGGTACGGACTGGCGGTCCAGTAATGCCAGGCGCCTTGCCCGTCCCGGTAGTAGACGCTGAACTGTGCGTTGGTTTCCGTTTTGTAGTCGGCACGCAGGGAGTACCGGTGGCCGGGCTCGACAGCCGGGGCGCACTCGCCGAGGTCCTGTCGGGTGATCAGCTTAGCGTCCCCGTCGACGTAGTCCGAGACCACGAGTTCCGCGGCGTTGGAGCCGTCCGGTCCGCGGCTGCGAATGAACTCGGCGCGGTTGTCGCCGTAGCCGCCTTCCACCCAGCAGAACGGCGCTGCATCCCGCTGCCACTGGTTCAGATCACCGTTGACCAGGGCGTTCTCCCCTGCGGCAGGCGGCTCGGGTGCGGCTACTTCGGCTGGTTCCCGGTTGGGCCCGCCGATGACTTGCTGGACGGTCCGGACCACGGTGCTGCTTCCTGCGGAGGCGACGCTGACGGAATCCGGGGCCTGTGCGCCGGGGCCGTTCCCGGCGTCGTTAGTGGTTGACTGGTCACCGGGGACGCTTCGCTGGGCCAGCCAGTCGACGAACTCGGTGAAAAGATCTTCTTCCACGTCGATGTTGGTGCACTCGAAGGGGCACATGCCGTGGAATGTCAGGATGATCCAGCCGCCGGTGTCCTCGGCGCGGGTGACCTTGTCCTGCAGGTCCTGCAGGGTCCAGTCGGCTTCGACCTGTTCCGGGGCCTTCAGCAGGTAGGGGTCGGCCGGACGAAGCGACTCGGTTTCCGGACAGTCCTCGCAGCCTTCGCCGGCGGTGTCCCCGAGGCCGCGGGCGCTGTTGTAGCCGCACTCGCTCACCAGGGATTCGAGTTCAGGCGTGCTGGAGGCGAAAGGAAAGGCGAAGTTGGTGACATCGAAGCCCCAGCCATCGAGGTTGGCCCGGTCCTGGCAGATCTGCCGTGCCGCTTCCTGGAAACCAAGGTCCTGGATGTCCGGATGGGACAGGGTGTGGCCGCCTATTTCGTGGTCGGCCAGGGCAATTTCCTTCGCCTGTTTCAAAGTCAGGTAGCGGGGTGATCCTAGGTTGCCGGAATTGAGGTAGAAGGTCCCCTGCAGGCCGGCGTCCGATAGAATCTCCGCGGCGCGTGCCTGGCCGCGGAAGCCGTCGTCGAACGTCAGGGATACCACCGTTTGTCCTGGTGTGGCTTCCATCGGATCGGCCGGCGCGTAGTCCGGCACGTCGATGGCCGCGGCGGGGTCCTGCCGGGGCGGGGAAACCTGTACCTCGGCCGGCTCTGCGTTGGCGGCGGGGCCGGACGTGTTCAGCCACTGGTCGCCGAAGACCAGGAAGGCTGCCGGGAGCGCCAGCAGCACCAGTGCCGCCAGCCACTGCAGCGAGCGTCTTGAACCGCGGGTGTCTGCGGCCGGGACCGCAGGCACAGAGCGGCGTTTGAGACCCATGATGTAAGTCCTTTCCTCCAGCGGTCCCACGGCTCTGCCCTTCGGGCTGTGGGACCGTCGCCCGGGCCGCCGCGTGTAGCGGCGGCCCGGCTGCGGGCCTAACGGGCAGCGAGTGCGGCCGGTTTGGTGACGGCGGCGGTGGTTGCGCCTGCGGTGGTTTCGGCGTCGATGGATTCGCCGGGGGCGGTGGTTATGCCTGCGGCGGTTTCGGCGTCGGACGTTGTTGCCGTTGCCCGGGTAGGGGCCCTCATGACGGTCTGCCAGGACATGGCCACGTTGGAGATGATCTCCGCGATGGTGGTTTTCGGGTTGAAGCCCACCAGCTCGCGGGCCTTCGAATTATCCGGAACCCGCCGGCGCATGTCCTCGTAGCCCGGCGCGTAGGCCTTGTCGTACGGGACCAGCCTGATGTCGCTAGCGCTCTCCAACTGGTCGATGATCCGTTCTGCCAGGGCGAGGATGGAGACTTCGTACGTGCCGCCAAGATTGAAAGCCTGGCCATACGCCGAGGGATGCTCGGCGATCCTGACCAGGGCTGGCACGACGTCCGCCACGTAGGAGAAGCAACGGGACTGCGTGCCGTCGCCGAAGACGGTCAAGGGCTCGCCGCGCTGGGCCTGCCCCACGAGGTTCGGCACCACCATCCCGTAACGGCCGGTCTGCCGCGGTCCTACCGTATTGAACAGCCGCACGATGGCCACGCGCAGGCCGAACTCCTTCCAGTAGGCGTGTGCGAAAGCTTCGTCGATACCCTTGGCTGCCGCGTAGGTCCAGCGGGACTTCAGCGGTGAGCCGAGGATGCGGTCGGAGTCCTCGGGCAGCGAGTCCGACGCGTTCTTGCCGTATACCTCGCTGGTGGACGCCAGCAACAGGATGGCACCGGCGTCGAGCGTTGCATCCAGCACTATCTCGGTGCCGTGGATGTTGGTGCGCAGGCTGCGCAGCGGTTCTTCGACGATGAGCTTGACGCCCACCGCTGCGGCAAGGTGGAACACCCGGTCTGCGCCGGCGACCACGCTGTCAACCGCCGCCCGGTCGAGAATGGAGCCTTCCACGAACCGGAAGCGCGGGTGGCGCTTCACGTTGGCCAGGTTCTCCAGCGAACCGGTGGACAGGTCATCCAGCACGGCCACGTCGTCCCCCGAAGCGAGCAGATATTCGGTCAGGTGGCTGCCGATGAACCCGGCGCCCCCGGTGATTGCTGTTTTCATTTCCGATCCCCAATGTGCAGTTAACTGTGCAGTGAACTTGTTTCTGCGGTGCAAGAGCTGGTGCTAGAGCCGGACGGTGTTCGCCGTCAGCGGCAGCCGGTAAGTGGTATCCAGGACGGTCGGCACGTCGGCCAGCCAGTCGAGGTCGAAGTTGCTGTGCGCGGTGTGCATGATGACCACATGGGCGCCGAACTTCTTCGGGTCGGCAACCGAGCGCAGTTCCAGTCCCTCGTGGTTGAGCTCGCCGATCAGTGGATCCACGTAGCCCACAATGGCTCCCTCCGCCGCGAGGCCGGCCAGGATTTCCAGCGCGGGCGATTCGCGCAGGTCCTCCACATCCGGCTTATAGGCCACGCCGGCTACCAGAATGCGCGCCCCGGCCAGCCCGTGGTCTGTGTCCGAAAGGATCTTCCGGGTCCGGTCCACCACCCGGTGCGGGCGGGCGGCGATGCCGTGCATGGCCTGCTCGATCACCGGGGCGTTCAACCGGTTCCGGCGCAGCTGCCACAGCAGGTAGTGCGGATCGCACGGGATGCAGTGCCCGCCCACGCCCGGCCCCGGGGTGAAGCGCATGAATCCGAACGGCTTGGTGTCCGCGGCGTCGATAACGTCCATCACCTGGATGCCCAGCACGGTGCAGATGTCGGCGAACTCATTGGCCAGTGCGATGTTGACCGCCCGGAACGTGTTCTCCACCAGCTTGGTCATCTCGGCGGCCTCCGCCGTCGGCACCACGTGCACATTCGGCACGTATTTGGCCAACAGCGCGGCGGCACGTTCCCCGCAGGCCGTCGTGACGCCGCCGACCACCCGCGGCACTTCCTCCTGGCTGAAGGTATCGACACCGGGATTGATGCGCTCCGGGCTGAACGCCACATGGACATCGGTGCCCGGCAGCAGCCCGCGGGCGGCCAGCGGATCCGCGAGCATGTCCTTGGTACTGCCCACGTAGGTCGTGGAGGTCAGCATCAGCAGCTGGCCCGGAACGGCGCTGGTCACCACGGTGGCGCACGCCCGGCGGAGGATGCCCAGGTCCGGCACCAGGTAGCTGTCCACGGGGGTCGGCACCGCAATAACGACGGCGGCAGCCCGCTTCAGTTGGACCGGATCGGAGGTCAGTTCGTAGCCGGAATCACCCAAGCCCCGCGAGAGCCGTTCACGATCCCCGGGCAGCAGGTCGGCGCGCTGCTGCCGAATGGTTTGCAACCGGAGCTCGCTGACGTCGAGGCCGAGCACGCGGTAACCGGCTTCGTGGAACGCCAGCGAGGTAGGCAGGCCCACATAACCCAGGCCGACAATGGCGACGTCGAACTCGAAATCGGTCTTCCTGACGGGCGTGATGTACATGTCCGGCAGGGCGTTGAAAGTCCTGCCGGCAACGCGCGGTGCCGCTGTCAGCGAATCCGGCGGACGGAGCCTCGGGTCTTGCAGAGTCATGATCTGATCCCCTGTCTGATCTGTGAATGGACTGGCACGAATGATTGAGCGGACGCTGCCCCAAACAGCTTCCCGGTGATGCTCCCCGCCTCGTTCCCCTGTTGTTCCCCAGTGCGTTGTTCCCGGCGACCTGGCGCTTCCGCAAGCGACGGGGCCGGCAGCGACGGGGCAAAAGTCTCGGTCTCAGAAGACTTCGTTCACCGCCGGTCCCGCCAGGTCCGGACCGCGGCAGCTGCGGGGGCTTTCCCGCCGCGGTCCGGATCAGGAGCGGGTTGGCCGTGGCGTCGCCTGCCCCATTTCCTTAGCCTAGGAAGCTGCGGCGGCCACGGCACGAGTGGTTCCTACGCGTTCTACCCGCCGCCTACTTGCATCGCGGGCACGGCATCACGTGGGGGCGAGCGCGGTAGGCTCCACTTGTTGCGGGCCACTAAGTACGACGGCGGCAAGCTCACCTCGGGTGCGTACGTGCAGTTTGTCGTAGATCCGGTAGATATGGCCTTCCACGGTCCGCACGGAAACGCCCAGCCGCGCCGCGATGTCCCGGCTGCGCATGCCCTGCGCCACGAGCGTGGCGACGTCACGCTCCCGGTAGGTCAGCTCCCGGGTGGCAAACGAGTCGCCCAGCTGGGAGGTCACAACGTCGGGCAGTTGCAGGCGCAGCTGCTGGACCAGCCGTGCGGCCTCCCGCTTCCTGCCCCGCGGCCCGTCGCGTTTGCCGTCGCGTTGCCCCTCGCTCGCCAGGAACCTGGCGCCGTAGGCTGCAGCTTCCGCGGCAAGCAGCGGGTAGCCGGCATCGGCTGCCTCCCGGGCGAGGATGAGGATGCGGTTCGCGTCCTTATCCAGCAGCGCCTGGGCGAAGGCATGCAGCAGCCCGTTTTCCCGGCCGGCCGGTGCGGCAGTGAGGTCCCGCAGCCGGGGCAGCCCGTCCAGTTCGCCGAGCCGCAGCAACAGGATGTGGACTTCGGTTTCCTCGCTCACCCGGCCGAGTTGGGCCAGGCGTGCCGCCAGCGCTGTGAGCTCCTGTACAGCAGCGGTCATGCCGTGCGTGGCGGCGCTGGCCGCGGCGATCCGGGCTTGGGCCGTGAGGGGCATGGTCTCGTGGATGCTGCCCCGTTGGTGGGCCAGATGCTCGTTGAAGGCGCGGGTGCACGATGCCACGATGCCGCGCTCGTTGAGCATGGCAGCGGTATCCGCGGCGAGGCCCAACGCGTAGCCGAACAGTTGGTGCGGGTCATGCATCTGCAGCGCCTCCACGGCCAGCAGCAGCCGGTCCAGGCTGGCCCGCACGCGCCCTTGCCTGAGCTCCAGCCAGCCGTGCAGGAACTCGGTGGTTCCGCCGAAGACCACCAGGGATTCAAGCCTGTTGGTCTCGTAGCGTTCCAGGTGCCCGGCGGCGTCGGTGGAGTGGCCGGCCTGGATCAGGCAGCGGATGAGGCGGAGCGCCAGGCCTTCCTGCAGAACGTTCCCGGTGTCCGGTTCGTGTTCCATCTGGCGAAGCACGGCGGTGGCGATGTCGGCGCTGGTCTGCCGGTCGCCGGTAACCAGTGCCGCCTCGGCGAGGAGTGTCTTGGCCACCAGGCCCTCGTCCGCTATCGGGCGATCCGGGCAATTCCCGTGCTGCTGCGGATCGGCTTCGGGTTCGGATTCAGTCTCGGCTGCCAGCCGCCACAGGCCCGGGATGCTTTCGGCGAACCGGCCTTCCAGCTGCATAGCGTGGTGGTGCAGCAGCCGGTCGAACCGGCGGTCCTCCGGCTTCAGGATCCGGCGCGTCAGCGCAATGTCCCAGTTCCGGAGCAGCTGGCTCAACTGCTCTGCCCCGGCACCGGTCCGCACCACTACTTCCTGGCCCAGCAGGACCGCGTCGCGGAGCACGGTTGGATCAGTGGACGTGGCGAGGACATTGGACAACCGGGCCAGCGCGCGGCCAGCATACCCCTGGCGCAGGTAGTTCCGGACGATCTCTACTTGCGCCGCGGGCGCCAGCTTCGGCGACTCGATCACCGTCGCGCACCGCAGCGCCAGCGCGAGGTCGTGCCGCCGGTTGGCCAGCTGTGCGGTGGCCAGCAATGTCTTCTCGCTCAGCGGCAACTGGGCGTCGAGGGCCCATCTAGCCGGTTCCACGCCGTCGGGCGTTAGCTCCGGTTCATCGGCGAGGATCTGCGTGAACCGGCTATACAGTTCGCGACGGGTGCCAGCGGGCGTGATGCCGCGCACCGCCGCTGCGGGGTAGGCGGCTCCCAGCCGGACCAACGGACCGAAATGGGCCAAGGCTTCCGCCCTGGCTGCCCGGTCCTGGTCCAAGCCCGCATTCCGGCTCTGGTCCGGATCCGGGTCCTTCTCCTGGTCCGTCTCTTCGAAATCGAACTCGAGAAGGCGGCCAGCTTGGAGCCGCTCGAAGTGGCCTCCCCCTGCGAGCCGCGACAGCAGCCGCAGGCGCAGCGGACCGGCGAGGGCCACGGCGTAGACCGCGTCCTGCTCTGCCGGGGCCAGCCGCTGCAGGTCCTCCCGCAGCATGTCCTGCAGGAGCTCGCTGGTTTCCGGGAACCGCCCGGTGGGCAGCCAATTGCCGTTGTGTTCGACCAGCCGGTTCAGCCGGCGGCTTTCCGCCAGCAAGGCCAGCAGGTTCCGCGGGTGGCCGCCGGAGTTCCGGGCGAGCAGCCGTGTGGCGGCCGGGAGCACCGGGCCGCCGAGGACATGCCGGACGACGTCGTGAACTTCCGGCACCGTGAGCGGGGCCAGTTCGCAAAGTTCCAGCTGGCCATCCTGCCGCAGGTCCGCCAGTTCCGGATCAAGCGGATTTCCCGGCCGGGCGGCCAGCAGCGCCTGAACGGCTCCGCTTCCGATCAGCTGGGCCAGTATGCCGGCGCTGTCGGAATCGAGTTCGTGGGCATCGTCCACCAGCAGCACGGGCGGTACGGCGTGGCCGGAAAGGAACCGCAACGTTGTCCGCAGGACCTCCACCGGCGGCGTGTTCGGTGCCGGCGGAACGTCGCCGCCGAGCAGCGGACCCAGCGCCGCGAACGGTACGTCGAGCAACGATGCCGCGCTGCCCGTCAGGCGGATAAAGCGGAAGTCCGCCTTCAACGCCTGGGCGATGTGTCCGAGAAAAGCAGTCTTCCCGATCCCCGGTGCCCCGACGATCAGTGCGCCGCGGACTGCCGCCTTGTTCAGGATTGCTGTGACGGCGGCCGTGGACCGCTCGCGTCCTGGCAACGGAGGAAGTGCTGCCAACGCTGGAAGGCGGGGCACCGCCGTCGTACTTATTGATGGTGATTTCCCAATGTGTGATTTTCCGAAGCGTAATTCCCCCAAAGCTGTTTCCCCGTTGTGTTCTGCCTCTTCCAAGGCTCCCGCGCGTGCGGAGATGATCGAGTGACTCATGATGAACCGTGTTTCTGCTGTGGTACCGCCCAGCTGACTTAGGCAAACGCGCCGGCCGGGACAGCCGGCGGGCCAACCTGCAATTTCCGGTAAATTTGCTGCAGGTGGCCTTCCACGGTGCGGATGGACACGTGCAGCCGTCGCGCGATGACCGCATTACCGGCGCCTGTTGCTGCCAGCGAAGCGATCTCACGCTCACGCCCACTGAGGGCATCGTGAGTGGCGCCGCCGCCGGGCGCGAAGTCCGGCAGCCGGCGTTCGGCAAGAACGAAACTGAGCGCGGAGCGCATCAGCGAGGTGTCGTGCTGCCGCGCCGCGAAGGTCAATCCGGCACGGGCGGCCTCCTGGGCGAAGACCCGGTTCCGCTGGGCCACGGCCTGGTCCGCCGCGGCGAAAAGCCGGCCCGCGTCCTCGCGCGCGAGGCCTTCACCGAAGAGCCCGCACAGCCGGGCAAAGTCCCCCTGCATGTGGCCCGCGATGCCGGCCAGCCGGGCGGCGGACCCGGTGGCGCCGAGCCGGACCGCGCCGCTGACGAACAGCAGCTCGTCCGCGAGCGCGCCGTTGGTGTTGGCCTGGGCGGCGCCTTGCAGCAGCCGGGCGATGGCCTCGCCACGGTTGTCTGGGACGCGTCGGGTGGTTGTGCTCGGTCCGCCACGGGTGGCGGCGGTGGCCGAGGCCATGCCGCCGAGGTAGCGGATCCAGACCTGCTGCTGCCAGCTCAGCCCGGTAGTGCCGGCACGAAGTACGACGGCGGGAAGCCGGCTGAGGTGCGCGCGTGCACCTTGCGTATCGCCGGCGAGGGCGGACGCGTAGGCGGCCGCCGCCGCGGCAAGCGCATCCAGCCCGTTCTTGGACGGGCCGGTCTGGAGTTGCGCCAGCACGGGACGCAGCCTGGCGAGCGCCTGGTCGGCCAGGCCTGCATCCGCGCTGGCTATCGACTCGGCGATGTCGATCCACAGCCAGGTTCCGGCGTGGCCGACCGGCGGACCGGGACTGAGGGAGTCCTGCCGGCGCGGGCTGGCGGCGGCGAACAACCGGCCGAAGCCGTCCCACATCCGCTGGTGCGCCAGCGACCGCAGCCCGCGGGCGGTCCCGCTTGTCCGGTGGGCAGCCCTGGCACTGGGATCGGCAAACCCAGGAGCAATCCTGCCCGGCTGGCTCGGCCCGCCCATGTGGTCGGGACCGAGCAGTTCGGCGGCGAGTTCCAGGGCCTCGGTTTCGTGGCCGGTGGCGGCCTTAGCCTCGCAGAGGACGGCGCCGGCGCGCAGCCGCAGGGAGGGGTCCCCCGATTGCAGGAGATCCACCACGCCCGCCGGAACCTCAAGGTAGCGGCCGTCGAACACCGCTTGCTCTGCAGCGGCGAGCACCGCCGGAGCCGGGCTCGTGGCAAAGGGCGCGGCCGGCTCCGGGTCTCCTTGCAGTGCGTCTGCCATCGGCCGCGCCTCGGTGAGGATCCATCCGTCGTCGCACTGGACCAGCCGGCCGGATTCAACCCATTCCCGGGTGAGCACACGCAGCAGCCGCGGGTTGCCGCCGCTGGCTTCATGCAGTGCCTGCACGGCAAGGAGGGTCAGTCCCGGGCCAAGTACCGCGCTCAGCCATTCAGCGGTTTCTTCCACGTCGAAGTCCGCCAGGTCTGTCCGCAACAGCCTGCCGTCCTTCCACAGGCGAAGCAGCCCGGCAGGTGTGCGACGCGCATCGTTGGCACACACCAGAAGGCGGGCGTCGCCGTCGTCGGCCATTGCGGCAATGATCGTGGCAGCGAGCGGATCGATCGCGTGCGCGTTGTCCACAAACAACAGCACGGGCTTGCCGCCCGATCGCCGGTGCAGGAAACTGGCCACACTGCGCACAACCGCCAACGGATGGCCCAATTGCGCTTCGGGAACCTCGGCGAGCAGCACGTTCAGCGCGCCGTAGGCAAGACGTTCGACGGCGTTGCTGCCGCGGAGGTACTCGATGTGGGCCTTGCCGTGCAGTCGGTGGAGGACGTCACGGGCCAAGGAAGTCTTGCCGGTACCGGGGCCGCCGATCATCAGCACGCCGCGGCCGGACCGGGACGCAGCGAAGGCGGCGGCCAGGTACCTGGCCAGGGAATCGGCGAACTCGCTGCGGCTGCCTACCGTGATTGGAGCCGGCGGCATGGAAGGCGGCAGGTGTATGTGTCGGTGCGAAGTCTTCTCATCCGGTGCGAGCGGTAGGTCAGACCACGCCGATGTAGGGCTGAACATGATGAGACCAATCGGCTGAAGCTACGTGCTATCGAGCCTAAATTTTTGCCGCTGCGGTGTCTTGCGTAGCCGGTACGGGTTCTTCGCGCCGAGGCGGCCGGACTGTACTCAGGAAACTTGGAGAAAGCTTGTCGACGGCGAGCGGACTACTCAGGTAGGTACGTGCAGGTACCGGCAGGCTGCCGCCGGGAGGCGCCGGCGGCCGGAAAGTCCGGACGGCTACTCGGTTTTGCAAGGCCGCGTCAGTCCAGGTGCTCCGCAGTCAGGTCCTCGCGGTTGCTAATCTGCAGCTTGGCGAACATGCGGTAAATGTGGCCCTCCACGGTGCGCACGGACAGGCTCAGCCGCGCGGCGATGTCCGAGTTGGCCAGCCCATCCACCACCAGACGGCCGATTTCCCGCTCGCGTCTGGTCAGCCTGGCCTGCACCGTGACAGTGCCGGCCTGGCCTCCGTATGCCCCCGCCATCGCCCAGCCGGCACCGGCAGTGGACAGGCCGAAAGCGGACGGGCCGGCCCCGGACGATCCGCGCGCCGCAAGTCCCCGCGCCGCGAGACCGCCCGGCTGCAGTCCGCCGGCTGGCAGTCCGCCCGCCCCGCCCGGTTGCGGCCCGCCGGCGGTATCCGGCACCAGGGACAGTTTCTGCAGCTGCCGTTTGACCTGCTGCAGAAAGTCCTGCCGTCCGGCGGCTCCACCGGTGTGCTCGGGCAGCAGGTCCCGCTGCTGGAGGCTCTGCAGCGTCAGCCGCAGGGCATGCCCCGCCGAGGGATCGCGGCTGATCCGCAGCACGGCGTCCATGTCTTCGTCGCGCAGGGCCCGGGCGAACGCGGTCAGTTGCGCGGCGGGCGTCCCCTCGGTCAGGTCCGCGACTTTGACCAGTTCGTCCAGTTCCGTCAGGTCGCCCAGGCGCAGGCTCAGCTGCCGCAGGTCCAGCTCCGTGCTGGCCAGGCAGCGCCTCCTGGCGTCGCCGCTGAGCGCACGCAGCTTCCCGAGTCCGCCGTCGTCGTTCTGAATGAGGTAGCCGGCGGCGGCCACGTAACCCCGGCTCAGCAGCTGCAGCTGCGGCACCGATTGGTAAGGCACGTCGGCGTATGCGGCGAGGTATGCGCCGGTTAGCGCGGTCAGTCCGGCCATGGCGGAGGCGTAGGCGCCGGACGCGAGGGCGATGGGCAGCAGGTGTTCGAGGTCGGACTGGCGCAGTCCCTCGACGGCGGCCGTGAGCATCTGCAGCCCGCTGGCAGTGCGCCCCTGCAGGATCTCGCGCATGGCGTAGGCGTAGCTGACGGCGCCACCGAAGTAGAACAGGCCGCGGTGCCCGGTGCCGGCGTACCGCTCCAGTTCGAGCCGCACCTCATCCCATTCGGCGAGCCGCACGCATGCCATGATGTGCGTGGTCAGGACGTATTCGTAATACCCCAGCAGCTCGTCTTCGTTCCGCCGCAGCAGCGCCAGCGCCTCGCGGGTCAGCGCAGCGCCACTGACGAGCCGGCCGGTGGCGGCATACACATCGCCCAGCAGAGTCTTGATGACCAGCTCGGTCTCGGGGAAGCCGTCCGAGGCCGCCTGCAGCTCGCGCAGTTCGGCTTCGGCTTCGGCCAGCCGGCCTTCGGAGAGTTTGGCGTGCACGCGCATCAGGCGGTAGCCCTGCTCCGCAATAACGACGGCGCGGCTCGCCTGCAGCTTCGGATTCGCACCTTGAATCCGCTCCACCGCCCGCGCCCATTGGTCGGCCAGGTCATACAGTCCGGCCGGCCCGCCGTGCAGGTGCAGATGCAGCTGGCCGGCCAGCAGTGCCGCCTGTTTGGCCGTGCCCAGAGCGTCGGTCCGGGCCAGCACGCCGGCCAGCATTTCCCCGGCGCGTTCATAATCGCCGGAGTGGAAATGGGCGCGGGCCAGGGCCACCTGCGCCGCGGGGCGGAACGCCGGATCCCTGACCGCGCCAGCGGCGCGCAGGGCGAAGCGCGAGTGGAACAGGCCGTTGGCCACCTGGGCCGCCTGCAGCAGCTGCTGGTCCGGCACCGGCACGCCGCACTCAAGAGACCAGTCCACCGAGCGCAGCAGCGTCTCCATCGGGAACGGCCGGGAGGCCTGCTGGCCGAGGTAGGCGGCCAGGCTGCGCCGGATCCGCAGGCTGCGCCCGGCGGGCACCATGGCCCGCAGCACCTGCGCGTAGATCGGGTGCGCCACGCGGACCAGCTGTTCGGCGTCGTCGCCAATGGTGATCAGCCGGGCTTCCACCAGCGCGTCGATCTGGCCCCCCGCGCCGGTCTGCAGCAGGACCTGCAGCGGCACCGGGTCCGCCAGGGCCACCGTCTCCAGCAGTTCGCGTTCGGCCTCGGTGCAGCGGCTGAAGTGGCCCTTGATCAGATCGGTCAGGCGCAGGTCAGGCGGCAGCGGCTCCCCGCCCAGCAGCCAGACACCGTTGCGTTCCACCAGCGTGCCCTCCCGGCGGACCTGGGCCAGCAGCGCCAGCAGGAACATCGGGTTGCCGCCGGCGGACTGGACCAGGGCTTCGCTGATGCTGGGCAGGATTTCGCCCTGCAGCACCTGGCGGCAGAGCTCGTGGGCCTGCGCCCGGTCCAGCGGCTGCAGGGTGTGCCGCAGGATCAGCCCGTCCGTGGCGAGCGATTGGATTTCCGGCGGCGGCGCCTGGATGGTCCGGCTCATCGCCAGCAGCCTGACCGCACCGGACGCCACCAGCTGCGCCGCCAGCAGGGAGCTGGACTCGTCGAGTTCGTGGACGTCGTCGATGACCATCAGCACGGGCGCCTTGCCCGGTGACAGCCGGTGGATGTACGCGAGCACGGACCGCATGGCCGGCAGCACGGAGTCCTTCCGCTCCACCTGCAGGGAGGACAGGTACGGGGCCAGCGCGCCGAACGGAATGCGCGCGAGGCTTGGGCTCGCGTAGACGCGCAGCGGGGTCATCTCGCTGCCCAGCTCCGCGATGACGGCGCGGGCGAGCGCGCTTTTGCCCAGTCCCTGGTCCGCCACCAGCAGGGCTCCCCCGGTGGTCCGGATAGCGTGCAGGACCGTGCCGACGTCCCGGTCCCGCCCCACCAACCCGATGCTTCCGAATCCCTCCATGGTCAGACGAGAAGTTCGGCAAGCTCGGTGCGGCTGGAGACATGCAGCTTGCTGTAGATCTTGCCCAGGTGCCAGTCCACCGTGCGCGGCGAGAGGTTCATTTGCTCGCCGAGCTCCACGCTGCTGCGGCCGCGTGCGGCGGCCACGGTCAGTTCCTGTTCGAACCTGCTCAGCGTTTCGAAGCTGCGGTGCAGATCGTGGTGCCGGCGCAGCCTGCGGTAGCTGGTGTTGGCCAGTTCCCGCGCCTGCCGGGCCGTCAACGGATCCGGTGCCGCGGCCTGGGCGGCGGAGGCGGCCTCGTAGGCAAGCAATTCGTTGCCGTCCCCTCGGGCGAGCTGCGCGGCCTGAAGCCAGGCGCCGCCGTCGTTGTTAAGCATTCCCGCGGCGAAAAGCCTGCCGGCCCTGGCCAACTGGCCCGCCGTCTCCGGAATCCGATCCAGGATTACGACGGCGGCTTCGCGGTCCCCCAGCCTCGCGGCCGCGGTCAGGAAGAGCGCGCTGTGTGCGACCAGGCCCCGGCCGGCGGCCTCCTGCGCAAGCCGTTTCAGCTCGGCGAGCGCAGTTTCCCGGGCGCCGAGCAGGGCCTGCGCGGTGAGGCGGAAATAGGCCGCGACCACGCCGATGTTCCAGGGCGGCTGTTCCCCGATGGCAGCCTGCTCGTCGAGGTAGTGCCGGGCGCGGGCGATGTCGCCCTGCAACGCGCTGCAGTAGGCTGCGGCCGCCAGCGCGGCGGGCTTCGCGCCCGCCGGATCGCGCCGCCGGAGTTTGGCCAGCGCCGGCAGCAGATGGTCCAGCGCCTCGTCGGGCAGGCCGCCGGACGCGTGCAGCAGACCGGCTGCCAGCTCCCCGCCGGTCCCGGTTCCGGAGCTGCGGGCAAGGCTGACGAAACCAGTGCCGCGCCGGGGCGACAGCAGGTCCGCGGCGCGGTGCCAGAGTCCGCAGTTGAAGTAGATTTCGAAAACCCGCACCAGCACGGTGTCCCGCAGGGCCGGCGAGAGATCAGGGTTCGCGGTACCGGCTTCCAACCAGGCGACGACGGCGAGCGCGTCCTCGCTCCGCCCGGTGAGGGACCAGCCTTCGGCCAGCAGGCAGCCGGCGTAGAGCCGCATGCCCAGCGGCAGGCTTTCGTCGCCGTAAATGTCTTCGAGCTCGCGGGGCAGCTGTGCGTGCCGGCCCTCGAAGGTGGCGTACTCGGATTCGATCAGCACCGCCTCCCAACGCAGGGGCGGGCCGCCGTCGTTGTTGGTGGTTCCGCCTTGCTCGGCCTGGTTGTCCCTGCCAATGGCGGCCTTGAGCTGCTCGATTACGGCGCGGGCCTCGGCGGCCCGGCCCGGGAGACGGCGGAGCACGCGGTGCCGCTCGACGCACAGCAGGGTCCAGAGCCGCAGGTTTCCGCGTGCCGCCTCGAGAACCGATTCCAGCGCCTCGGCGGCCGCGTTGAGTTCGCCCAGGCTGCGCAGGGCGTTGGCTTCCTGGAGCACCATTTCGGGCCGCTTCCGGTGGTCCGGCACGCTGCGGACAAAGCGGAGGGCACCGGCATGGTCGTAGAGCCGGTTGGCCAGCTGCGCGGCCCGCAGCGCGGCCTCGGGCGGGAGTTCGACGCCGCAGTCGATGCTCCAGGAGGCAAAGCCCATCAGCGTGCCGCCCGGAATCGCGTTGAAGTCGATGGTGGCGGCCACGGCCTCCCGCAGTTCCCGGCTGCGCGCCGGCGGCACGGATTCGCGCACGGTCTCGGCGCTGAGCTGGTTTTGCAGCCGGACGATCGGCGGCGAGGTGGCAAGCACGCGCATCACGCCGTGCTCTTCCAGGACGTCCAGGTCCTCCGGTGCGGCCAGCCGCTGCAGCGCCGCGAGCGGCAGTTCCACCGCGAAGGCCAGCAGCTCAATGATGCGGCGCTGCTCGGGGCCGTATCGGTTCAGGCGGGCACGGATGACCTCCGCAATCTCGCCCGAGCGGACCAGCGGCGCCACCAGGTCCCAGCTGCCGTCCTGCTCAACGAGGGTGCCGGCGTGGCGCTGCTCCGACGCGAGCATGCGCAGGAATCCCGGACTGCCAGAGGTGTGGCTGTGAAGATTTGCGACGGCGGTGCGGGCCACCCGCCCGCCGAGCAGTGCCTCGAGGTAGCCGGCGCTCTCCTCCAGCGTGAAGGGCGCAAGATCGATCCGCCGGACGTGGCCATCGGCCCAGAGCCGGATGAATTCCTCGGCCGCACCGGTCAATTCGCGCGCGAGGATCAGCACCTTCGCCTGGCCGGAGACCGCCATTTGGGTCACGGCCATAACGGACATCGGATCCAGTTCATGGGCGTTTTCGACTAGCAGGACCGGCGTCCGGCCGTCTGCCTGTTCGGTCAGCAGCCGGGACAACCCCTGCATCGCCAGCACCGGATGGTCCAGCACGTGTTCGGGCAGTTCGCTGAGCAGATAGCCCAGGGCCGCGTAGGGGACGTTGGCGGAGAAGGCGCTGCCGCGTACCGGGACAATATGGTGGTTGCCGTCGAAGGTCTTGAGCGCTTCCAGCGCCAGCGCGGTCTTGCCCACGCCCGGCTCCCCCACGAGCATCGCCCCCACCTGCAGGTTGTCCTGCAGTGCGGAACGCACTTCCTCGATCTCTCGCTGCCGGCCCACAAAAACGTTGGCTGGCGCCGGGAGTCCCGCCGCTGATACCGGGTTGACGCCGTCGCGCGTCAGTCCGATGGTCGACACCGTTCCTACGGCGCGCCCGGCTGGCTCCGGAAGATGGTCGGTTTGGTCCGATGCCCGCGCAGTCCTGGCACCCGGGTGCACTGCAGCCGCCCCCAAGACACGGCCGCGCACAGATCTTTTAACTGGTTCACGCCTCACACCTGCCACACATTCCCCAACGTCGGCGTTCCTGCATTGAGAATCAGCATACTGACGGCAGGCAGAAGTAACCAGTGTTTTGGAAAAACCTGTAACGCAGTAATAACGCCCGGCTGCTCAACAGCGGACGGATCCTGACCTGGCTGCGCGGTTGGGGCCAGACCCAAGGCGGTCTAATAGCCGTGAACAATGCGCAATTCGAAAGTGCTTTTTCCTGCGCGCGGATATGAAGTTCAAGGGTTGCTAACAAGTTCCGCCCTGTCGGTTAAAGCTATCAATTTCCGTTACAAATGCCCATACTTTCAACGCCGGAGACTAAGGCACTTTTCGAGATTAGCCGGGCGGAGCTGCGGGCGGGAGCGTAACCGGCCGGAATTTTGCCGTTTAACTAAGTCCGGTGCCGCACCGAGGATGCGGCACCGGACGGTGCGAGGAACTGATTCCGCTGAAGCAAGCGGATTCCTCTTTTCGGGACGGGTAGTCATCGGACCCGGCCACGTCTGGAATGTGCGGACACGTATTAGCCACCGGCGCACATTAGCTGGACCCCAAAAAATACCGACGGAACGTTGTACGTAGGCAACTTTTCGGTAAGAAAAGAATACTCCTGCCCGACGCCAAGGGCCAATAACTATTGGATAAACGCACCGTTCCGAAATGCAACGGTCTGGTCACCGGCTGATAGCACTTCAGCCGTCAGGCGGGTCAGCCGTTGAGTTTGCCCGCCAGACGCTCGCGCATCAGCACGGACGCTTCGTTCAGCCCGATAATCTGCAGGCTTTTCCCAAGGCTGCGGTACTTCTCCGCGATGGAATCGAGTGCGGCGATGGTGGAGGCATCCCACAGATGCGAGGCGTGCATGTCGATGATGATGTGCTGCGGATCGGTGGCGTAGTTGAACTGCGTGTAGAGGTCGTTGGACGAAGCGAAGAACAACTCGCCGTCCACGCGGTAGGTAGCCGCCTCCTCCCCGTTGACCTCCAGTACGGTGCGCTCCACGGTCACGAAGTGCGCCACCCGGCGGGCGAAAAGGACCATGGCGACCAGCACGCCGGCTCCGACGCCGATGGCGAGGTTGTGCGTCCAAACGGTCACGACGACGGTGCTCACCATTACCCCCGTTTCCGACTTGGGCATGTGCTTGAGGGTGGACGGCTTGATGGAGTGCCAGTCGAAGGTCGCGATGGACACGTAGATCATCACGGCGACGAGCGCGGCCATCGGGATCAGCGCCACCACGTCACCAAGCACGACCACCAGCAGCAACAACAGCGCGCCGGCCAGGAAGGTGGAGATTCTGGTGCGGGCACCGGATGCCTTCACGTTCATCATGGTCTGGCCAACCACCGCGCAGCCGCCCATCCCGCCGAAGAAGCCGGTGACGATGTTGGCCACGCCCTGGCCCCAGGACTCGCGCGTCTTGCTGGAGCGGGTGTCGGTAATGTCATCCACCAGCTTGGCGGTCAGCAGGGATTCGAGCAGCCCGACGAACGCCATCGCCAGCGCATACGGTGCGATGGTCCGGAACGTGTCCAGCGTGAGCGGGACATCGGGGATGAACAGGCCCGGCAGGCTGTCCGGCAACTGCCCCTTGTCCCCCACGGTGGGCACCTGGATGGCGGCCAGCACGGTCACCAGCGTTAAGGCGACGATCGCGACCAAAGGCGCGGGCACCGCCGTCGTTAGCTTGGGTAGGCCGAAGACAATCAGAAGGCCGACGGCGGTGATGGGGTAGACGAGCCACGGCACGCCCAGCAGCTCCGGCACTTGTGAACCGAACACGAGGATCGCGAGCGCGTTCACGAAGCCGATCATGACCGAACGCGGGATGAACCGCATCAGCCTGGCCACGCCCAGCACGCCGAGCAGCACCTGGAAGATGCCGCCGAGGATCACCGTGGCAATCAGGTATTGAACGCCGTGGCTGGCCATCACCGGCGCAATGACCAGCGCCACCGCGCCTGTCGCGGCCGAGATCATCGCCGGCCGGCCGCCGACGAACGAGATGGTCACCGCCATGATGAAGGACGCGAACAGGCCCATGCGCGGATCCACGCCCACGATCACCGAGAACGCGATGGCCTCGGGAATCAGCGCCAGCGCGACCACCAGGCCGGCGAGCACCTCGGTCTTGAGCAGCCGCGGGGACTTCAGCGTGCGCAGTACGGACTGCCGCTCATCGGGAGTCAGTTCTGGCTTGGTGGCAGGGGCCGGGGCGGGCATGGCTGTTCCTTATACGTGGTGATGTGGGCGTGGAGAGGGATGGATGCGGAAAAGGCATCAGGTGTACAACTCTAATCGCCCTGCACGGACAGTCGGGGCCAGAGGCACGGACAGAAGATGTCCACATAGCTTCGCGATCCCATGGACTGGCTCTTGCCGCAGGCGTAGCGTTTTCACATCGCGAATGCCATCGACCAGGGGTCGCCATGATCCACACGAGCAAGCTCACCAAGACCTTTACCGTCAAGAAAGAGAAGATCCAGGCCGTCAAGGGCGTGGATATCGACGTCGAGCGCGTGGATATCGACGTCGAGCGCGGCGAACTGGTCGCCTTCCTCGGGCCCAACGGCGCGGGTAAATCGACCACTCTGCGCATGCTCACCACGCTGCTGGCACCGACGTCGGGAACCGCGCGGGTGGCAGGGGTCGATGTCATCGCGGACCCCGCGGGGGTGCGCTCGCGCATCGGCTACATCGGGCAGGGCAATGGCGGCGGGCACAGCTACCGTGTGATCGACGAGCTCATCATGCAGGGCCGCTTCTACGGGATGAACACCACCGACGCGCACGCACGGGCAGACCAGCTGCTCAAGTCGTTGGAACTGGAGGAGCTGAAGAAGCGCACCGTCATCAAGCTCTCCGGCGGCCAGCGGCGGCGCATGGATGTGGCGCTGGGGTTGATGCACTCCCCCAGCTTGCTTTTCCTCGACGAGCCTTCCACCGGCATGGACCCGCAGAACCGCGCGAATCTGTGGGAACACATCATGCGCATGCGCCACGAGCACGGAACCACCATCGTGCTGACCACCCATTACCTGGAGGAAGCGGACACAATGTCCGAGCGGGTGATCGTCATCGATCACGGCGAGATCATTGCGGACAACACGGCCAGCCGGCTCAAGGCAGACCTGGCCGGCGACCTGCTGGCGGTGGAAGTCTCGGCTGCCGCGGCGCCGGAGGTGCGGGGCCTGCTCGGCCGGGCGGCGGCCGCAGGCGAGCTGGAAGAAACAGCGCACGACGGCGTCATCCGCTTCCGTCTTCGGCTCCCCGACGGCGCACGGCTGGCACCGGGACTGCTCAAGGACATGAACGATGCCGGTGCGCCGGCCCTGCGGCTGGAGCTGAAACCGCCCACCCTGGACGATGTTTTCCTCGAACTGACCGGCCGCAGCCTGCGCGAAGGAGGCAAAGTCTGATGCAGCTCCAGCAAGCCGCTGACGCCGGCACCGCCGTGAGGAAACCCGGGGTCGGGCGGATCCTACAGGACACCAAGTACGTGTTCTGGCGGGAAATGCTCCTGGTCATCCGGGATCCGTTCGCCCTGATCTTTTCGCTGGTGCAGCCGCTGGTGTTTCTGGCCCTCTTCGGGCCACTGCTTGGGGCGGCAGTGGGTGCGGAGGCCTTCGGCGGCGAGTCCTCGCTACAGTGGTTCCTGCCCGGCGTCGTCGTCATGATCGCCCTGTTCGGCACCTCCATGACCGGCTCGAACCTGCAGTACGAGCTGATGACCGGCTCCTACGAGCGGATCCTGGCCACACCGCTGTCCCGTTCCTCGCTGCTGATCGGCCGGGCGCTGAAGGAATGGGCGCCGCTGGTCCTGCAAGGTCTGGTGATTGCGCTGGCCTCCATCCCGTTCGGGTTCGTGTTCTATCCGCTGCACGTGCTTTTCGGACTCGTGGTGATCGGGATCTTCGGCATCGGCCTCGGTGCTCTCTCCTACGCGCTGGCGCTGGTGACGCAGGGGAAGGAGTGGGTGTTTTGGGGCGTCCAGCAGACACTGCTGTTCCCCCTGATGATCCTCTCCGGCATCATGCTGCCCATCGAAGCGGGTCCGCGCTGGATGCAGGTGCTGAGCCTGTTTAACCCGCTGACCTACATGGTCAACGCCGAGCGGGAGTTGTTCGCCGGCGGGCTCGGCTGGGACACCTTGTGGGGCGTCGTCGCGGCGGTGGTTACCGCCGTCATTGGTCTGGCCGTGGGAGTGCGGGTGATCAAGCACAGTACTGTTTGAACGCGGCGATTGACCCGATTAGGTGAAACATTCCAATCCTAGGCGGATTCAACACGCCCGGTCATTGTGACCTTTTCGTGATGGCCTCTACTCTGTATCCATGTCTCAATCAGTCTCAGCGACCAGTTTTTCGGATTTGCCCGACGGCCAGATGGAAACGGACGCAGGATTACTTCCGGGCGAGGACCAGCCGGCCATCGCAGTGCCGGACTCCGGAGCCATTGAGGACTCCGGAGCCAGCGCCGAGGTCGAGTCCGCTGAAGCCGCCGACCCTGTGAAGGACACCGAGGCCGAGCCTGAAGAAGGCATCGACGCCGGGGAAGGCACCGAGGAGGACGACGAGGCTGAGGCTCCCGATCCTGCGGCGGTGAAGGCCGTTATTGACGGGAAAGTCTTCGCCGCCGTGGCCAACACTGCATCGGGCGAGGTCGGGCGCACCACGCGCTTCCACTACAGCCAGGACGGCAGGATGATCTGGGCGGAATACTCCGGCGGCGCCGTTGTCCGCGGTTATCTGGTGGGAACGCGCGACGGCGACCGGCTGGATTTCCGCTACTCGCACCTGAACATCAACCTGCAGACCGCCAACGGAGTGTGCGCAAGCAAGCTGGAGGTACTCGAGGACGGGCGCATCCGGCTGCACGAAACCTGGCAGTGGGAATCACGCCCGGAACGAGGCACCAGCGTGGTGGAAGAAATCCCGGCGAGAAGCTGACAACTATCGGCAAGGAACTGCCATCCTCGCCGCCGGCCGGTGTGCCGTGTGGAGGAGTCGGATAATCTGACGGCGTGAGCTCCCCTACGCCTTCCGTGCCGGTCAAACCGCTGACGAAAACGTTGACCCCGCTCGTCCTGGTTGCCGTCGTGGTGACCGTGCTCGCCTGGGCCAGCGCGTTCATTGTGATCCGCGGCGTGGGAACGGACTTCACGCCAGGTTCCCTCGCCCTGCTGCGGCTGGGCGTCGGCGCCGCAGTCCTGGCCATCGGACTAATCGGCCGGCCGTGGGTGAAACCAAGTCCACGGGAATGGCTGCTAATCATCGGTTGCGGCGTGATGTGGTTCGGCGTTTACAACGTTGCCCTCAATACCGCGGAGCAAACGCTCGATGGCGGAACCACGGCCATGATCGTGAACTTCGCTCCGATCCTGATCGCCCTGGGTGCGGGCGTTTTCCTGCACGAAGGCATTCCGAAATGGCTCGCGATCGGCGCCGGCGTGGCCTTCATCGGCGTACTGCTGATCGGCTTCGGCACAAGTGCAGACAGCGCTGCAGGCAGCGGAACCGGCGTCATCTGGGCGCTGGTAGCGGCGTTGACCTATTCGGTAGGCGTGCTGCTCCAGAAACCTGCCCTGCGAAGAGTACCCGCGGCGCAGGTGACGTGGCTGGCCTGTGCCATCGGCACCGTTACCGCCCTGCCGTTCACCGGCGAACTCATCGTTGACCTGCAGGATGCTTCGGCCGCGTCCATCCTGGGCGTCGTCTACCTCGGCGTGGTGCCGACCGCCATCGCGTTCAGCACCTGGGGGTACGCGCTGACCAAGATGCCAGCCGGGCAGCTCATCGTTTCCTCTTACCTGGTGCCGCCTGCCGCCATTGTGCTCGGGCTCCTGTTCCTGGGCGAGGTGCCGACGCTGATCGGGGTGATCGGCGGGGCGGTGTGCCTGTTCGGCGTAGCACTCTCGCGCCGCCGCAGCTCTGAGCCCGGGATCAGACGCAGTGAGGCCGTGAACCAGGAATCGCTGGAATGAGCAGGTGGCGCAACGGACGGTCTACCCTATTGTGTGGGCCGCGGCGTTGAGTTGGTTCACGCTGGCCTGCAGTTGGCCCACACCGCGGCCTTCAGTTGACCCCGGCTGCTGCCTTAAGTTGCCCGAGGCGGCTGGCGATGCGGGCGATATCGACGGCGGAGGGACTCTCCGACGGGCTCAGGTCCAGGGGTACTTCGCTGATCAACGTCAGCGGAATGTCCGCGTCGTAGAGGATGTCCACAATATTGCTGAAGCGCTGCCAGCCGTTCATGCTGATCTCCTCCCGGGACGGCACCGCGGTAATCACCCAGTGCCGCCGGGGCCGAACCAACGCAAGGTAGTCCTGGGTGGCGGTGGGCGTCTCGCAAAGCTGCCGGAAATCAAACCAGAGTTCCGTCTCCGTTACGCGCAGCGCCTGCAGCGGCCACGTGGTGGGCCGCAATTCCACCGCCTCGTGCGGTTCCGGCACGGACAGGCCGGTTTCGTCGAGCGCGTGGCCCACGTCGTCTGCTCGGGCGCTGATCACGCTGCCGTCGCTGAACCGCGGACCTTCGCGGCCGCCGTCGTTATTTGAAGGCAGGGAGCGGTAGTCCACCGGGCCGGCGACGCCGGCCACCTGCATGTGTTTTTCGATCAGGGCGATGGTGGGAGCGAACAGATCGTGGAAGAGGCCGTTGGGCATCAGGGAACCCGGCGGGTAGTTGGAGGTGGTGACCAGCGCAATGCCGCGGGAGAAAAGTGCGCGCAGGAAACGGGCCAGCAGCTGGCCGTCACCGGGATCGTGCACATGGAATTCGTCCAGGACCAGCAGGGCGCAGTCCCGCAGCAGCGAGTCGATGGCCAGGTCCACGGCGCTGGTACCGGCCGGCCGCGACGGCGAATCCTGCGCTTCGCGGCGGCGGGCATGCAGCTCGCGGAAGAAGTCGTGGAAATGCCAGCGCTTCTTGCCTTCCAACGGCAGCGCAGCGAAGAACTCGTTGACCAGCCAGCTCTTGCCTCGGCCAACTGGACCCCAAAGGTAGAGATTCCGCCGCTTCTTATTGCTCGATGCCAGTGCGGAGGCTACGTTGGGAGCGTGCGCGGTGGAAGCATTAACTGTCCTGGCGGCAACCTCCGCCAGTTGCCGGATGGCTTGGAGCTGGTACTCGTCGAGATCGAAGCCAGCCGCTGCCGCACGATGCGCAAAGTGCGCCAGAATTTCCTGCTTGGTCTGCGACTTGCCCCTCAACACGTCATTCCTTTCCTTTCAGACAAGGTACTCTACATCTGTAGAGTACATCGAACGATCAGGAGCCTCCCCCGTGGAAGCAGCATTACCGCAGGTCCATCACAGCCCGGAAACCTCCGCGCACGACGACAAGGCGCAGCGCCGGACCCTGATGACAGAAGCAACCACGGAAATCATCGCCCACGAGGGCCTACGGGCCCTGACACACCGGGCCGTGGATGCGCACCTGAACCTGCCGACGGGCTCCACCAGCTACTACTTCCGGACAAAGGACGAACTGCTGGCAGGCGCCTTGGAGTACCTGCGCGAGCGTTCGATGGCGGACTTCGAGAACTCCCATCTGGAAGCGCCGCGGACTGTCGAAGAGGGCATGGACATTGAGCATGTGGCCACTCGTATTGCCCAGTACCTCGACATCCAGCTGAGCACCCGCCCGCACCACATCAAAGCGCGCGTAGCCCTGGCCCTGGAGCTCTCCGAGCGCGAAGAGTTCCGTGGAACGATTTCGGACGCACTGTTCTCGCAGTCGCGGGCGCTGGAGCTTTTCGAAGCGCTGGGCTCAACGGAACCGGCCAAACTCGCCAGCGGCTTTACGGCGCTGATCGAGGGGCTCGCCTTCCGCAGCCTGCTCGAGGGGAATTCATCCCTGGTCCCGGGCAGCCGGCGGGTGGATGTTTTTCACGAGGCCATCGCGTCCTACCTGCTGGGCGTGGGTGACCCCGAACCGCTGGACTAGGCAAAGTCCAGCTTGTGCTCCGCGAATGCCTCGCGGAGCACCCTGATGGCCTTGGGTCCCACGCCATGCAGGGCCAGCAATTGAGCCTCCGTATAGGCGGCCGCCTGCTCAAGGCTCGTAATACCCTCGCCGTTCAGCGCACGGGTAGCCGGCTGGCCGATTCCACGGGGTAGTTCCATGGTGGCTCAGCGCCCGAGCAGCACGAAGGCCCAGGCCAATGCCGCAATACCGAAGACGATCAGGACCACCCCCACGGCCAGCACCAGCCGCCGTCGTGCTTCCTGCCGCTCATTCACAGGGACACCTTCCCAGCCAGGTGCACCGCTGGCCCGATGGCGCGGGTTGCCTCGCTTGCCTCGGTTGCGCCGGTTGCCGGTGCCGGTCCGGGACCGCCCCGTCCTGGTCCTTGCCGCATGCGTGCTTCCTCCCCGTCGAATTCTTCCCCAGCCCTGCCGGCAATCGCCGCGGCCTCCCCGACCATGCCGTTACCCGTTCTGACGCATCGATCGTATCCAATCGGCCGTCATGAGGACACAGGCAGCACCGTACGGTGGATTAATAGACGGGGTGAATTAAAAGAACAAGCGCTCCATTCCCCCTCATGGGCAGGTGGGGGAACAGAGCGCTTGCAGCTTGGAGGTCCGCGACGCTGGCTGGTGGGCCGGCGCGCGGGGGGCCGCCTTAGCTGGCGGCGACGGCTGCCTCGGCGCGGACGGCCTCCATGGCGCGGGTCCACGGGATGAGCTGATCGAGCATCGGGGCCAGGGTGCCGGCGTTCTGCTCGGTCGGCTTGAAGTCGGAGAAGTTCTCGAAGTCGGTGAACAGGGAGAACATGACCTGGTTGCGGACGTGGGCAATCTGCAGCTCGGAGAGCACGTTGCGCAGGTGCTCGGCGGCGCGGGCGCCACCCATGGAACCGTAGGAGACGATACCGGCTGCCTTGTTGTTGAACTCCACGTTCAGGTAGGACAGTGCATTGGCCAGGGCCGGGGTCAGAGTATGGTTATACTCGCCGGTAACGAAGATGAAGCCATCGAATTCGTTGATCTTGGCGGACCAGGTCTTGGTGTGGTCATTCTGGTAGTTCTGGTACATGGCCGGGTAGGCCTCGTCCAGCAAGGGGAGGTTGAAGTCTGCGATGTCGACAAGTTCGAATTCGGCGTCAGTGCGGCCTGCGGTCTGGGACAGAACCCAGTCGGCTACGCCCTTGTTGTTGCGGCCCGGACGGGTGCTGCCGGTGACGATTGCAATCTTGGTCATGTGGATAACCCCTTCAGGTTGTTGACACGTCATTGATTTGTTGACATGTCAATCATGCACAGGGGACACTTGAATTGTCAACCATACTTGGAGGGGGAAGCTTAGTGAGCTCGGACACGCGGTGGCTCGATCAGCACGAGCAGGACATTTGGCGCGCGCTGCGCGAACTCATCTGGGGTTTCGAATCCGCCATGGACCGCCAGCTGATCCGCGACTCTGAACTCTCGGGCGTGGAGTACTCCGTGCTCGCCGCCCTCTCCGAAGCCGAGGATGGCATCATGCGGGCGCGGGACATCGCCCAGGCGCTGGACTGGGAGCGGAGCCGGCTCTCCCACCTGCTCAAGCGGATGGAGGCCAAGGGCCTGGTGGCACGGACGGAGTGCGAGTCCGATGCACGCGGATTCAACATTTCGATGACCGACGCCGGACACAAGGCCATAGTGCAGGCGGCCCCGGGACACGTGAGCTTTGTCCGCGAGAACGTTTTCGACCCGCTGTCCGATGAAGAGCGCGATGCCCTGCACTCCGCGGCCACCAAGATCCAGGCGTCAATCCGGGCAGCCGGGCTCTGGGAGAACCGTGGCGCGCCAAAGGCATAGCGGACGCGTCGTGGCTACCTGGCTTGCTAGGGCCTGCGCCCGTTGATCTTGCGCCCGAGGACTAAGTGTCCTTGCAACGGCACTGTCAGCGAACCGTCTGCCTCCGTGAAAGGTTGCAGAACGGCCGCCGCTTCCGCACGGATGCTGGCAAACTGGTCCTCGCTCAATCGCGCCATCAGCGGGGTGCTCTCTACTTCCACCGCCACGAAATCCGCGGCCGAGGAGTACTTGGCCTTGCCGATGTGCGTATGGGATTCCACCTCCAGCAAACCCGCCTTGGCAATGAGCCGCTCAAGTTTTTCCAGGTCGCCGCAGGCCCAATAAACGCCTAGAAGCGACATGGCGCCGGAACCCGCATGGCGCGAGACCAGCTCCACGAAAGGCCCATAGCCTGGCTGGTCCTCCAGGCGCCCAGGGACCACAACCGCAACTGTTCCGCCGTCGACCGCCGCCCTGCGCATCTCCCGCAGCGCCGCCACGGCATCCGGAAAAAACATCAGCGCCATCTGGCAAAGCACTACGTCAAAGGCGTCGTCCTGCACGGGCAGCGCGGCCGCGTCACCCTGTAGCCAGCTGATCTCCGGCCGGACCCTGGCAGCCACGGCTAGCATGGCGGGGTTAATGTCCACGCCGGTCACCGCTTCCGCCCCGGTTATCTCCGCCGCAGTGCGGGCTACAATCCCGGTACCGCAGGCAACGTCAAGAATCCGCTGCCCCCGGGTCACTCCGGCCACGGTTACCATCTGCTGCGCCCACTCCGCGAACATCGCGGGAACGAACTTTGCCTCGTAAGCCTCGGCCGCTGCTTCTTCCAGCTGGAAGCTCTCTGTACTGGCCATTATTCTCACCTTTTCGCCCGGTCTTATTTGTTGCGCAATGCCGTATTCCTACAAGGATCGATCGATCCGGGCGCGCCGACATCGGTGCGTGCACCTATTTTCCAGCCCTTTCCTCCCCGCAGGCCGGACGTAAAATAGGTCATGGCTTCCACCCTGGAGCAGCTTCTCGAGGACGGCCGCGCCGCACTCGACGGCGGGGACTGGCGGGCAGCGCAGTCATTCTTCAGCCTGGCGCTTGAGTACGGGGCGACTGCCGAGGCTGCCTACGGCTTGGCCAGAGCCACTGAATGGGCCGGGGACTTCGAGACAGCCATCGGACTCTACGAAAAGGCCTTCACCCTGTTCCGCCGGCGCGGCGAATTCCGGCTTCCGGCACTGATCGCAGCCCGCGAGCTCAGCTTCCTGTACGACGCGGTCTACGCAAATACGGCGGCCGCGGACGGTTGGCTGGCGCGGGCTACCACCCTCATCAGCGACGCAGACAATTGCGTGGAGGCCGGGTGGGTGCAGCTGGCCCAGTGCCTTGGCACCCTCGACCCGGCCCAGATGCGCGCCCATGCCGCGGCCGCAACCGAACTTGGCCGGCGCTTGCGTGAACCGGACTTGGAGTTCTGTGCCCGCAGTTACGAGGGCCTGGCACTGGTTCTCGCCGGGCGCATCGGCGCGGGCTTTCGGCTCATTGATGAAGCCGCGGCCGCTGCCACCAGCGGCGAGGTCCGCGACTACCAGGCCGCCGGCGAAATCTACTGCAAGATGCTGCTCTGCTCGGAGCTGACCCTCGATGTCAGCCGGGCCCAGCAATGGATGGAGGTTGCTGCCGGTTTCGGCCACCACCAGCACGCGTCATGGGTGCCGGCGATCTGCGCGATGCACTACGGCGGCATCCTCACCGCCGCGGGCCGGTGGGCCGAGGCCGAGGACCGGCTCGTGCGCGCCATCGAAGATTACGACGGCGGCTTGCAGGCATTGCGCGGCGGTGCGGTAGTGCGGCTGGCTGACCTCCGACTACGCCAGGGCAGAGCGGAAGAAGCGGCCACCCTGTTGCAGGGCTACGAGTCGGATCCCGCCGCGGTCCAGCCGCTGGCCCGGCTCCGGCTGATGAACGGCGACACCGAGTCCGCGGCGGCCGTCCTGCGCCGGCGTCTCCAGGCGGCCGCCGGGTCTGTCCTGGTGGCACCGGAAATAGCGCTCCTTGCTGAGGTCTATTTGGCTGCACGGCGTCCGGACGAAGCGTCCGGTCTCGGCTGTGAACTGGGTGTTATCGCCGCAGCGACGGGCCTCGGGCAGTACGCCGCGCTGGCTGAGTACACCGTGGGGCTGTGCCGTCTGGCCACCGAAAGTACTGGCGGCGCCGGCGCCGGGGCGGCCAGTGTTGCCCGCGGACACCTGGAGTCGGCGCTGGTGGCTTTCGGTGCTGCCGGCCTGCCCCTCGAACAGGCCCGCTGCCGCGTGGCCCTGGCCAGGGCCGTGGCCGCAGGCCAACCGGAGCTTGCCACCGCGGAAGCGCTGACTGCTTTGCGGGACTTCCAGCAGCTCGGCGCTCATTACGACGCCGATGCAGCAGCCCAGACCCTCCGCTCTCTGGGGCACCGTTCCCAGCATCTCCCCCGCGCCGGCGGCCAGCTGACCACGAGGGAAGACCAGGTGCTCCAACTTATCGCCGACGGCTTATCCAATGGCCAGATCGCAGCGCGGCTATTTATCAGCAAGCGTACGGTGGAACACCACGTAGGGAGTATTCTCGCCAAACTGGGGTTCACTACCAGGGCTGAACTCCAGGCCTATGCAAGCCGTGGCCGCACAAATCAGCCCGCCTAGACCCTTTGAGTGCCTACTCGAGGACTTCGGACGCCTCGAGCCACTCCATCTCGAGTTCTTCCTGCTCGGCGCCGATCTCCTGCAACTTCTTGTTCAGCTCGGCAAGCTGCTCAAAGTCCGCGTCGGCCTTGGAACCGGCGGCCGTCATCTGTTCCTTGACCTTGTCCGCCTGCTGGGTCAGTTTGGTCAGCTGGCGCTCGATCCGGTTCAGATCCTTCTTGGCCTGCCGCTTTTCCGCCTCGCTGTGCGTCGAGGACGGTGCTGAACCGCCGGAACGGTGCTGGGCAGCGCCGTTTTCGCCGGCCGGAACCGTTGCGGATGCAGAACCGGCGGACGACGACGGCCCCACCTTCCCATCGCCTGCGGCCAGTGCTTCCTCCCGCAGTTCCAGATACTGGTCCACCCCGCCGGGCAGGCCGCGGAGCTTACCGTCGCCCAGCAGCGCCATCTGGTGGTCAGTGACGCGTTCGAGTAAGTAGCGGTCGTGCGAGACAACCACCAGGGTCCCGGGCCAGCCGTCCAGTACGTCTTCCACCGCCGCGAGCGTGTCAGTGTCCAGGTCATTGGTCGGCTCGTCCAGCATCAGCACGTTCGGCTCCCCCACCAGCAGTCGCAGTAGCTGCAGCCGCCGGCGCTCACCACCGGAAAGATCCCGCACGGGGGTCCATTGCTTCTCCTTGTTGAAGCCCAGCTGCTCTACCAGCTGACCGGCGGATACTTCCTTGCCGCCGACGTTGAAGACCTGGCGTTCACGCTGGATGACCTCGATGACCCGCAGGTCCGAGACGTCGTCCAGCTCGCGCACTTCCTGCGTGAGGATGGCGGTCTTCACGGTCTTGCCCCGCTTGGCCTTGCCGGAATCCGGTTCGATCTCGCCGTTGAGCAGCCGCAGTAGCGTGGTCTTGCCCGCGCCGTTTACCCCCACCAGGCCCAGCCGCTCGCCCGGCGCCAGCCGAAGGGTGATGTTGTCGAACAGGGGCCTGCCGCCGTCGTTCTTTGCCTCGGTGCCTTCCCGGGGCGGGGGCGTGTAGGAGATGTGTTCCAGATCCAGCACGTCCTTGCCGAGCCGGGCGGTGGCCACCTTGTTCAGCGCCACCGTATCGCGCGGTTCCGGCACGTCGGCGATCAGCTCGTTGGCCGCATCGATGCGGAATTTGGGCTTGGCCGTGCGGGCGGGTGCGCCGCGGCGGAGCCAGGCCAGTTCCTTCTTGACCAGCTGCTGGCGCTTGCTTTCGACGACGGCGTTCATGCGGTCGCGTTCGGCGCGGGCCAAGACGTAGGCCGCGTACCCGCCGTCGAACGGGTCCACGATGCCGTCATGGATCTCCCACGTCCGGGTGCACACTTCGTCCAGGAACCAGCGGTCGTGGGTGACCACCAGGAACGCGCCCTCGGTGGGACGCCAGCGCTCCTTCAGGTGCCGGGCCAGCCAGGCCACTCCCTCCACGTCCAGGTGGTTGGTGGGCTCGTCCAGCATGATGACGTCGTGGTCTTCGATCAGCAGCTTGGCCAGGGCCACGCGGCGCCGCTGCCCGCCGGAGAGCAGGGAGACCTTGGCGTGCCAGTCCACGTCACCGACGAGGCCACCCATGATCTCGCGGATGCGCGGGTTGGACGCCCACTCATGGTCCGCCTGGTCGCCGACGATGGCCTCGCCCACGGGCAGGTCGCCGTTGAGCACATCCTGCTGGTCGAGGTATCCGATGTTGACGTCGCCGCGCTTGGTCACGCGGCCCTCGTCCGGCGTCGTGCGCTGCGCGAGCAGCCGCATCAGCGTGGACTTGCCGTCGCCGTTGCGGCCTACCATGCCGATCCGGTCGCCCTGGTTCAAGCCGATGGAAACCGAGTCCAGGACGGTGCGGGTGGCAAAGGAGACGCTGATGTTTTCCGCGCCAAGCAGGTGGGCCAAGGTGATACTTTCTGTTGCTGTGTAGGTGAAGTTATCGGGGCGGGGCGGGCCGAGCCGGATCAGGCCATGATGCGCGCGCCGTGGACCGGGCCGTGGACGGGCAGCGCCGCCACGCCGGCGACGTCGGAGAGCCGCTGCGCAAGGTCCTCGGCTTCGAGCCGGTCCGCCACGAGGAACGCCAGCGTTGGGCCGGAACCGGAGACCAGTCCGGCCAGCGCGCCCTCGGCGACGCCCAGTTCAAGGATATCGGCCAGCTCCGGCGCGAGCGCCATCGAGGCAGCCTGCAGATCGTTGCCCACGGCGTTCGCCAGCGAGTCCACGTCCCCGGCATGCATGGCCTTCAGCACGGCCGGATCCACGCCCTCCGGCTCACTGGCCTCGAATCCGGCCTCTTCGCGCAACTGGTCCGCCATGGCGTAGACCTTGGGCGTGGACAGGCCGAAGCTGGCCGGCACTAGCACCCAGTTCATGTCCTTGCGGGCCAGCGCCGGCGTCAGCTGGTCCCCGATGCCAAGCCCGACGGCGACTCCGCCGAGGATGGCGAAGGGCACATCGGCGCCGAGGTCCGAGGCTATGCGCACAAGCTCTTCGCGGGAAAAGCCGGTATCCCACAGCGCACTGCAGGCGACCAGCGCTGCCGCGGCGTCGGCCGATCCGCCGCCCATGCCGCCGGCGATCGGCACGCGTTTGGTGATGTCCAGATGCACGCCGGTGGGCCGCTCGGCCATGGAGCGGATCAGCTGCGCGGCCTGGACAGCCAGGTTGGATTCGTCCAGCGGGATGTCGTCGAGCTCCAGCGGCAGTGTGGAGCCGTTGCGCACGCTCACGGTGACCCGGTCGTCGTCGCGCGCTGTGGCGGTGACTTCCTCGTAGAGCGACACGGCCAGATAGACACTGGCTACGGAGTGGTAGCCGTCCAGGCGCTGCGGGCCCATCCGGAAGGACACGTTGATCTTGCCCGGGGCCATTACCCGAACCGAACGCTTTCTGGACATGCTCATTGCCTCCTCCACCGGGTCTTAGCTCACGCCATCAAGGGCTGTTTGAATTCGGCAATCCGCGCGAAGGCCTGGACGTCCAGCACTTCGCCGCGCGCGCTAGGGTCCACGTTCGCCGCGCGCAGGGCATCCTCGGCAGCGGCCGGGCTGCCGGCCCAACCGGCGAGGGCGGCGCGCAGGGTCTTCCGCCGCTGGGCGAAGGCCGCATCGATCACGGCGAAGACTTCCTTGCGCGTTGCCCTCGTTTCGGGCGGCTCATGCCGGGTGAACTCCACCAGTCCGGAGGCAATTTTCGGCGCGGGCCAGAACACGTTCATGCCGATCACGCCGGCCTTGCGCA
The DNA here is from genome assembly GCF_059090425.1 of Arthrobacter sp. B055-34. NCBI lineage: Bacteria > Bacillati > Actinomycetota > Actinomycetes > Micrococcales > Micrococcaceae > Arthrobacter > Arthrobacter sp. B055-34. The sequence goes on from NZ_JBNHFQ010000001.1 coordinate 637,922, forward strand.
TCTGCGAGTACCAGGCCGCCTTGACGCTGGGAACGCCGTAAATCTTCGAGCCCGGTTTTGCTGCGAGCCGGTCCGCCACCTCGTCCTGCACCATGACCAACCCGTGCTCCAGCGAGGGGAAATGCTCCAGCAGGTGCAGCACCACGGGCACTGCCACGTTGTACGGAAGATTGGCCACCAGCGCGGTGGGCTGCTGCGGCAGCTCGGTCACCCTCATGGCATCCGCAAGGACGACGTCGAGCCGGGAGGCTGCATCCGGACGGAGCCGGGCGGCGGTGGCCGGCAGCTTGGCGGCAAGTTTGGGATCAATCTCGACGGCGACCACATGCTTGGCCGCGTCCAGCAAGCCCAGCGTCAGCGAGCCCAGGCCCGGGCCCACCTCGAGCACGGTTTCCTGCGGATCGATATGTGCTGCGGCAACGATCCGGCGGATCGTGTTGCCGTCGATAACGAAGTTCTGTCCAAGGGTTTTGGTGGGACGGACATCCAGTTCGTCCGCGAGCCGCCTGATGTCGGCCGCCCCCAGCAAAGGTGCCGTACCCCCAGCAGCCGGGCGGCCGCCGTCGTCGTTCGCAGGCGTTGCCGCGCCCTCGCGGGTTGGCGACGCCGAGCCGTCGTCGGCCAGCCCTGAGGAAGAATTCGCTTCTGTCACTGTGCCATCGTAGCCGCTGATCTCTGCTGCACCTTAAACGCCGGGTGGCCCATGGCTGATCCCGGCCGGCCGCGGGGAGACCGGCAGCCAGCTCGTAACACGGCCCCATCGGCCCGAGCCGAGCGGGGCGGGAGCTTCAAGCCCATGGTTTGAATCGCCCGTCAGCATCCCCCTACGTCAGAGCGTTACTTGAACGCTAAAGCTGGGCAGAAGTGCCTAAACGTGGGTCCGAAGGTCCTGAACTGCGTCTCCGACGGCACTAGTAATGCACCTTAAACGCCGGCAGGACCCGGGTTCGCGCCCGGGTCCTGCCGATTGGGTGATGCTGCTGCGGTTAGAGCAGGCCCAGCTTGGCTGAGCAGGCCGGCCAGTGGCCCCAACCGCCGCTGCTGCGCAGGACCTCTGCGGTGGCAATCTGCTCGGAAGGGCTGGCCATGTGCGGCAGCGGGGCGTACTTGCCGCCGCCGGCGCCGATCCACGAGCTCTGGCTGAACTGCAGGCCGCCGTAGTAACCGTTGCCGGTGTTGATGGCCCAGTTGCCGCCGGACTCGCACTGGGCAAGGGCCTGCCAGGTGCCGCCGACGTTGGTGTTGTCGTTGCCGGAAGGAGCCTTGGGCTCGGGGGCCGGGCGTTCCTTGGTGCCGACGCTGACCTGCTCGGTGACCGGCTTGCGGGTGATCTCGTTGCTGACCAGCTCGCGCTCGGTTTCCTCGCCGTCCACCAGCACCAAGGCGTAGGTCTTGGTGCGTTCACCTGTGACGCCGGAGCGGGTGATCTCCTGCTCGCCCTCGTACATCGAGGAGTCCTTCTTCGTCTCGGTCTCGAACTCGATCGGCTCGGTGACCTCGATCTTCTGGTCCCGGTCGATGCGGGTGATCTTGAGCTTCAGCTTGTCCTTGATCTCCGTGGACTTCGGGTCGGAGAGCTCGTCGTCCTTGCCCAGCTTGATCTTCTGTTCCTTCAGCAGCTCACCGATGGTGGCCGCCGTCGTAATCTTCTTGTTGGTTTCGCCGTCCACCGTGATGGAAACGGTCTTCGGGGTGGTGATGGTCACCGTGCTCACGCTGGCCAGTTCGGCATCCAGCGGGGCGGAAAGTTCGGAATCCTCTTCGACGCCGAGCTCGTGGAGGAGGTCCTCAACGGTGGCGGAGGTGGAGTGCACTGTCTTGCTGGTGCCGTCCAGGGTCAGCTTGACCGGCTTGGCGGTGATGACCTGGATGCTGCTGCCGTCGGTGATCTCGGCGCTGGCGGACGGAGTGATTTCGTCCAGCTCGCCCACCTGGACATCGGCGTCGTTCAGGACGTCCTGGACTGTGCTGCCGAAGGTCGAGACGCTGCTGGCCTGGCCGTCAACGGTCAGGGTCACGGACTTGTTGTTGCCGACGAAGGCCACGAGCCCCAGCACGAGTGCAGTCATCACGATCATTTGCCCGGCAATTTTTACCCAGCGGTTCTTCAGTGCGTTTGCCACGGTACCCAACTTTTTTAACGTTTCCCGGGCACGGGGACTTGGACACGAGCAGTCGCGCGCCGAATCGCACGGCACGATGCTTTGTGCAGGCAGCACTAGACGAGAGGGTTTGGGCGTACGAACGGAACGTCCAACTTGCCTCAAGCGAGTGAATTCATGTCCGGTTGCCTTCCCCGACCCCGGCCATTAGCTCCCCACCGTAACCGAACCGTGATGCATCTCCAACTCGAGTTCGGCCAAAATCTCGTTTTGGTCTGGCCCGAACGTCCCAAGTCAGCCCCGGTGAAACGTCGGAAAACCGGGGCTGACTAGGAAAAATACTCCGGAGTAACTTAGCTCACAAAGTGCCGTAAATTTCTTCTGTGTTTTGTGACACCTCTGTGCATAACTGCGCCAGATCCTTGTCCAAAACGTCGGCCATGGCACGCATTGTGTAGGGAATCATGTAGCTCGCGTTGGGCCGGCCGCGGTAGGGATGCGGGGTGAGGAAGGGGGCGTCGGTTTCCACCAGCACCAGGCCTGGATCGGCGATGGCCAGGGCCTCGCGCAGGTCGCCCGCGTTCTTAAAGGTTACGGTGCCGGCGAAGGACATGTTCCACCCGTTCTCGTTGCAGATCCGGGCCAGTTCCGCACCGCCGGAAAAGCAGTGGAAGACCACTTTTTCGGGCGCTCCTTCCTCGCGCAGCACCCGGACCACATCCTCGTGCGCGTCGCGGTCATGGATCTGCAGCGCCAGGCCCAGCCGCTTGGCTATGTCGATATGCCGGCGGAAGGAATACTCCTGCGCCTTCAGGCCCTGCCCCTCCGTACGGAAGTAGTCCAGGCCGGTTTCGCCGATGGCCCGCACGCGCGGATGGGCGGCGAGCGCTTCGATCTCGGCGAGCGCATCTTCAAGCGTGCCGGCCTCCCCCAGTGCCGGCGCATCGTTGGGATGGAGTGCGACGGCGCCCAGCAACCTTGCGTCTGCTTCTACCGCTTCGATGGTGAACCGGGAGGACTCCAGGTCGCAGCCGACCTGGACGGCACCGCGGATGCCCAGGGCCTCCGCGGCGTCGAGTGCCTCCGTGACGCTGACCTGCACGTCGCCGTCGCGGAAATCCAGGTGCGTGTGGTTGTCCATCACCGGCACCGGCAGGGGTTCGGGCGCCGGCGGATACTGCAGCTGCCGCCGTCGTCCGCTGTTTTCCTCTTCGGCGCTGCGGGCGCGCCCTTCCGCCGGCTGCGGTGCTTCGGCGACATACGGGGCGGGCGTTTCTCCGGGCTTGACTGCGAGGTTGTTCGGCATGCTTCTAGGTTATCGCCGGCGCCCGAAAGAAACGTTTCAGGCCCTACCCTCCGGAAAGTTCTCCCAGTAGTGTTGGTACATCCGGCCCCGGGGGGAAGGCTAGCGGAAGGTTTCCATGGACATCCAGCAGCAGGCGGCAGTATCGGATCCCGCGCGGCAGGCAGGTGCCGGCGGGGCAACCGCTGCTGCGGGCACGGCCACCAACGGGCAGGTGATTAACGACGTCGGCCGGTTGCCGCTGGTGGACTTCCATGAGGCGTGCGGGCGCATCCTTTCGGCGATCAACACGGTGATCGACGGCAAAGAGGAAGCCGCGCGGCTGGCGCTGACCGTGCTGCTTGCCCAGGGCCACCTGCTGGTGGAGGACGTGCCCGGCGTCGGCAAAACCATGCTGGCCAAAACGCTCGCGCGCACCATCGACTGCAGCGTGCACCGCATCCAGTTCACGCCCGACCTGCTGCCCTCGGACGTCACCGGCGTCTCCATCTATAACCAGGACAAGCACAGCTTCGAGTTCCGGCCTGGGCCGGTCTTCGCCAACATCGTCATCGGGGACGAGATCAACCGCGCGTCAGCCAAAACGCAGTCCGCGCTGCTGGAATGCATGGAGGAACACCAGGTCACCGTCGACGGGCGCTCCTACCGGCTGGAGCCGCCGTTCATGGTGGTGGCCACCCAGAATCCGATCGAGATGGAAGGCACCTACCCGTTGCCGGAGGCCCAGCGCGACCGCTTCATGGCGCGGATTTCCATGGGCTACCCGGACCCGCGCGCGGAGATGGACATGCTGGAAAACCACCAGTCCACCTCCCCGCTGGCCGATGTCCGGCCCGTGGTGGGTATGGCGGACGTCCGCGCCATGGTGGCCACGGTGCAGGACGTCTATGTCTCCCCCGCGGTCAAGGAGTACACCGTCAACATCGGCCGGGCCACCCGCGAGCACCCCTACCTGCGACTCGGCGCCAGCCCGCGCGCGCTGCTCCAGCTCCTCCGGGCCGCCAAGGCCGCAGCCGCCCTGGACGGCCGGGATTTTGTGCTCCCGGACGACATCGCCTCAGTCTCCGAGGCGGTGATCTCGCACCGGCTGATGCTGGACCGCAAAGCCGTGACCGCCGGCGAGGACGCGCCCGGGATCGTGGCGTCGATCCTGGCCAAGGTTCCGGTCAACGGCGAATCCCGCCGTCCCGCTGTGTAGGTCAAGCGCCATGGACCGGTTCGGCTGGCTGCCCACCCGCTACGTGACGATGCGCGGCTGGGGACTGCTCGCTGCCGGCGTCGTCGCCCTGCTGCTGGCGCAGATCTTCGGCCGCCGCGACCTGCTGAGCCTGGCGGTTTTCCTCATCGCCCTCCCCCTGCTCGCTGCGGCCGTGATGGTGGTACTCAAGCCGCGCTTCGCCGTCGAACGCAAATTCCGGCCCGCCTCCGTGGAGACCGGGCTGATCACGCACGTGCAGCTCTCCGTCCGGCGCACCGGCAGCTTCGGCGGCATCGCGTATATGGAGGAGCAGCTGCCGCACCGGTTCGGCCGCTCCCCCACGTTCCGCTTCCCCGCGCGCTATCCGACGCGGACCGGCGAGAGTATCTACGAGTACCGGCTGCGCTCCGGCAAGCGCGGGATGTTCGGGATCGGCCCCGTCACCGCGGACTTCGAGGACCCGTTCGGGCTGGCCCGGCACCGGCATAACCTGGGCGAGGTTTCCGCGCTCATTGTCACGCCGGCGCCGGTGGAACTGCCGCCGACGTCGTTGACCGGCGCCCGCGGCACGGACGGCACCGCCAGCACCCGGCGGCAGGCGAACCCGAGCGACGACGACGTCATGACGCGCGAATACCGGCACGGCGATCCGATGCGCCGGGTGCATTGGGCGGCCACCGCGCGACAGGGCGAACTGATGGTCCGGCAGGAGGAATCCGTCACGACCCCGCAGGCCACCATCATTCTGGACCAGCGCGTGCACACGTTCGGCAGCGGCCTGCTGCCGTCGCTGTCCGCAGAGCACGACGGCGGAGAGCTGCTGCACAGTTCGCCCGCGTTCGAATGGGCGGTCACGGCGGTGGCGTCGGCCGCGCATGACTTCATCCAGCGCAACTACACCGTTCGGCTGCTCGACGTCCACGCCGAGCCCGGCCTGCTGCGCTCCCCCTCGGCACCGTGGCCAGAGGACGAAAGCTTCGTCGGCCCGGCCGGCTACCAGAACCTGGCGGAGGGCCTGGCCGCGCTGGGGCTCGCGGAGGACCCGCACCGCAGGTCGGACCGGCCGCTGCCGGGGGCGGAGACGTTCGGGGACCGGCTGATGGACAAGCTCGCCGCGCACAAGCTCAAGGGCCCGCTGCTGGCCCTGCTGGGCAACATCTCCGCCGCCGAAGCCCGCCTGCTGGCCCCGGCCGCCGAGTTCGGCTCGCACGCCTTCGCCATCCTGGTCACCGACCATCCGCACGACTCCTCGCCGGTGCTCGAGGCTCTGCGCAACGGCGGCTGGCGCGCGGTGGCGGTCAATGCCAAGGCTTCGCTGCCGGCGGCGTGGAGCTACTTCGACGCGCAGGCACCGGTCACGGCGTCCACCGCCCGGTCCGGCCCCGCCGCGGCTGGCCCCGTCCCTTCCCCGACCGCTTCCCGGGGAGGCCGGCGATGACCGCCACCCTGAACCGCGGACCGGGACACGGCGCCCGCTCCGGAACGCCGGAATACCTCGCACCGGACAACAGCTCACGACGGCGGCTCCCCACCGGCTCCGGGCCCTGGCTCATGTCCGCAGCAATCGCGGCGGCGGTAGTGCTCACCGCCGCCAACCTGAACGGCGTCATCGAAGGCTGGGCCTGGCTGGGCAATATCTTTTTCACAGTCCTCTGCATCGAAGCCGGCACGGCGCTGGGACGGGCACTGAACTGGCCTGCAGTCGCCGCCACGCTGCTGGGGCTGGCGGGCCTGGTTGGCTCCGTCACGCTGATGTTCTTCGCGTCCACGGGTTTCCTGGGCGTGATTCCCGGCCCGGGGACTTTCCGGGCCTTGGGCCCGATGGTCGACCAGGCGCAGGAGACCGTCATCTCGCAGGTGGCGCCCGTGCTCGCAACACCTGGCATCGTCATGGTCGCGTGTGTAGGTATCGGGCTGGTGGCGCTGCTCGTGGATACGGTGGCAGTCCCGCTGCAGATGCCTGCCACCGCCGGGGGCGGCCTGCTCGCCGTGCTGATGGTGCCGGCGATCATCAAGCCCAACAGTCTCGGAGCGGTGGGCTTCGTGGCAGCGGCCATCGGCTTCCTGCTGATCCTGGGCTGTGCACAATGGCTGGCCGGGGACGACCAGGCTCCCGCGGGTACCGTCCGGGCCGGGCAGTTCACCCGGGCCGCTTCCATCGGCGCCGCGGGCCTGGCCGTGACGCTGCTGCTGCCGCTGGCGATTCCTGGCTTCACCAGCGGGGCCTTTCCGCAGGGATCCCGGTTGAACTGGCTGGGCGCGCCCACCGGGCTCAATCCCATCGTGAGCCTGGGCGACAACCTGCGCCGACCCGGGGCCTTCGGCCGGATGACCTATGCCACCGATTCCGCGGATCCGCTGTATATCCGGTCCGTGACCCTGGAGAACCTCGCCGGCGCCCGCTGGCGGCCCACCGATTCCGACGGCGTGCAGCGCTCGGGGGTCGAACGGATCGGCACCCGGAGCACCCGCGAACTCATGGAGCGCGGCGAGGTGACCACCACCGTCATCAGCACAGGTTCCTTCACCAGTCCCTGGCTCCCGGCCCCCTACGCGCCCGCCGAAGTGGACGGGCTGAGCGGCAACTGGACCTGGGATCCGCGCACCCTGGCCATCCGCGGCACCGGCAACACCACCAGCGCGGACCAGGAGTACACGGTGCGCAGCGTCGAACCAGTATTGACCCGGGCAGGGCTGGAGTCTGCCGAGTCGATCGACGCTCCGGTGGTGGACGACATTTTCACCGAGCTACCCGACAGCATGCCAGACATCATCGAGGAAACCACCGCGGGTGTGCTCGACGGCCTGACCGAACCCTATGAGCAGGCGATGGCGATCCAGAGCTACCTGCGCGGTCCGGATTTCGTCTACTCGGAAGACGCCCCGGTTGACGGCGGCTACGACCAGAGCGGCTTCGACGTGGTGGGCGCCTTCCTGGAGGAGAAGTCCGGTTACTGCACGCACTACGCGTCGACCATGGCGATCATGGCCCGCACCGCCGGCATCCCCAGCCGGATTGCCGTCGGTTACGCGCCCGGTGATGAGACCGGCGAAGTTGTCGAGATGGACGGCCGGGAGCTGACCGAATACGAAATCGATTCCCGCGACGCCCATGCCTGGCCCGAGCTGTACTTCGAAGACCTCGGCTGGGTGGCGTTCGAGCCGACGCCGGGGCGCGGCGCCGTGCCTGACTATGCGCAGGCGGATGTCGGGCCCGTGCCGAATCCGGCGGAGGAAGAAAACCTTAATCCGCGTGCCGGCCCAACGCTGCCGTTGCCCTCGGCCGGCGCCGATCCGGAAGCCGGAACCGGCACCGAGGCCGAAAGCCTGGCGCCGCGGCTCTGGAGTGCAGCCGGCGCGGCCGCCCTGCTGCTGGCCCTCTTGTCCCCGATGCTGCTGCGCACCTCGCGCACCCGGAAGCGCCGCACCCAGCTGCTGGCGCCGGCCGTGCCGGAACGCCAGTCGGCCCTGCTCGCTTGGGAGGAGACGCTCGACGTCGCCGCGGACTACGGAGCGCCGTCCGCGCCGGAGGAATCCGCCCGGGCCTTCAACCACCGGCTGGCTGCCAGCGGCGCCCTCGACGGCGAGCCGGCGGCAGCTCTGGAACGGCTGCGCACTGGATACGAACACGCTGCCTACGCCAATCCGCAAACCCCTGCCCGGCCGCCGGTGACCAGCCGCCGGTGGGAGGACGTAACGGCCGTGGCCGGGCAGCTCAAGGCCAGAAGCTCCTGGCAGCAGCGCCTGCTGGGACGGTTCCTGCCGCAGTCGCTCTTCCGCCGCCGGTGACACCTAGTTGCCCGTCGGGCGCTAACGTGTGGCCGAGCTGCCACGGAATGGCAAAGTAGCCCAAACCAGGGTGAAATCCGACCCGTAAATGGGCGCCCCGCCGTCGTCATTGTTGGTCTTGAAGGTAGAGGCAGTTAAACCGCAGCGGGGCGGCAGGCCATCCGGCCTGCCGCCCCGCTGTCGAACAGGTTAGAGCTGGTCCGCGTACGGATCGGCGATGCCGACGTACTGGGTGTAGAGGTATTCCTCGATGCCCTCGGAGCCGCCTTCACGGCCGAGGCCGGACTGCTTGACGCCACCGAACGGAGCGGCCGCGTTGGAGATGACGCCAGCGTTCAGGCCGAGCATGCCGGTCTCCATCTTTTCGCTCACGCGCAGGCCGCGGTTGAGGTCCTTGGTGTAGACGTAGGCAACCAGGCCGTACTCGCTGCCGTTGGCCAGGGCCACGGCTTCGTCCTCATCGCGGAACGTGACGATCGGAGCCACCGGGCCGAAGATTTCCTCGGCGAGGATGCGCGACTTCGGCGACACGTTGGTGAGCACGGTCGGCTGGTAGAAGTAGCCGGGGCCGTCCACAAAAGCGCCACCGGTCACGGCGGTTGCGCCGTGGGAGATCGCGTCCGTGACGAGTTCGTGCACTCCGTCGCGGGCCTTGCCGTCGATCAGCGGGCCCACCTTGGAGTGCTCCTCGGTGCCGCGGGCCGGGGTCAGCTCGGCGATGCGGGCGGCGAACTTCTCGGCGAAGGCCTCGGAGATGGTGTCCTGCACGATGAAGCGGTTGGCTGCGGTGCAGGCCTCGCCCATGTTGCGCATCTTGGCGGCGAGCGCGCCTTCGACGGCCTTGTCCAGATCGGCGTCGTCGAAGACCACGAACGGGGCGTTGCCGCCGAGCTCCATGGAGGTGCGCAGAACCTTGTCCGCCGAGTCGCGGATGAGGGCCTGGCCCACCGGGGTGGAGCCAGTGAAGGAGAGCTTGCGCAGACGGTCATCCTTGATCAGCGGTCCGGTGACCTTGCCGGCGGTGGACGTCTGGATGACGTTCAGCACGCCCGCAGGCACACCGGCCTCAATCATGACCTGGGCGAAGAGCAGGCTGGTCAGCGGGGTCAGGGTGGCGGGCTTGAGGATGGCCGTGCAGCCTGCGGCGATCGCCGGGGCGATCTTGCGCGTGGCCATGGCCAGCGGGAAGTTCCACGGGGTGATCAGCAGGCAGGGGCCCACCGGCTTCTTCTGGACGAGCAGGCGGTTCTTGCCGTCCGGGGCGGCGGCGTAGCGGCCGTTGACGCGCACGGCCTCTTCGGAGAACCAGCGGAGGAACTCGGCGCCATAGGCAACCTCGCCGCGGGCTTCGGCCAGGGGCTTGCCCATTTCCATGGTCATCAGGAGGGCGAAGTCTTCGGTGCGCTCGGTGACGAGCTCGAAGGCGCGGCGCAGGATCTCGCCACGTTCGCGCGGGGCGGTCCTGGCCCAGTCGGCCTGGGCTGCTGCGGCGGCATCCAGTGCGGCGGCGCCGTCCTCGGGCTGGGCGTTGGCGATGGTGAGCAGGACCTTGCCGGTGGCGGGATCCTCAACGTCGAGCGTCTGTCCGCCGGCGGCGTCGCGCCACTCGCCGTTGATCAACAGACCTGTGGGAACCTTGGCGAGCAGTTCTGCCTCGCGGGTTGCGGTGTCACCCATAGCGGTGCCTCCAATTTTTCAGCATTGAATCGACGGGCGAGCTGCCCAACTGCTTTTACGGTAGGTGTTGGCGCTCACGGCTGTAAATGCAGGACTGCACTAGGTCGCTTTATTACGCCTGTGCAGGTGTACAAGGGCGATTAGTTCGATGGCTCGGCCGGACCAGGTCAGGAGCGCGCGGCCAGGACGGCCGAGTAGAGCTCGCGCTTGCTGATTCGCGCGTCCGCTGCGACCGCCGCGACGGCGTCCTTCAGGCGCGAACCTTGGCTGATCAGTTCATTCACTGCTGCAACATGGTCTTCGGCCTGCTGCGGCTCTGCATCCGGAGCTCCGGCAACAACGACGGCGATTTCACCGCGCACCTCGGAGGACTCGGCCCACTCCAGCAGCTCGCGCACCGGACCGCGGAGCACTTCCTCGTGCAGCTTGGTCAGTTCGCGGCAGACCGCCACTCGCCGGTCCGGCCCGAACGAGGTGTCCAGCGCCCGCAGCATCGGCTCGAGGCGGTGCGGCGCCTCGAAGAACACCATGGTCCGCTTTTCGTCCACCAGGTCGGAGAGTCTGGCGCTGCGCTCCCCTGCCTTGCGAGGCAGGAAGCCTTCGAAGGTGAAGCGGTCCGTTGGCAGGCCCGACAGAGCAAGGGCCGTCAGCACTGCCGACGGCCCCGGGATGGCGGTGACCACCACACCGTCCTCTACGGCGGCTTCGACCAGGCGGAATCCCGGGTCCGACACTGCCGGCATGCCGGCGTCGGTCACCATGATCAGGGTCTTGCCGCCGCGGATGAGCTCCAGCAGTTCGGCGGTCCGGGTGGCTTCGTTGTGCTCGTGGTAGCTGATGATTTTCCCGGAGGCGGTGATGCCCAGGGCATGCAGGAGCTTGTGGAGCCGGCGCGTATCTTCCGCGGCCACAATGTCCGCGGTCTGCAGCAGCTCCACCAGGCGGGTCGAGGCATCCCCGATGTTGCCGATGGGCGTGCCCGCCAGCACGATTTGTCCGCGGCCCGCGCTATCCGGCTTTTCCTGCTCATTCACAGGACAACCCTACCGCCCCGCCACGAGAAGCGAGCCGGCAGAGTGCTTGATTGACGGTCGGCTTGGACACTTTCGATCCCCCGCTCACCCAAGAGGCAGAACCTTCACATGTGCACAATGGCGGCGATTCCCAGCCTCGGTAGATAAGGTCTGTATGTGGCTTCATTGAACAGTCAGTCCTGCCCACAGCACCCACGGGGTCGCACTACCCCGACGCACACCCAGCAAGTTACCCGCGGGTAACATGTTCGCCGTGACCCAGACTACCAGCCAGCGACAGCAGGAACCGGAGCGCCCGGCGCACTGGCTTCAGGCGCCGGCGCATGCTTTCAAAGAAGACGTGCTGAAGCGGCGGCTGCTGGGCGCGCCCATAGTCTTCGGGATCTGGGGCTGGCTGGTCCCCGTGCTGGCCGCGGCGATCGGCGGGATCCTGCGCTTCTACCGCTTGGGCGAACCCAGCTCCCTCGTTTTCGACGAGACCTACTACGTCAAGGATGCCTACTCCTACCTGCAGTCCGGCTACGAGCGGGAGTGGCCCGAAGACGCCAACGATTCCTTCAACGCGGGCAACCCTGACATCCTGCTGGACTCCCCCGAGTATGTGGTTCATCCGCCGGTGGGCAAGTGGATGATCGCGTTCGGCATGTGGCTGTTCGGCTCGGACAACGGCTTCGGCTGGCGCTTCGGCGCGGCGCTGGCCGGCACACTGTCCATCCTGATGATCGCGCTGATCGCCCAGAAACTGTTCAAGTCCCCCGTCCTGGGCGGCGTCGCCGGTCTGCTGACCGCCGTCGACGGCCACCATCTGGTGCATTCACGCACCTCGCTGCTGGATATCTTCCTCACGTTCTGGGTGGTCGCGGCGTTCGGCGCGCTGCTGCTGGACCGCGAGGACGGACGACGGCGGCTGGCCGGCAAAGTGGCGGCTCTCGCCGGGCCGTCCGGGGTACCTAATAAACTGCAGTTGCTCTACGGCCCGTTCGTGTTGTGGCGGCCGTGGCGGCTGGTGGCCGCGGTCTGCATGGGCCTCGCCGTCGGCACCAAGTGGTCCGCGCTGTCCTTCGTCGCGGTGTTCTGTGTGATGGCCGTGCTGTGGGATGTCAATGCCCGCCGGATTGCCGGAATCCGCGGCTGGATCTCCGGCGGGGTCTTCCGCGATGGCGTACCCGCGTTCTTCACCATGATGCCGCTGGCGGCCGCTACCTATCTGGCTACATGGACGGGATGGTTCCTGTCCGAAGACGCCTACCACCGGCAATGGGCCCGCGACAACGCCGGCGGTATCTGGGGCTGGGTGCCGGATCCGCTGCGCTCCCTCGCCGAGTACCACCGCAGCGCCTATACCTTCCACAACGGGCTGGATTCCGAGCACCCATACCAGTCCAACGCCTGGACTTGGCTGTTCATGGGCCGGCCCACCTCCTTCTATTACCACTCGGATGAAAACGGCGTGAACGGATGCGCCGTCGACACCTGCTCCACTGCCGTGACCGTGGTGGGCAACCCGCTTATCTGGTGGGCCGCGGCGCTGGCGCTGATCGCCATCGCCTTCGCCTGGCTGGGCCGCCGCGACTGGCGCGCCGGCGCGGTCCTCGCCGGCGTGGCCGCGGGCTACCTCCCGTGGTTCCTGTTCCCGGACCGCACTACGTTCTTCTTCTACGCCATCTCCTTCCAACCGTTCCTGGTCCTGGCCCTGACCTATGTGCTCGGAATGTTCCTAGGCAGGCGGACCGATCCGGTCTGGCGGCGCCGCCAGGGACTGGTAGTGGTCGGCGGGTTCATCATTGCCGTGCTGCTGGTTTCGGCGTATTTCATGCCGGTCTGGACGGCAGAGCAGATCCCCTACGATCAGTGGCGGTGGCGGATGTGGATGCCCAGTTGGGTATGAGCAGACGGGCCGGTCAACAGGAAACCCGGGCAACACCAACGAGGAAAGCGAGAACGCGGTGCGCGAAGCGTCAACCGAACTGCTGGAGCGCATGCCGGACGGCTCCAACATCACGGACATTCTCATGGCGCGGCACAAGCGCAACCCGCAGCATGCCCTCTATGCCGTGAAGCGGGCCGGTGTGTGGACCGATGTGTCCGCCGCCGAACTCCTCGGCCAGGTTTCCTCGCTGGCCAAGGGACTGATCAACGCCGGTATCCGGCCCGGGGACAAGATTGCGGTGATGTCCAAGACCCGCTTCGAATGGACCGTGGTGGACCTTGCGGGCTGGTTTGCCGGCGCCGTGGTGGTTCCCATTTACGAGACGTCCTCGGCGCACCAGGTGCAGTGGATCCTCGCCGATTCCGGCGCCAAGCTCGTCTTTGTGGAGGACGAGTCCAAGGCCGCCGTCGTCGGTACGGCCATGCAGGAGTTGCCCGCCTCCCTGCCGGTCTGGACCATGGCCGGAGCCAACCCGGGCCTGGCCGAACTCCGGGCGCAGGGCGCAGCCGTACCGGATGAGGAGCTGGAGCAGGCCCGCACCTCGCGCACGTTGGAGGATGCGGCGTCGTTGGTTTACACCTCCGGCACCACGGGACGCCCACGCGGCTGCATCATCACCCACGGCAACTTCGCCGAGCTCGCCCTGAACACCACGGAGTTCCTGCCCGCCATCCTCAAGGAGCCGGGCGCCAAGTCGCTGATGTTCCTGCCGCTGGCCCACGTCCTCGCCCGCGCCGTCCAGGTCATCTGCCTCGCCGCCGGCGTGAAGATGGGCCACACGGCGAGCATGGCCAACCTGATCGATGACCTCCGCACGTACAACCCCACCTTTTTGCTGGTGGTGCCGCGTGTGTTCGAGAAGGTCTACGCGTCCGCCAGGCAAAAGGCGCACGACGACGGCAAGGGCCGGATCTTCGACGCCGCGGCCGACACCGCCGTCGCCTATTCGCGGGCGGCCGACGCGCGGGACCGCGGCACCGGCTCCGGCCCGGGCCCGGTCCTGAAGCTCAAGAACGCCGTCTTCGACAAGCTGGTCTACGCGAAGCTGCGCGCCGTCTTCGGCGGCCAGGTCGGCTTCACGGTCTCCGGCGCGAGCGCCTTGAATCCGCACCTGGCGCACTTCTTCACGGGGATCGGCATTCCCGTGCTCGAGGGCTACGGGCTGACCGAGTCCACCGCGCCCGCCGCGGTCAATCTGCCGGGCCGCAACCGGATCGGCACCGTCGGCCTGCCGCTGCCGGGCACCACCATCCGCATTGCCGATGACGGCGAGGTGCTGATCAAGGGCATCGGCATCACCCCCGGCTACCACAACAACGACGACGCCAACCGGGAAAACTTCACGGACGGCTTCTTCCGGACCGGCGATCTGGGCACAATCGACGACGACGGCTTCCTCACCATTTCGGGGCGGAAGAAGGACCTGCTGGTCACGGCCGGCGGCAAGAACGTGGCCCCGGGTCCTTTGGAGGATGCGCTGCGGGAGCACCAGCTGGTGTCGCAGGCCGTGGTGGTCGGCGAAGGGAAGCCTTTTGTTGCCGCGCTGCTGTGCCTTGATCCGGACGGCGTGGCCGCCTGGTGCAAGTCCCGGTCCCGGAACGGCCTCAGCGCTGCCCAGGCCGGTTCGGACCCGGCGGTGCTGGCGGAGCTGCAGTCCGCGGTGGACCATGCCAACAAGCTGGTCTCGCGCGCCGAGCAGATCCGGAAGTTCACCGTGCTGCAGCAGGAACTGACCGAGGCCTCCGGCCACATGACGCCGTCGCTGAAGCTCAAGCGGACCCAGGTCATCGAGGACTTCACCGCGGACATCGACCGCCTCTACAGCTGATCTGACGGCGCGGCTGGTCCGGCGCCCCGCCGTGCTTGCTGTACGGGGCGCCAGATACTTAGAAGTCTTCGCGCAGGTCCTGCAGGTAGCGGGCCCGGGCAGCGGCGAGCTTCTCGGAGCTGCGTTCCCGCCGGGACTTGGTCGGCCAGGTGAAGGCCAACACCAGCGAGGACACCATCAGCACCAGCACCGCGATCACGATGCCAGCGTCCATCCAGAACTGGGCGGGGAACAGCCGGATCAGCGTGTCGTCCACAAAGAACGTCCACGTACCGTCCGCGAAGAAGACCCCGTGGAACGCGGTGAAGAAGCCCTGCCAGTTCAGCGCGCCCAGCACGCCGAGCACGATGATCAGGATCAGGGTGGCGGCAGAGCCGGCAAACAGGCCGCGGCGGATGCCGCCGGGATACTTGCGCGCCAGGTAAATCACCGCGAGCACGCTCAAGACCAGCATGACCGCTCCGGCAATCCACGCACCCATGATCACGGTCTTCACGTCCGCCATGTGCCCGACCTCGCTGTCGAGGAACAACTGGTCCCCGTCCGGCCCCACCAGCCCGCCGAGGTAGCGCGGCCCGGCCCAGTTCAGCAGGTAATCCACCGCGTACGAGCCGTAGGTCATCCGGTCCTCGGTGCTGAACCCGAAACTGTCCGCGGGGAACCCCGGCCGGTGGTACTCGATCCACAGGAACAGCGGCGTGCACACTGCGCGGATTGCCCCGATGATCAGCAGGAACGGAAAAAAGACGGCCAGCATGACCTGCAGGATCCGGCCCGCCGGCGGCTTCGCATTGACGGCCTCCTCGCGCTCGGCAGCCCGGCGCTCCACATCCGAAAGCACCGGCCGGTTCGGTTTCGAGGCGGCCTGCTTCCCGGCGGCATGCTTGGCCCCGGGCCCGCTGCCAGCTCCCTTGGCAGCTCCGCCTTCGGCCCCGCCCACAACCGCGGACGACGCCGCTGCTGCCGCCACCGAGGTTGCGCCGCCACCTTTATCTCCGGGACGGGTGCGGGTCTTCTCCGCCCGCACTGTCTCGGCTGGGCTCGACAGCCATTCCGACGCCCCATCCGCCCCGGGGTTCGCACGGTTCGGCTCCGGGTCCGGTCCGGGGTTCGGCTCCGGGTTCGGTCCGGGGTTCGGCTCCGGGTTCGGTCCGGGGGCCGGCTCTGTTGAAGACTGCATGTCTTCCTGCTGTTCGTCCTGTGGAGCCGGCGACCCAGCGGAGTCGGGCGGGACCGCGGCTGTTGCGTTGCTGGGCGAAGCCTTGCTATCCGCGGGTGTCGCAACCGTCGGAGCCACCTTCGTCGAGGGAGCAGCTTCATCCGCAGACACCGGGTCCGCCGAGGGAGCCGCGCCGTCAGGGGATTCTAGCTCTGCCGGGGCAGCCGCGCCGACAACCCGAGCGGCCCGCGGCTCCGGCTCCTTCCCATTCTTTGACTCTTCGATACTGGTGGAGCCTGTCCGCGGCTTGGCTGGCGCCGGTCGATCTGCTCGGGGCTGTTCTGCTCCGGAGTGCTCTGTCGCTATCCGATCTGCTCCGGGCTGGCCCGGCTTCGGGGAAGCGTCGGCCTGCGCCGAGTCAGTCGGCTTGGGGGCTGGACTCCCCCAGCCGGGGACGGCGTCCGGTTTGAAGCGCGAGGCAGCGGGAGCACCGCCGTCGCTCTTCCCATTGGAAGCGCCGCCGTCGTTCTTCGGTGAGGAGGCACCGCCGTCGTTATTCTTTGCCGTGCCGCGGGATTCCTTGTTGAAGGCGCTCAGATCGGGCAAGCGGCTGGCCTTGCGCATCGGCAGCCGGTTGGACTCGTCAAGGAACCGGCCGCTGGCCGGGACCGGAGGCGCGGGCACCTCGATGGGGTCGCTGTCGGTATCCGGCGTACGGTCCGTACGGGGGTTCTCAATGTTGCCGGAGATCCGGTCCTCGCCTGCCACGTTCTCCCTCTTTCCTCGCGCTCGCCACATCTGTTAAAGACAGTACCGCCGGGAGCGTTCCGGCCGCGGATGCCACCCCGACGGCACCCGATGAGTCGCCTCGTTACCGGCGGCTCCGGCGTGAGCGTCCTCAGTGCTGGCCGGACCCAGTTCACGGAGCAGCTCAGTTCGTCCGGGCGACTTCGCCGGCGTCGAAGCGGCCCAGGTCGCCGCGTTCCCCGGCGTTGTAGGCGCGCCGTCCGAGCACCAGAGTATAGGTCCAGTACGCGGCAAGCACCAGCGCGCCGATGCCGATGCGGACCCAGTGCGGCAGGTCGCTCGGCGTCACAAAGCCCTCGACGAGGCCGGAGATGAACAGGACCAGCACCAGTCCCAAGGCGACGGTGATCAGCGAACGGCCTTCCCTCGCGAGCGACGCGGCGCGGGTCATCCGGCCGGGCGAAACCCAGGACCAGAAGATCCGCAGGCCTGCGGCGCCGGCGATGAAAATGGCGGTCATCTCCATCAGGCCGTGCGGCAGGATGTAGAGGAAGAACGTGTCCAGCTGGTCGTAGGCCGCCATCATTCCGCCGGCCATGCCCACGCCCTGGGCGTTCATGTAGAGCACGTACGGCACCCAGAGACCGGTCACGCCGAAGGCCACGCACTGGGCGGCGATCCACGCGTTGTTGGTCCAGACCATGCCGGCGAAGGACGCGTTGGGGTTTTCCTTGTAGTAGTTGACGAAGTCCTCTTCGACGTACTGGCGCAGCTCTTCGTCGGAGCCGATGGCCTTGATGACCTCGGGGTTGCCGGTGACCCAGGCGCCGAAGAGCCAGGACACCAGGATAAAAACGACGCCGATGATCACCGTCAGCCAGCGGATCCGGTAGAACGCGGCGGGCAGCGAGAGCACAAAGAAGCCGGCAACATCCTCCGCGAAGTTGGAACGGGCGCCGGTGAATTTGGTGCGTGCGCGGGACAGCCGTGTGGAGAGCGCGCCGGAGAGCTGGCTTTCGGGCGCGATCGAGCGGATCATCGACAAATGCGTGGAGGTGCGCTGGTACAGCACCAGCAGCTCGTCGGCTTCCTCGCCGGTCAGGCGGCGCTTCGCGCTGAGCTCGTCCAGGCGTTTCCAGTCATGCTGGTGCACCGCGGTGAAGGCATCGATATCCACCCCTCCAGCCTATCGGTCCACGGCCGCGCGGGTGCTGGGTTGGGTGACCGGGTGCTCGGTCGGGCCACCGGTTGCTCGGTAGAGTGGTGGCATGAGCAACATCGTCACGGGCGAGGCCGTGGTCCTGGAACTGCGTCCGGCGTCGTTCGGAGTGCGCGCGCTGAGCTCGATGATCGATTGCATCATCAACTTCCTGCTGCTGATCCTGACCACCGCGTTCCTGGCGGAGACCGTGCAGATCGGCTTCGACCCCGCGGCGGCGCAGGCCCTGGTGCTGACCATGGTGGTGTTTTTCCTGGTCATCGTGCCCGTGACCCTCGAGACGCTCACCCGCGGCAAGTCGATCGGCCGCCTGATCATGGGACTGCGGATAGTGCGCGACGACGGCGGTTCCATCCGCTTCCGGCATGCCTTGATCCGTGCGCTGGTCGGCGTGTTCGAGCTGTACCTGCTGCTCGGTTCCGTGGCGTTCGTCGTCGCACTCTTCAATGACCGGTCCAAGCGGCTGGGCGATCTGCTTGCCGGGACCTACAGCATGCGCGAACGGGTGGGCGTCATCCCGCAGGAACTGCCGCACATTCCGCCGCAACTGGTGCCGTGGGTGAAGCTGACCGACATGGGGCGGTTGCCGGAGCCGCTGGCGCGCCGGATCTCCCAATTCATCGTCCAGTCGCCCAAGATGATTCCGGCCTCGCGGGAACGGCTGGCGATCGATCTGGCGAACGAGACTTCGGGCTTTGTTTCTCCTCCGCCGCCGGCCGGTACCGCGCCGGAAATGTTCCTCATCGCGGTCATGGCCGAACGCCGGGAACGCGACTTCGCCCGGCTCAGCCGCCAGTACGAGCGGTCCCAGGCCCAGAGCAAGCGGCTGCACTCGCTCCCGTTCCAGGACTGAACGGCTTCGGTTCCGGACCCACAGGCCCGGAACCGAACCCGCCATCAGGTCAGGCCTTGGCGATCGCTTCCCTGAGGGCGCCCAGCAGCAGCGCCACGGAGGCCGGGTTGGCGTTCGGCCCCATGAGCCCGATCCGCCAGACGGTGGACGTGAACTCGCCGGCGCCGGCGCCGATCTCGATGTTGAAGTTCTCCAGCAGGTAGCCGCGGACCGCTGCGGAGTCCACTCCCTCGGGAACCATCACCGTGGTCAGCTGCGGCAGCCGGTAGCCCTCGGTGGCGAACAGCTCCAGGCCCATCTCCTGCAGCCCGTCCTGCAAGGCCTTGCCGGCCGAGCGGAGGCGTTCGGTCACCGCGTCGAGCCCCTCCGCCAGGATGCGGTTAATGCCCGCTTCCAGGCTGGCCACCATGCCCACCGGAGCGGTGTGGTGGTAGGCTCGCTGCCCGCCGGGTGCACCGTTGACGTAGCCCCCGAGCAGCCCCAGATCCAGGTACCAGGACTGCGGCTTCGGCACGCGGCGCTCGAAGGCGCGGTCCGAGATGGTGAACGGCGCGAGGCCCGGAGCCACACCGAGGCACTTCTGGGTGCCGGCATAGCCGATGTCGATGCCCCATTCGTCCGCGAGGATGGGCATACCGCCGATGGACGTCACGGCGTCGGTAATCAGCAGGGCGTCGCCCTTGATGGCGCCGAGCGCAGCGATATCGCTCAGGACGCCGGTGCTGGTCTCGGCGTGGACGGCGGCGATGACCGTGGGGTTCGGATGCGCCGCGGCAACCCGTTCGGCATCTACCGGCGTACCCCATTCGTGGTCCACGCGCACCACCTCGGCACCGGCCCGCGAGGCAACCTCGCACATCCGCTCGCCGAAGAGGCCGTTCACCGCGATCACGGCGACGTCGCCGGACTGGACCGTATTGACGAAGGCGGCTTCCATGCCGGCCGAGCCGGTAGCGCTCAGCGGCAAGGTCCGCCCATTCTCAGTACCCCAGAGCACCCGCAGGCCCTCGTTGGTCCGGTCCATCCGCGCGATGAATTCCGGGTCCAGGTGCCCGATCAGCGGCAGGCCCAGCGCCGCGGTCGCCTCCGGGTAGGGGTTGCACGGCCCCGGCCCAAACAGATGACGGGTGGGAATGATCCGATCCGGACTCATGGTCATGACGTCTGCATCCTAACGTTGTGAGCGGTTCTCGGTGCAGCCTGGCTGCACGCCTCTCCTCATCATGCCAGCCGGTCCGGCTTTTCGCGCTTCGGCGGCCAGGACAGGACAACATGAACAGCGTTCAGCGGATTGCGGGCATCCCGCTGGGATGGAGGGAACCGGAGCCCGCGGATGGAGGGAACCGGAGCCCGCGGGTTGGGGGCGCTCTGCCGGACTCCGGAGTCTTGCTCACTCCGGTGCCGGTGTCGGCTGGCCCTCGTGATCAAGACTGGAACCAATGTTCGCCTGACGTACTTGAAAAAACCTCAGTCCCAAATATCAATCCTCCACGATTCCCCATTTTGGGGATGGCAGGAAAACGGCGGGCCGGACACTCGGAGGTGACGGCCCGCCGTCGTTCGCTGGAAAGCGGAGGTGCGTTAGTAGCGGTGCGGCTTAGTAGCGGTAGTGCTCCGGCTTGTACGGCCCGGCCACGTCCACGTCCAGGTACTCGGCCTGTTCCTTGTTCAGCTCCGTCAGCTCCACGCCGAGGGCGCCGAGGTGCAGGCGGGCAACCTTCTCGTCCAGGATCTTCGGCAGCACGTAGACCTGCTTGGCGTATTCCGGCTCGCCGGTGGTCGAGTCCGCGGCGGGCTTGCCGGCCTTGGTGAACAGCTCGATCTGCGCGATGGTCTGGTTGGCGAAGGAGTTGCTCATGACGAAGGACGGGTGGCCGGTGGCGTTGCCCAGGTTCAGCAGGCGGCCCTCGGAAAGCACGATGATGGAGCGCTCCGTGGCGGAGCCGGCGTCGAAGACCCACTCGTGGACCTGCGGCTTGATCTCGACCTTCTGCACGCCGTCGATCTTCTCGAGCCCGGCCATGTCGATCTCATTGTCGAAGTGGCCGATGTTGCCGACGATGGCCTTGTTCTTCATCTTCAGCATGTCGGCGGCCATGATGACATCCTTGTTGCCCGTGGTGGTGATGAAAATGTCGCCCTGGTCCACAACCTTCTCCAGCGTGGTGACCTGGTAGCCGTCCATCGCCGCCTGCAGGGCGCAGATCGGATCGATCTCGGTGACGATCACGCGCGATCCCTGGCCGCGCAGTGCCTCCGCGGCACCCTTGCCCACATCGCCATAACCGCAGACGACGGCGACCTTGCCGCCCATGAGGACGTCGGTGGCGCGGTTGATACCGTCCGGCAGGGAATGGCGGATGCCGTACTTGTTGTCGAACTTGGACTTGGTGACCGAGTCGTTGACGTTGATGGCCGGGAAGAGCAGCTTGCCCTGTTCGGCCAGCTGGTACAGGCGGTGCACACCCGTGGTGGTTTCCTCGGTCACGCCCAGGATGCCGCCGGCAATGCGGGTCCATCGCTGCGGGTCCTCGGCCAGCGACTTGCGCAGCACGTCGAGGATGATCGTGTACTCGTGGGCGTCATCGGCGGTGGAATCCGGGACGGCACCGGCGGCCTCGAACTCGACGCCCTTGTGCAGCAGCAGGGTGGCGTCGCCGCCGTCGTCGAGAATCATGTTGGGGCCGAGCTCGGGGTTCTCGGCAGCGCCGGGCCATTTGAGGATCTGCGTGGCGGTCCACCAGTACTCCTCGAGCGTCTCGCCCTTCCAAGCGAACACCGGCACACCCTGCGGGTCCTCAACGGTTCCCTTGCCGACGACAATGGCGGCCGCGGCCTCGTCCTGCGTGGAGAAGATGTTGCACGAGGCCCAGCGGACCTCGGCGCCGAGCGCGGTCAGCGTCTCGATCAGCACGGCGGTCTGCACGGTCATGTGCAGGGACCCGGCGATGCGGGCGCCCTTGAGCGGCTGGCTGGCACCGAACTCCTCGCGCAGGGCCATCAGGCCCGGCATCTCGTGCTCGGCGAGGCGGATCTGGTGGCGGCCGGCCTCGGCCAGGGAAAGGTCCTTGACCTTGTAATCGAATGACATGTGTTCTCCTGGGCGTTGGTTAGGCGTCGGTTGCCGGGGTGTTCGGGGAATTGTCGGTGGCGGGCTGAGCTCCAGCCGCCTTAGCGTCGGCGGCCTGGCCGGCCTCCTGCAGCGCCGGCGGGAGCAGAACGGGGATGCCCTCGTCGATGCGGTAGCGCAACTGCTGGCCGGTGGCATCCTTCGCGCTGGAAACCAGTTCCTCGCCTTCCTGGACCAGCGACGATCCGGTCACTGGGCAACGCAGGACGGCAAGCAGTTCAGGGGAAAGATGGGCCATGGTGATAGTTTCCTTTGATCCTGTGATCCTGGCGTCAGGACGTACCGGCACGCAGACGGCCCGGACTGGCCGGCGGCGCGGATTTCTTCACTTCAGGTTATCGCCCTACTGCTGTCCGCGCAGAATGCGCAGGTGCCCGCGGCGGGCTCCGCCGGACTCGGACGGCGGTTCGATCGGTTCGCGCAGGCCGCGCTGGGTAGGTGCTTCGTCCGGATTGTCGGGGACGGTTCCCGCCTGGCGGACTGCCTTGGCCAGGGCCATCAGGTCATCGGTGTTCGGGACGGGAGGCTGCTCGGGCAGGGCCAGCCGCATGACTTCCCAGCCACGCGGTACGGTCAACCGTTCCGCGTGTATGGCACACAGGTCGTAGCAGTGCGGTTCGGCATAGGTGGCCAGCGGCCCGAGGACGGCCGTGGAATCGGCATACACGTACGTCAAAGTAGCGATGGCCGACCGTTGACAGGCCGAGCGTGAACATTGGCGTATGGATCCCACGACTATGCATCCTACCCGCCTCAGGCCTCCAGAACGTGCAGCGGCACGCTTCGCCGTGCTTTTGGCGGCGCACAGGATTAGAGTCGATATATGAAAAACGGACCATCGCTCAATGTCAGGCTGAGTGATGCTGCACAGTCTGGGGGCAAATCAAAGCCGTTCGAAAAACGACGGCGGAACCGCCACGGGCGCGGACTGCGCGGTGAGCTTCTGCCCGCCCACCTCCCGGGCAACCGTACCCGGGAGGAACGGTTCGAAGGCTGGGTCTCGGACTCCGCGGAACGGCTTCATTATTTGTGGGGGGATCCCATCGAGGCCACCCAGTTCGTGGTCGCCGACATCCCGCCGAACCTGGAGGAACTGGTTGCCGCAGGCGGCCCCGCGCCCCTTGGCAGCTTCACTCCTGCGGCTCCGGGACGGCCCGCCGTCGTTACTGTCTTCCGGCGTCCGGTGGAGCGGGAGGCGGACAGCAAGGAAGAGCTGCCGGAACTGGTGCATGACGTCGTGGTGGAACAAGCCGCCGAGCTGCTCGGCATGGCGCCCGAGGCTGTTGACCCCAGCTACGGCCGCACCCGCTCCTGACCCCGTCAGCCCAGCTGCCTCAGTAGCCCAGGAAGACCGGCACGCTCTGCCTGCCCTGGGTTCCCGGCGGAACAGCCAGCACCGAGATGTTCGGCGAGCTGCCGTTGAAGACCACCTGCGAGCCGTAAACAGGGTCCCCTGTGGCGCCGATCAGGAGGGCAGCCGGATCCGCACCGTTGGCCTTCGGATTCAGCGAGACGGTGCTTCCGCCCGGCACATCGACCATCTGCTCGGTGCCGAGCTGGCCGTTCGCGCTGATGGGCGTCACGCTGACCTTTGCGTTGCCTTCCGGGGCGATGAAGGAGAACCGGGAGCTGACGCCGCCGGGCATGATCGCCAGGTGTTCGCTGCCCAGCCGGTCGGTGGACGGAGCCCAGCCGAAATCGACAGGGTCGCCCTCGCCCGTGCCCCGGCTCACCCGTGCCGAAGCCACCACTGACACGTCCGAGGTCACCTCCACCGAGTACGTTCCCGTCGGAAGCGAGTCGAGCGGGATAGCGGACACCGTTCCCGCCGCCACGTTGAAGACTCCGCCGCCGGGCAAAGCCACCTGGCCCTTCGGACCGAAAACGCGTACTTCCACCGTGGCGTCGCTGGCACCCGGGACCACCACGTTCAGGGCGGGCGAGGCATTCTCGTACCCGGCCTGCCCGCGGATCTCCTGCGCAGTTTTCTCGTCCTGCACGGCGATCCCGGTCAGCACCTGGCTCAGGCCCGCACCGGCCGACGGCTGCAGCAGCTCCACGCCGCCAGGGGTCAGTTCGCGCAGGATGCTCTGCTGGATGGTCCCTACAATCGGACCGCCGGAGGAACTGACATGCACGGCCAGTGATTCCTGGTTGGCCGCCAGGCCCGCCAGCACAATGGACTTCGATTCGCCGGGGGCGATAAGCAGCCCGCGGCTGCCGGCGGCCTGGACCGGCCCCTCGGCACCGACGAGTTCCAGGTCCACCGTGGATGCGGTTTCGGTGGCGTTGTACAGGTTGAGCACGGCGCTGCTGCCCACAGTGGTGGAGGCACCAAGCAGCCAGAAGTCGTTCGACGGCGTCATGCAGTTGGCCGCGGCCAGGCCGCGCAGGTCGCCGTCTTCGGCGGTGTAGGTCATTGTCGCCCCCGCCTGCGGATGCTGCTGCCCCATCGGCTCCACAGTCAGCACGGTGGCAGCGGAGATATTCTGGCTCGGCACCACTTCGGCCAGGACCTTGGTCTCCCCGGCTTCGCTGCGGCCGGTGCTGCCTGCTTCACCGGTGAACTCCGCGATTTCGCGCAGCGGAGAGTCGGAGCCGAGTTCGAACAGTGCGCTGCCGGGTACCGTTCCGCCCAAATCACTAAGAACGACGGCGCGTGCCCGGGTTTCCGCCGTCCTGGAGACAGGGCTGAACTCGGGATCCACCTCTTCGGCGGAACTGTCCAGGAGTTTCAGCGGCTCGGGGCAGACACCGGTGTACTCGCCCGCGGGGACGGCAGCCGAAACGGGCGGCAGTTCGGCGGCAGCCCGGGGTGGCTGCATGACGCTGCCGGCCACGATGCCACCGGTGCCGAGAACGAGGATGCCCAGCCCGGCGGCAAGGCCAACCAGGCGGCCGTTCTTCTTCCCCGCTTTAGGCTCGGCTTCCCGGCCGTCCGGGCCCGGCGTTGCATCCGCCGTCGTACCGGCAGCCGGAGCAGAAACCTTCATGGCTGCCGGGGCCGGACCTGCGTCCGAAGACTTTGCTGCCGCTGCCTCTTGAGCCTTGGCGGCCCTTGCCGCGCGGCGCCCCTTGCGGGTCCCGCGTCCGGCCTTGCCGGGCACAGCCTCCTGCGGACCGGAGGTGCTGGATTGCCCGTCGGGCTGGTTGTCAGGCTTGTCTGCCATGGCTACGATTCCTTCCCTGCCGTGGCAGGTTCCGCGTCGGCGTGGTGCCTGTCGGCGCGGTCGATCTCGTGTGCGGCGATCCGCAGTTCTTCGGGACTGCTATCCGTGCCGGTGGTCCTGATGTGGTCGATCCGGCGCGGCACAAAGCGCTGCCGGGACGGGATCGGGACGGCCAGCAGCACGGTGATGCCGAGGAAAATGATCTGCACAATGACTACCCAGATGCCCCACGGATTGGTGTAGCTGATCCGCAGTTCACCGCCGGCTTCGGGCACCTTGAATGCCTGCGCCCAGCCGTTCTCCGCCTGCTCGAGCGGCTGCCCGTCGAGGGTCGCCGTCCAGCCCGGGTCCATCCGTTCTGCCAGGACCACCATGCGCCCGGCGTTGCCTTCGGGAATGGTAGTTCCGGCGCTGGTCCAGGAGGACGGTACCGTCTGCAGCAGGGCGCCGGTGCTGTCAATCACGCGCACGCGGCTGGTCAGGGTGCTGCTGGCCTCGCCGTCGCCGCTCTGGTCCGGAACCACGCGCCAGAGCCAGCCGGAATCCGTCCGGCCCACGGCGCTGAGGCCGGGCACGGCGTCGATCCTGTTGGCCAGCAGTTCCGCGGAACTGTCCGACTGCTGGACCACTACAAAGCCGACGCCGAGGCGCGCCAGTTCCTCCCGCGGGTCCACGCCGGTGCCAGCGGCGATCACGGCGACCGTGTTCCGGGCGGCCGCAGTGGCGTCGTCGTCCGCCCGCCGTTCAGCGTCGAAGAGGCCGCCGCTAATGGAGCGGGCCGCGTAGATCGGGGACAGCTGATCCATGGTGGTGCCGCCGCTGTGCATCACGGCGGCGCTGATGGAACCGCTCTCGCTGCTCAGCACCAGCGAGCGGGTGCGTTCGGGCCCGGTTCCCCGGTCCGTGGCCGTGGCGGGCAGGATTCTCGCCTGGCTGGGCTCGAGTTGCATGTCGGTGCCAAAGTCGGTCAGGGCGCGCCCTTCGGCGGCGACGGTTTCCTCGGCGATCAGCTGCGGCAGGAGCCAGTGCGCCAGATTCAGCACGGGGCCAGCAGCCAGAACAACGACGGCGGCAATGGCTACCGCGCGGAAGGCACCCTTGCGTTCCTTCCGCGGCTCGTTCAAGGTGTGCAGGCGCCGCACGCCGCTGTCCCCGCCGAGCAGGGCGGCGGCCATGAGTAAGAACAGCGCCAGCGAAACGAACGGTCCGGTGAACGGGGGCACCATGGCGCCCGGGGCGATGGCGGTGGCGATCATGGCGGAGGCCCAGCTGGCTGCCAGGGTCACGATCGCGCCCAGCCAGGACAGGCGGGCAACGCCCGCGCTGCGGCCGGGAAGCAGCAGGCCCACGGCTGCCAGCACCAGCATCGGTACGCCGGTGAGCAGTGCGAAGGCCAGCGCCCACGGGCCTTGGCCCAGGGACTCGAGGAAGCCGAAGACGCCCAGCCCGGCGAAGGCATCGAACGCCACGGGGAAGCCCATCACCTGCTGCCAGAGCGGGGCGCCGTCGAAGTACAGCGGCACGCCGGGGTCGCCGAGCAGGGCACGAGGGGTGTCTATCGCGGTCAGGAACATCGGCAGTGCCAGTGCCAGAGGCGGCACCAGCGACCACCATACGGTTTTGGCGCGCCGCCCGCGCTTGAGGCAGATGATGCCGACGAAAATGATGAAGACCGGCAGCAGCGCCGGAGCGGAAGCGGTGATGACGGCCAGGCAGAGACCGGCGGCAGCGGCGGCGGTCCAAGAGGGAATGCCGTTGATGCCGGGTTTGTGGATGATCTCAGGACGGGGCTTGAGCGGATCCGGGTTCAGCCGCTGCACCGCGGAGCCGCTTGCGCGGACCAGGCCCAGCACAGCCCACGGAATCATCAGGTGGGCGATCAGTGCGCCGAGCCGGCCGGAGCCGAGTGCAACCTGGAGAACCGGCAGGGTGGCCCAGAAGAAAGCCGCCCAGAGCCGAAGCGAACGGCGCTGGGTGAAGGCACCGGCGGCTACCCACGCAGCGAGCCCGGCCAGCGGCATCGCCAGCAGGATCAGGGTGAGGACCGCGGCGGAGCCGTTGCCCAGCGCGAGGATTGCCAGCACGGCCAGGACATAGCCGAACGGGTCGCCGTGGCCGGGCATGCCCGAACCGAGACTGATCCACCAAGCAGAGGCGTTGTGCCAGATCTCGCCCAGGTCCGCGGAGACTGGAAGCAGTGAGCCGCCGGCCAGCGCCGGAACGCCGAGGAAGCCGAACATGCCGATGATCGACACGAGCGCCAGGATCAAAGTGGCGGCCACGGCGCCGGTGCCCACCCAGGTCCGCAGCGGCGACGCCATGGACGCGAATTCGTCGGAACCGCCCGTGGGTTCGTAGCTGCCGGAGGTGTCGGTGCCCGTGCCGTCCCCCAGCACATGCTCGGCGCTGACGGACTCCATCAGAGAGCGGCGGTAGGCAAAAACATCCTGCCGTTTGACCATCAGCGGCTTGATGATGCTTCTGGATGACCTGCGGGTGGCACCGGCCTGCTTGCGTGCCTGCAGGAATTCCCGCGGCCGGAACAGGGCGGACAAGGTGGCCAGGAGTTGCCGCAGGCCGTGTCCGGGGTCCTTGGCAACGGTACTGATGATGAAGCTGAAGAAACCACCGAGCAGCGTGCCGATCCATAGGAACGGCAACTGCCACCACGCCGCGTGCTTGAGCCGCAGGTGGATCTGGGACCGCCGGGCTGCCATGGCGGCAGCGTGCGGGTTGCCCCGCGAAGTTGCATGCCGCATTGTCGCTGTCGGCACCACGACTACGCGGTTGCCAGCCAGCCGGTTCCGCCAGCAGAGGTCTACGTCGTCGCCGATGCCGGGCAGCGCGGGGTCGAACCCGCTCAGTTCCTCGAACGCATCGCGGCGGATCAGCATGCCCGCGGAGTTCACGGCGAAGAAGTCGCTACGGCCGTTGTACTGACCCTGATCCATCTCGTCCAGATCGATCATGGTCAGCCGTTCGGCGCCGCGCGTTACCGTCAACCCGACGTCGATCAGCTTGCGTGGATTTTCCCAGTCCACCTGCTTGCAGCCGGCGATGGTGACCGACGGCGCCGTTTCCACGGCGAGCAGCAGTTCTTCCAACGCATTCGGTTCCGGGGCGGAGTCATCATGCAGCAGCCACACCCATTCCTGCACCCGGCGGCCGGAAGCCGCCGCGGGCTGGGTAGCTGCGCCGGAAGCAGCCGCGGGCGGCGTAGCGGCACCGCCGGCAGCACCCGCCGCAACGTGTGAAACCTGCTGACCTGCCGTGGCCGGGCGGGAAGCCTCGGCCAATGCGTCCGCCTGGCCCGAAGCCGGGGACGATACGGAGGCGGCAGGCGCAACGGAGGCCGGGACGCCGTCGTCGTTCTTCTGGTCCTTGAGTTCGTCCAGGGCAACGCGCACCGCCGTGCCGAATCCGGCCCGGGCAGAGGCCTTGACCACGGGGCTGCCCACCGGCAGCGTCCGTTCCAGGAGCGAAACCGAGTCGTCGGTGGAGCCGGTGTCCACGCCGATGTGGAAGTCAGCCGGCCGGGTTTGCGCGTTGAGGGCAGCGAGCGTCTCGGGCAGGTAATCGCCGCCGTTGTGCGCGACAACAACGGCGGTAACGCGAACTTGCTGGTGAATTAGACTGCCCGCTTCCTTAGGCGTCGGCGCTCGCGCTCCGAAAGACCGCCCCAGATTCCAAAGCGTTCGTCATTGGCCAGAGCATACTCCAAGCACTGGGCGCGCACGGTGCACGCGCCGCAGACCTTCTTGGCGTCCCGGGTTGAGCCGCCCTTTTCAGGGAAGAACGCCTCCGGGTCAGTCTGGGCGCACAGGGCATCCGCCTGCCAGCCCAGCTCGCCCTCATCGTCAAAGTCCGAGCCGAATCCGGGCAGACCGATCCAGACGGCCTGTTCCTTCGGCGGCGCGACCTCATGCAGGATGCGCGGCGCGGCCAATTCATGCGTTTCGTCGGCCTGCAGATCCTCGACGTCGGCAGCAAGTGCCTGATGCGCGGCGAGAAATGCGGTGGCCTGGTTTTCCAGAGACTGCTGGCTTGTTTCGTGGTAGCGCTCCGCCGCCGCGGGATCAGCCGGATCCACATACCAGTCTGCTGGTACGCCGCGGGAACCGTACCGGACTGAAGCCTGTGCCTCTAATTCCGTACGGTCCGTTATACGCTCTGCCTGCCCCATGAGCCCTCCCGGTGTCGTTGTCCCAGCGTGGTGCCAGATTTGCAATGGCCCGATAACAGCCGCTGCGTCTTCATTGCTGTTACAAATCCGATACCTAATTACATGGGTGTAAGTCGTCCAAGTCAAGCCAAAGCGGGAATCTTATCTACTCCGACGGCTAAAAAGCGTGCACGCCACGCCCGAAAGCGTGGGTCGGTTGGCCGGGCGCGCCGGAAAGCCCCGTCATCTCAAGGAATACGCAAGCTGCTACCCAATTTACTACTCGTGACCGGTGGTGTCTGCGGTGCGGATGTGATCTGTGAATACCATGCAAGCGACCGCTGGATCTACGCTGGGAAGCAAGCCGCAACCGAACCGTCCTACCCTCAAGGAGCACCCGTGCATTCAGTGAGCACCATCGACCAGCTGCTGGCAGTCCTGCGCCCGGACTCCTCCCCCGCGCTCATCTGGTACGGCCCGGATGGCGAACGAGTCGAGCTCTCCGGCCGCGTGCTGGACAACTGGGTGGCAAAAACGGCAAACCTGCTCTCGGAGGAACTGGACGCGGAGCCCGGCACGGTCATCCGGCTGGCGATGCCGCCACACTGGCGGTCCGTGGTGTGGGCGCTGGCCGGCTGGCAGACCGGCGCCACACTGACCGTGGACGCTGCCGCAAACGACGGCGGCACGGAGCCCGACGTCGTCGTTAGCAATGAGCTGGACCAGCTGGGCGACGGCCCGGCGTACCAAGTGGCGGTGGCGGAGGGCGCGCTGGCGCTGGGCTGGCCGGGCGCGCTGCCCGAGGGCGTGCTGGATTATGCGGCCGAAGTGCGTTCCTACGGCGACGTGTTTATGGGGATGGGTTCGGCCGAGAACTCGGCAACTGCCTTGGAGTACGACGGCGGCTCGCTCACCTTTGATGCGCTGCTGCACCGCGAGCCCGTAAGCCGCAACATCCTGATTCCCACGACGTCGGACTGGTTCACCACCCTGACCGAGGCCGTGGCCACCTGGCTCGGCGGCGGAACCGTGGTGCTGCGCCACCCGTCGGTTCACGACACCGCAAAGCTGGTGGCAAATGAACGCATCACCGAACAGCTCTAGGTCGGCGGCTGGACGCCTGGCTCAGGTGAGTGGGTGTCCGGCGCGGCAGCCGGGAGCCGGGCTCCGGTAGCTAGGACGAGCTTCCGGAGTCCGGGCGGCGACCGGGTCCGGCAACGTGCCCATCGCGGGCCTGGCTGTCGCCGGGCATTCCGTCTGGGCTGATTCCGCCGCGTTCCATACCGTCACGTCCGGTTCTGCCGCCGGAAGGACCACCGTGTTCGCGGGCGCCGCTTTCTTCAACGCGGCCATGCCCGTGGCCGGCATGCTCATGCTCGAAGATCTCGTGGTCGTGCGCGAACTCCGGCTCGGCATCCAGTTCGGCGTTGAAGACCAGGAAGCGGTAGGCAAAGAAGCGCATGACCGTGGCCACTACGGTGCCGAAGATGCCAGCGATGAGCAGCTCGGTGCGGCCTTCGATGTCCAGCGGGTACTTGGCAATCCAGACACACCCGGCGGAGATAAGCATGCCGATGACGTTAATCACTACGAACATGATCAGTTCGCGAACGGGATTCGGCTGGCGCCGGTCGCGGAAGGTCCAGTAGCGGTTGGCCACCCAGGAAAACAGCGTGGCCACCGACGCCGAAACCAGACGTGCCTTGACCTCGCTGTCCGACATGGGGCCGTTGATCAGCCACCAGTAGAGGCCGTTGTCGATGACGAATGCTACGCCGCCGACGGTCCCGAACTTCGCCACCTCCCGCCAGAACAGCGAAATGAGACCCCGGACGCGGTCGGCCATCGTTTTCTGCATGAGCTTCAGCGGGATCCTTTTCCTCAACGGGTAGCGCCGGATGGGCACCGAGGGCCCATTCTAAGTCGGGCGGCTGAATGTTTCCTAGGACATCGGCCCGGGTCAGCGAAGGTTAGCAGTGCCGCACGGCCGGGGATAGGGCTAACGGGGACGTGGTTCGGTACGCTAACTACGTGACTTTCCCAGTAATTGGCGTTGTTGGCGGCGGCCAGCTAGCCCGCATGATGGCCCCCTGTGCAGTAGCCCTTGGCTTTGAACTCCGTGTCCTGGCCGAGGCGGAAGACGTCTCGGCGGTGGCCGCCGTGGCGAAGGCTCCGGTAGGCGACTACAAGGATTTGGACACGCTGCGCCAGTTCGCCCAGGGTCTGGATGTGATGACTTTCGACCACGAGCACGTGCCCACCGAGCACCTGCAGACCTTGATCGGCGAGGGCGTCAATGTCCAGCCGCAGCCGGATGCGCTGATCCATGCGCAGGACAAACTCATCATGCGCGGTGTCGTCGAAAAGCTCGGCCTGCCCAACCCGGCCTGGGCCGCGGTTTCCACCGTCGAGGAGTTGATCGCGTTCGGCGAGCAGACCGGCTGGCCGGTGGTGCTCAAGACTCCACGCGGCGGCTATGACGGCAAGGGCGTGCGCATGATTGACGACGCCGGCGCTGCCGCGGCTGCCGCTGACTGGTTCACCGGCACACCGCTGCTGGCGGAGGACAAGGTGGACTTCAGCCGCGAGCTCTCCGCCCTGGTGGCACGCACGCCTTCCGGCGAGGCCAAGGCCTGGCCGGTGGCCCACACGATCCAGGTGGACGGCGTCTGCGACGAGGTCATCGCCCCGGCCCAGGAACTTTCCGCCGAGGTGGCCGAGGCCGCCCAGCAGGCCGCACTTCGCCTCGCCCAGGAGCTCGGCGTCACCGGTGTGATGGCCGCGGAGCTGTTCGAAACGCCCGGCCAGGGCCAGGGCTTTGTCATTAACGAGCTGGCCATGCGCCCGCACAACACCGGCCACTGGACCATGGACGGCTGCGTGACCAGCCAGTTCGAGCAGCACCTGCGCGCGGTCCTGGACCTGCCGCTGGGCGATACGGCGGCACTGGGCGCCGTCGTCGTGATGAAGAATTACCTGGGCGGGACCAACACGGACCTGTTCGGCGCCTACCCGCAGGCGCTGGCCGCGGAGCCGGACGTCAAGGTCCACGGCTACGGCAAGTCCGTTCGGCCGGGACGCAAAATCGGACATGTTAATGTGGTGGGCCGGCACGCTTCGGACGTGGACGTGCTGCGCACCAAGGCCGCAAGGGTGGCCGCGATCATTCGCGACGGGTCAGACCCGCAGCGCACCGGG
Source organism: Arthrobacter sp. B055-34 (assembly GCF_059090425.1). Lineage (NCBI taxonomy): Bacteria > Bacillati > Actinomycetota > Actinomycetes > Micrococcales > Micrococcaceae > Arthrobacter > Arthrobacter sp. B055-34. The sequence continues at coordinate 670,421 of NZ_JBNHFQ010000001.1, forward strand.
GCAGACCCGCAGGAAGGCAACTTATGAGCGAAAACCCGATTGTCGGCGTCGTAATGGGCTCCGATTCTGACTGGCCCGTCATGCAGGCTGCGGCCGCGGCGCTGGAAGAATTCGGCATTCCCTACGAGGCCGACGTGGTCTCCGCGCACCGCATGCCCGAGGACATGATCAGCTACGGCAAAGAGGCCCAGGGCCGCGGGCTGCGCGCCATCATCGCCGGGGCCGGCGGGGCCGCGCACCTGCCGGGCATGCTGGCGTCGGTCACTACGCTTCCGGTCATCGGGGTTCCCGTGCCGCTGAAGACGCTGGATGGCATGGATTCGCTGCTGTCCATCGTGCAGATGCCCGCCGGCGTTCCCGTGGCCACGGTCTCGATCGGCGGCGCCCGCAACGCGGGCCTGCTGGCGGTCCGGATGCTGGCCGCCGGAACCGATGACCTTGCCGCCCGGCTGCAGCCACAGCTGGCCGGCTTCGCCGCTGAGCTGCGCCAAAGCGCGTACGACAAGGGTGAAGCCCTGCGGGCAAAATTGTCATGACGCCGCGCATCGCCCCACAGGACAGTCCGCGCCGCGGCAATCGCGGCGACGATGGCTACGGCGTCACCGATCCGGTCCGCTACCCGCAAAGCGCGGCGGCTCCGGTGCGGACCAAGCGCGCGTTTATCCTGCTGCTGCTGACCCTGTTCATCCCGGGCAGCGCGCAGTTGGTGGCGGGCAACCGCGACTTAGGCCGCAAGGCGCTGCGGGTGACGTTTACCGTATGGGTGCTGCTGATTGCCGCGGGCATCGTGGCCCTGGTGAACTGGCCAACGCTGGTCAACATCGCCACCCACCGCTGGGGTTCGCTGGTGCTGGTCATTGTGCTGGCGGCGCTGGCGCTGTTCTGGGCGTTCCTGTTCCTGGACACGTTGCGGATCATCCGGCCCGGCCTGCTCGCCCCGGGCATGCGCCCCATCGTGGCGGTCTGCCTGGTGGCGCTGATGGCGCTGACCACCGGCACGCTGGGCTACGGCGCCTACCTGATGAACGTGGGACGCAGCACGCTGGGCACCATCTTCGAAACCCGGCCCGCCTTCGATCCGGTGGACGGGCGCTACAACTTCCTGCTGATGGGCGGCGACGCCGGGGCCGGCCGTGTGGGCCTGCGCCCGGACAGCATCCAGGTGGTCAGCGTGGACGCCAAGACCGGCCAGACCGTCATGTTCGGCATCCCGCGCAACTTCCAGAACGCTCCGTTCCCGGAGGACTCGCCGATGCACGCGGTCTATCCGGAGGGCTTCAACTGCGGCGACGAGTGCATCATCAACGCGCTCTATGTGGACGTGGAACAGAACCACGCGGACCTCTACCCGGACGCCAAAAACCCGGGCGCAGAGGCCATGAAGGATGCGGTCAGCGGCATCCTCGGCATCGAAATCCAGGCCTACGCGCTGGTAGACATGGGCGGCTTCGAGGCGCTCGTGGACGCGATGGGCGGCATCACCGTGGACGCCGGCGGCTGGGTGCCCATCTCGAACCGGACCATTCCCGGCACCAACCAGCACTACCCGCCGAAGGGCTGGATCGCCCCGGGCGTGCAGGAACTGGACGGCTACCACGCGCTTTGGTACGCTCGTTCGCGCGAATTCGCAACCGACTACGACCGCGTGCAGCGCCAGCAGTGCGTGATGTCCGCAATGGTCAAGCAGCTGGACCCCGCCACCGTGCTGACCCGCTTCCAGCAGCTGGCCTCCGCCGGCGAGGAGGTCGTGGAGACGGACATTCCCAGCGAGCAGCTCGGCAGCTTCGTTTCCCTGGCTGCCGATGCTAAGGGGCAGAAGATCAAGCGGCTGACAATTGGCCCGCCGGACTTCGGCACCCCCTCGGACAACTTCGTCACCTTCCCGGACTTCAGCCAGATCCACCCTCGCGTTCAGGAGATGTTCATCCAGGAAGATGAGACTAAGGACGCTGGCGGCGACGCGGGCTCCAAGCCGGACAGCGGTTCGGATTCCTCCGGTGCAAACAACGACGACGGGGCGGACTCGGGCGGCACCTCGGAGGACACTTCAGCCAACGACGGCGGCGCCGAAGCCGCCCCGGCCGAAACACCGGCTGAACAGACCCCGGAGGTCACCGAGGAGTACCTGCAGCAGCTGGCCGTCATCGGCGACACGGCCACCCTTTCATCGATAGTGCGCGGGAACGGGGAATGCTCGGTGCCCTAGCATCGAAGTCGTCGCACCAGCACGTTCAGATACCTGCATAGAGAAGAGGCTCCACAATGTACCGGCTGACCAATGTTCTGCGACCCTATGCCTGGGGATCGCCGACGGCGATTGCCGAGTTGTTCGGCCGCGAACCCTCGGGCAGTCCCGAGGCGGAGTTGTGGATCGGAGCCCACCCGGACTCGCCGTCGTCGGTCCATTTGCCCGACGGCGACGAGCAGCCGCTCACGGACTTCATTAACGACGGGCCCGGGCTGGCGCTCGGCGAGAACGCGCTCGCCCTGTTCGGCGCCAAGCTGCCGTTCTTAACCAAGGTCCTGGCCGCCGACGAGGCGCTCTCGCTGCAGGTCCACCCCACGCTGGAGCAGGCACGCGAGGGCTTTGCGGCCGAGAACGCCGCCAAGGTGCCGCTGTCCTCCCCCGGACGCAGCTACCGCGACGACAACCACAAGCCGGAAATGCTCTTCGCCCTGACGGAGTTCCAGGCCCTGTGCGGCTTCCGGCACCCACAGGATTCCGTCCGGTTTTTCCGCGGCCTCCATGGCAAGCTCAAGGCCGTCGACGCGGACACCGCCCTGCTGGAACGGGTGATCAAGTCGCTCGAGGGCCCGGACGAATCCGCGGCCATCCGTGGCGCTTTCGTGACGCTGCTCGACGGCGGCGCCGAATCCGCTGCCTTGGTCGACAACACGGCCGCGGTGCTGGCTGCCGTCCCCGAAGAGGAAACCGGGCCGGAGTTCGCCGCAGTCCGCTGGCTGGCGGAGCTCTACCCGCAGGACCCGGGGACGCTGATTTCGCTGCTGCTGAACCTGACCACGCTGCAGCGGGGCCAGGCCCTGAGCCTGCCAGCCGGCAACGTGCACGCCTACCTGCGCGGCCTCGGCATCGAGGTCATGGCCACCAGCGACAACGTGCTCCGCGGCGGGCTGACCCCCAAGCACATCAACATCCCCGAGCTGCTCAAGATCACGGATTTCCGCCCGATCGAGCCGCCCCGGGTGGAACGGAAGCTGACGGACGCCGGCCAGGAGCTTTACTGCCCGCCATTCGCAGAGTTCCAGCTCCAGCGCATCGAGATTAACGACGGCGACACGCCCGTACCGCTGGCACAGCATGGTCCCGTTGTGGTGTTGGCCGTCAGTGGCAGCGCACTGCTGGACTCGCCCGTTACGGATCTGACCCTGCACCGCGGAGATTCGGCGTTCATCCCCGCTTCGGAGCAGCCCGTGCTGGTCCATCCGGTGCTCAACGCGGACTCCCCCGCCGTGCTTTTCGCGGTCACCTGCGCAGGCAATGCCAGCGAGTTCGCCGAGTTTTATGAAAGTCTATGAAGTTCAGTGAATCAACGAACGGATATCGACGCATGAGTTCCTCCATCCTGCAGTCCGCCGCCTGGGCCGCGTTCCAGCGCAGTCTCGGGAAGAAAGTCTTCGAGTCCACCGGCGACGGCTACTCCTTTCTGGCCATCCACGAGAAGACGCCGCTGGGCAGTTACCTCTACGTGCCGTACGGGCCCGCCGCCGAGGACAAGCATGCCCTGACCCGCGCACTCGAGGCCCTGGCCGCGCTGGCGAAGGCCGAGGGCGCACACTACGTGCGCGTGGAGCCGGTCGACGCGGGCCTTGCCTCCGGCCCGGGCACCGATGCGGAGGCCGAGCTGGCAGGACTGGGACTCGTGAAGGCGCCCGCCGACATTCAGCCGCACCTGACCTGGATGGTGGATCTGACCCAGGACGAAGACAAGATCCTGGCCGACATGCGAAGCACCAGCCGGAACCTCTACCGGAACATCCACAAGAAGGGCGTGACCTTCGAGATCTCCACCGATCCGAAGGACATCTCCATCCTGCTGGGCTTCCTGCACGATGTGTCGGAGCGGGCCGAGTTCAAGGCGCAGTCCGATGACTACCTCACCCGCGCCGCCCAGGCCCTGGTGCCGGCCGGCAACGCGAAGATCTTCATCGCCAAGCTGGAGGGCACCCCGATCGCCGCAGCGCTGTCCTACGACACGGAGACCACGCGCGTCTACGCCCACGCGGCGGCGGACGACACCTACCGCAAGCTCAATGCCGGTATCCCGCTGGTGGTCACCATGATGATGGACGCCAAGGCCTCCGGCATGACCCGCTTCGATATGTGGGGCGTCTCCCCCGAGGACGAACCGGACCACGCCTGGGCCGGCTTCTCCCGCTTCAAGCGCTCCTTCGGCGGCTTCGAAGTGGCCTACCCGGGCTCCTGGGACCTGCCAGTCAACAAGGTGATGCACTCCGCCTACGGCCTGGCCCGCAAGCTGCGCGACACCGCGGTGCCTGCCCTGCACAAGGCACGTTCCGCCGCCGGCCCTGCACTGGCGAAGGCACGTTCCGCAGCAGGCCCGGCGCTGGACAAGGTGCGCACCAAGCTCGGCCGCTGACCCCCGTCCGCTGACGGGGCTCCCCGGCCCCTCAGCCCCTCCGCTGGCCCGCCACCCCCGCAGCGACCCATGTTTAAAACACGCCCAAAACATCGTCCCAAGTCAGGGCGTTACTTGAAGCCTAAACTTGGACCGTTAGGCCTGAACATGGGTTGCAACGCGGCAGGCGCCCCCAGCCGGCCATAAGAAAACCCGCCCCGGCCTGAGCCGGAGCGGGTTTTCTTGTACGGACGCGGAAGTCCGGGCGCGCAGCCTAGTGCTTGCGCTCGTAGCCTTCCCACTTGTCGGCGCGGTGCTCGCCGTCGACAAAGCGGATGGTGCCGGACTTGGAGCGCATCACGATGGACTGGGTGCGCACCGTGTTGGGCGCGTAGCGGACGCCGCGCAGCAGGTCGCCGTCGGTGATGCCGGTGGCGGCGAAGTAGCAGTTGTCGCTGGTGACCAGGTCATTGGTGGTCAGCACGCGGTCCAGGTCGTGGCCGGCGTCGATCGCCTTCTGCTTTTCGTCATCGTTGGTGGGCCACAGGCGGCCCTGGATGACGCCGCCGAGGGACTTGATGGCGCACGCGGTGACGATGCCCTCCGGGGTGCCGCCGATGCCCATCAGGACGTCGATGCCCGTGCCTTCGCGGGCGGCAGCAATACCGCCGGCCACGTCGCCGTCCATGATGAAGCGGGTGCGGGCGCCGGCTGCGCGGATCTCTTCGACCATCGGCTTGTGCCGGTCGCGGTCCAGGATCATCACGTTGATCTGGTTGACCTTCTTGTTCTTGGCCTTGGCGATCAGGTGCAGGTTCTGCTTGATCGGCAGACGCAGGTCCACCAGGTCGGCGGCCTCGGGGCCGGTGATCAGCTTCTCCATGTAGAACACGGCCGACGGGTCGAACATGCTGCCGCGCTCGGAAACGGCCAGCACGGACAGCGCGTTGTTGATGCCCAGCGCGGTCAGGCGGGTGCCGTCGATCGGGTCCACGGCCACGTCAACCTCGGGACCGGAGCCGTCGCCGACCTTCTCGCCGTTGTAGAGCATGGGGGCTTCGTCTTTTTCACCCTCGCCGATCACCACAACGCCGTTGAAGTGGACGGTGGAGAGGAAGGAACGCATGGCGTCCACGGCGGCGCCGTCTGCGGTGTTTTTATCCCCGTAGCCAACCCAGTGGCCGCCGGCGATGGCGGCAGCTTCGGTCACGCGGACGAGCTCCAGGGCCAGGTTGCGGTCCGGCCCGTCGTCGGCGACAGCCAGGGACGGGGAAAGCGTTGAATACTGGGCGGCCGGTGCGGCTTTGGACACGAGAACCTCATCTTCGAGTGGCTTGGGCGCAGTTCCGATCGGGACTGCATCGGTTTTCCTGTACTTCCGATCATAGTCGCCGGGGCGCCCGCCGAGTCTGTGATGACAGGCACGTCCGACTTATCCGGCGCCGCCCAAACCCATTCAAAGCACGACGGCGGTGCGAGGGTGCCGTAGTTTAAGAGACGATAGAGGGGTGAGTGAAGTACGCCCCGAAGATTCAGACCAGCCTGCCGCAACCCCGGTTCTGACCGCAAAACAGGCCAAACGCGCCAATGCCACCGTGACCGGCATGCTGATTGCCCTGGGCCTGACCATCGCGATCTTCCTGCCGATCTTCTTCCTGAACCCGGCCAGTAAGTCCGAGGTTTACGAACGTAACATTGACGTCCCCGGCACGGCATCGCAGGCCGCGGCCACCGCCGGCTATGAGCCGCTGACCGTCGAACTGCCGGAACCGTGGCGTGCCAACTATGCCCGCTGGAACACCGGCGGCACCGGAGCAGTCCCCGCGTGGGAAGTCGGCTACCTCACGCCCAAGGGCCAGCACATCGCCCTGACCCAGACGGACAAAGCCAATCCCACCTGGATCGCGCAGACCACGGACAACGCACCCATCACCAGCGACCGCCAGGCCGGTGGGGAAAGCTGGGAACTGCGCGACCGCGGCGAAGACCGCAAGCACCTCGTGCTGGAGCAGGACGGTTTCACCGTGATCCTCAGCGGCGGCGCGGACCTTGACGAGTTCGACATCCTCGGCGCTGCCGTAGTGGAGGAACTGGCCCAGAGCGAGCCGGCCGAAAAGTAACCGGCGTAACGCACCGCAACGGAAACGCCCCACCCGGCGCATGTCAGTAAAGTAAGCAGGGTGACTACTGACCTCACCCCCGCATTGGCGTGGCAAAAGCTCCGCGAAGGCAACGAACGATTCGTCGCCGGTTCCTCTAACCACCCGAACCAGGACGCCTCCCGTCGCAGTTCGCTGATCAACCAGCAGCATCCGTTCGCCGTAATATTCGGCTGCTCGGACTCCCGGCTGGCCGCGGAAATCATCTTCGATCTGGGCCTCGGCGACGCGTTCGTGGTCCGTACCGCAGGTCAGGTCATCGACGACGCGGTCCTCGGTTCGCTGGAGTACAGCGTCAGCCTGCTGGATGTCCCGCTGATCGTGGTGCTCGGCCACGACAGTTGCGGCGCGGTGACCGCCGCCAAACAGACCGTGGACACGGGCGAAATGCCCAAGGGATTCCTGCGCGACCTGGTCGAACGCATCACTCCCTCCGTCCTCGCCGCCCGGCGGAACGGCTTCGAGGAGGTCAACGACATGGTGGTTGAGCACGTGCAGCAGGTGGCGGAGCGGCTGGTGGACAGTTCGCGCGTCATCTCCGAGTCCGTCGACAAGGGCGAAGTCGCCGTCATCGGCGTCACCTACCGGCTTGCCGAAGGCCGGGCGGAGCTTGTCTCAGGATTTGGTGCGCTCTAACGCCGTGGGAGAAACTGAGGGCATGACTTCCACTACTGCCGACTCCGTTGAGTACCGCATTGAACACGACACCATGGGCGAGGTCCGCGTCCCGGTAAACGCTCTCTACCGCGCGCAGACCCAGCGCGCCGTCGAGAACTTCCCGATCTCCGGCAAGACGCTGGAACGCGCACACATCGAGGCGCTGGCCCGGATCAAGAAGGCCGCCGCCACCGCCAACGCCGAACTGGGCGTGCTCGACGGCGAGCTGGCCAAGGTGATCGAAGCCGCTGCCGATGAAGTCGCCTCCGGCAAGTACGACGGCGACTTCCCCATCGATGTGTTCCAGACCGGTTCCGGCACGTCCTCGAACATGAACACCAACGAGGTCCTCGCCGAGCTGGCTTCGCGCTCGCTCAAGGAGTCCGGCAGCGACAAGGTGGTCCACCCCAACGACCACGTCAACGCGTCGCAGTCCTCCAACGACGTGTTCCCCACCTCGGTGCACGTCGCAGCCACGTCCGCGCTGATCAATGACCTGATCCCGGCTCTGGACTACCTGGCCGCCTCGCTGGAGCGCAAGGCCGTGGAGTTCAAGGACGTCGTCAAGTCCGGCCGCACCCACCTGATGGATGCCACCCCGGTCACCCTGGGCCAGGAGTTCGGCGGCTACGCCGCACAGGTCCGCTACGGCATCGAGCGCATCAACTCCTCGCTCCCCCGCGTCGCCGAGGTCCCCCTGGGCGGCACCGCCGTCGGCACCGGTATCAACACCCCCGCCGGCTTCTCCGCCCGCGTGATCGAACTGCTCGCAGCCGACACCGGCCTGCCGCTGATCGAGGCCCGCGACCACTTCGAGGCCCAGGCCAACCGCGACGGCCTGGTCGAAGCCTCCGGCCAGCTGCGCAACATCGCCTACTCGTTCATGAAGATCAACAACGATCTGCGTTGGATGGGCTCCGGCCCCAACACCGGCCTCGGCGAAATCGCCATCCCGGATCTGCAGCCCGGCTCCTCGATCATGCCCGGCAAGGTCAACCCGGTCATCTGCGAGGCCGCCATCATGGTCTCCGCCCAGGTCATCGGCAACGACACCACCATCGCCCTGTCCTCCACCAACGGCGCATTCGAGCTGAACGTGGGCATCCCGGTCATGGCGGCCAACCTGCTCGAGTCCATCCGCCTGCTGACCAACACCAGCCGCGTCATGGCGGACAAGATGATCGACGGCCTGACCGCCAACGTGGAGCGCGCCCGCTTCCTGGCCGAGGCCTCCCCGTCCATCGTGACCCCGCTGAACAAGTACATCGGCTACGAGAACGCGGCCAAGATCGCCAAGCACGCGGTCAAGGAAGGCCTGACCGTCCGCGAGTCCGTCGTGGCCCTGGGCTTCCTCGAGCGCGGCGAACTGACCGAAGAGCAGCTGGACAAGGCCCTGGACGTCCTGTCCATGACCACCCCGCCGCAGAAGTAAGCTCAAGCAAGCACAACAGGTAACGCCACCGGCGCAAACCTGAAAGCGCCCCTGGTCCACACCGGACCGGGGGCGCTTTGCTGTGCCGCCATGTGCTTGCGTCAAGGGCAACGTCCGCTGACCCGCCTCCCCTGCCGCCGCGGACGCCCGGCTGACCCGCCTCCCCTGCCGCCGCGGACGCCCGGCTGACCCGCCTCCCCTGCCGCCGCGGACGCCGGCTGTGGCGCAGCCCACTAAATTGCACTATCGCCTCAAAAGTGCAAAAATTCAACGGTGGCAGATAGTACAAAGGACGACGGCGGCGGGAGACGCGAGCGCAAACGCGCTGCAACGCGCGTGGCCATCACCGACGCCGCGCGCTCCCTCACCGCCGCGCACGGCGTCAACGGATTTACCGTCGAACAGCTCTGCGAAGAAGTCGGCATCTCGCGCCGCACGTTCTTCAACTACTTCCCTGGCAAAGAGGACGCCATCCTCGGGGATCCGATAGACCACATCCCGGAAGCGCTGGCGCAGGTGTTCGTTGAAGGCGGAGCCGGTTTTCCCGCCGACGAAATCTCGCCGACCCTGCTGCCCGATTTCATCGAACTCGCCTGCGCCATGATGGACCGTCTGGCCATGAGCCGGGAGGACGTCGTCCGGCTCCGGGAGGCCATTACGGCCGAACCCAAACTTTTGGACAAGGCCGTGCACGGGTCCCAGAAGGCCGAGGAAGCCTTCGCCCAGCTGCTGGCGGCGCGGGAACGCTTGCTGCCCCAAGACCTGCGGATCCGGCTGGCCGTCGGCGTCATGACCGCCATCTCCAAGCAGGCCGGCGAAGAGTTTTTCGCCCCGTGGAACACCCGCAGCTACCGCGAGGTCCTGACCGAAGCGGTAGATGCCGTCCGCGCCATCATCCACCCGGCAGCCCACACGACAACCACCTGACCGCCCAGTCGCCGCAGGCAACCCTGAGTCTGCAGCCACTATCCTCACCAAGGAACCTTCATGACCGCAACCGCTGCACGGACCGAGGGCCCGCTGCTGCTGACCCAGAAACGCATCTGGATCATTTTCTCCGCGCTGATCGCCGGCATGTTGCTGGCCAGTCTGGACCAGACCATCGTCTCGACGGCGATGCCCACCATCGTCGGCCAGCTTGGCGGCGTGGAACACCAGACCTGGATCACCACGGCGTATCTGCTGGCCACCACGATCGTGATGCCGATCTACGGCAAGTTCGGCGATGTTATGGGCCGGCGCAACCTGTTCCTCTTTGCCATCGCCCTGTTTACGCTGGCTTCGGTCGGCTGCGCGTTCGCCCCGGACTTCTGGACCTTCGTGGTCTTCCGCGCCATGCAGGGCCTGGGCGGCGGCGGCCTGATGATCCTCTCGCAGGCCATCATCGCCGACATCGTCCCGGCCAATGAGCGCGGCAAGTACATGGGCCCGCTCGGCGGCATCTTCGGCCTCTCCGCCGTTGCCGGCCCTCTGCTCGGCGGCTACTTTGTGGACCATCTGACCTGGCAGTGGGCCTTCTACATCAACGTTCCCATCGGCATCATTGCCTTCCTGATCGCGTACTTCGCGCTGACCCTGCCGACTAAGAAGTCCGACAAGCGGATCGACATTGCCGGCGTCGTTCTCTTGTCCGCAGCCACCGCCTGCATGATCTTCTTCACCGACTTCGGCGGCCGCAACGACTACGGCTGGGGCGCCCCGCTGACCTGGCTCTTCGGTGCCGGGATGCTGCTTGCCGCCGTCGCGTTTGTCCTTGTGGAGCGCAAGGCGGAGGACCCGATCATCCCGCTGAGCCTGTTCAAGAACCCGATCTTCATCAACAGCACGGCCATCGGCTTCACCCTGGGCGTGGCCATGTTCGCCGCGCTGGCGTTCGTCCCGACGTTCCTGCAGATGTCCTCCGGCACCTCGGCCGCGGTCTCCGGCCTGCTGATGCTGCCGATGATGGTCGGCATGATGGGTACGTCCATCTGGTCCGGCCTGGCGATCACGAAGTCCGGCAAGTACAAGGCGTACCCGATCGCCGGCAGCGCCGTGGTGATCGCCGCGATGCTGTGGATGACCACGCTCGAGGCCGCCACCCCGATCTGGGTCATCTGCGCCCAGCTGTTCCTCTTCGGCGCGGGGCTCGGTTTGATCATGCAGGTAGTGGTCCTCGTGGTCCAGAACTCGGTCCCAGTGGACCAGATCGGCACGGCGACCAGCTCCAACAACTACTTCCGCGAGGTTGGAGCGGCCTTGGGCGTGGCGATCTTCGGCGCGATGTTCACCTCCCGCCTGTCAGAGTCGTTGACCAACGTATTCACGGGTTCGGGGGCCTCGCCCGAAGCTGCGGCGAACGCCACGGCCACGCTGGAGCCAGCGGCGATGAGCCAGCTGCCCCAGCAGGTCCAGGACGGCATCGTCACCGCCTACGCCGAGTCCCTGGCGCCGGTCTTCTGGTACCTCGTGCCGTTCCTGGCCATCGCCCTCGTGCTGGCCATCACCATTAAGCAGATCCCGCTCTCCGACGTGGCCGGCATGGTCGCCCGCGGCGAGGCGATCGGCGGCGAGGAAGCTGTGCGTCTGGAGGCCGAGCGGGAAGCCGCCCAGGCCGGCACGCGCCAGGATCCCGGCGCTGCCAAGGATCCGGACGACGACGCCGGCGATCTCGTCGACGCCGGAAGCCACGCGAGTGCGGGTTCATCCCCGGACAGCAGCGAGTCCGGCCGGTAACACCGGCCGTCGTGCACCGTCCAGGTGCACGACGGCGGCATCCTCAGCGCACGAACTCCGGCACGCCGGTAGCCCGCAGGGCAGCTCTCAGCCGGGCACGGTGGTAGTCGGGCAGCTCCGGCAGGTCATCCAAGGCAAACCATCCCACCTCGGAGGACTCGTCGTCGTTCACCCGGGCCTCGCCCGAAATGTAGCGGCAGCGGAAATTCAGCGTCAGGAACTGCGCCTGGTCGCCGTTGACGAACTCCATGGGGCCGCCGGCGAACACCTCGGCCAGATGCTCCACTTCCGCCACCACGCCGGTTTCCTCGAACACTTCCCGGACGATCCCGACGGCAGGCTGCTCCCCCGGTTCCAGGATCCCCGTGATCAGGGTCCAGATGCCATTATCCGCGCGCCGCCCCAGCAGCACCCGGTCCCTGTCGTCGAGTACGACGGCGGTGGCGCCGGGCAGCCACAACAGGTCCTGGCCGATTTTTTCGCGCAGTTGAAGAATGAAGTCCGGTGTAGGCATGGTTCCAAGCCTATAAGCCGAGCGGAACCGCCACCGCCGCGAGGGCACCGAGGATCATGAAAGGGCCGAACGGGATGTTGGACTTCAGGGTCCCGCGCCGGACCAGCAGCAGGGCCACGCCGTACAAGCTGCCCAAGAGGAAGGCGGCGAAGGTCCCGCCCAGCAGGTGCCCCCAGCCGAAGTAGCCAAGGTACAGCCCCAGCACACCGGCCAGCTTGACGTCCCCGAACCCCATCCCGGCGGGGTACACGAAGCGAACCGCGAAGTAGAAGATCCACAGCACCGCTCCCCCGGCGAGCAACCGCACCAGCCGGCCCGGCTCGCCCGCGGCGAGCGCCGCCGTCGTTAGCAGTACCCCCGCTACCCCATAGGCCGGGAAGACGATGCGGTTGGGCAGCCGGTGGGTGCGCAGATCGATCCAGCTCAGCAGGGCGCCGGTAGCTACCAGATAGACCCCGGCAACCAGCAGCGCGGCGAAGGCCAGCGGGTGGACGCTCCACAGCCGGGCCAGTTCCTGGATCATAGCTCCCAACGTACTTCACCGCCCGGCCCGCGGTGCAGTGTGAAGTCTTACACTGTGGATATGGATGCCGGGGAGAATCTGAACCACGTTGAGGATGTCTCTGCTAAGAGCGCGGAGCTTTTCCGCTGCCTGTGCCGTTCTTCACCGTGGAAATGGGAAACGCTGCGCTTCGAAGTCTTCGCGCATGACCCCGCCGTACACGCGACCGACGACGGCGGGACCTCCGACACTGCCACCGCGAACGACGGCGGAGCCCGCGCCGAGTCTGACACCTCTGCTGCCTCCGCTGTCTCCACGGCCTCCACCGCGTCCAGTGCCACCACCGCCGACGACGGCACCGGCTCCGGACTCCGCGCCTGGACCCGTCGACCGTCGGCCCTCCGGGTGGAGACGACGGATGGCCGGCTGCTCTTCAGCACCACGGGCATCAACGATTCCAAGGGCGGCTTCTACGTCAGCGCCACCCGCAAGTCCTGGCTGCTGCCGCCGCACCTGGTGACACCGGTGTACAACGACATCAACCTCGTCCGACGGCGACCGGAGGCCGCCTATGGCGAGCCGGTGTTCGGCAATGGGCGCTGGTCCGCCATGCTGGATCCGGTGGAGCTGGCGGGCAATGCACCCGTGTCGTTCGAGGCCCCCTACGCCAACGTGGTGGAGATACTCTCGCTCGCGGAAGTGGACTACAACGGCCGCAAGGCGGTCGAAGCCGTCGTCTCGCCGAACCGGACCTACAAGCCCTTTGACCCGGCGCACCCGCTGATCGGTCCCGGCCGCTCGCTGGTCCGGATCGACTGGCAGACCGGTGTCTGCGTCTCCGCCGCGGCACTGGACGGGCCGGATGCCGGCAGCGGCCATACGCTTCGCATCCTTGGCGTCGACGAATACATGCTCGATGACCTCTTTGTCGAAGTCAGCATGAACCTGACCGATGTGCGCGAGCACATCCCCTGGCCGCTGCAACCGCACCCCGCGTGACCGCAGGACTGGCAGGCACTGCCAGACATTGGGGGTCGCCATGCCACAGGCAGGGCCCGGACCCCGGCTGTTGGGGGCGGGCAACCGGGGTCCGGGGTCTTACCGGGTGGCGCACTGACGCGCCGCACCCTTAGCCGGCGCCGGGCCATCCGTGGCCGTTTGCAGGTTCAAGGTGTAGAAACACTCTCGCTGGACAGGCTTGGGAAAAACCTCGAACGGGAATGTGACGTACACCACCCCCAAAATTGGGGTAACGGTCTAACCCCAATGAGGGCTGTTGCAGATTAGGGACGCACTGGAGGATGGAACCAGCATTCGTTGGGGGTGCTACCTACGAGGGGGACATCGTGGAGCAAATGTTAGCCGGGCATTGCATGCCCATTTCTGTTCGGATCATCGGTAATCTTCAGGTTCGCCGCGGCGACACCGTTCTGACCGCAGCCACGCTGGGCGGTCCGAAACCCAGGCAGATCTTCGAAATTCTGCTGTTGAAACTGGGTACTCCGGTTTCCAAGGACCGACTCGTTGAGCTGCTGTGGGGCGGCCGGCCTCCGGGCGAGGCCTTGGCCACACTGGAAAGCTACGTCAGCGTCCTGCGGCGCAACCTGCAGCCAGGTTGCGCCAAGACCGGCCCACTGCGTACCGCCAACGGCGGTTACGTGCTGGAACCGTCCCTGGTGGAGCTCGACCTGGCGCGTTTCAACGACCTGGTGGACCTCGCTGAGCACAGCAGCCCGCAGCAGGCCTACGCCGCGCTGACGCAGGCGCTGAACTTCGGCTCCGGAACGTTGCTCAGCGACGAACTCACACCGGAATGGGCCGAAGAAGCGCGCGACCACCACACGGCCGCTGTAACCGCTGCCCAGATCCGGGTGGCCGAAATCGCCGCCGGCCTGGGACAGGCGCACGAAGCTGTCCAGTGGTCCGAGCACGCGGTGGCATCGGAGCCGTTGAACGAACGGGCCTGGTCCGCATTGGTCACCAGCTTGGAAAGCGCCGGCCGTTATGCCGAAGGCCTGCAAGCCTACGACAAGTGCCGGCGGCTGCTGGACCGTGACCTCGGCTGCGCCCCGGGCCCCGCCCTGCGGGAAGCGCATGTGCGGCTGCTGCAGAAAACCGCAGAGACCGACGGCGAACTGTCCGAGGTCCTGGAGGCCCTGTTGTACCTGAACGAGCGGATGCGTGCCCAGTCGTTGCGCGAGAGCGCCATGGCAGCGGCGAACTCCCGGACGCGCGGCTTCAGGACCGGCAGCAACCACGAATCGGCCAGCAGGGTCATCAGTTCGTTCCTGAACAAAGCACTCGCCGTTAGCTGAGCAGGAGGTCCGCACCGCTGATGGTGCGCGCGCGGCAACAGGCAGGCTGCGCCGTCGTCAAAGTCTGTAACAGACCCCTGGCGGCGGCGCAGAACCACGGTGCTGCCGCAAAGAAGCTATGTACAAGCACACGCTGATAGAGCATACTCACTCTATGACCGTGTCGGGGGGCTTGGGTTGGGGACACTGCTATGACCGAAGAAAAAGCACGGGATGTAGCCCGTGTTGTAGTCGTTGATGACCACACAACATTTGCGGAATTGTTGTCGGATGCGTTGGACCGGCAGGAGGATCTGGAGAACGCGGGCATTGCGGGCAGCGCCAAAGACGGCGTCGAACTGTGCCGCTCGCTGGAACCGGACGTGGTGGTGATGGATTACCACCTGCCGGATGGCAACGGGCTGGACGCCGCAGAGCAGATACTGGCGCACAATCCGCTGACGCGCGTTATCGTGCTCACGGGGGATCCGTCGCCGGAAATTCTCGGACGGGCGGCAATCACCGGAATCTGCGGCTTCCTGCCGAAGGACGGCTCGCTGGCCACCTTGCTGGACACCCTGCGGCATGCCCGCACGGGTTCCCTGGTGATCCATCCGTCTCTGCTGGCCATCGCCAGCCGGGCTTCCACCTCCCAGCCCGCGGACACGCCGTCGCTGACCGAGCGGGAGCGTCAGGTACTGGGGCTGATGGCGGCCGGCCACGACGTGCGGGCCAACGCGAAACACCTGGGCATTACGGAAAACACCTGCCGCGGCTATGTGAAATCCATTCTGGCAAAGCTGGACGCGCACACGCAGCTTGAAGCGGTGGCGGTAGCCGGGCGTCTGGGGCTCCTGACGGCGGACAGGGATGGCTAGCCGGGCCCGCGGGGTACGCGACGGCGCCTCCGCGGACGAGGTCAGTGCTGAAGTCCGGTTCTCGGCGGATTCCGATTCGCCAGTGTCCGCTTCAGCAGCGCCGTCTTCACCAGCGCCCGCTGCAGCAGAGCCGGCCTCCGTGAGCCCTGCTTCGGCTAGACCGTCTTCGCCCGAGGGCGTTGCCGCTGCGCCCGCTTCCGGCCGCCGGACGAAAAAGGGGCGATGGCCTCTGGCGGCGGCACGTTCGGGCGCCACCGATGCCGGTAAGCCGGACGCGCCACAGCTGGTTCCGGAAAACTCCGAGATGCGGCGGGCGATCTGGAAGTTCCTCATCGGCAGCCTGGCGACGCTGCTGATTGTGGTGGTTCCCGTGGTCATCGGTGCCAGCGCCATCTCGCGCCAGCAAGCCATCGACCATGCGATCGAAAGAACCCAAAGCACGGCTGACTTCGCCGTGGCCCCGTTCATCGATGAGCGGTTGCTGGCCGGCGAACCCGGTGCGCTGGACCGGATGGACCGGCTGCTTCAGCCACGGTTTGAACGCCACCGCATCCTGCGGATCAAGGTGTGGAGTTCCGATGGCGTCATTATCTACTCGGACGAACGCTCGCTGATCGGCCAGCAGTTCGACCTGCAACCCTGGCAGCAGGAGCTGCTCGCCGGTGACCATCCCGGCATCGCCCACTTCGAGCCCCAGACCGGTTTTGAGAACACCTTCGAAAGCGGCCAGGGCGAGATGCTGGAAGTCTATGTTGCCACCGGGACCGCCGGCAGCGAACCCGTGCTGTACGAGACGTACTACCAGCCCGACGAAGTGCGCGCCGACGAGCGGGAGATGATGCTGGGCATCCTGCCGCCGGTGCTCGGTGCCCTCGCGGTGCTCCAGCTCGTCCAGCTGGTCCCGGCCCTGCGGATGGCCCGCCGCCTGCAGCGGGATAGCGCTACCCGACGTCAGCTGCTCCAGCGCGCCATCGAATCCTCTGAACTTGAACGCCAGCGGCTCGCCCGCGACCTGCACGATGATGTCATCCAGGATCTGTCCGGCGTGGCCTACGCGCTGGAGTCCTTCGAACTGCAGCACCAGCCGCCGTCCAAGGATTTCTTAGCCCGGACCCGGGCGCTGGTCCAGGACAACATCAGCGCCCTGCGCGGCATCACCACCGAGTTGTATCCGCCGGATCTTGCCGACCTCGGCCTGGTCGGTGCCCTCGAGCGCCTGGGCGATCCGGTCCGTGCCCGCGGGCTCGAGTGGCACCTGCGTGTAGTCGGCGACCCCGCACCAGACGCGCAGCAGGCGGCCCTGCTGTACCGTGCGGCACGCGAAGCCATCACCAACGCCATCAAACATGCCCGCGCCAGCGTGATCAGCGTCGAGCTCAGCCGGAGCGGTGACCGGCTCCAGCTGGCGGTGTACGACGACGGCGAAGGCTTCGAGCGGTCGTCCGGAGCCCCGGAAGGCCACCTTGGACTGCAGATCCTGCAGGACACCGTGTCCGCCGCCGGGGGGCGTCTGGATCTGCACACCGCTCCGAGGCAGGGTACCGAGGTCCTGGTCAGCCTGCCCGTCTAAGCCGGTGTGGTAGACAAGACCAATGACGCAGCTGACCGATATCTGGCCCGTGCTCGGCCTGACCCTGACCACGCCTCGGCTGCAGCTGCGTCCGGTTGCGGATGAGCACATCCCGGCGATGGTCGATGCGGTGCTGAGCGGGATCCATGATCCCGATGCCTCGCCCTTCTCCTTCCCCTGGACCGATGCGCCGCGCGAGGAGCTGCCGCGCAATACTGCTGCACATGTCTGGCACCAGCGGGCCAAGACCACGGCGGGCAGCTGGTCGCTGCTGTTCGGTGTATGGAAGGGGGACGATTTTGCCGGCTGCCAGGAACTGCTGGCTACCAGCTTCGCCGAAACCCGGACCGTGAGCACGGGTTCGTGGCTCAAGCAGTCCGCGCAGGGGCAAGGGCTCGGCACCGAGATGCGCACCGCCGTCGTTCTTTATGCCTTTGATTTCCTCGGCGCCGAGGTGGCCGAGTCGGAGGCATTCGACTTCAACACCGCGTCCCTGGGCGTCTCCCGGTCGCTAGGTTACGAGCCCAACGGCGTCTGGCGACATTCCTCCGGCCGGGACCACGTGCGCAGCATGCAGCGCATGCGCGTGACACCGGACCTATTCCGCCGCCCAGATTGGAGCCTGGAGACAGCGGGCCACCTCGCGGCGGCCCGCTTCCTCGGACTCGAAGACGCCTGACGCGGCGGCCTCAAAGGCACTCCCCTTAGATCTCCGCGCCTTCCAGCAGTTCCGTGACCAGCGCTGCGATCGGCGAGCGCTCGGACCTGGTCAGCGTGATGTGGCCGAAGAGCGGGTGGCCCTTGAGCGTCTCCACCACAGCGGCGATGCCGTCATGGCGGCCCACCCGCAGGTTGTCGCGCTGGGCTACGTCATGGGTGAGGACGATTTTGGAGTTCTGCCCGATCCGGCTCATTACCGTGAGCAGGACGTTCTTCTCCAGCGATTGTGCCTCGTCCACGATCACGTACGAGTCATGCAGCGAGCGTCCGCGGATGTGCGTCAGCGGCAGCACCTCCAGCATGCCGCGGTCCATCACTTCCTCCACCACCTCGGTGGAGACCAGGGCGCCGAGCGTGTCGAAGACCGCCTGCGCCCACGGGTTCATCTTTTCCGACTCGGAACCGGGCAGGTAGCCCAGCTCCTGGCCGCCCACCGCATACAGCGGCCGGAACACCACAACCTTGCGGTGCTCGCGCCGCTCCAGCACGGCCTCCAGTCCGGCGCAGAGTGCCAGCGCGGACTTGCCGGTTCCGGCCCGGCCGCCGAGCGAGACGATGCCGACCTCCGGGTCCATCAGCAGGTCGATCGCCAGCCGCTGCTCCGCGGACCGGCCGTGCAGCCCGAAGACGTCACGGTCCCCCTTGACCAGCCGGACCTGCTTGTCCGCCCCTACCCGGCCGAGCGCCGAGCCGCGGTTGGAGAGCATGACCAGGCCGGTGTTGGCCGGCATTTCCGCGGCCGCCGGAATGAACACCGGTTCGTGGTTGTAGAGGTTGTTGACGTCGTCTTCGAGCACGTCCAGCTCGGCCACGCCGGTCCAGCCGGAATCCTTGACCAGCTCGTTGCGGTACTCGTCCGCCTGCAGCCCCATGGCCGACGCCTTGACGCGCATCGGCAGGTCCTTGGAGACCACCGTGACGTTCTTGCCCTCGTCCGCCAGGTTCTTGGCCACCGCCAGGATCCGGCTGTCATTGTCCCCGCCCCGGAAACCCGCCGGCAGCACGTCGGGTGAAATGTGGTTCAGCTCCACGCGCAGCGATCCGCCCTCTTCCCCAAGTGGGATCGCCGTATTGAGCCCGCCGTGTTCAATCCGCAGATCATCCAGCAGCCGCAGCGCCTTGCGGGCGAAGTAGCCCAGCTCGGGATCGTGCCGCTTGCCTTCCAGCTCGGTAATGACCACTACCGGCAGGATGACTTCGTGTTCGGCAAAGCGCATCAGCGCCCGCGGATCGGACAGCAGAACGGAGGTGTCCAGCACAAAGGACTGCGCAGGCTCCGGTGCTCTGCCGGCCGGTTCTGCCGCCGCCTGGGCAGCAACAGAAAGACCGTCCGCCGCAGCAGAAACATCCGTTTCGTTTGCCTGGCGTCCGGTCTCGGCGACTTGACTCATGTTCTCAGTGGTGGCCACTTTAGCTCCCGTCCGGAGCGCTAGCGCTCCGAATGATCTGGGTCAGGGTGAGACGGTCCGGCCACCTGGCCGTTACCGGCCTCCCCCGCTGCTTCGTGAAAAGCGGCATATGGTGGCCTCCCGATCAATCTGCGGTCTTGCTGACTGATAGCTCCAAACTACGCCGCTGTCATTTGCCGCACAACTGCTTTTGGGCAACCTGTGGAGTAATTCAAGGTGAACGAACGACGACGGCACGCGGCCAGCTTATTTATGCGCCGAAACGGCGCTGCCGGCTCGCGTAGTCGCGCAGTGCGCGCAGGAAATCCAGCCTGCGGAAATCGGGCCAGAGCGCCTCGCAGAAGTAGAACTCGCTGTAGGCGCTCTGCCACATCAGGAAGCCCGAGAGCCGCTGTTCGCCGGAGGTACGGATGACCAGATCCGGGTCCGGCAGGCCGCGCGTGTAGAGGTAGCGGGAGATGTCGTCCACATCGAGCCCGTCCGCCACGGAGTTCAGGTCCCGGCCATCCCGGGCCGCGGTGTAGAGCAGGCCCTTGACCGCGTCGACGATCTCCTGGCGACCGCCGTAGCCGATGGCCACATTGACATGCACGCCGTCGACATCCTTGGTCTGTTCCGCCAGTCGGCAGACCTTGTCGCTGAGGTATTCCGGCAGCGTTTCAAGCGCGCCGACCGGGCTCACCCGGACGTTCTTCCCTTCGCCGAGACGGTCCAGCGTGTTGGCGATAATCCCCATGAGTTGTTCCAGTTCCTCACCGGAACGGTTCATGTTGTCGGTGGAGAGCATGTAGAGGGTCACCACTTTGACCCCGAGCTCATCGCACCAGCCCAGGAACTCGAGGATCTTCTCTGCGCCGGCCTGATGGCCTTCGCGCGTGGGGGTGCCGGCGAGCTTGGCCCAGCGGCGGTTGCCGTCCACGACGACGCCGATGTGGCCGGGGATCCGCTCCTGTGCGAGGGTCCGCTGCAGCTTGCGTTCGTAGAGGCGGTACACCACAGCCGGAAGTCTCAACTGTGCACCCGCCCTTTCCTTGTCAGCTACCAACGGAGAAAATACTATCGCTTCCGCTGCCGGTCAACGTTCCAGGTTGCCCGCGGCGAGGCTTCCATGCAGCGGCAATGCCGCTCCGCGTGGTGACGAGGTGACGCATCCCACTGGAATAGAATGCGCATATGACTCCTCGCGGTACCTTGCCTCCCGACTCCTATGACCGGGACCCGGAACAAAACGACGGCCCCCTCGAGTCTGCCGTTGAAGAAGTGGCCGATGCGCTGAACATCAAGCCCAAGCTGCGCGGCTGGTTGCATGCCGGCGCCACGCCGCTTGCGCTGATCGCGGGCATCATCCTGGTCAGCATGGCGCCCACACCGGCCGGGAAGCTGACCTCCGCCATCTACGCGGTGACGGGCCTACTGCTGTTCGGCGTCAGCGCCGTGTATCACCGGGGCAACTGGAAGCCGAAAACCAAGCTCATCCTCAAGCGGCTGGACCATACCAACATCATGCTGGTCATCGCCGGCTCCTACACCCCGCTGGCCTGGGCACTGCTGGAGCGGCCCCAGGCCACGCTGCTGCTGTGGCTGATCTGGTGCGCAGCCCTCGCCGGCGTCGCCTTCCGGGTGCTGTGGCCCCACGCGCCCCGCTGGCTCTACGTGCCCGTCTACATCGCCCTTGGTCTGGCCGCGCTTTTCTATCTCCCGGACTTCTACTCCGCGGACCCCGCCGCCACCATCCTCATCTGTGTGGGCGGTGCCTTCTACATTGCCGGCGCGGTGTTCTACGGCTTGAAGAAACCGAACCTCTCGGTCGCGTGGTTCGGTTTCCATGAACTGTTCCACACGTTCACCGTGGTCGGCTTCGCCTGCCACTTCGCCGCCATCATGATGGCCGTCTTGGGCGCCGGCGCCGCCTCCTAGCCGGCAAGTTCCGCGACGAGCTCCTCCACGCTGCCGACCGGCCGGCGGCACACCATCCCTCGGCACACGTATGCCAAGGCGCCCTCGGCCGGCGCCGGACGATCCGCCAGCAGCGGCACAACGCTCTCTGCCGTCTCACCGTTTCCAGCAGTCCCGCCGGTCCCGGCTGCTCCCCCGCTCCGGCCAGTTCCGCCAGTTCCGCCAGTTCCCCCAGTTCCCCGGGCGACCACCATGCCGGGCTGCCCGGTCTTCCGCGCGGCCCGGACCAGCTCCGCGGCTGCATCCGCTTCCCCCGCGACCGCCAGTTCCACCGGTCCGGCGACCATGGCCTGGGCCACGGCCATGCCCCAGCCCGCTGCCCGCGGCACTTTGGGAGCGGCGCGTTCCAGGTACCGCAGCAGGTTCTCCGCCAGCCCGCGGTGCTCGGTCGATCCGCTGTACGCGGCATAGGTCAGCAGCACCCCGGCGAAAAGATTGCCCCCGCTCGGGGTAGCGCTTTCCAGCGGATCCGCCGCACCGCGTTCCCCGGCGGCCGCCGAGAGCTGCGCGGGACGGGCCGCGGAGTCGCTGAGCACGCCGTCGCGCAGGAAAAGCTCCCGGGTCCGCAACACCAAATCCTCGGCAGCCCGGTACCAGCGTTCCGCTCCCGATACGGCGTACAGCGCGAAGAAGCCCTCGGCGCAGCCGGCATAGTCTTCCAGCAGCCCCTCGATGCCCTGGGCCGCGCCGTCGTGCGACACACGGGCCAGCCGTCCGCCGTCGTCAAGGTGCACCCGGAGCAGATAGTCCGCCGCGGCCTCGGCTGCCGCCAGCAAGTCCTGCCGGTCCAGCAGTTCGGCCGATTCGGCCAGTGCTGCGATCGCCAGTCCGTTCCAGCCAGCGACGATCTTGTCGTCCCGTGCCGGCTGCGGACGGCGGTTGCGTACCTCCAGCAGGGCGGGCTTGAGCGCGTTCCACCGCTGCCGCTCCGCCGGGTCCAGCCAGCGACCGGGGTGCAGCGGCGAGCCCGTTTCGCTGACCGTTCCCCGCGCCCCGACATTCATGGTTTCCGCCGCCCAGGCCCCGTCCGCGCCGAGGACCTCGTCGAGCTCGGCAATTGACCAGAGGTAGGTTGCGCCCTCGTGGTGCACCCCGTCCACCACCGTGTCCGCGTCCAATGATGACGCGAAGCCGCCGCCGGGCATGCCGAGCCGCGCCACCATCCAGTCCGCCGTTTCCGACGCCACCGCGGCGCCCAGATCCCGGTCCGGTCCCGGCTCCGACTGCATGGCCCACTGCGCATAGGCCCGCAGCAGCTGGACGTTGTCGTACAGCATTTTCTCGAAGTGCGGCACGGACCACTGCCGGTCCACCGCGTAGCGGGCAAAGCCGCCGTCCAGCTGGTCGTAGAGCGCCGAGCCGGCCATGGTTGCCAGCGTCCGCCCGGCGAGCCCGCCCGCCAATCCCGCCGTGGGACTGCCGCCGGCCGCGTGCCGGAGCAGGAACTGCACAACCGACGACGGCGGGAATTTAGGCGCATCACCAAAGCCGCCGAACTGCCGGTCTTCCTGCTGCGCCAGCAGCCGGACCCCCTGCTCAAGGTAGGCCGGCAGTTGTCCGGTCCACCCGCTGTCGGGCATCTGGACAAGGTCTCCCAGCAGCTGCCGGTTGCCGTCTTCGGCCCGTCCCAGCGCCTCCGCCAGCGCGGCGGCGCTTTCCTCGACGCCGCTGCGCCGCTCTGCCCACGCCTCCGAGACCGCGGCAAGAACCTGCCTGAAGGAGGGCATGCCGGACACCGGCCGCGGCGGATAGTAAGTGCCCGCGTAGAACGCGCGGCCATCCGGCAGCGCGAAAACGCTCATCGGCCAGCCACCCTGGCCCGTCATCGCCTGCGTCGCCACCATGTAGACGGAGTCCACGTCAGGCCGCTCTTCCCGGTCCACCTTGATGCTGACAAAGTGTTCGTTCAGCTCATCCGCGGTGGCTTGGTCCTCGAAGGATTCGTGTGCCATGACGTGGCACCAGTGGCAGGCTGCGTAGCCGATGGAAATGAAAACAGGCACGTCGCGCAGACGTGCCTGTTCAAAAGCCTGGTCGCCGAACGGCCACCAGTCCACCGGGTTGCCGGCATGCTGGCGCAGGTAGGCCGAGGCCTCGCTGCGCAGTCTGTCGGCCATGATCAGCTACCCCACGCGATCCGGGCCGGACTTGTCCCCGCGGGATTCATCCGCACGCTTGCCGCCGGTGATCCTTTCGTCGAGCCCGTCCTGCAGCCGGAACTCGCGTCCCGTATCCGCAGCGGAACCGCGCGGGCGGCCTTCGCCGTCGTCGTTCTGGTCTGCTGCCTCACGCTCTGCCGCCTCGAGCACGGCGGCTTCTTCAACCTGCTGGCGGTAGCGCACGCGCCGGATCCGCCGGGCCATATCCCAGATCAGCAGGATGATGGCGGCAGCCAGGAAGAAGGTGGCGAAGAAGCCCCAGGCACCGGGCGTGACCTGGTCGGGGTCAAGGCCCGGACGCAGCGAAGGCTCGTCGTTCGGGGCTGCGGCGGCAAATACATGCAACAGGTGCAAGGTCAGTCTCTTTCTGGCAGAACCCGGGACATGTGTCCCGGAATAGGCACAAGGTGCCCGGAAAATCAGGTGGCGCTGTCTCTATCGTATGCCAGCAAAGAAGTCCGTTTCCGGCACCGAAGTTTCCACCCGGGCGTCAACCAGCGTGTAGTCCTCCCACGGCCACACCTTGCGCTGCATATCCGGCGACACCGCGAAGAAGAATCCGTTGGGCTCGATCTGCGTGCGGTGGGCCAACAGGGCGCGGTCGCGGTGCTCGAAGAAGTCCCCGCAGTCGATCTGCGTGGTGGTCCGGTGGACCGGCATCGGCGGCTGGTGCCCCTCGGCGTCCGCCTCCTGCCAGGCGGCGATACGCGCGGCATACGGCGACTGCAGGCCGGCCTCTTCGAGGGCGAAGTGCAGGGCGCGGAACCGCTCGGGGTTGAAGGCGCGGTCGAAGTAGAGCTTCAGTGGCGTCCAGGGTTCGCCGGCCTCGGGGTAGCTTTCGGCCTCGCCGGCGGCGTTGTAGGCCTCCACCGCCACCTTGTGCGCCATGATGTGGTC
The DNA here is from genome assembly GCF_059090425.1 of Arthrobacter sp. B055-34. Lineage (NCBI taxonomy): Bacteria > Bacillati > Actinomycetota > Actinomycetes > Micrococcales > Micrococcaceae > Arthrobacter > Arthrobacter sp. B055-34. Next base: position 694,881 of record NZ_JBNHFQ010000001.1, read on the forward strand.
CGGGTGCGGATAGCCGCCATTCTCGTCATAGCTGATGATCACGTGGGGCTGGAACTCGCGGACCAGGCGGACCAGCGGCGCCGCGGCGCGTTCCAGCGGCAGCGTGGCAAAGCTGCCGAAGGGCAGCGGGGGCAGCGGGTCGCCCTGCGGCAGGCCCGAATCGACGAAGCCAAGCCAGCGGTGCGCGACGCCGAGTTCCTTGGCGGCGTCGGCCATTTCCAGCCGGCGCAGGCCGGGCAGGTCACGCAGGGCGTGCGGAACCGAGGCGACCTCGGCGTTCAGGATGTCGCCGCGCTCACCGCCGGTGCAGGTGGCGACCATGACATCGACGCCGGCCGCCGCGTAGCTGGCCATCGTCGCCGCGCCCTTGCTCGACTCATCGTCGGGGTGCGCATGGACCGCGAGCAGGCGAAGCCGGCCCCCGGAACTGCTTCCCTTGGGGGCCACGCCGGGCTGTGCGGGGATGCTCACGAAAAACTCCTGGTGATCTACGAACGGACTATGACTGGATTCTGAAGGGACCGCCGGCGATCCCGGGACACGATAAAGTGGTGGTGTGAGCACCACCGGACCCACTCCCACGGACACCTCGTCCGGCTTAAGCGTAGCCAATCGCTACGGCGCCCCAAAGCGTGGGCTCAGCGGGAAAGCCAAAAAGTGGATGGCCACCGCCGCGCTGGCTGTCGCCGTCGTCATCGCTGGCTGGATGTCCTTCTCCATCCAGGGCTCCGACGACGTCTCAAGCACCGACGTCGGGTTCAATCTTAGCGACGACGGAACAGTAGTGGTGGACTTCCAGGTCATGAAGGATCCGGACACGACGGCGGAGTGCGCGGTCCAGGCCTTGAGCGAAAACTACGCCATCGTCGGCTGGAAGGTCGTCACCGTGGGTCCCAACGCGGAGGACGAAGGAGCAGCCAACGGCCGCACCACCGCCCATCGCGTTGAGCTGCGAACGGAATCCCCCGCGACTACCGGCGGCGTCAACAGCTGCTGGATTGTGGGCTGACCCGCGCCGCTGGCTCTCCGCTGCCCCTCCCGGCACAGGGGGCAAAGCCCGAAGCAAATGTTGCAGCTCGGTCTCGATTATTGGGATTTGCTTCTGTGATTGACTAGACTTATTCAAATACATTCCACCCCGCCCATCAGGTGACCAAGGAAATTCGCTAGACGAGTCACCAGTATGGCGGGGTCTTTGCATGGAAGCGGCTGCCAACCCGGCGGCCGTTTCCTGCAATAAGTAACCGTGCCGGAGTCTCAGCTTTGAAACCGGCAGTAACTAAGGAGAAGTACGTGTCTACATCCAGCGCATCCGTCGCCTGGCTCACCCAGGAGTCCTACGACCGCCTGAAGGCTGAACTGGATCATCTCTCCGGCCCCGGCCGTACGGAGATTGTTGCCCGTATTGAGCAGGCCCGTTCCGAGGGAGACCTCAAGGAAAACGGCGGTTACCATGCAGCCAAAGAGGAACAGGGCAAAGCAGAGGCACGCATCCGGCAGCTGACCGAGCTGCTTCGCAACGCGCATGTGGGGGAAGCACCTGCCGATGACGGCGTTGTCGAACCGGGCATGGTTGTTGAGGCCAACGTCGCCGGCGACAAAGAGACCTTCCTGCTCGGCAGCCGCGAAGTTGCCGGCGACGCCGCTATCGACGTCTACAGTGAGCGGTCCGCCCTCGGCGCCGCAATCCACGGCCTCAAAGCTGGCGACAAGACCACCTACACAGCACCGAACGGCAAAGAAATCTCGGTGGAAATCATCTCCGCCAAGCCGTACAAGGGCTAAAGCAGCATCCGGCCAGACCGGGTTCGAATGGCGGGTTCCCCACCGGGGAGCCCGCCATTTCTGTCAGCAGCCCTTTGCCCTCGGCGTCCCAACAACGACGGCGGCACTTGGCTTCAGCTGCCCACTCGGCGGTTCTTTCGCCGGGAATCCTTGCGCAACAGAACCGCCGCCAGCACTCCCCCGACTGCGCCGAAAAGGTGGGCCTGCCACGAAATGCCGGAGCCCGGCGTCGGCAATACGCCCCACAGGACCGAGCCGTAGAACATGAAAATCACCACGGCCAGCAGAATCTGTTTCCAGCTGCGGTTGTAGAACCCGCGCACCAGCAGGTAAGTCAGGAAGCCGAAGACCAGTCCCGAGGAGCCGACCGTCAGGCCCGCGCCGGTGAGCCAGACGCCGACGCCGGATACCAACCAGCTGGAGGCGAGGACTGCGACAAATCGGCGCACGCCCTCCAGGAACACCAGGAACCCCAGCACTACCAGGGGCAGATTGTTGCTGAGCAGGTGGCTGAAGTCCGCGTGCAGCAGCGGCGAAAAGATGATGCCGTCCAGCCCGTAGAGCGTCCGCGGGATGTTTCCCAGCAGGAAATTCAGCTCCCGGCCGGTCGATACATTGACTATTTGGATGCCCCACAGCACGGCCGTGAGGACACCGAGCACCACCAGTCCCCGCCGCGCCCGTGACGCTTGGGTCCGCGGCGCCTGCCCGCCGTAGTTCGCCACGGCTAGTGCACAACGATGGGCTGGAAGCCCTCCGCGCGCAGGTTGTCCAGCACCTGCTTGCAGTGCTCGTGGCCCTTGGTCTCGATGTCGATGGTGATGGCCACGTCGCCCATGCTGATGGACCCGCCGATCCGGGTGTGGTCCACGCGGGTGACGTTCGCGTCCGACTCGGCGATGATGCGCGAGATCTGGGCCAGCGAACCGGGCCGGTCGTCCAGCATGATCCGCACGGACATGAACCGCCCCGAGGCGTACAGGCCGCGCTGGATCACCTTGAGCATCAGCATTGGGTCGATGTTGCCGCCGGAGAGGATGACCGCCGTGGTGCCGGGATTCTCGATGACCCCTTCCATCAACGCGGCCACGCCCACGGCACCAGCCGGCTCCACCACCAGCTTGGACCGCTCGATCAGGAAGATCAGGGCCCTCGCGAGGGCATCCTCGCTGACCGTGACGACGTCGTCGACCAGTTCGCGGATGATGGAAAACGGCACCTGTCCGGGCCGGCCGACGGCGATGCCGTCCGCCATGGTGGATACTTTCTGCAGCGGCACCAGTGCGTCAGCGGCCAGCGACGGCGGATAGGCCGCCGCGTTTTCGGCCTGCACGCCGATGACCCTGATCTCGCGGCCTAGCTCCTTGGCGCGGGCCTTGATCGCCGTCGCCACGCCGGCCAGCAGTCCGCCGCCGCCAACCCCCATGACCACGGTGTCCACGTTGGGGATCTGTTCCAGCACTTCCAGGCCGACGGTGCCCTGCCCGGCGATGATGTCCTTGTTGTCGAAGGGGTGGACGAAGACGGCGCCGGTTTCATCGGCGTAGCGCTGGGCCTCGGCCAGGGCTTCGTCAACGTTGTGGCCGTGCAGGACCACTTCCGCACCGTGGCCGCGGGTGGCTGCCAGCTTCGGCAGGGCGACGCCCATGGGCATGAAGATCCGCGCCTTTATGCCCAGCCTGGCCGCCGCCACGGCCACGCCCTGGGCGTGGTTTCCCGCGGAGGCCGCCACCACGCCGCGCGCCCGTTCCTCTTCGTTCAGGCGGGCCATGCGCACATACGCACCGCGGACCTTGAACGAACCTGCGCGCTGCAGATTCTCGCACTTGAAGTAGACGTCGGATCCGGTCATCCGGCCCAGCGCGCGGGACTGTTCGACCGGGGTCAGCTCGATCACACCGTCGAGTAATTCGGCGGCATCCATGATGTCGTCAACGGTGACGGGAAGTGCTTTCAGATCTATCATTTGCGCAGTTCGTTCCTATCCTCGGGGGCATTACCGCCCGGTTCCCCAACTTCAGTCTTTGCGGGCTTCGTATTCTCGACGGCGGCGCCCTCCGCAGTCCCGTCCCTGGCATCAGGTTTCACCGAGTGGCCGTGCTTTGCGGCGGCCCCGGCGTCGTTCGTCGCAGTGCCCCCGGACCCGTCATCGCTCTCCGGCGCAGACCCTCCGGCCCCGCGCGCACCTTTCGTGCCCGGCGGCTCGGCCAGCAGTTCAGTGCGCCGCTGCTGCCCGCCGACTGCGATGTCATGTTCCCAGTCCCGGCCCGCTATGTACTTCACCACTGTGTTGACGATAGCCAGCAGCGGAACGGCGAAGAGCGCGCCGGGAATGCCGGCCACCATGGTGCCGCCGGCCACGGCGATCACCACGGCCAGCGGATGCAGGGAGACCGCCTTGCCCATGATCAGTGGCTGGAGGACGTGGCTTTCCAGCTGCTGGACGCCCAGCACGATGGCCAGCATGATCAGCGCGTTGACCCAGCCGTTGGCGACCAGGGCCAGCAGCACCGCCACGAAGCCGGTGACCAGGGCACCGACAATCGGGATGAAGGAGCCGATGAACACCAGCACGCTCAACGGCAGCGCGAGCGGGACGCCGATGATGGCCGCGCCTGCACCGATGCCGACGGCGTCCACGAACGCCACGAACACCTGGACACGGATGTACTGGACGAGCGAGTTCCAGCCCTTGCGGCCGGCACCGTTGCTTGCCGCGCGTGCCCGCCTTGGCAGCAGTCCGACGACGAACATCCAGATCCGCTCGCCGTCGAGCAGGAAGAAGATCAGTGCGAAAATTGCCAGCAGCAGACCGGTCACGAAGTGGCCGGCCGTGTAACCGACGGAGAGGGCACTGGAGAGGATGGCGCTGCTGTTGTTCTGCAGCTGGTCCAGCAGTTCGTTGATGTAGTCGTTCAGCTGGGCGGAGGTCAGCGCCAAGGGACCCTCGGTCAGCCAGCCCTGGATCTGCCGCACGCCCTCAAGCGCCTGGTCCCACAGTTCCCGGAACCCGAAGAAGAGTTGGCGCCCCACCAGGGACAGCGCCCCGCCCATCAGGCCCAGGAAGCCCAGGATCGTGATGGCGACGGCCAGGCCGCCTGGCACTTTGGCCTTGTGGAGGAACCGGACCACGGGCTGGAGCAAACCCGCCAGCAGTGCGGCGATCATCAACGGGATGATGATCAGCGAAATGTAGCTGAGCAGCCAGATCAGCACCCCGATCACCACAATGATCAACCCGAGCCGCCAGGCCCAGGCAGCACTGATCCTCAGGGCGTACGGCACGTCCTCGCGGACATGGTGCGCACCAACAGCACCGGTTCCGGCGCGCGGACCGGCGGCCGGTGAACGGTTCTCAGGGAAGGGCCGGTTCATAGTCTCAATAGTTTCATATTCACGCCCCGACATTCGTCGGATTGACTTCGGCACTGATGCCCCAGCTGCCGCCGAATTCCCCGTCAGGCTCCAGCCAGACGAGGCCATCGCCGGAGTTGAGCGCGTTCGCGGGGGCCGTCATCGGTTCAATGGCCACCGCTTGGGCCCGTCCCGGGTACTGATCGGTCACGAACACATGCGTGTAAGGGAATGTTTCGTCCTGCCACAGCGTCACGGACCGGCCGTCCGCGGAGCTCAAAGTGCTCTGCACCCTGCCGCTGGCAGCCGGAACCAGATCGGTGTAGGCACAGTCCATGTCCAGCGAACTCACCTCTCGTCCGGCACGCAGGTCCATCCCATCTGCGGCGGCCGCTTTGTCCCGGGGAATCAGTGTCTCGTCCGTGATCAGGTACGTCCCGCCGGGGACCGTCAGCGTCAGGCCGGAGGTATCTTCCTGACCCAGCCGCAGGTAGGGATGCGCGCCGAGGGCCACGGGCGCGGCCTCCGCCGAATGGTTGACCAGTGTCTGCGTGACCTTCAGGTCGCCGTCGTTATCCAGCTCGTAGCGCACGCGGTGGGTGAGGTGGAACGGATAGCCGTGCTGCGGGAAGATCCGGGCCTCCAGCGAAACGGCGGATTCGGTGTGTTCCACCTTGCGGTAGCCGGTGTTCCGCAGCAACCCGTGGGTGGCATGGCCGCGCTTGAGCTCCGTGATGTCCAGCCGTTGTTCCTTGCCGTTGAGCGTCCAGACCGCTTTGTCCACCCTGTTGGGCCACGGCGCCAGCAGAATCCCTACTGCTCCCGGAGGAATCTGGTCGTCGCCGAAGGTCTCGGTCAGTTGCACGGAGTTCTTCTCGAACAACCGCAGGCAGGCTGCGAGTTCGGTAATAACGGCGCGTGAGTCTCCGCGGACAATCTCGAACTGTTCGCCGGTGGCAAAGGTAGGGTGGCTCATAGCTAAAACGTACCGGAGAATGCATCCTCAGGAGCCGCCATGACGACGATGACTTCCACGCGGCTCGCGGACGGGCGGGAACTGATCTATTTTGACAGCGCTCCTGACGCAGCCACGCGGCGCCGCGACACCTCCTCGGCGGACGCCCGGCAGCTGGATCCGCGCGGCGGCGATACCGGCGAGGCGCGCTTCGATGTGCTGACCGGCGAATGGGTGGCCGTGGCGGCGCACCGGCAGAACCGCACCCACCTGCCGCCGGCGGACGAATGTCCGCTGTGCCCCTCCGACGGCGCACGGCAGACGGAGATTCCCTCCGGCTACGAGGTCGCGGTCTTCGAGAACCGTTTCCCGTCCTTCGGTCCGCAGCTCGGCACCTTGCCTGCCCCCGACGACGCTCCCGCTACCAGCGCCCCGGCGTACGGACGCTGCGAAGTCATCTCTTTTACCGAAGACCATGTCGGTTCCTTCGGCTCGCTCCCCTTCGAGCGGGTCCGCACGGTAGTGGACGCCTGGGCGCAGCGCACCGAGGCCCTCTCTGCGATGGCCGGAGTACAGCAGGTTTTCTGCTTCGAAAACCGCGGAGCCGAGATCGGCGTGACACTGCACCACCCGCATGGCCAGATCTACGCCTATCCGTTCATCACGCCGCGCAGCGCCGGCATGGCGAAGCTGGCCCGGCGGCATTACCTGCGCTCCGGCGGCTTGGAAACCCTGATCAGTTCGGTCCTCGCGGCGGAACGGACCGACGGCGCGCGCATGATCGTCGAGGGCAGCCACTTCAGCGCCTACGTTCCCTTCGCCGCCCGCTGGCCGCTGGAAATACACCTGGTTCCGCACCGCCAGATCCCCGACCTCGCCGCTCTGACCGGAGAGGAACGCGACGAACTCGCGGAGCTTTACCCGCAACTGCTGCGCCGGCTTGACAACCTCTACAACTCACCCACTCCCTACATCGCCGCGTGGCACCAGGCACCCGTCGCCGAAGCCTTCCGACCCTCCGGCCATCTCCATCTGCAGCTGACCTCCCCGCGCCGGGCCGAGGACAAACTCAAGTACCTGGCCGGCTCGGAAGCCGCCATGGGCGCCTTCATCAACGACACCGCGCCCGAGGACACCGCCGCGCGGCTCCGGGCGGCGGACACGGCATGACCCGCCGTACCACCGCCGCCGCCGACGCCTTCGCCCAACGCTTCGGCCGCGCTCCCGACGGCATCTGGGCCGCCCCGGGCCGCGTCAATCTCATCGGCGAGCACACCGACTACAACCTCGGCTTTGCCCTTCCGCTGGCCATCGACCGCTCCACCCTGGCCGCCGTTTCCCTGCGGAATGATTCAACCGTCCGCGCCACCGCCCTAAATACCGCGTACGACGACGTGACGTTGGCCGCCGCTGACATCTCACCAGGCGCCGTGACGGGCTGGGCTGCCTATCCGCTCGGCGTCGTGTGGGCGTTCGCCCAGCGCGGTGTGGAAATTCCCGGACTGGAGCTGCAACTGGGGTCCGACGTCCCCATCGGGGCCGGGCTCTCTTCCTCGGCTGCACTGGAATGCTCCGTGGCCGTTGCCCTCAACGACCTGCTAGGGGCCGGCTTCGAACCACCGGAACTGGTCCAGATCTGCCGGCAGGCCGAGAACGAGATGGCGGGCGCGCCGACCGGCATTCTCGACCAAACCGCTTCCCTCTTGGGCCGCGGCGACCATGCCCTGCTCCTTGATTGCCGCAGCCTGGCAACGCAGCCGGTCCCCCTGCCGCTGCACGAGGCGGGGTTGCAGCTGCTGGTGGTCGATACGAAGGTCTCGCACTCGCACGCCAGCGGCGGGTATTCCGCGCGGCGCGCCGACTGCGCGCGGGCCGCCGAAGCCCTGGGCGTGGACTCCCTGCGCGATGTGGAGGAAGGAATGCTTTCGGCGGCACGAGGCCGATTGGACGAAACAACGTTCCGCCGCGTGCGGCACGTCGTCACGGAGAACCAACGCGTGCAGCAGACAGCCCACCTGCTGACGTCGCAAGGCGAAGCATCCGGACCCGCAGCCATCGGCGACCTCTTAGCGGCCAGCCATCTATCACTGCGGGACGACTACGAAGTGTCCTGTGCCGAGCTGGATCTGGCCGTGGACACCGCACTGCAGCACGGCGCCTTGGGTGCCCGGATGACGGGAGGCGGATTCGGCGGCTCGGCCATCGCCCTTGTCCCGGAAGAAGCGGCAGAAAAGGTGAGCACCGCCGTCGTCAATTCTTTCCGGATGGCCGGATTCAAGCAGCCCGTCATCTTTCCGGTTGCCCCTGCCGACGGCGCCCGGCGGTTGGCCTGACCGCCGCCTGCCAATTCGCCCGTTAAACACAACAGGCCCCGGCATTGCTGCCGAGACCCGCTGCGGTCGAACTATGGAATGCGCTGCTACTCGGTACCGCGAAGGATCGCAAGCAGGCGCAGGATCTCCACGTACAGCCAGATCAGCGTCACGGTCAGGCCGAACGCAGCCGTCCAGGAGTACTTGCGGTCCACACCGGCGCGGACGCCCTGCTCAATGGAGGTGAAGTCCATGATCAGCGAGAACGCGGCCAGGCCGATGGCGAACAGGCCGATGATCACGCCGAGGGGGATGCCGATGCCCATGATGTTGATTTCGATGCCGCGAACGCCCCACGGGGTGTCCATGACGCCGAACATCTGCAGGCCCAGGTTGACCAGGGAGAACACCGCGTAGCCGATGATGGCGATCATGAAGAACTTCATCGCCTTCGGGGTCGCGCGCACCTTGCCGCTCTTGAAGAGGAGCAGGGTTACGGCGAACACGCAGACGGTGCCGAGGACTGCCTGAGGTGCGACGCCGGGGTACATCGAGTCGAGCACCATGGACAGGCCGCCGACGAACACGCCTTCGGCTCCGGCGTACGCCAGGATCAGGGCCTTGGACGGCTCCTTCTTGAAGGCGTTGACCAGGCCGAGCACCAGGCCGACGAGCATGCCCGGAATCATCAGGGCCGGGATCATCCAACCGACGGCGGCACCGGCGAGGACCAAGGCCAGGCAGGCCATGGTCTTCATGATGACGTCGTCGTAGGTCATCCGCCCGGTCTGTGCGGGACCGGCCGACGGCTGGTTGTACAGCTCATTAAGCTGCTGGCTGGACATTTGCGACTGGCCTGCGAGCATGCCTGCGCCGGCGTTCGCTGAGCGCTGTGGCTGGCTGCGGAACGCATTTGGATTATTGAAGACCGGATTTCCACCCATGGCCATTGTTGTTGTCCTCCATCTAGGGGGTACGAGCTGACTAAACCCTACCAATCACAACGTTTGAAGGCTCGAAATTTATCCCGTTCCGTGAATAATGTCCGGATCGTCTGTTTTCGCTTGCCGAATCGATGTTCAAGCGGCCGCGGGCCTGCAGCGACTACCGGCAGCTGCGGTCGGCGCAAGCCGGCACCATGGCTAGAATACTGGGGTGACCACGCGCCCCGATTCCTCCTCCAGCCGCACCGCCGCAACCAAGCTGCCCCTGCGGATGCTTCATGACCGCATTCTTGTTGCGCTGGACAAGGACAGCAGCGAGCGCCGTTCTTCATCCGGCATCGTGATCCCGGCGACCGCCGCCATGGGCAAGCGTCTGGCCTGGGCCTCCGTCGTCGCCGCAGGCCCCCACGTGCGCCAGGTCAGCGTCGGGGACAAGGTGCTGTTCGACCCGGAGGACCGGGCCGAGGTGGAAGTCAATGCCACGGACTACGTGCTGCTGCGCGAGCGCGACATCCATGCGGTGGCTGAGCCGGAAGAGCATGACAAGAGCACAGGGCTGTACCTCTGACCTGAGGTCCGTGTTCTCCGGCCTCCTCGGAGCCCGACAGCAGCTTCGTTTCACCGAGCCTGCACAAGTGTTATCCGATTGCGATGAAAAGCAAGCATTTCGCAACATGCTGAACGAATTCCGCGAGTAACATAAACGACACGCCCGTGATAGAGATCACAGGCGACGTCAGCTGCCTGCCGCCAAAAACGTCGGGCCACCCCACACTGTGGAGGTTTGTATTTTGAGAACTATGCCGAAGCTCGCTCGGCTCTGGGGGAAGTTACTCGCCATTCTGGTTATGACGGCGGCAATGCTGTTCATCGCCTCGCCCTCGCTGGCTGCCACGACTGCGCCCGCGCCGGCGCCGGATACAACGACGAGTGCGCCGACCGAACCGTTCCGGGACACCATCAGCGGTGTTCTGCGCAACGCCCAAGGCCCGGTGCCTGGCGTCAGAATCACCGCCACCGGCGAAGGATTCACGGGGGAAACCGTCACCGGAGAAAACGGTTCCTGGTCCATTGGGGTTCCGGAACGGGGCACGTATCAAGTGGAAGTGGATGTCTCCACCTTCCCTGAAGGTGTGGAGCTTGCGGAAGGAACGCCCAATCCGCGCGAGGTAACGTTCACCAACACCTCCAACGCGGCAGCGATCTTCCCGCTCGGCGAAGGCATTGTTATCCAGGGCGCCAGCTTCGGGGAACAGTTGGTTGAACGCCTGATCGCGGGGCTAAGCTTCGGCCTGCTCCTGGCCCTAGCCGCCGTCGGCCTGAACCTGATCTTCGGCACCACCGGCCTGACGAACTTCGCCCACGGCGAGATGGTGACCCTCGGAGCCGTGCTCGTTTTCGGCTTCAACGCCGCGGGCCTGCCTGTCTGGCTTGCGATAGCTCTAGCGATCGTCGGCGGAGCCATCTTCGGCTATACGCAGGATGCGTGGCTGTGGAAGCCGCTGCGGCGCCGCGGTTCGGGGCTGATCCCGATGATGATCGTCAGCATCGGCCTCGCTCTCGCCAGCCGCTACGTCATCCAGTTCTTCTTCGGCGGTGCCACCCAGCAGCTGCCCGGTGCCAACAGCCCCATTCTCGAATTCGGCTCCATTTCCATCAGCCGCAACACGCTGACGTCCCTGGTGGTCAGCGCCATCGTCATCATCGCCATCGGTCTACTGCTGCTCAAGACCCGGCTGGGCAAGGCCACGCGGGCCGTTTCGGACAACCCGGCCCTCGCCGCAGCATCAGGCATCGATGTGGACCGCGTCATCCGGATTGTCTGGACCGCCGGCGGCGTGCTCGCTGCTCTCGGTGGCATCCTCTGGGCCTACTACCGCCCGGGCGTGACGTTCAATATGGGGCAGCAGATCCTCCTGCTGATCTTCGCCGGCGTCGTTCTCGGTGGTCTGGGTACCATTTTCGGCGCCCTGCTGGGTTCCGTGCTCGTGGGCCTGTTTGTTGAGCTGTCCACCCTCTGGCTGGAAGCCGACCTGAAGTACGTTGGCGCCCTCTTGATCATGATCGTCGTACTCCTGTTTAGGCCCCAAGGCATTCTGGGCCGTAAAGAGCGAGTGGGATAGGAGCTTCGATATGGACTTTCTCAACATTCTCGCCAACGCCTTCGGCGAAGTCATCAGCCCGACGACGGCGGCGTACGCCCTTGCGGCCCTCGGCCTCGCCGTACATTTCGGCTACTCCGGGCTACTCAACTTCGGCCAGGCCGGCTTCATGGCGGTCGGCGCCTACGGCTTCGCCATTCCTACGATCCTGTGGGATGTGCCATTCGTCGTCGGTCTGCTGATCGCCCTCATCGGCTCTGTCCTGTTCGCACTCCTGCTCGGTATTCCCACCCTGCGGCTGCGCGCGGATTACCTGGCCATTGTGACGATCGCGGCGGCAGAAATCCTGCGCTACATCGTCACCACCAACCAACTCACCCCTATCACCGGTTCCGCCAACGGCCTTGCCGCCTTCGAAGGCGGATTCTTTGCCATGAACCCCATCCCGCCAGGCCAATACAACCTCGGCTTGGTGGACTTTAACGAGCGGGACCTGTGGATCCGGATCGTGGGCTGGGGTGTGGTCGCCATCTGCTGCGTGATCGTCTGGCTGCTGATGCGCAGTCCCTGGGGACGCGTGCTCAAGGGCATCCGCGAAGACGAGAACGCGGTGCGCTCGCTGGGCAAGAACGTGTATTCCTACAAAATGCAGGCCCTCATCATCGGCGGCATCTTCGGTTCGCTGGCAGGCATGATCTTCACACTGCCGCGCGGCGCCGTGCAGCCGGCCAACTACGCCACGGAACTGACGTTCTTCCTGTGGACCTGCCTGCTGCTGGGCGGCATGGCTACCGTACTCGGTCCGGTCATCGGCGCCATGATTTTCTGGGTGGTCCTCTCACTGACCCAGGGCGTACTCTATGGTGCAATCGGAGCCGGTTACATCACCTTCCTCACAGCCACCCAAGCCGGGCAGCTTCGCTACATTCTGGTAGGTGTGGCGTTGATGCTGTTGATGATCTTCAGGCCCCAAGGTGTCATGGGCAATAAGAAGGAGCTGGCGTTCGCATGACCGACAACAACACCGCAGTCCCGGCGCCCGTAAGCGGTGCGCCAGAGCATGCAGCCTCCGAATTCATGACCGACACCAGGCCCATCGCGGCCGGCGAAACCGCGCCGGGCTGCAAGAAGCGGGATCCGATCCTGATTGCCAAGAATGTGACCCGGACCTTCGGCGGACTCAAGGCGGTCGACGTCGAATACCTGGAAGTCCCACGACACAAGATCACGGCGTTGATCGGCCCCAACGGTGCAGGCAAAACTACGCTATTCAACCTGTTGACCGGATTCGACGTTCCGCAAAGCGGCGAGTGGAAGTTCGACGACCATTCGCTGGCGGGCGTCCCGTCCCACAAAGTTGCCCGCATGGGTATGGTCCGCACGTTCCAGCTCACCAAGGTGATGGGCAAGCTCACGGTAATGGAAAACATGCGTCTCGGCGGGGACAGCCAGCCGGGTGAAAGGCTGAGCAAAGCACTCTTCAAAGGCATGTGGAGCAGCAGGGAAAAGGAGATCACCAGGCAGGCTGACATCCTGCTCGAGAAGTTCAAACTGGATACGAAAAAGGATGACTACGCGGCCTCCCTTTCCGGCGGGCAGCGCAAGCTCCTGGAGATGGCACGGGCCCTGATGGTCCGACCGAAGCTTGTCATGCTTGACGAGCCGATGGCAGGCGTGAACCCGGCTCTCACTCAGTCGCTGTTGGACCACGTCAAGAACCTGAAGGCTGAGGGCATGACCGTTCTGTTCGTGGAACACGACATGCAGATGGTTCGCCACATTGCCGACTGGGTTGTCGTTATGGCAGAAGGAAAGATTGTCGCCGAAGGGCCGCCGCAGGACGTCATGAAGGACCAGGCGGTTATCGATGCCTACCTTGGCGCTCACCATGATGTAGATCTGGGCGATGCGGAAGGAATCGAAGCTCTGGAAGAACAGCTTTCACACGACCAGGAGTCGGTTGTTGGGACAGAGGACGAAGGCGTGATCGGCCGCCATATCACCGAGCTCGACGGCGGAGCTGAACGCCCGGGCGAACCGGGCTCCGGAGACAGTAAGGAACAGCGATGAGTGAGCAGAGCCGCGAGGCTGCGTCGCAGGAAGCGGTCGTCAAGGTCACGGACCTCGTCGCCGGTTATCTGCCCGGCGTCAATATTCTCAATGGGTGCAGCATGGAGGCCCGCCCCGGTGAACTGATCGGCATCATCGGACCGAATGGTGCCGGCAAGTCGACATTGCTCAAAGCCATGTTCGGCTTGGTGCGGGTACATTCCGGGACCGTGGTCGTCCGCGGCAAGGACCTCACGGGCCTTAAGGCGAACAAGCTTGTCACGCAGGGGGTCGGCTTCGTGCCTCAGACAAACAACGTCTTCGCTTCTTTGACTATTGAGGAGAACATGCAGATGGGCATGTTCCAGCAGCCCAAGAATTTCAAGGAACGCTTTGACTTTGTCACGAGTCTGTTCCCTGAGCTCGGCAAGCGCCGTACTCAGCGTGCGGGTTCGCTCTCGGGCGGCGAGCGGCAGATGGTGGCCATGGGTCGGGCCCTGATGATGGAACCGGCGGTCCTGCTCCTCGACGAGCCCTCCGCAGGCCTCTCCCCCGTTAAGCAGGACGAGACGTTCCTACGGGTACATGAGATCAACCGCGCCGGAGTGTCCGTAATCATGGTCGAGCAGAATGCGCGCCGGTGCCTGCAGATCTGCGACCGCGCATATGTGCTGGACCAAGGCAAGGATGCATACACGGGAACCGGACGTGAATTGATGAAGGATCCCAAAGTCATCCAGCTGTATCTAGGGACGCTGGCTGATTCCGCTTAGTGGCCGCGGTTCAGGGCGTAATCCTGAACCGCGCTTTCCGCGCAGCCAATAACTGAAATTACAGATCAGGCGGCGGGGCGGCAGAGGAAGTCGATGCGGCCGAGTGCCTGTTCGAAGATTGACACCGGCTCCGGCATATCGTCCTGCTGCTCTGTTGCCGGTGGCGTGCCGGGCAGTGCCGGTGCGGTGGATAGGTAGGTGTGCCCGGTCGGGGTTGTGGTTTCCACAGTGTGCCGCGGTCCGGGGATGGTTCGGGCGTGCCAGCCGTCGGCTTCTTTCGCGAGGTTACACGCTTCGCACAGCCCTTGCCCGTTGATCTCGCTGGTCCCTCCGGCGTCACGCCAGGGCACGACGTGGTCGTGGTGGCGGATCGGCGCGTCGCACCACGGGGTACGGCAGAGCTGATCCCGTGCCTGGATAACCCGCTGCATCCCGGCGGGCATCAACCGCGCCCGCGAATCCATCCCGAGCAACTGCCCGGTACCCGGCGCGGTGTAAAGCCGGCGCACCCACACTTCCACCTCTTCCGAATCGCCTGCACCGCCGGGGTCTCTTCGCTTCGCACCCGGAGGCCCTGTCGCCGTACCAGTAGTGCCCGTGTTGCCCTTGCCGACCTCCGCATCAGCCGCCGGTATCGCTTCGGCTGTGTCTGGCGGGCCGGCGCCGGTAGCGCCGTCACCAAAGCCGGCATCCGAGGCGCCGGCAACGATCTTGTCTTCCT